>NZ_SUTJ01000006.1 GCF_015062915.1 Methanobrevibacter thaueri | reverse complement strand
AAAGTACAGTCCCCTTTGTTGAATACAGTAATATTAAACGCAACAGTGTTATTCACAATAACAAAGTCAGTAATATTTAAGCTTACTTTCTCAACAGTCATATTAGGCAGGTAAACAGTTACATCTGCTGTGTCATTGGTTTCATTGGTTTCATTAGACTTAGCGGTTACATTATTGACTAAAGTTCCATTGGTATTGGCTATGAACCAAATAGTGAATGTAGCGTTTCCACCTTTAACAAGAGTTTGTTGATAAGTGAAAACATCACCAGATCTAATCCATAAATCCTTATCAGAATGGTTTATATAAGTCAATTCCTTAGGTATGTAACTTTCAGTAACAGTCACATTGTGTAAATCACTGGAACCTTTGTTGATTACTGTAATATTAAATGCAACAGTATTATTCACAATAACAAAGTCGGTTGCATTCAATGAAACTTTCACAACGCCTAAACCAGGGTTTGAAACAGTTACGTTATCAGTACTGTTGGTTTCATTGGTTTCATTGGATTTAGCAACAGCAGTGTTGTTTAAAGTACCATTGACTTTAACGGTAAACCAAACAGTGAATGTAGCGTTTCCGCCTTTGACAAGATCGCCATAAGTGAAAACATAACCTGATTCAGATTTGGTCCAACCTTTATCCTCAGAATAACCAACAAATGTGAACTCATCAGAGTCAAATACATCAGTAACAGTCACATTATGCAAGTCACAGTCCCCAGTGTTGAATACAGTAATATTAAACGCAACAGTATCATTAACAATAACGAAATCAGTAGCATTCAAACTTACTTTCACAACAGTCATGTTAGGGTTGTATACGGTAACGTTAGCAGTGCTGTTTGTTTCATTGGTTTCATTGGATTTAGCAATAGCAGTGTTGTTTAAAGTACCATTGACTTTAGCGGTAAACCAAACAGTGAAGGTAGCGTTTCTGCCTTTGGCAAGATTGCCATAAGTGAAAACATAACCCTCTGCAGATTTGGTCCAACCTTTATCCTCAGAGTATCTAATGAATGTGAACTCATCAGAGTCAAATACATCAGTAACAGTCACATTGTGCAAGTCACAGTCCCCTTTGTTGAATACAGTAATATTAAACGCAACAGTATCATTAACAATAACAAAGTCAGTAATGTTCAAACTTACCTTCTCAACAGTCATATTAGGATTGTAAACAGTCACATTAGCAGTGTCATTAGTATCGTTAGTCACATTAGACCTAGCAGTAACGTTATTGACTAATGTTCCATTGGTTAATGCCTTGAAATAAATTGTGAATGTAGCGTTAGCACCAACAGCAAGATCTTTAGTATAAACAAAAGTCTTGTTGTCTTCAGACTTCCAATCAGCACCAACAAACCTGATAAACTCAAACTCATCAGCATTGAAAGCCTCAGTAACATTCACATTACCTAAAGTACAGTCCCCTTTGTTGAATACAGTAATATTAAACGCAACAGTGTTATTCACAATAACAAAGTCAGTAATGTTCAAACTTACCTTCTCAACAGTCATATTAGGATTGTAAACAGTCACATTAGCAGAACTATTAGTATCATTAGTTACATTTGATCTAGCAGTTACATTGTTTACTAATGTTCCATTAGTTAAAGCCTTGAAATAAACTGTGAATGTAGCGTTAGCACCAACAGCAAGATCTTTAGTATAAACGAAAGTCTTGTTGTCATCGGACTTCCAATCAGCACCAACTAACCTGATAAACTCAAACTCATCAGCATTGAAAGCCTCAGTCACATTAACTTTGCTTAAATTACAATCACCCTTGTTGAATACAGTAATGTTAAACGCAACAGTGTTATTCACAATAATAAAGTCAGTAATGTTCAAACTTACCTTCTCAACAGTCATATTAGGATTGTAAACAGTAACATTAGCAGAACTATTAGTATCATTAGTTACATTAGACCTAGCAGTAACATTATTCACTAATGTTCCATTAGTTAAAGCCTTGAAGTAAACTGTGAATGTAGCATTACCTCCAACAACAAGTTCTTTTCCATAGAAGAAAGTCTTATTGTCTTTGGATGCAGTCCAATCATCACCAACAAATCTGATAAACTCAAACTCATCAGCATTGAAAGCCTCAGTCACATTAACTTTGCTTAAATTACAATCACCCTTGTTGAATACAGTAATATTAAACGCAACAGTGTTATTCACAATAACAAAGTCAGTAATGTTCAAGCTTACCTTCTCAACAGTCATATTAGGATTGTAAACAGTAACATTAGCAGAACTATTAGTATCATTAGTCATATTAGACCTAGCAGTAACATTATTCACTAAAGTACCGTTAATCAATGCTTTGAAGTAAATAGTGAATGTAGCGTTACCACCAACAGTGAGATTTTTGCCATAAACAAAAGTCTTATTATCCACAGATGACCAATCAGCACCAACAAATCTAATGAACTTAAATTCATTTGCTTTGAATGATTCAGTAACATTAACTTTGCTTAAATTACAGTCCCCTTTGTTGAATACAGTAATATTAAATGCAACAGTGTCATTTACAATGACAAAGTCAGTCACATTCAATGAAACTTTCTCAACAGTCATGTTAGGTTTGTAAACAACAGTTGTATTGTTAGCTGTATCAATACTGTTTCCGGTTTCATTGGTTGTTAAATTAACAGTGTTTACAAAAGTACCATTGGTTTTTGCATTAAATGTTATGTTAAAGCTTAAACTTTGATATGCAGTTAAATTACCTTTATATTTGAATACATTACCCTCTTTAATCCATACTTTGGAATTTGTATGATTCATATATTCCAATTGTGTGGAATTGAAGATTTCAGTAATTGTAATGTTGTGTAAAGTAATATTGAAGGTGTTATTAACCACAATTGTAAAGGTAACATTTTGACCAACAATAACAGTTTTGTTGATTGTTAATTTTTCAACTAATTTTAAAGCCAATGTGTCATTGTTTGCAGTAATAATTTTATTGCCTGTTTCATTAGTTGTTAAATTGACTGTATTTACTAAAACTCCGGTTTTCAATGTTTTGAATGTGATAGTGAAGTTTGCACTTTCATTCACATCTAAACTGCCTTGATATTTAAATACCATGCATGTGTAATTAACAGCCACATCACCAACAGTTTTTGTGATGTAATAAGTGTTGTTTATTACCCATTTGTCATTATTGGTATGGTTTAAATATTTCAATTCAGCAGTGTTGAAAATCTCGGTAATAGTCACATTATGCAAAGTGAGGTAAATAGTCTTATTGGTTGAGCTATTTGTACCGTTTGCAATACCATGATTTGTAACAACTACAATGAAATCAACATTATCACCAACGAAAACAGTCTCATTGACAGTGATCTTATCAAGCAATTTTAAGACCTTGGTCTTGTTGCTTGCAGACATTGTCTTGTTTCCTGTCTCATTGGTTGTTAAATTGACTGTATTTACTAAAGTACCGGTAGTCAATGTATTGAATGTTATAGTAAAGTTAGCACTTGAATTACCTGCTAAATCACCTTGATATTTAAATACTATACAAGTATAATTTACTTTTTTACCGTCAACAGTCTTATTAATATAATAAGTACTGTTTATTATCCATAAACGGCTGTTAGTATGGTTAACATACTGTAATTCAGCTGTATTGAATATTTCAGTAATAGTAACATTGTGCAGGGTGAAATTGTTAGTGTTATTTACAATAACAACAAAATCAACATTATCCCCAACTAAAACAGTCTCATTGACAGTAATTTTTTGAACCAATTCATCTTCAATAGGTATTGCCCTGAATGAAGATTTGTTTTCAATAGCAGTGTAATAGGTACTTTCCCTGTAAATTGCGTGAACAGTATAGTTTCCTACTGTTAAATTGGTTAAAAGCAATTTGGTAGCACCATAAATGTCGGTTTTATTAATTTCATCATATGTGACATTTTTCACTACATTACCAGATTCATTATAAACAATGATTGTGATAATCTGATTGTTTTCGAAAGGATATTGATAGATATCCTCACCGTCATGACTGTTTTCAGGACCGATTACAGGATTAATGTCTTCTGATGGAGTTTGCTTAATGACTTCATTGCCGTCTTTGTCATAGAAAGGATAGCTGATATTGTTTACAAGAACATCACTATCTCTGTTATACATTGCATTAGCAATATTGTCACCACCTTTATGGTAGACAATGATTGTGATGTTTTCACCTTCATATACTGTTGCAATGTATTTATAGTCTTCACAAGAACAGTCACATGAACCATCATCTGCACAGTGTCCTTCACATCCGCATTCACATTCGCAAACATCATAGTTGCTTGCACGAATAAGATCAATCATTCCGTTGGCACGCATTTTGTCCAACATCCTATTATGCACATTGTTCATGGTATTTTCACGATTTACTACATTATGGCTTGAGCAATTGCAAGTACAATTGCAAACTCCTTTAACAGTACAGTTAGCGGTACTGTTCCATCTGTCATAGTCAATGATGAGCAAGTAGGATTTAGCCTGATTGTCAAAGAATGTTGAATCATGAACCTTTAATGTTGAATCTTGCACATAGATTGCAGAACCGTTTGTAGCTGTGTTGTAGCTGAAGTATCCTTGAATATCAATGTTTTCAGAGTTTGAAACATGAATTGCTCCACCTTCACCCCTATCTCTATCGATATTTCCTGTAGCCTGGTTGCTTAGGAATGTAGAGTTCTTAATGATTAAATCATTAGCCCACATGATTTGGGCAAAACCACCATTTTCTGCAGAATTGTTGAAAGCAAAGATGTCTTCCATGTATAAATTATCACCATAACAAACCATTGCACCACCAGTTTCATCTGCGAAATTGCATGAAATGTTGTTATGGGTGAAATTGGTGTTTTCTCCTTGTATGGCCATAGCTCCTCCAGAACTGTATAAAGGATATTCATCATTGTTGTGAGCTTCATTGAAGGTAATGTTGTTGTATGTGAACAGATTGTTCTCACCATCAATAGAGATAGCTCCACCCATATACGCAGTATTTTTAGAAATGTTGTTTCCTGTGAAATTATTATTGTTTCCTTCGATTGCTATTGCACCACCAGAGGATATAGCACTATTGTCAACAAGTGTACAATCCTTTACAATGGTGTTATTACCTGTAATATAGGTGGATCCACCTGAATGAGCATGGTTGTTTACTGAAGTTACGTTATCGAATTCATTATCGTTTCCTCTAACGTAAATAGCACCACCCTCTTCGGTAGCGTTACAATTTGACAGGGTCACATTGACAAATGTACATCCGTCTCCTGCAACGTTTAATCCACCACCACGAACACTAGCAGTGTTGTTGTTCAAGTCGGAATTTATTACAGTGACATTGTTACCTTCGATGAATGATGATCCACCACGTTCAGCATGATTGTGTATAGAAGTCACATTATCAAAGAATGCATTGTCACCAACTACATATACAGCTCCACCTTTCTCGGAAGCACGGTTGTTTGACACACTGACATTTATAATCTTACAGTTGTCACCGCCTCCGATGTTCAATGCTCCACCTCTGATTTCAGCGGTGTTGTTGTCCAGGTTACAGTTCTGAACAGTCACATTTGAACCTCTGATGAATGTGGAACCACCACGATAAGCGGTGTTGTTGTTTGAGTGAACATTGTCAACTAAAATATTGTCACCGACAATGTCGAATCCACCACCTAAACCGGTGTTATCGGTACCGTTATAGATAGCCTTGTTATTGTTTAACTCACCGTTTTTAACGATTACATTAGTACCGTTGATGAATGTGGATCCTCCACGTTGAGCGGTGTTGTTGTCTGCAATGATACCATTAATGGTTGTACCGTTGGACATGATGTAAAGCCCACCACCCATGGTACCTGCCTTGTTATTGGATACACTCACATTGTTAACTGTACAATTGTCACCTGCAATGTTCAATCCACCACCCCTGAGGGTTGCGGAGTTATTGTCCAGGTTACAGTTTTCAATCAATGTGTTGTCACCCCTAATGAATGTTGACCCACCACGGTAAGCGGTGTTGTTGTTGGAGTGTGTGTTAATAATATGACAGTCATTACCTGCAATGTCCAATGCTCCACCGAGACCGGTTGAGTTAGGATTGCTTTCGTTGAAGTTAGCCTTGTTGTTGTTGAACTCTGAGTCCTGAACCAATACGCCAGTACCGTTAATGAAAGCTCCTCCACCACGTTCAGCATTGTTGTTATCAGCAGTGATATTTGTGAATTGAGCTCCATCGGAAACTACGTAAATACCACCACCCATAAGGCCTGCATGGTTGTTGTTGATTTCCACATTTGTAACAGTACAGTTTTCACATTCAGCGATGTTCAATCCTCCACCCCTGAGGGTAGCGTTGTTACCATCCAATTTACAGTCTTCAACACGAGTGTTGTTACCACGAATGAAAGTGGATCCTCCACGATGAGCACTGTTATTGAATGAATTAACATTTGTAACGTTACATCCATTACCTAAAATGTCCAATGCTCCACCGAGACCGGATGTATTGGTTTGGCTTTCGTTGTAGATAGCTCTGTTGTTACTTAATGTACAATTGTCTACAATCACATCATTACCCTTGATGTATGCTCCACCACCGTTTTTAGCGGCGTTGTTATCAGCAGTTACATTTCTCAAGAGTGTTCCGTCAGCAACAATATAGAGACCTCCACCGAGACCGGATTCATCCTCATCACTATCAAACGCATTGTTGTTGGATACGTCAACGTTGATTATTTGACATCCTGAACCTGCAATGTTCAAACCTCCACCCCTGAGGGTAGCGTTGTTGTTGTCGAATTCAGAATCCATGACTAAGGTGTTGTTACCCCTGATGAATGTTGATCCACCACGGTAAGCGGTGTTGTTGTCTGATGTTACATTGAAAAGATGACAGTCGTTACCGACAATATCAATTGCCCCACCAACACCTGAGTTCTCTTGATCAGTTACAATCGCCTTGTTGTTACTGAAAGTACAGTTCTGTACCAAAGTATTATTACCTTCAATATATGCGGAACCTCCTTTTGCAGCAGTGTTGTTTACTGAAGTCACGTTTTCAAATAAAGCGCCATTTGCAACAAGACAAATAGCTCCACCTTCAGTACCTGCACTGTTATCGGAGATATTGGAATTGGTGAATGTACTTGGAGTGTCTGTAGTGTTGATGTACAGTCCTCCACCTTCTGAGGTAGCGGTGTTGTTTTTAATGATGGAATTGTCAACATTAACTGTGTTAATGATGTATAAATCGATTGCTCCACCCCTGTCTGCGGTGTTGTTGTAGAATTCACACTCAAGGATTTCTACGTGTTCAATATTATACATGTGAACTCCTCCACCTTGAGCACGCTCATCACCACGGTCTCCTCTTGCAGTGTTGTTAACAAATGTAGTGTTAACATAGCTGAGAACCGGAGGTTGAACATAATATACATCGATGGTCACGTCAATAGCACCACCGTTACCGTTGGTAGCCACATTGTCGTAGAACTCGGAATCTTCAGTATTGAACGGTCCTCTTAATGCACCACCATAGGTACCTTTGTTGGCTGTAAATGTGGAGTTGTGTATGCCAACTTCACCATAACATGACCAGATAGCTCCTCCACCGTTTTCAATACCTCTACCTGCATCTTCACCATTACCGTAAGCGGTGTTGTTGGTGAATGTAGAGTTATATACATTCCATTCATAACCGTTTTGGATTTTGACGGCTCCACCACCGATATCGGCAGTGTTGTTGATGAAAGTTACATTGCTTATTACACCATTATTGGAACCTCCAGCAACATAAATTGCTCCACCGTCAGCACCTTCACTGTCCGCATGGTTGTTTGTGAAGTTTGAATTCAATACATTGAAATTGTGTGCATTTGCACCAACATAAATTGCTCCACCGTCACCATCAGCGACATTACCGTTTATGAAATTCATATGGTCCAGAACCACATTACTTACACCATCATTGATGGTGAATATTCTGGATTCACCTTCCGCATCCAAGACAGTTCCATCAGTACCGATTATTGAAAGAGTTTTGTCAATAACCATAGTTCCATCAATATCATTTAGATAAGTGATATCTTTAAGGAAAATGATGTCGCCAGCTTGAGCGTTGTCGATTGCCCTTTGAATATCAGAAAATCCGTTACCCTCAACTTCTATAATACCAAAAGTACCCTCTTTTGTTTTACCGTCCAAATAAGTTGCGGTATATGTGTAGGTATCTTTTGGAAGATGTGAGTAATCATAGACTATCTGTCCGTTACTATCGGTTACACCAGTGACAGTGTCAACTAAATCACCATTACTATTACGGATTTCCACTTGGATTTCTTCGTTTGGTAATGGAACTTTAGAGCCGTCGCCACCAGATGCTCCGTCAATGTTTCCTACAACAATGTTTGAGTAGTCTGTTGCCAGAGTAAATGTTAATTTAGGATATCCTCCAGTAACAGTTAAATCAGTTACTCCACCAAGTTCACAGTTTGTTACTTTACCGTCACCACTACCGTCAGCATAAATTGCTTTTCCTGTAGCAGCATTGTTGTCTGTGAAATTAGAGTCAGTCATTTGTGCATTGTGACAGTTGTCAGCAATGTATATTGCTCCACCTTGACTGGTAGCAGTGTTTTCATTGAAATTAGAATTTGATATGGCGGTATTATCATTGTTAATATAAATTGCACCACCAGTTGCAGCCTCATTTTCAGTGAAATTACAGTTATCAATACTAATACTTAATGTTTCAATACTTACTGCACCACCTTGTCCTGCTTTGTTTCTTTCAAAATTACTGTTTAAAATAGTTGAACCAGAACCATGTAATGCAACTGCACCACCAGACAAATATGCTTTAGTAGCTTCGTTGCCGACAAAGTTACAGTTATCAACTACAGAATTAGCTCCAGTAACATCTAATGCTCCACCATTACCATTGCTAGCTTTATTGCTAGTAAAGTTGGAATTTCTTACAGTTGCTGTACCTAAAACTGTAACTGCTGCATTAGATGATTCATGATTTTCTACTTTACAATCAGTTAATTCTGCATCGGAATGAGCATTAATAGCTCTACCATTTGAAGTGAAATTAGAATTTCTCACTGTAAGAGTTCCTCCACTATAAACAGCAGCAGAACCTGATGCAATGTTTTGGTTGAAATTGGAATTTGTTATTGCAAGGTTTCCGGCACTATAAACAGCCCCGTAAGTACCTGCAGCGTTTTGTTCGAAATTACAACCATCAATTTTATTATCGGAACCTGCAAAGTAGATTGCTCCACCAGATCCACTCCATCTAGCTTCATTATTTGTAAAGTTACAATTGGTAATTTGGGTATTTGAAGCGGAACTAGATCCATGAATAGCACCACCTTCTTTTACTTGACAATTTTCAAATACACAATTGTTTATTGTACAATCTGAAGCATCGATATTAATTGCAGATCCAGGTCCATTTCCACCATAGGAATTTAAAATCTTAACGTTGTTCAATGTTATTCCGGCTGCATTAAAGCTAAACACTTTTGCTGAATGAGCGTCAATTGTTGAAAATCCATTTGGATTATCACTAGTTCCACCGGAAATAATCACATTAGCGACATTAACATTAATTACTTGGTTTGCATCCCATTCACCCCAAGTGGATGAGATACTTTGGTTTCCCAAATAGATTGTGTCTCCTTCCTGAACAGCTCCGGAATCAAACAGATTTTTGATGTCCTGAACTGTTGAACCAGACACATCATGTGTGGCCGATAATTTATCATCGTTACTGGCCTGTAATTTATCAACTGTAGTTTCATCTTGCAACATCAACGGTAGGTTATCACCACCCGTGTCTGTCGATATCGTATTATTCATTGCTGAATCCTGCGATGCACTAACTACTCCCACTAAAGATACGAACAAGAATAATATCAAAATAAGTAAAATAGATTTTTCTATTTTTCTATTGATATTATCTCCTCCATTATGAATACAATTTTTTACTTACCCGTATAATAAATATTATTTATCATACCAATTCAATCATGAAACATGATCAAATCATAAAAGAATGACAATAATTATTCGATTTTACTGTACAAATTTCATTTTGATTTTAAATCTGCTTGATTAAAAAACCGTTTTTGTACAATCAAACAAAAATCGACCATTCCCTTACGAACTATACATTTGTTTGCAATAATATATAAATGTTATAATTATATGGCCAAATTGCTTTAAAAAAATTGAATAAAAAAAGTTTATAATTGCCTAAAAAGTTAAAATAAACGATTATTACTGTTTAATCATGCAACAATATGAAATTGAAAATGAATAAAAAAAGTAAAAAAAATATGACATTATGAATTTTCAACAAGTTGAATAATATTCAATAAATTACAAATTATTTAAAATTTAAAAAAATAATTAAAGTGAAGTAAATTCACCTAAATAATTTCATCTGAAAGTAAATCATCAAAGACATACCATATCCTGTTCTCGCTCAAAACCAACTCCCTTAACTCATCAATCGAGTCAGCTTCAAGGACATTTCCAAATTCCCGGTAGCAATACCCTCCGTCAACAGTATGGACCCTGAAAATCCCGGTGCTGTTTTCCATATAGTTAACTTTCAGCTCCATTGTGAGAAGCTCCTCAAAAAAATGAAGAACCTCCCTCAACTCCAAGTCACAGACATTGGACAAGTCCAAAATGCCATAGTCTATTTTTTCAAGTGTCTCGGCACTTAAAAACTCATAAATCTCTTGTGAATATTGGGCTAAATTTAAATGCATTCAAACCTCTAAATCAATACCATCCACAGCATGCACAGATTAAGCAGCAGTGTGTAATAGCTGCTTTTTCTATCATCCCCCCTAAGTATCGTGTACATTATTATTGACACTGAAAGCATTACAATTAATAGCTGAAAACCGCTTACAAAATTGTTGATCATCTTATCATCCCCCTCATGATTTCAATAACCAGCTGATTTAAAGGATTATTAGGTGATATGAACTCATCATTTGCCTTGTCGGAACCGAACTCGGCAAAATATGGAGTGTGACCGCAGCCCCCATCGATTGTGGCTCCGAAAGTTAACTCATCTCCCTTGACCTTTACCCCAAAGTCGGCAAACTCAAAGACAAGGACATTGTCCACATCACTAGTGCGAAACTCCCTTTCGCTTCCACCGTATTCCAGGTGAAACACCGCTTCGCCATTGTCCATCTGGCCTGTGGCGAACACCAATCGGATGTAGATTCCATCCTCACTGGCTTTCCTTTCAACAAACTCAAAAAACTCATCATCCATCTCATCATACCCATACTTCTCATCTGCCATTCCGGCATAGGTGGGCATGTAGTCTCTGGATGTGAGTTCATCCACATAAAAGTGAAAATCCTCATTTCCTGCTACGGAGTTTTCAACAGTCTTTCTAACGTTTAAATTGATATTTCCTTTTGTTTCCATACTTATTCCTCAAATGATGACGGTTTATAAAATTTCAAAAGCCTTTTTACTAATAACAATTACAGCCCAGTCTAGGTGAAATGACTGGACGTATAGAGTCTAAAAGAATACTGCACTCCCATATGCAGTTATGTTTACGTGTGGTGTCATTTTTATCAGCCTCCAAATTCCCAAAAGTTCGTACAGAGTCCAAATTCAAATAATATCAAATGATGATGTTTAATTTAAAGTGCATAGTAACATTACCTTCAGGTTATATATAAAGGTTTTCTTTTTTATGGTTGCTTGCATGGCAATAGTGATGTCTAAGTGTAAATTTTTGATGATTTAAAAAAAAATTTATTTATAGTTTAAGTGGTGGTGAGTTCTTGAGGGCTTCAATTTGTTCAAGACCTATTCTTGACTCCTTTTTAACGAAGTTGAGTCTTTTCTCGAAAAAAGAACCATCATATTTTTCCCAATCATAATCCGCTTGATTTCTAATTTGTCTTAAATTCTCTAAAATCCCACCTATTGAATTTTCAGTAGGGTTATTAGAATTCTTTAACCTGTCGCAAATCCTCTTGTGAATGTTCTTTCCACTGATGAATTCCGTTTCATGCATGATTAAAATCAAATATAATCTGGCACAACCAAAAAGTGAATAATAGTACCTGCTGATTGCAGAGCGACTATACTCCTCACCTTCTCTAAGAGCAAGATAATCTGCCACATCCTTGACATTTCTAAAATCAAACATCTAAAATCCCCGGCATTACACATAATTCACGACAGATATTTGCATTTTTCCAAAGTTCACGAGTTTTAGAGTCAAATTGTCTCATTTCATCTCCAATGCCATTGTTGAATCTCTCTTCAGTAACGTCGACTCTTAAAATTATAAAATCATCATCCATTTCAGGTTCGAAATTCATCTCAAGAGTGTATTCAGCATCACTGAATGATTCTTCAAGGTAAGGCTTCACCTCCTCAAGTAGCGTGAAGATGTTCTCGTTCATTTTCAATTGCTTGCGGATTTCATCTGGGGAATTGATATTATAGTACTCACCAAGTTCCTTAAATTTCTCATCAAAATTCTTTTCATCATACATAATATCAACCTGTTAAGTTTAAATGCACTTAACACTATTATATATTGGCCTATTGATTTAAAAAGGTTTTTATTGAAATGATAATCTTATTTCAAGCTCAAAGCAATATTGCTTTCATAGTGAAGTAATTAAAAAAATAGCAACTAAATAATGAATGATAAAAATGAATTAAAATAAAAAAATAATGTTAAGGAGATTTACAATTCTCCCCTTTCGCGTCTTTCATCCAATAGCTTGAGACCTAAGTCGCCCAGCTTATACTTTTGAATCTTACCACTTGTTGTGAGTGGGAACTCATCGACGAAGAACACGTATTTAGGCACCTTGTACCTTGCAATGGATCCTATACAGAAGTCACGGATATCGGCTTCAGTCACATCATCAAATCCTTCTTCCTTGATGATGAATGCCCCTACGATTTCACCGTACTTCTCATCAGGTATTCCTGCAACCTGAACGTCCTGCACGCATTCATTGGTGAACAGGAACTCCTCGATTTCACGAGGGTAGATGTTTTCCCCACCACGGATGATCATGTCCTTGATACGGCCCACGATTGAGTAGTATCCGTCCTCATCCACTGTCGCAAGGTCTCCTGAGTGAAGCCATCCGTCAGGCTCGATGGTTTCAGCGGTCTTTTCAGGCATGTTGTAGTAACCTTTCATGACGTTGAATCCCCTGCACATGATTTCCCCTTTCTCACCAGGTCCCAGTTCCTCACCGGTGTCAGGGTCAACGATTTTAACCTCAATGTTTGGGAACTTACGTCCGACAGTGTTGATTTTCTTCTCGAATGAATCCTTTGCGTTTGTTTGTGTAAAACCAGGTGCTGCCTCGGTAAGGCCGTATACACTGGTTATTCCCTTCATGTTCATTTTCTCAATCGCATCCTTCATGGTCTCGACAGGACAAGTTGAGCCTGCCATGATTCCTGTACGAAGTGAGCTCATGTCGAACATGTCAAACATCGGATGGTTCATCATACCGATAAACATTGTCGGAACACCATAGATTGAGGTACATTTTTCCTTCTGGATTGAGGATATAGCTAGAAGAGGGTCGTATTCCTCAAGAACAACCATGGTTGATCCGTGAGTGATTACTGCCATAACACCAAGCACTGTACCGAAACAATGGAATAATGGCACCTGGAGAAGCAGTCTGTCTTCAGGAGTGTAATACATGTTTTCCCCAATGTAGTAACCGTCGTTTACGATGTTACGTGAGGTGAGCATTACGCCCTTTGGGAATCCTTCGGTTCCGGATGTGTACTGCATGTTGATTACGTCATGCTGGGTTACGGAATCCTTCACCTTCTGGTACTCGTCATCATCATAGTTCATTCCTAAAAGCAATAGCTCATTGGTGTTGTACATTCCACGGTGCTTTTCCTGTCCGACGTGGAAGATGAACTTCAGGTGAGGGAACTTCTCGGCAACAAGGTGTCCCCTTGCACAGCTTTTTAATTCCGGTACCAGTTCATTGATAATATCAAAGTAGCTTGTGTCCCTGAAAGCGTCAGTCATTGCCAGTGCCTTCATGTCGGACTGCTTGAGGACATATTCAAGCTCGTGTGACTGGTAAGCTGTGTTTACTGTAACGATTGTTGCACCGATTTTTGCGGTTGCAAACATGTATGTGAGCCATTCAGGAACGTTTTTAGCCCATATCCCTACATGGTCTCCTTTTTCAATACCGATAGCTAGCATTCCTTTTGCCAGGTTGTCTACTCTTTCGTCAAATTCCTTATATGTAAATCTTAAGTTTCTGTCTGGATAAACGATAAATTCATGATCTGGTTGCTTTTCAACCATTGACTCGAAAAACTTCCCTAATGGAAGCTCTGTAAATAATTCACTCATACTCTTCACCTCTAATATCTTATAATAAAATAACTAACCAAAATACAAATCATTAATGCAATCCCAATTGCAATGTTTCCAAGTGTAATTCAAAATCAGCAGTGTAAAATCTATCGGTTTTTGGCTTGAAAGTTATTTTATTCATCCTAAATCACCTAGTACGGAGTGTATAGTACGGCTAATATCTTTGCGCCGTTCTCGCTTTTCGCGTGGAGGTGGTGCGGTACCGCTGAGTCATAGAATATGGTGTCGCCTACGCCGATTGCATAGGTTTCCTTACCGTAGATGACTTCAATTTCACCTTCAAGTACATAAATGAACTCTTCACCCTCGTGAGAGGACAGTTCCTTTTCCCCTTCCTCAAACTGGATATCGATCATGAACGGGTCGATGTTCCTGTCTATTTTACCTGCGCCTAATGAGTGGAACTCAAGGTTGGTTGCGTTTGTCACGTCTTCACGGCCTGAGAAGTAAAGTGAGTTTTCGGTCTTTCCGCCACGGGTTACTACCGGTCCGAGTTCCGGTGTGTCGTCAAGGAATGTTCCAAGCCTTACCCCTAATGCTCTTGCCATCTTGGTTAACGGGGTGAGTGATGGAATTACTTCCCCAGCTTCCATGGCTTTGAGAACTTCAAGCTTTACGCCACTTCTTTCTGCGAGGTCTTCTATAGACATGTCCTGTCTAGCTCTAATGTCTTTAATTTTTTTTGCAAAATCTTCGTTTGTCATATATTTCACACTTTTTTTGAATTTACACTTAAAATAATCTAAGTATATATAATTATATTCAATAATATATTTAAAAGTATCCAAAAATCCGCATTAAATTCCATGAATTTGATTAAATTAATTGTTAAAAAATAAGTGAAAAATGAGCAATGTTTAAAAATTGAGGCAAATAGCTAATTGTCTCAATATCATCATATATAAATGCAATAGTTTTTTGACTACAAAAACGATTTTAACCTGCAAAATTGAGCTCAAATCAAAGAAAAAGCATTTATATTATCCTAACAAACTAATTACTGTAAAGACTTTCCCCTTTTCTTTACAAAATATTTGAGAAACTATATTTAGTTTTAAAATTTCCAGATGATAAGGCTAGTTAAAAACTAGTCTTATTCAATTAAGTTTAAATAGTTTAAGCAAGATAAATTTAATTGGAAAACATAGAAATATGTTTTTCCAAAATGATATGTAATTTATGCACGTTTTATAAAACGCAAACGAACAAACACAAAAAAACAGTATATAAATGTATTATTATCTGGTTTAATCTTAATTGATTGGGCTGGATAATATCAATACTGTTTTTTTAATTCACACATTACTCTTTTTTAGATGATTTTTAGCAAAGTATATTATACAATAATTACCCAAATATCAAGTAAGGTGAAATTTTGCAAAAGAAAACTAAAATCATTATTATTGTGGTTCTTTTGCTCATACTGGGATTGTTGATTTTTAGTGAAGAGTATCAAAAGAGCAATTCCCCCTACCGAGTTATTGGAAACAACAGTTTAGGTACCGTTGAGAAAATAACCTACGGGAACATGAGCGCCAACAATTCAATCGCATTGATTACCGGCATTCATCCAAGGGAAACACTATCAATCGATCCTGAAACAAAAGCGGCAAAAGAATATGTTGACGGAAGGGATGACGTCAAGATCATCCACTATCAGGTCAATGTAACCAAAGACCCTAAAAACTACAAGAAGGGAAGGGCAAATGGTGAAAGCCTTGTTCATGACTTTGTAAATCCGGACGTTACCTCATCAGATGCAGATTGCGTAATCATCAGCCATTCACATGTGGAATGGTATGGAGAAGGATTCTATCTGGCAACACCTGAAATGGACAATGCCTCTGTGAAAATTGCAAAAAAGATAAACAAGACCAGCGATTTCGGATATTATCCACGGACAGGAAACGAGTCATACAAGTCCACATCTGCAGTTCTTGTTTCAAAGCCTATTGCACAGGCAGGATATCCTACTTTCGTATATGAGATTCCAGAAAACATTACCAAGCAGGATTCAACCGACTGGGCCAAGGACTTATTCAAACTGATGGAAAAATATGCCTGCTAGCATATTTTTACCACACTTCTTTTTTTACCAAAAACTCCACTCATTTTAGATATCCAATAATTGAATTAATGACTAATTAAATCAATTTTAAGAAATATCCATCCATAATAATGAAAGCATTATCTAAAATATCCGCATTATCATATAAAATCAATGATGTGGAAAATGATAATCTACATGAAGCAATTAGTTTATGGAAATTTTTTAAAAAAATAAAATATTAATATTAACAATTACAAAGTTTTAATTAATTTTACTAAAAGGACTGTTTTAAATGTTAAGTATTAATCAATGTTACTTAGATTTTGTAGATAAAATCTTGAAAAGCGGAAAGGAAACATATAAGGACTCAAATCATCATCTATTGGAAAGTTTAGGAAACTTCTACGTAATAGATGACCCAATGGATTTGAAATTCAGGGCAAAATATCAAAACTACACTACCGAAATGATGCTTGCAGACATCAAATCCGGAAAATACGACATTGAAGGATGCCCAATCAAAAGCGATGCATTATACGAGTATGTAAAATCAGTGGAAGACCCAGACATAATCAACAACACACAAGGGTTCGTCTACACATACCCTAACCGTATATTCGCACACTTTGACGTTGACCAGTTCGAAAGCATGAAAAAAAGGATCCTGACAGCAACCGGATCAAACCGTGCAGTGGCAGTGACAATCAACCCTATTGAGGATGCAGAAGAGGAAGACATTCCATGCCTTCAGTTCCTCCAGTGCCTTGTGCGTGACAATGAGCTTACAATACACTGCATATTCAGAAGCAATGACATTTTCGGAGCATTCTACTCAAACATGTTCTTCATCGCATATTTAGGTTTAAAAATGAAAGAGGAAGTTAACAAGGAAATTGTCGGAGAAAAACTTAACTTCGGCGGAGTTCATTACCACTCAACCTCAGGCCATATCTACAATACTGACATTAAAGCAGCTAGAAAATTAATAAAAGCAAATAAATAAGGTTTTTTAACCTTATTTTTTAATTGTTATCTTATTTTTTATTTTTAATGCACAATATTTAGTTGAAATGGTGTATTTTCCAACCTTATACCTCTTGGTGATTTTCAGGGTTGCAATACCCTTACTGTTGGTCTTTACCTTATAGGTCTTGCCCTTGAACTTGAAGGTTAATTTCTTGTTTTTAAGGATTTTACCCTTGGAATTCAATAATTTGGCTTTAAACTTAATGGTTTTTCCTTTTTTGACAGTCTTGTCCTTGGCGATTATTGTGGATTTGACTGTAATCTTATTGGAAACCTTGAATCCCTTATATTCAGCAGTTATTGTATACTTGTTAGGCTTCAAGGATATTTTCAATGATGCATATCCATTGGAATCACTGTACTTGTAATAGGACTTGCCGTTGACTGTGAATTTCACTTTTGCATTTTCAGCAACATTACCATTGTCGTCAAATATCCTGACTTTATATGATGAACCTGCACCATAATACATTGTCAAAGCCTTGTTTTCAGTTATCCTTTTGACAACATTGATATTTTGGGTTTTAACCTCTCCTGTGTTGAGGTTATTCACAATAATGTTGTATGATCCTGGAGTTAAATAGATATCATAGCTTAACATTCCATTTGAATCTGTTTTTAGGGCGTAATTGTTGGCCCCAATTGCGAGGGTGACTTCCTCATTGGCCAATTTCTGACCGTTGACATCCAAGAGATATACAATATAGCTTGAATTAAATGTGTATTTTGTGGCTGCAGGCAATGAGATTGTTGATTTGATTAAAATATTTTTGGAAATCTCTGATTCGAGGCATTTGCCATCATAAGGACATGAAACATCAATTGCATATCTTCCAACATCCAGTTTGAAGTTTACTGATGCAATACCCTCATCATTGGTAGTGTTCTCCTTGGTTACTTTACAAACAGTGAATCTGATGGTTTTTCCAGAAATAGGATTGTTATTCCTGTCCAATAGCCTGATAGAATACGTAAAGTCATCATTATGATATGCTTCAGCATCACTTGCCTCAATGAATGTCTTAAGATAGTTTATGTTGAATGAATCAGTGCCGTTTACACAATTGTAGTAGTCATTGACAAAATATGCCTCAACGTCATATTTTCCATAGTACAAGTCAGTTAAATCAAGTTTTCCAACACCATCAGTGACAGTGACCTCATGAATGCTTTGATTTACATTAACATATACTGTCTCATTGATCGGTTTTGAGAGGGTGATGCTGATATGAGCATCGAGCAGTCCAACAGTGCTGTACAATGCGATTTCAATATCGCCTTTTGATATGTCCACTGTGACGTTTGAACTTGATGAAATGAAACCTGTCTTTTCAAAGCTTGCAGTGATTAAATTAGCTCCGAAATTCTTGAAGACATGGAACAAGCTTGCATAGCCGTTAACGATATCCACAACATAATCCTGACCTTCAATATTGAATGTGACATTGCCTGACAGGACAGGGTTTCCATACTCATTCAATACCAAAGCCTTGATTATGGAAGGACTGTCAGTGTTTTCAACAGTCAAGTTAATTGTTGTGTTGACCGGATTCAATACTGTGAACGCCTTTATGCAGGCAACTTGAGAAGCGTAAGTGTGGCCAGGATATGAAACTGAAAAATCATATAAGTCATCCCAATGTTCACCATCATAGCTAATGAATGATATGCCTCGGGAATAGAGTTCCTTGTTTAAGCTGACCGCTTCTGAAATTGGAACACCCGCATCACCATCAACAGTTATGTTAAATACAACTTCAAAGAAATCCCCAATATTCAATGGGATATATTGAGTCAATTCAATTGTTGAATAGCTATTAGGAGAGCTTCCAACTTGAGTGTGCTTCAACAATCCATTCACATAAATTGACAGATTCCAGTTGGTTTGCCTGTCAAAGTAAGTTGAAACCGCTGTTAAATATTCATTGTCTGATGCCTTGAATATGTTCTTATACAGGACATTGCTGTAGTAATTATAAAGGTAATCTGTCTTACCTGCAATGTCATACTGGTAATTCTTATCGTATTTGATTGAATCATTGAAGACAAAGACGAAATTCTTCTCCAATGCACCAGGTTTGGCACATACTGCATCATAATATGAAACATAATAGTATCCGTTTAAACCTGAGTTTGGACCCCAACTGTTCTTAATGATCCATGCACCATCACCAGGAGGTCTTGTTGAGAATTTAGTTCTTGAGTAATTATCATCCCATCCTACAATAGTCACTGCATGGTTAGCACCCTTATCACCATTATAATAATGATTACCATTATAAGCACCTGCCCAGTAAATTGATGTTGCCACTGCACCATATTCAAGGATGGCTCTTTTAATAGCATCATTGTCCAAAGGATCGTTTCTTTGTAAGAACAAAACATTTTGAATATGGAACATACTATTCAAGACAGGAGAAACCACAGTTCCTATATTATACTCATCATCCGTTTCATTTATCGGACCTAACCAGCTTACAAGGTATCCATAACCCATTTTATCATATCCTCCAGTGTTAGGGTACATGTCCCAACCGTAATCGGAGAATAATGCCATAATGTTTTTCATATTGGATTCTGAAAGGTCATATATTTTACCGGTTGCCTTCAAGATGCATGATTCAAGAGAAGCAATTGATGCGAAAGCCCAACAGTTACCGTTTTGTCCTTGATTTTTAACGGGAGTAACATAATGATCTTTTCTTAAATCATATGAACTTGGCAATGTTCCATCAAAAGTGGAGTTATACCTGATTAACAGGTAATCATTGCTGCCAATGGTTAAATTCACACTTTCTGATTCGAATACATCATCATAAATACCTGCAGAATTATTTGAAAATGAATTATTCAATGATTCATCCAATATTGAACTAGAAGACAACTTATTTGCAAGACTATATACTGCACCAGCATTTTTTGAAGCAGTGTTTCTTTCAAATCCATTATTGCTAATGTAAAGATTCAATCCGTCAGCATAAACAGCTCCTGCATTTTTTGCAGAGTTATTCATAAAAGTGGAGTTGAAAACTGACAGGATTTGATACATTGCATATATTGCCCCACCGTCATATTTGGCCTTATTGTCCCTTGCGGTAATGTTGATGAATGTTGAATTAGACCTTAAAGAAGTTACAGCACCTCCAAAAGTAGCTGAACAGTTAATGAATTCAGTATCCTGACAGTACAGTTTCAAGGAGTCCAGAATATAGATTGCACCACCAGCATCCTGACGAGAGTAGTCATTCATGAATCTGGACTTTTTAACAGTGATGAATGTGGATTCGCTCTGACCTGCAATTGCTCCACCGTATAATCTTGCTGAATTGCTGTCAAATAAAGTATCATCAATGTTTAATGTACCCATATTAATATTTATTGCACCACCATAATCTGCAGTATTGTTGAAAAAGGTACAGTTGTACAAATTGATTGTAGTGCCTGCATAAGTTGATTTTATTGCACTTGATAATGAATTTTTAAATATTACATTATTTGCATTAATATTGGCATTACCATTATCTGTAATAGCCAGATTAAGCAAGGTAACATTTTGAAGATTTAGATTTGTTGAAACTTTAAAACCAGTACCATAAAATTTAATGATTGTAGATTCAACATGCTGGCCTATGATTGTGACATTCCTAATGGTTTTTGAATCATCCAATTCGTATTCGCCATCAGCCAGATGTATAACTGAATCTGATTTAATCCTTTCATCTGTTAAATTTTTATAAGGATTGTCAAGGGTTCCGTCCCCAGTATCGTTTTCAACATTAGCATCAAAGTAATAATCAGCACCTAAAACATCACTTGTATCATTCAATCCAAGTGCTGTGGCATTATCGGCTGCAAAACCTGTCGGAATCACAATCAACAGACATGCCAATATAGACATCAATGCAATAAATTTCATTTTCCTCAAAATATTTCCCCCATTGTACCAATTTAGACTCATATAATTGGTAAAATGTATAGAATATTAGTATTTAAGTTTTTTATAATATAAATACTGTTTGATGAAAAGTAAAATTTAAAGAAAAAAAGAAAAAATAAGGATTTTAAATCCTGTTATTGGAATAGTTCAATGCCCTTGACTTGATGTCGGCAAACATATCATCAATGAGCAATTCACCATTCTTAAATACTGTTTGAAGACAATCCTCACCTTCGCCATCAATTGGAATTGTTTTGAAGGAGTTATTGTCGTTAACCAATTTGAATCTTCCTGTCTTGGACTTTTTACTTGAATCCAATGGGTTTTTGAATATGTCATGCCATTCTCCGTCACGCAATTGTGCAGAGCACTTGAAGGCATTCCTTTGAGTGTCACGGGTGACATTGGAGTGCAATCCTCCACCCATACCGAATATGATGTTCTGGGCAGCCCAACCGCTTGATTTCATTGCAAAGAGTATGTCACGAATCTTTTGATAGTTTAAACCGTCACCCCAAAGAAGTCCGATGTTGAGGTCAAACACTTTATATCCCTTATCAGTCAGGTGACTACCAAAGCCTTCTGACAGCAAGTTAAGACAATCGATAGTGGTTGATACAGGCTCTCCACTGTCCGGACGGAACACAACCTTGTTATTCTCACCGTCAAGGAAGTTCAATATTGCCTCATTCAAATCAGTACCTGATTTTCCGGCTTCTGTGAGGAAATTACGGTAGTTATATGAATCGATAACAATTGACAATATTCCCTCTCTTGCCTTGTCGATTACATTTAAGACCTGGTCGAATTCACCTTCAGGACCGAGTGAAGTCATCACGCTGTGCTCTGTTGCCTGAACTGAAAAACCGTAAAGGTCAGAGTCATTGTAGTAGTTTTCAGGAATTGTCAATGCAGGGATTGTGTCTGTTCCGGAAAAGCTTAAAAGGTGTGCTGATCCGCATAGCATTGATGATTCTGTTGATGTTGCTCCACGATAACCGAAATCATGAAGCATGAAATCCAGATTGTCCTTTTCAGAACCTGTAACATCCAGTAGAAGTTGCACAGTTTTCTGACTTCCGCTGATAATGTTGCAACTGTTGACGGATACCATACCTGAAGCAACAATGATTCCAGGTAGTTTACAAGCCAGTAGGATTTCTTATCTGTGTTTTCAACAGTCATGAGAACATTGCTTACATCCACAGGAGTTCCTTCCGGAACCGCCTTGATTTCAATAGGCAATCTGCCGTCATGCTCATCCAATATGTATTGCCAGCCATCCCTGTTGAAAATATCCGGACCTATATGTGCTGATATGAGATTGTCAGCCTCATCTATCTTTTGTTGAGTTACGACCTGCCCTTCCAGATACTTCTTTAGGATGTATTGAAGTCCGTAAAAAATTGTCTTGTTGAACTCGGCGCCCACTCTGCTTTCAAGGTAGGAGTAAATCTTTTCTGTGCCTTTTGGGTAGAAGTAGTGGTGAGTTACCTTGTAACTATCTGTTAAAAGACAAATATTGTTTTCAATCATTTTATCACGAATATATTTTATACATTAATTGCATTATCATCTATCATTCTTGCAGAAACCTCTTCAGCTTCGCTTTTGAGATTTCTTATGACGACTATATTGTCATCCGAGAGGAAATAATATAACACTGCCCCAATTATGAAAAACAAAAGCAAAACTATGAAAATCCATAATTTAAAACCCTTCTTTCTCAATATGGCTGTGTCTCCAACTCTGCTTTCAAGTTCATAACCGCTTTCAATATATCTTTGAATTGACTCATCGAATTCATTCTGATTTTGAACAGTTACCTCAATTTCCATATGAGTACTATATCTTAAGATATTGAAATAATTGGTGATTTTGTGGTAAAAAAAATAAAAAAGGAAAAAAAGACCTAGATGTAACTAGTGTCTTGTTTTCTGAAGTGTGCTTGTGGGTGGTCACATAATGGGCAGACTTCAGGAGCGTCTGTTCCATAATGGATGTATCCACAGTTGTTACATTTCCATGCGATTTCTTCATCTTTCTTGAACACTTTGTCAGCTTTGATTTTTGCGGTTAATGCATTGTATCTGTCTTCGTGTGCTTTTTCGGTTGCACCAGCTGCATCGAATAAGTCTGCAATGTCGTCGAAGCCTTCTTCACGTGCGGTTTCAGCGAACTCTTTGTACATTTCAGTCCATTCTTCGTGTTCGCCTGCTGCTGCATCTGCGAGGTTGGTTAAAGTGTCAGGCACTTTGCCTCCGTTCAAGAGTTTGAACCAGATTTTAGCATGTTCTTTTTCATTGTCGGATGATTCTTGGAAAATCTCTTTGATTTCAACGTAACCATCTTTTTTAGCTTGAGAAGCGTAAAATTCGTATTTTACACGTGCTTGGGATTCACCAGCAAGTGCTGCTTTTAAGTTTTCTTCGGTTTTGGTTCCTTTTAAATCTGCCATAATTTCATCTCCTTTAAAAAGTATATTAATTAATTTGATGTTTATATATTTTTCCTACCAAGTCAATACTTCCCTTTGAATGAACAGGTCCTCATATCTGCAGTTGATCTTGTCCTTGCCACCCTCGAATATTGTGCAGGCCAGATCCTTTTCATTGTCCAGGATGAATTGCCTGAACTCCTCGTAAGCGTTCCATTTGATGGAATTTCTCATGAACTTATTGACTGGAAACTCCCATCTGATGTTGTCTCCCTGATAATATTGGATGATTCCTTCTGCATACTCTTGAGCTTCCTCATCAAGCAGGTAATCCCCGTCTACCAGTCCCTTGAGGGTGATGTCGGGAAACCTTGGGTGTCTGATGAAAAATACTACCATCTTGTTCATATAATCACTAAGTATTGATTTTAAAAAAAGTAAAAATAAAAAAAAGTTAAAAGAGCTTATTTAAAGTTGGTTGCTCTTTCTTCGAAATGTGCTTTTGGAAGTCCACATACAGGACATTTTTCAGGTGCATTAGGACCTTTGAAAACAAATCCACAGTTTTCACATTTCCATTCGATTTCTTCTGCTTTGTTGAACACTGCATCGTTTTCAACGTTTGCAAGTAATGTTCTGTATCTTTCTTCGTGTTCTTTTTCGATTGCTCCCACTTTTTCAAATAAGAATGCAATCATTGGGAAACCTTCTTCTTTAGCGGTTTCTGCGAACTCTTTGTACATTTCAGTCCATTCTTCGTTTTCACCATCTGCTGCAGCGTTTAAGTTAGCAATAGTGTCTGGTACGTCTTCATCGTGTAATAATTTGAACCAGATTTTAGCGTGTTCTCTTTCGTTTTTGGAAGTTTCCATGAAAATATCGTGGATTTGAACGTAGCCTTCTTCTTTTGCTTTAGCTGCAAAATATTGGTATTTAGTATGTGCTTGGGACTCGCCAGCGAATGCTGCCTTTAAATTTTCTTCTGTTTTTGTGCCTTTTAAATCAGCCATAATAACATCTCCAATATATTACTATTTATTATCATTACATAAATATGTTTTTAAAATTAGTTAAGTTTGATATGAAAAAAAGAAAAAAAAGAAAAAAAATATTGCATTTAAACTATATCACTATACAGTAAACCGTTAGCCCTGTTCATTGCAAACATCAAGAATGGAGATACGATAATGTTTAATATTGTTAATGCAGGGATGTACTGGTAGATGTATCCTAGAATTGCAGTGATTACTACAACAATTATTATAAGGAGAAGTACAGTAGCTATTACTTTTCCAAAGCCTATTCTTGAAAGGTCCCTGAAAGCTTCAGGAATGTTCAATGCCTCACCTAAACTGTCGGTGTTTGCAAGTCTTGCATTTGCCATGTAGTGGAAAAATGAGAATATGATGAACAAGACTATTCCAACCAGCACGGTCAGTGTTATTGATCCGGCAAGGTTAGCTATTAATTCCTTTGGAACCATATCAATTGCAGAGCTTGCAACGACTGTGCCGTTGGTGTTTGCGATTGTCTGGTTAAGATTTTGAGCAACGTTAATCATGTTTTGAGGCAGATTTGTTAATGCAGCCACAATGATTGTGATTATTGCTGGAATGATATAATAGACTATGGCAACAATTATTGCCTTAATACCTCTTACCAGGTCGTTTTTAATGTCAATGCTTGGAGCAATTTCCTCAAAGTCTATACCTGTTTTTATAATATCAATCTCATATCCGGCTAGTATGAATCCTATCAATAGGGAAACAATCAATAGGAGGAAAGACACAATCAGTAAAGCGGAGTTGTTAACGGAAAACTGTGTGCATACAGCGGCAAGCCCAATAACAATTCCTGCAGCTAAAGTGAATGCAATATATATTCCAAGTGCCTTCAAGTTATTAACCGGAAAAGTGAATGAATCCTTAATAATTTCAGTTATTTCCATGTTTTTCACCTTTTAATTTAATTAACACTCCGATTAAGTGTTAATAATAATTTAAAAATAAGATTATATAAAATTTACTATACAAATTGTAAAAGATGATTAAAAAAAAAAGAAAAAAGTAAAGATGAATAGAATTATTCATCTACACCGAAGGATTTTTTAAGCAAGTCAGCGTTTACAAATCCTTCCTTATAAATTTTACCAGTGGTTAAGTCATTGATGACTACTTCTGCAGGAGCAAACATTCCTTTGTCGATTTGGTAAAAGTCAAATCCAGCTTCTTTAAATACGTCAAAGAATGGTTTACCATATCCGTCAGCAGCGGAAGATGGTAATTGAGCTGCAACATCAGCAATGTCATCGCCTTCTTCAGATTCAACATAGTAGTAGGTTCTTCCACCGAAGAGCACTGCATCGTTGGTTTTACCCATAGCCTTGAGTCCGTCTGGGTCAACAGGTGCGATAGGTGCAATACCTGCTGCATGTTTTACTTTGGTTACGTCGAATTTGATAAATTCTAACATTTTGTAAGTTCCGTTTTCAACTACTCTACCGGAGATTTGGATTGATCCAACGAGAGAAGAAGTAGGAGCTACAAGCAAGTAGACATCCTTAACGTCAACGTTACATTCATCAGCGATGTATTGTGCAACATCTTCACCAGGCAATACGTCAGCTTCCAAGGTCAAGATTGCTAAGTCAGCGTCTTTGTCTTCGTAACCGATTTCTTCATAGGTTTCTGCTGGTTTTAAAGCGATTGCTCTTGCAGGTCCTGAACCTAATGCGAAGAAATCTCCGACAGAAACGGACCAACCTGCTTTTTGTGAACCTAAGGTTGAAATTGAAGGTGAGTCTGTTTTGATTTTGACTGAAGGAAGTGCGAATTTTTCAGATAAATCTCCTGGAATGGAAATTCCAACATCTGCAAGTCCACCAAGACATACTTTAGTATAAAGTTCTCCTGCCTTGAAACTTCCATCGACATTTACACCACAGTCGATAACAGTAGCACCATTATCTAAAGTTGCAACAGCGATGTTTAATTCATCTGCTTTTTCAATCATTACATCTACGGTTTTTTTAGCTTCTACGTTTACACTTACCATAGTTTTAACCTCTAAAAAAATTTAACTTAAACATTAAGTTATTGAATAAGAATTTATTTTTATTATTATTTATATTTGCCTAAATGAATTTGAAAAAACTAGTTATCTTTTTGCTCATCTTCAATAGGCTTTTCTTTAGGCATGTTTAAACGTGCAACCTTGACCAGCTGTTCGTCACTGCTCTGTTGAATGACAGTCTCAAATGAATTTGCGGACTTGACATTGGCCAGGGCAAATATTCTGATGTGCTGGGATTTTGCATTGAGAACTATATCAACCCATTCAGCATCTGTATCGATGTATTTGGCAAGGTGAGCGAAATTGTCAAGTATATGAGGAAGTTCCTTGGCTATCCTCATCAGAAATGCCTTGTTGGTGATTTTAATTAACGCCCTTTCCCTATTGTAGAAATATGATTTAATCTTGCCGTTGACTCTTGATAAGTCACAGTTATGGTCATTCAACACTATTCTGGTCAGGATTTCCTCATCGGTGATTCTGTCAAGTGCCTTTTCCTGTATGAACCTGTTCTTGGATCTCTCTGAAATGTATGCCAAAAGGCTTTGGCTGTCTGTTGCGGCAACCATGAACAATTGTGTGTCCTCATCGAATTCGTTAAGGTCATGATTTTTAAAGAATTCCGCATCCAGGTCGTTGATTATCTTTTGACGGGTTTCAGTGTCTGCCTCATTGTTTTTCATCATTGCAACCTTAAACCATCCAGGATACTCCTCCAATGAATCGCACTTGTCGAAAATTGCCTTGATTGAAGTGCCATGTGATACTTCCCAATCATTCAGGCTTGAAACATCAGTGAGTGAAATGCAATTGTAGAACAGCTTGTTCATTGACTTTATGTTTGAAACGTCCCATTTCTTGAATGGGGAAACATCAATCAGGTCACTGCAGCCGTCAAGCATTCCTGTGACTGATTCAAGACTATCAATATCCCATGACTTGAAGTTGCTTATATCAGACAGTGAACTGCATTCCCTAAAGAGAAAATCAAGTGAAGTAACATTGCTCACATCCCATTTTTTCAATGGTGAAGCGTCCCTCAGTGAAGTGCACCCTTCAAATAGTCCACTCATACGAGTGATGTTGGACACGTCCCATTTCTTCAACGGTGAAATGTTTCTCAGATTGGTACAGTATGAAAACACCGCAAGCAGTGCCTTGTTCCTGTGCATTCTGGACAGGTCCCATTTAGATAATGGTGAAATGTCCTTTAAATTAACGCATCCTCTGAATAATGCTGTAATATTGAATACATTTGACAGATCCCAGTTCTGCAATGGGGAAATGTCTTCAAGTGAAGCGCAGAAGTCAAACAGGCACCCCATGTCCAAGACATTGCTCACATCCCATGACTCAAGAGCTGAAATGTCCCTTAGGCTTGTGCAGTATGCAAAAAGATAATACATGTCATTTACACTGCTCACATCCCATGACTCAAGAGCTGAAATCTCCTCAAGTGACTCACATCCTGAAAACATTCTTGAAATGCTCACCACATTTGAAACGTTCCATTTCCTCAATGCTGAAATGTTTGAAAGGCTTTTGCAGTCCTCAAACATGTAGCTGATGTCTGTTACACCACTTACATCCCATGAGGAGAGAGATGATATTTCTTCAAGTGATTCACAGCCTGAAAACATTCCTTTTAGGCTTTCAACATTTCCTACACCGAATGTTACGATTGCCCTGAGGTTTTTCATG
The DNA here is from genome assembly GCF_015062915.1 of Methanobrevibacter thaueri. GTDB lineage: Archaea > Methanobacteriota > Methanobacteria > Methanobacteriales > Methanobacteriaceae > Methanocatella > Methanocatella thaueri_B. The sequence continues at coordinate 90,069 of NZ_SUTJ01000006.1, read as the reverse complement.
CCCTGGTATCTGGCTTCCAATGAGGTCTGGCCGAACAAATCTTCACTTATGAATATTATATCCTCCTTATTTTCAACATCTGCCCAACTGGTAAGGTTCTTACCGTCCTTAAGCACTATAAGGAGGTTGAAATCCCCCAATTCGTAAATGCTTTCAGTTGTTGTGTTCAAATGTTCAAAATCATATAAGTGAATTTTAGCCATACCTACCCCTTTTTAAAAATGAAAATTTTTACAATTAAAGATATGTAAAAGGAAATATTTAAAGATTAAAAAAAATTTTGATGTTTCATAAATGCACTAACATTTTGAAATCATCAATCTAATACCTGTCATAATGGACTTTTGACTCGTCATACCTTAATTTGACTTCACTTTCATATGCAGGATAGCCTACACAAATCACTGAAAACGGAATGCAATTATCAGGAATGTTTAAATACTCCTTTAATCTTAAGGTACGGTCTTCGATTGGATGGAATCCGAGCCATACTGCACCAAGGCCTTCATGAGTTGCCTGAAGAAGAATGTTTTCATTGCATGCTCCAAGATCCTGGTCTATCAGACGGTGACAGTTTGCTCCGTTAAGATTTCCCAGTGTCACAATCAGATGGGACGCCTTCTCGGCAGGCTTTGCATATTCATGCATTTTGGAGATTGCAAGCTTGTCCTCTGGCTTTGAAACCACAATGAACTCCCATGCCTGCTGATTACATGCTGATGGAGCCTGCATTCCTGCCTTTAACAGGTTTTCTATCTTTTCATCCTCTACTTTCTGGTCTGTGAATCTGCGAACACTATGTCTTTTGAATATTAAGCTCATCTAACCACCAAATAACTCTTGAATTTCCTCACGCACATACGGATAATCGTTGCTGTCTGTAAGTATCTGAATCTGGTCTGAATACTGTATTTTGAAGTCCTCTGTCGGAATGATGTACTTGCCGTTTCTGATGATTGAAACCACAATGGCGTTTTTCGGGAATGGAATGTCCTTGATTTTGAAATTGATATAATTGCAATCCAAAGGCACCAGATACTCTGACAATACATGTTTTGAAGGTTTTTTAACGTATTCCCTGTTTTTATTAAGCAGTAACCTGTCGTATAATGACTCGTAAATCGGTTCGTTGCCCAGAAGTGTTGGAACGACGTATGCAATCAGTGACACGATAACCATTGCAACCAGTGACTCGGTTGAACCGGACATTTCCGCTAAAAGCACAATTCCTGTAATCGGGGAGCGGACGGTTGCTGCGAAAAATCCTGCCATTGAGATTATTATGAACCTGTAAATCAAGTCATGCTGCAATCCGAGGGATGGAACGGCAATTGAACCGAATACTGCACCAATATAAGCACCCAATACGAGAATTGGCAGGAATATACCTCCAGGTGCTCCTGATGAGAATGAAAACATTGAGAAAATGTATTTCATTAAAAGCAGCACTACCAGAACACCCAATGATGGAACGGCCACATCCAGCATGTCCATCATGAAGTGACCCCCGTCACTGATTTCAGGTATTGTCAATGCCACAACTCCTGAAACCATGAAAACCAACACGAACTTAAGCCATGATGGGATTTTAAGATTGTTCATGAAATCGCTTGACTTGATCATTCCTATATTGTAGATGTATCCTAAAAATCCAATAATCACACCTAGAACGATTAGAACCCAATATGATTCAAGCGGAATGTTTAAAACCGGGAAGTTAAGTATTGTTGACTGGCCGAATATCATCTTTGAGATGAAATCGGATACGATAGCTGATACCAGTGCAATGAAAACCAATGTCTTGTCAAATCCATGGTTTATTTCCTCAAAAACAAAAATAACACCTGCCAATGGCGCATTGAATGCTGCTGTAATACCCACGGCAGAACCGACCAGAATAAGTCTCAGCTCATCGGTCTTTGATCCCTTGAAAAGTCTTGCTATTCCTTTACCTGCCATACCACCAATCTGAACGGACGGGCCTTCCGGACCAAGGGACAATCCGCCAAGTGCGGTGAGAACTCCTGAAACGATCTTTGAGAACAGCACTTTCGCCCAGTTGGCTTCCATATGGCCTTTCACCTCAGCGTAAACCTGTGGTATTCCGCTTCCTGCTGAGTCAACTTCCCATTTTGTCAGAAAGTCAATGAGAAGCCCCATTACAGCCAATGCCATAAAAAACAAAACAATGTAGAATACATTCCCATGTATTACATCGAGGTATCCTCTTAAAACACTTTCAGAACCTGCAAGTAAAAAACGGTACAGGCAAACCATCAAACCTGCAAATATACCTACCATAACTCCCTGAACGGTTAGGCGGAAGATATATTTTGGATTTTCAGTTACGGATTTGAGTGTTTTTTCAAGAGTTTTCATTATATAATAATTTATGGCTTAATTATATAAATCAATTTTCAAAACACTACTAATTTAATACTATCACATACAAATAATATATCATATTAAACTAAACGGTTCAAAGCATGCTTAAAGATTTGTTCAAAAATGAGAAATTTGTGTTTATTTTCACATTCGCAGTGAGTGCAATATTCTATTATCTCTTCGAGTTCACAAGCATCACCGGAGAGTATATTCTTGCAGACATTGGACTTGCTCCTACCTTCGGATTGATTTTTGGACCGGTCGGTGCCCTTGGACAGGCATTTTCAACACTTGTTTGTGAACTGGTTACAGGAATGGATCCCATTGCCAGCTTTATTGATTTTGGAATAATGTTTTTCATTTCATTTTTCGCATATAAGCTATGGTACACCACATTCAAAAGCTACGGGATAAACGCGCCAAGATTCAACTCAATATATAATATCCTTAAATTTCTAGCGATAATCATTTTGACCTCAATAGTTTACTGGGCTCTGATTAACATTTCATTTTATGCCTATCAGAATATGAGTCCTGTTTATCCATTGACAATAGCATTTGAAAGGATTTCATATATTCTGAACAATTTCATATTCTCAATAATATTGGGACTGTTTTTCATAAGCAGCTTCAACACATTAAAAATTCCACTGAAAATTCCTCAAAAAAGGATTTCAAGAATAAATATACCTTACAAGTATTTCCTGATTCCATTGGCAATATTGATTGCATATCTGATTCTTACAATATCCTCAATCATAGATAATGACTATTTGGAAAACATCTTTTTTGCAAGCACAGTAATCGTTTCAGTTCTCTTCTGCCTGAACACTTTTGATTATGATGTAGAAGTCAAGACACATAACTATTCAATCATAGAACAGGTCATACTGATTTTTCTAATCATTCTGGGTGTGAACCTGATTATAAACTTCGAATATTTCCGTATTATCAGCCACGAATACTTTAACGAGCTGGCAACCGAGTTCAGGTACCTGATTACAATTGCATTTTCAACAACATTGACCATATTGCTATCATTAATCCACATTCACTACGTGGAAAAGAACATTACCAATCCGTTATATGGATTGATAGATTCCGTGAGAAACTATCGTGATGAGAATACTGGATCCAAACTCATTAAATATTCAAAAAGTGATGATGATGTTGGAGTGCTTGTCAAAACATTCATCCAATTATCCGAAAATATCAAAATGAACTTTGACAAGATTACAGAGGTTACTGCTAAAAAGGAAAGGATAGAAACCGAATTGAATGTTGCAAACGACATCCAGTCAAACATGATTCCAAGAAACTTTAAGGAGTTTTCAAAAGGAAAACCATTTGAAATATATGGATACATGAACCCTGCAAGGGAAGTTGGAGGAGACTTCTATGATTATTTCAGCATTGATGATGATGAAATCCACTTCATTATCGGGGATGTGAGCAGCAAGGGAATGCCTGCGACACTGTTCATGGTAAAGACAATGCATCTTATCAAGAACCATTCCAAATTCTCAAAAGACCTCTCCAAAACAATGGAGGGCGTGAATGACATATTGTGTGAGAGAAACAAGGAAAACCAGTTCGTGACAATATGGTTTGGAAAGCTAAACTTTACAAGCGGAAAACTTACATATGTCAATGCAGGACATAATCCTCCCCTTATAAAAAGAGACAACGGCAATTTTGAGTATTTAAACGATGACCCGAATCTGGTGGTTGGAATAATGGAAGACATGCCTTATGAAAAGCATGAAATCACTTTAAACAAGGGAGATACAATATTCCTTTATACTGATGGAATAACCGATGCTAATGACATTGATGAAAATTTTTATGGAGAAAAACGTCTTAAAGAGACAATTAACAAACATAAAAATGCAAAACCAATGGACATCATCAATGAAATCAACACTGACATCGACAGGTTCTGCGAAAGCCAGGAACAATACGATGACATGACAATGCTAGTTGTGAAGTATGAGGGGGTGAATTAAATGGATAAAATGAAACTGTTCAATTCACGAAAATTCATTACACTAATATCAATGGCAGTAACATTAATAGTTATGATAGTGTCAAGATTCCTTTTTGGAAGCGACATATTGCCATTTGAGTTCTCAACATTGCCTATATTAAGCATGCTTCTCGGCCCATACGCTGTTGTAGGATTTATTATAGTGGAAATTACAAATTGGATAATTTTCTTTAACATAACCGATGTTTGGCTAATACTTTTCAATACAACATTCATAATCCTTCTTGGAATATTGCCTTGGAAACTATGGTATTCAGTTCTTAACAGGAGAGGTCATGAACTTCCGAATATGAACCACACATACAGCTTCATCAAAACATTAATAATCCTTTTGATTATCGTTATCCAATCATACATACTTATAAACAACAGCTACTTCATGATCGACGCCTCAAACTTTGGACTTTTCGACTCAACAATGGTCATGAGTTTCGTGTCAATGCTGATTGTCATTGGACTGTTCGGTAAATTCAAGATTCCAATCTACACTCCAAAAATTCAGATTTCACAAGTGATGCCTCTTAAAATCTATGACATATCCCTTTTGGCCGCAGTCATTATACAGGTATTCCTGATATTGTCCTCAGGTTTGAACAATGGAGTACTGGTTTCAATATCCCTAATATTAACACTAGTCTTTTTAATCAAGCCTTATGACAATGAAGTTTTGAAGATGGACAATATCTTGAAGCTCACCATCTTCTATAAGACATGCATATCCATATTTTTCATAATCCTGATAATGACTGCATTCATTGTATTAACCATTATTGGAAGGGCAATTTTCATTGACCAGCTGATTAGTACAGCAAGCAGAGAGGAACTATTGGATTTATATATATCCAGTTTCTCAAATATCCTGATGGCATTCATAATTCCAATGATAATATATATGCTGTTTTTAGAAAGATATGTGGTAAATCCAATAAATCGCTTATCCAATTACATTTCACAGGAAATAAACACAATGGACGATGTTGATGAGCTGAAAAACAACCTTAAATCAATAAAGGTGAACAACGAGATAAAATCCCTCTCACAATCTTTAGTGAACATGGAAAAGGAGCTTGTGGACTATGGTGAGGATCTGATAAAACTGACCAAGGACCAGGAAAGGTATGAAACAGAACTGAAACTGGCCCATGACATCCAATACTCAATGATACCAACTAAATTTGCAGAATTCTACGAAGGCAAAAACATTACTCTTTGGGGGTCCATGGAAGCCGCACGTGAAGTTGGCGGAGACTTCTATGACTACTTCCAGATAGATGATGATAATGTCGGATTTGTAATAGGTGATGTGAGCGGAAAAGGAGTTACAGCCGCATTGATAATGGTTAAGGCAATGACATTAATCCAGGAATATGCAAAACAATACAGTGACCTTTCCAAAGTGTTTTATGAGGTCAACAATGAGTTATGCGAGGGAAATTCAGAGACACTCTTTGTAACCTGCTGGCTTGGAAGGATAAACACAAAAACAGGTGAGGTGTCCTATGTCAACGCAGGACACAATCCTCCACTGGTTAAAAATGGAGATAGCTTTGAATATTTAAACAGTTCCCCAGACCTTGTACTTGCAGCAATGGAAGACATGCCTTACGAAACCCATGAAATACACTTAAATTCAAATGATACAATATTCCTCTACACTGACGGAGTTACAGAAGCCAATGACAATTACAATGGATTCTATGGCGATGAAAGATTGAAAAACATCCTCAACGAACATCAAGACGATGAGTTGAACGTCATCATCGATTGCGTCAAAAAGGACATTGACGAGTTCTGCAACAGCCAAGAACAATTTGACGATACCACAATGATAATCGTTAGAATGAAATAATTCCAAAAAATGTTAATTTAAATAAGTTCAAAAATATGAATTATGAGAAAAATAACTGTTGATGATAATTGGCATTTTCCAAAGACCAGAAGAACTGATTTTACAAGAGAAGAGATGTTGGACATCTTGGATTTTTATTTACAGTATAAGTCAATGCTTGAAGAAAATAATCCTCAATTTAATCCACATGATTTTACAATGCTGTTATATATGTATAAGATGTTAGATGTTGATTATATCAATAATATGACAAAAATAAAAGAAAAATATGGGAAAAAATACGTTGAAGACTTATCCAAAGAAAAATTGGATTTTCTTGAGATAATTACTGTTTTTACATTAATCCATAGGGCAGAACGCCATTCCGGTGGTGGATGGTATGATGATTGTATAAATGACGGCACATATTATAATTTGCTTTGCAGGTTAGAAGAGCTTAAAAATGAATTAGAAAGCTAATCACTATTTTTTTAATTGTTTTTCATTAATTAAATGACATAATTCTGCGAGATATTCATGGTTCATGACATAAATGAATTTAGGAGGGGATTCATAAAAATCATTTTCCCTTAGCTCCTTATCTTTTTCATACCTGCGGATTTCTAGCATGATTTCGTCTCGCTTTTTAATGAGTTCTTCAAGTGTTGCATCCTCTAATGATTTCCTGAAATTTTCTCGATCAATCATATTAACCCTTCAAACTTTTTGACTTGAAGAAATTTACAATAAGAAGTTCTAGTTGGAGCTTCTCCATGTGTTTCCGCATTTGGCGCATCTGATAAAATTGGTTGGAGCCTCATCGGCTGAACGAGTCTGAACTGTCCACCAGTAGCCCTTGGTTCCTCCGCACTTATAGCAAGTTATTCGAGTTGTCGGAAGTGCCACATTCTTGTTGTCGGTTACAATCACCTTTGCCTGAGGATTGGTTTCCCCTTCCATGTGATACTGCTTTTCAATATCATCATTTGTAAGATTTTTTTCATAACCACATCTACATTTAATCTTGCCTTTTTTAGGCATTAGCATTGCACCGCAATCTGGACAGAATTCCATATCAATAAACACCATTAAAAATTCGTAAGTAATAGTTTAGTTGAAGGTGTTTATAAAATAATCGGTCAAAATAAAAAAGAAAAAAAGTTTGATGTGGAAGCTCAACCTTCCACCATAATCAGCTTACCCGTCGCAGGGTCCTTATATACCTTACCCATTTCGGTATATCCTTGTCCAGAACTGTTAGAAGTGTCTGGAGTTTCATTCAACTGTTGACCCTGGTCAACTTCAGTCATCTTTTGCTGCATTTGTTCTTGAATATTATGGTCTGGATCAATCATTGCCTGCATGTTCCAGCTTATGATAACAAAAACAAGAAAACCTACAGCAATAACAAGCATTGCATCCACAAGGTTGGATGTACCTGCCATTGGGTCTTCTTCGACACGTTGACGTCTGCGCCTACTCTGTTTTCTTACCATAAAAATCACTAGCTTCTCATTCTGTCAAGAACTGCATCAATTAAAGCGTCCAAATCGGATAAGTATCTGTCATACCAGCCTGATCTGACTTTTCCAATGAAGTAACATAATGCACCGGAACCGATACCTACAATTGTGGTGTTGAACGCCACAGTCAGGGAAGATGCCAATGTATTGATGTCTCCTGCGCCTAATGCTGCAAGACCCGGACCCATAGGAATCAATGTACCCATTAACCCTAAGGTAGGTCCTATACGTGTAATAATATCAGTCTTTTGTAATGTGTTCATAGTCTTTTCTTCTTCAAACTCGAATAATTTACGTGCAAGCGCTTCCCTTGAAGCTTCACCAAGTTCAGATGAAGAAGCGATTTCATCCAATGCTCTTTTCTGTGCTTTTGGAATTTTTGCATTAGCTATAACATTTTTTAAAGCATCCACAGATTCCGCTCTGTTAATATCATAAATCAAATCTCTAATTGTTCCAACAGGAACCTTACGTCTTGATGTGTACTCTGCAATGGCTCCACCTAATGTAATAATGGAAATAATAACAATAACAAGCAGAATTATCAATACTGGGATTGTTAGACTTTGTGAAATGACATCAAGTGAGCCAGTTAAAAATTCTCCACCAGGTATATTTAAAGCCATATTTTTCACCTATATTTATCTTAAAATACTCCTACCATTTCTGTTTAAGACCATGCCGCCGAATAGTAAAATAGCAAAGGCTACAACCACCATCAGCACGTCTTGAGGAGAACCCATAGTAATAGGACTTGTGGTTTTTGATAACACTCCTGCAATGTTCGGTATAACAATCGCTGAAAGCAAGAAATAAGCACCTAATAGTAGCATGAAATTTCCTAAAACAATAGGATAAGGCCTGTTTAGGAAACGCACAATAGTATTTGATGCAAAATAGGTTACAATCATGACTGCCACAAGTGCTGCTGCAGCATACCAGCTCAGGTTAAGTGAACTGACACCTATTGTTGGAGCAACAATCAATACACTTGCAATAATTGAACCGAAACAACATGGACAAGGAGCGATGATAGCTAGAGAAGTTGCAGTTGATGTATTCTTATCATGAATTTTCCATTCTCTTATAGTAAATAAACCTGCAATAATCATGATTGAAGCCATGATAATGTAGAATATTGTATTATAACTGTAAATCGCCTGAACCAACTGTTCAGAATAAAGAGAAGCGATTGCAGAAATAAGGATCACACCACCACCGTAAGCAATACAGATTACTGCGAACAATTTTTTAGACAAGTTAGCCAAACCTGATGCGAGCCCGATTTTGATACCGAATACCAGAACGGACGCAAATATACCAACTTGCCATAAAACACTCATCATATCCATAGTAAATTCTCCAATCAAATTAAATTTAATTAATTCCAATTAAATATTAATCTAATAAAATATATAAAATTTTTCAGTCAATCGATGTGTACGAATACAACCATCAATAATATATTGGACAAAATGACTTAAAACATTTATGGCAATATTTAAGGTTGATAAAATAGAGATATTAATTATATTAAAAATAATGAGGCAAATACATGTTTTGGAACGAAGAAATTGAAACCATGCCAAGGCAAGACCTTGAAGAATTACAATTAAAAAAACTTCAATCCACTGTAAAAAGGGCATTTGATAAAATACCTTACTACAACAAGAAATACAGTGAAGCAGAAGTTTATCCAGAAGATATTGAAACTTTAAAGGACATTGAAAAATTACCATTCATCACAAAAGATGACCTGCGCGAAAGCTATCCTTTCGGCCTATTTGCAGTTGACATTAAAGAGATTAAGGAATTGCACTCCTCATCAGGAACCACCGGAAAACCTGTCGTTTCAGGATATACCAAAAAGGATCTTGACACATGGGCAGAAACCATTGCAAGAGGATTGACCATGATGGGAATCGGTGAAGAGGACATTCTTCAAAACACCCACGGTTACGGTATGTTTACAGGTGGTTTTGGAGTTCACTACGGTTCACATAAGGTTGGAGCGGCAATCATCCCTATCTCAACCGGACAGACCCGCAGACAGATTGAAATCATGCAGGACTTCGGAACAACCGGATTGATCTTCACACCATCATATGGAATCCACCTTGCGGAAGTTGCCCTTGAGGACGGAATCGACCCTAAAGAATTGGGCATCAAGGCAATCGGATTTGGAGCTGAAGGATGGACCGAAGAGATAAGGCAAAGAGTGGAAGAGCTCTTCGGCGCCAAGGCATACAACATCTACGGATTGACTGAACTCATGGGTCCAGGTGTCGGTATTGAATGCTGCGCCCAAAAGGGACTTCACATTGCAGAGGACATCTACTACCCTGAAATAATCAATCCTAAAACCCAACAGGTGATAGGTGAAAACCAACCTGGAGAACTGGTATTGACCAACCTTGAAAGGGAAGGAATGCCAGTAATCAGATTCAGAACAAAAGACCTTACCAAACTCACCTATGAAAAATGTGAGTGCGGAAGAACCCATGCAAGAATGAGCAGAATCACAGGCAGATCAGACGACATGATTAAAGTGAAAGGAGTAGCTATTTTCCCATCACAAATCGAAAAAGCATTGCTTAAGGTTGGTGATACAGAGCCTCATTATATGATTATAGTTACAAGACCTGGCACTTTGGATGAAATCGAGGTTAAAGTCGAAGCTTCACAGGAGATTTTCTTCGATGGAGTTAAAGAAATGATGGCTGTCCAGGATAAAATCGGCAAATCAATCGAAAATGAAACAGGAATACGTGTAAAAGTAACATTAGTAGAACCAAAAACATTACCAAGATTTGAAGGAAAAGCAAAAAGAGTAATTGACAAAAGAAACTTGCATTAGGTGATAACATGAAAATCAAACAATTATCCATATTTTTACAAAACAGAATGGGAAGCCTCTCAAAGCCTTTAGAAGTGCTTACCGTTGCAAACGTGAACATCAGGGCAATGTGCATGGCAGACACTTCTGAATTCGGTATCCTAAGACTTGTGGTGGATGATCCGATTAAAGGTAAAGAAGCACTTGAGGAAAACAATTTTCTTGTGAAAATCACAGATATCATAGGTGTTGAAATGAACGACACACCAGGTGGCCTTACAAGCGTTTTAGATATCATTAAAGAGAATCTGATTGACTTGGAATATCTTTATGCATTTTCACATGATAAGGAAGGAAAGGCGATTCTATTGCTACATGCGGATGATATCGACAAGTTGATTGATGTATTGACTAAAAACAACATACCTATCGTTTCCGCTGAAGAGGTTTACAATCTGTAACTTCTTCATTACTATTTTTTTATTTTGGAACAATTTTCAAATATATTCTAAATTTTTACATAAACATTCTACAAATGTAAAAAATATTTTGCATTTGTTAGACAATATTTAAATACATTTTTCCACATATTTTTATACATAAATATCATGAATTATCATGGTGTTTAGATTTAGGTGGTAAAAATGGGAAAACTAGAAGGAAAAGTAGCAATCGTAACCGGGGCAACCTCCGGTATGGGTAGAGAATCAGCAAAATTATTTGCAGCAGAAGGAGCAAAAGTTGTTGTAACTGGAAGAAACGAAGAAAGAGCAAAAGCAGTTGTAGACGACATTAAAGCAGCAGGAAACGAAGCAATCTATGTAATTGCCGACATGGCAAACCTAGATGACGTTCAAAAAATATTCGATGCTACCATGGAAGAATACGGAACCATTGACGTATTATTCAACAATGCAGGAATGCTTTCAATGTCCCCATTAATGGAATTGACCCTTGAAGAATGGAACAGAGTATTCAACGTTAATGTAACATCAGCATTACTCTTGACACAACTCGTTGCACCAGTAATGAAAGAAAAAGGAAAAGGAACAATCGTCAACACCTGTTCCGTAGCATCCTTCGGAGCTCACCACGGATTTGCAGCATACGTCGACAGTAAACACGCAATGATGGGATTGACCAGATCCATGGCTTGGGAATTAGGTCCTGAAATCAGATGTAACGGTATTGCACCAGGTTTAATCCACACCGCAATGGTTGACAGTATCGGTGGACCAGGAGCATTACAACAAATGATTGACCAATGCCCAGTTAAAAGATGCGGTGAAGGTGAAGACATTGCACACTTAGCATTATTCCTTGCTAGTGACGATTCATCATTCATTGACGGCCAAATCATCAAAGCAGACGGCGGATTTGAAATTTAAACACTTTTTACAAAACAGGAAGCCTTCGGGCTTCCCCCTTTTAATTTAACCATCTCAAAAAAAATTAGTTTTGTTTACTTCCAAGCAACTCATCAGGTTCCTGATTGTATCCTGTGGTCTTGCCTGTATCCTCAGCGACTTTTTTTGCCTCAACGGCCAACTTGTCAACCATTACATTAAGTTTATCCCTTGAATGGCCTTTTACCTTTTTAAAGGCGATGTCATCTATTTTGCCAATCAATTCCCAAGTAGCCTTGATAATTTCAAGATTCTGGATTTCCTTGCCGTCGCTTTTGCGCCATCCTCTTCTCTGCCAGCCTGCTGCCCAGCTCTTGAAGATGTTAATGCAGTATGCTGAGTCGGAACATATCACCAATGAATCCCCTTCATCGGATTTGCTTAAGAAATCCTTTATTGACGCATAGATTGCATAGAGTTCCATTTCATTGTTTGTTGTTAATGGACACCCACCGGATTGTTGAGATTCTATCTTGGCGTTTTTTAATTCGACAAATGCCCATCCGCCAGCCTCACGAAGATATTTTCCATCCTTGTTCCTCATGGTGGCTGCGCCGTCAGTATAATAAATGTATCTAACCATAATATCAAAAAAAAAAGAATTTTGGAATGTTATTTTTCAATAACAAATCCATGATTTTGTGCTTTTGTGACAAAGACATCTCCCTTGTCACCAATAATTTCCTTGGTCTTTTCAACAATGTCTGCATTTTCATCATCAAACATTGTGTAAAGAACAGGACCGAATGATGAGATTCCCACACCATATGCTCCAGCCTTTTCAATGGCCTTCATTATTGGAAGGTAACTGTCATCAAGGGAGTGTTCAAGCTTGTTGAAACCGACCTTTTGAAGTTCGCTTACAGCCCATCCAAAGTTTTTAATGTCCTTTTCAAGCATGAATGGAACAAGGTTCATTAAAATAAGGTGAGACACTTGTTCAACTTCCTCTTTTGGAATTGGACAATAGGTCTGGAATACATCCACTTCATCATCACCTTCCACATGCTTTTCAATGTGAGGAATGGCAATGAGAATGTTCCACTCTTCAGGAAACTCATATCTTGCAATCAGTGTTGCAGGTTTTGCCTGTGAAGCACCGGATGGCAGGAACAATGGTTTTTCCTCTTTACTGTGTCCACCATCTAAAATAAATCCTCCTAAATCGTGAGTGTATGTTCCGATACCAGAGGTTCCTCCTCTTCCAACAATGCTGCTTAATTCACGGCTTTCAATTTCAATTCCCATTGTTTCTGTGATTAAGTGAGCTGTTGAAACAGCAATTTGAGTTCCACTTCCAAATCCTGAATGTGGAGGATATGTTTGATGTACAATAAATTTAAATCCTGAATCAATATTGAAGTGTTCTACGGTTCTTTGAGCCGCATCAGGAATTTTTTCCTTACATTCTTCAATAGCTTCTTCATCTGTTACAGTTTCAGCAAATTCAAGTTCTATTCCACTGTCAATTTGCTCAACTTCCAATACAAATTGTGGATCAGCTAATGCTAGACCAATACCACCATCGACTCTTCTATATGACCCGTTCAAATCGATAAGAGACATATGTATTCTTGAAGGTGCTCTAATAATCATTGTTTTCACGTCCTTAAAATAATACCTTATTTATTTATGTTTATATAGTATTATAAAGTTTTGTTTTGTTTTAACACCATACAACAAAAAATTTCAAAAAAAAAGTTCAGAGTTGCTCTCGAACCATCATGAGAGCATAACCCAAAAGGTTTTGGCCTTTCCATTTTGAAATGTCGAACCTGTCATCATCATCCATGGAAATGCCTATCGCCCATATCCTATCACCGTATGAGCATTCGGCAAGAACTGCATCTCCTGTGGATTTGAGCTTTTCTGCCAACTCATCGTTTTGGCTGAATTTGGCATACAGTCCTCTGTAGACTACAATTTGCCTTATCCCATTCCAGTATGAGCTGTTGAAGTTTGACACCTTTCTTCCCAATTCCTTTATCACACGAGGATCATCAGTGTCCATTATCTCATCTGCAATGGCATCATCCTTGAAGTATATTGCCTTTTGATGCATCATGTACTGCTCCATTGAGGAGTACTCGATGCCGTCAACCTCAAATCTGGAGAGATGCCAATTTGAAAGGTAACCGTTTTCCTCATCAGGATTGTGAAAACCCACTAATTTCAAAATAATCACCTAAAACAAGTTGTCAACACAGTCAATCAATTTCAAGGCCAAGTCGCATGTATATTCAAATTTCTCATAGGAGTAACATTCATATACTAGGGTCGGTATTCCTGCCTTTGCGGTCGGTTCTGTTATGAACGGCGGGCTTGAGCGGAATTCCGGTGCATAATAGATGATTTCATCAATATTGTCTATTATTTCATTCATGAACTTTGATGATTCATCGTCAAATCCAGGTGCAAAGACAAAATTGGTTATCTTATACTCACCTGGACCTTTTGATCCCCTGTTTGAGTGAATGTCTAAAAACAAGTCATATTTCTTGTTGATGATGTCATCCCTAATGAATTCCTGTGCAAGTTTCTGGCCTTCAAGGCGTCCCTCTGTTTGTGATGCCTTGTCATTGACATTGATGTTGTATAAGTAATAACAGTATTTCAAGTCCTCTTTACCTGTCAATTCGTCAAACAATGCCCTGTGGGACTTGCTTTCTAGGGGATGCATTCCGATTACATAAGCGATTTTAATCTTTGAGTCAGCATCTCCAAAAGGACCATGAATGTGTACACTGCCTAAATCATTCTCACCCAATAGCTTTGCATCGAATTGGGTTGAATCCACTTGCGCTTCATCGGTCGGGCCTTCTGCATACATAAAATCACTAAAAAAAAAATAGGAGTGACTAGATTGAATCTAGTCTTCAGAAGGTGCACGTCCACCTAATTCCTTGTTTAATTCGTACATTAATCTGTTGTCGCCGTCAGCGAATTTGATTTTTGCAACTAATTCCATAGCGTTTTCTTCTTCTTCAACTTGTTCTTCAACAAACCATTGGAGGAAGTTGTTGGTTGCATGGTCTTTTTCTTCAATAGCTAAGTCAACTAAATCGTTGATGAGACCTGATACTTTCTTTTCATGTTCTAAAACGTGTTCAAATGCTGCTACTGGGGAGTCCCATTCGGTTTGAGGTCCTTCAATTTCGGTTAATGTTACGGAAGCTCCTCTTCTGATAATATAGTCGTAGAATTTCATTCCGTGTTCTAATTCTTCTTCAGCTTGAACTCTCATCCAGGTAGCGAATCCTGCTAAGTCTTCATCTTCAAAGTATGCTGCCATGGATAAGTATAAGTATCCTGAGTAAATTTCAGCGTTTAATTGGCCGTTTAATGCTTTTTCCATATTTTCTGATACCATAATATCACCACTATAATTTTTATAATTAATTTCTTATAAAACCTACTACAAAATTAAACATTATGATAGAAAAGTCCCTTTACGAAAATTACGAGATTTCATTCAGCGATACTGCAACACCAAAAACCGAAGATTACCTGTTTGTTTTCAATGATGAAAGAGAATTGTATCTGACTAGTGATAAGGAATTGGCAAAAGATTTAAATGATTTTGATGTTGAATTTTGCCTATTGATTGGCCAGTACAATGGTAAGGATGCTTTTGTTGTAAATGTTAAAGGCAATGAATCATTTTATCCTCTGCAGGAGGTTTATGAATTCAATCATGATCTTTACCATATTGCTGGAAAGGCGGTTCTTGTAAGGGACTGGTACATATCACACAGGTTTTGCGGAAGATGCGGAACACCAACAAAGCTAGACGAAAAGGACATGATGCTAAAATGTCCTGAATGCGGTCAAAACCATTATCCTCGCATCGCCCCTGCAATTATTGTAGCCATCAGGAAAGGGAATGAGCTTCTCATGGCAAAGCACAGCTACCATGACAACATCAGATACGCATTGATAGCCGGTTTTGTTGAACCTGGCGAGGGCATTGAGGAAGCGGTTCACAGGGAAGTCCTTGAGGAAGTTGGCGTCAAGATTAAAAACCTCAAGTACCAAAGAAGCCAATCCTGGCCATTTCCAAATTCACTGATGCTTGCTTTCACTGCAGAGTATGATTCCGGTGAAATAAAGGTTGACGGTGATGAGATACTTAAGGCAAAATGGTTTAAAAAGGATGAGATAATCAGATACGGGTCAGACATCAGCATTTCCGACTGGCTGATTCAGGAATTCATCGACTCAGTATAAAAAAAAAGATAAATAATACTAGTATAAACTAGAATTATCTATAATTAAGCTTTTATTGTCAATTGCTTTCAATATGGAATCCTTATACTTCACATCAACAGCTATCATTTTGGAATTGACATTTTTTGGAAGGAAACATATTGAATAATTGTTTATCAGAATATGTTGGATTTCAGACATTTCAAGTCTTGTCCTTTCACTTCCAACATGCATTTCAACAAAATCATTTTCAACTACGAGCCTTTTGGCTGAATCGACACTCTTGAAACTATTGATTCTTCTGTTAATCAGCAGGTAATATATTATCCCCAAAACCAGTGCCACGGCGAATATGACCACAACATACATGTATAATGAGTAAGTCACATCCCTTGCATACAATATTGCAAAAATAACCAGAAATATCAGTGAAATCCCTGTCAGTATTGTTGCCTGTCTTTTAATGCTTGCAATTTTCTGATTAGGATTTTTAACCAGTTTCTTGTAATTTGACATTACACTTAAAACCTCATCATAATACTTTGAGGAAGTGTTTTTCTCAATATTTATCTCCATCTAAACCTTCCTAGTTATCCCTAGTGTAAACCTTAAGGCACACGGTCTTGTTAGCCGGTGCAAAATCAACCCAGTCATTGCCGTTACTGCTTGCAAAGCTCATGTTGGCCATGTAGTGCTGTCTTGAATATTCCTGATATGGAACATTATTGTTTTTAAATATTACCTTGAAATTATCTCCTGTCTTGACTGGAATGTACTTGTCCATGATGATTGTCCTGAACCCTGCAAAATCACTGGTGCCGTTTTGTGAGTGAGCAAGTTTTCCGTTGACATAAACATCAAATGAATAGTCAATCCCGGATTCGTTGAAGTATGTTCCAACCGCAGCAATGGAATCATTGCCTTTTGAGACGAATTCATTGGAATACATTGTGTAGTTTTCATCAAAGCCAGTGAGCCCTGTCAAATCTGTCTGGTAGTTAATGTTATAGTCATTGTCGTTTTCAAATATATAACAGATTCCAGCATTTTGACCTACAATTGGGTTCTTATCCATTGCCAGGAATGTTCCATCGTAATATGACAGGTATGCTGTGCCGTTATCCCCCATGGAATCCTTGTATATCCATGCACCAGGTCCTGGAGGCTGTTCAATGAAGTTGTCAACAGGATAATTGTCATCCCATCCTATAACTGAAACGAAATGATTAGGTTGGGACTCAGTGGTGTTGATATAATGGGCATTATATTTAGGATTAACCTCTGAACCAAATTCAATTTGAGTGCTGACCGCTCCATGATCAAGAATGGCTCTCTTGATTAAATCCTGAGTGTCATTTCTCTGGCCGAATATTATCATTGCATCCTGAACATGAATCCTCTCTTCAGAAAAGTCAACATCAGTGACATATCCACGGTCATCGTAAGGAGCATCAGCCAATGCTGCACCATACCAGCTTAGGGCATTGCCGAGGCCACTGTATGCAAAGCCGGTGTGGTTAATTCTGGAATCTCCAACATTATAGTACTTCAATTGAAGCTTTTGTATGTAGTTCGGTGAAATGTTGTAGTTCTGGCCTGTTGCCTTGAGAAGTGATGACTCCATTGAGTTTGCAGTTGCAAAGGCCCAGCAGTCGTCATTATCCCCTTGTATTCTAACAGGACTTACCCAACCATGATCCCTCAAATCATACTTGTCAGGCAATGTGCCATTTGATTTATTGGTGTTGTTTAAAAGATTCAGGTTGACTCCGTCATTTTCAACTGATGTTATGTAATCATTGTTGTTTAGTGAGAAAACATCACTGTTCTGTTCCACATTATGCATTTTGGTGGAATTTGAAAATGATGAATAGACGCTAAGGCCAGTGTTGTTGAATTTTGAATCCCTGAAAGTGAGAACCGCATCATTTGCATATATTGCATTTGCACTCTTGGATGATTGTTTGGAAACATTATTGTCTTCTAATGTAGAATTCTTGATTGTAAGCTTGCCCTTGTCGAAATAGATTCCACCGGCATTTGAGGATGCAGTGTTGTTAATTAAATTGGAATCTTCAAGATTGACATTGCTCCATGAAGTGTATATTGCACCTCCCTCAAAACCTGCGGAGTTGTTTTCAAATGTTGTGTTTTTGATGTTGAAAACACCACCCAAATTGGCGACGGCACCGCCGAAGCGGGAACTGCAGTCAGTGAATCTTGAATTTGTCAAAACGAGTTTTTGAACAACACTCTTACAGTCTGAGTCAAGGTCAACATAAACAGCACCTCCATCCTGTGTTGATAAAACCTTTGTGAAATTGCAGTTGTCAATTACAAAGTCATCAGCGCTGTAATTGAGTATATTGCTTTCATCCCCATCCTCATTACGAGGGAAGAACTTGGCCATGACCGCACCTGCACTCAAGTCTGAGTTGAGGTTTGTGAAGCTTGAGTTTGATATGGTGAGATTGCATCCCTTATAGTTGATTGCAGTTGCTGACTTTGATGAGAGATTCTCGAAAGAGGAGTTTGCAACAAGCAATTCACCCCTGTCAACAACTATGTGAGGGTAGTCCAGACTGCTTTCACCGGAAAATGAGCAATTGTTGAATATTGCACAGCCATCTGACTCGAAAAACTCACTGGAGCAGTCCTCCTTGGATTGGAATGTGCAGTTTTTGAATGTTACATTGGATTCATATGAAGTCAGGTAGGTTGACCCGTTATTCAGTGCGGTGCAGTCTTCGAAATTAACATTGTTGAATGTGATATTAGATGCAATTAAATCAAAGCCCACATGCCTGCAGTCCTTAAATGTAACGTTATTGACTGTGACATTTTTTTCATCAATTGAGAAACTCTCGTTTCCTGTAATCCCCTTAATCGTATGACCATTTCCATTTAGAGTGAATGATTCATACTCGTTCAAGTCGATGGTACCATTGTCATATTTATAGTTAAAATCCAGGTTCAATTCATTGGTATCATTTGACACTAAATCCTTCAGCTCATCGAATGAATGATATTCACCGCCAGCCAAAATATCCGAAAGGCTAAATCCTGAGATGGCTGTTGTAAACATGAGCAGAATACATATTGCAATTAATATTATTGAAAGTTTTGATCTCATCATATCCTCAAAAAATAATTTATCCTTTTTGAATAATAAATTTTACAGAAATATATGATAATTTAATCATTAAGGCAAAAAATGTTTTAGTGAATATAATCACAAAATTAAATAAGATATTTTCTTTTTAATCATCATAGGTAATGAAAAAATAGCTAGTGTAAAATTATAGATGACCAATGAAACCATGTTTTAATTAATCATGGATTTGATTAAAAATAGCTTTTGAAAAATAGAAAAAAATGGTAGATGAAACATCTACCTTTTTACTTTTACAGTTCTTTTTACAGTGTCCTTCAAGTATGTTACCTGATAGGTTACCTTCTTGCCAACTTTCAGTTTATTAAGCACTGATTTTTTAACGGTGACTTTTGCAATTCCCTTCTTGTTGGTTTTTGCAGTGTATTTTTTGCCGTTGAACTTGAATGTCACCTTCTTGGACTTGAGTGCCTTTTTGCCGTTTTTCAAGGTTGCCTTCAATACCAATTTTTTAGCGGACTTTTTGACATTAACCTTGGTGAGCTTGAGAACCTGTTTTACTGTCAACTTGTTTTTGACTGTTTGGCCGACATATGATGCGGATATTGTGTATTTTCCAGGTTTTATTGTGCTAGGAATCTTCAAGGTTGCATAACCTTTCTTGTCTGTTTTCACCTTGAATGATTTTTTGCCGATTTTGATGGTTACGACTTCACCGCTTCCTGCAAAATTACCATCATTATTCCTGATGCGAACTTTGAATGTGTGTCCGTCGAAGTAGTACATGTTGACATTGGCGTTTCCGGCAAATCTTGAAACGATATTGAGTGTCACCCTCAGGGACTCTTTGCTTACTGGGTTTACATAGTCAAGATAATGTTTTCCGATAGTATTTCCTGCAAATATTGTGACATCAAGATAACCGTTTTCGTCTGTTTTCAATCCTTTTACTGTTTCACCATCAAATTTTACAGGTATTTCAGTGTTTTTAATTGGTTGGCCTTGACAATCCACCAATTTTACAGTGAATGTGAAGTCAGTATTGTATGCAAAGGTCGCTGTATTTGAATCACCGCAATCAATGGTTGTCTCGAAGACCTTGACATGGCTTATGAATACGGAATTATTATAATAGATTGATACAACATAATCCCCAACAGGCAAGACGCCAAGATCAATGCTGGCATTACCGTCCTCAAGAGTCAAGACAGTGGTTGAACCATTGAAGTTAACAATAACATCGCCTACAGCAGACCCGATAATGTTGAGCACCACATTGCCGTTACCTTTATAGGAAACGATGTTTGGAACCTGCAGATAAGTATGATAAGTGTAAACCTTGATTGGCACAACGGCATTTTTGAAGAAATCATAACTACCGTCTTCTACAACAAATGAGTTGTTTGTTAATATGTGCTGTCTTGTGTTTGTAAGTACCGGTGTTGAAGTGGACTTTATATTGATACGGAACACTGACCCGTCTTCAATAGCCACATAATTGTTAAGCTTGATTGTATTGTATCCTGCATGACGTGACCTGCCGCTTTGGCTGTAAACCTTATAGTCATTAACATAAATTGAAATGGTGTAAGGAGAGTTTGCCTTTTCAAAGAATGTTCCGACAGCAGCAATGATGTCCCCATCTTGGCTTACAAATGTGTCAGCATACTCAGTGTACTCTTTATCATATTTATCGCAACCTCCAAGCTCGTTTTGGTAGAGTTTTTCATATGGTTCTGTGTTTTCTATAATGAAACCGACCGCTTCTGAATCGTTTAATGCAACGTCATAGTATGAAAGGTAGTAGAATCCATTGTCACCCCAGCCAGTTCCCCAGCTGTTTTTACAAATCCATGCACCATCATAACCAGGATCCTCTATAAAATTATTCCTTGAAAATGTGTCATTCCACCCGACAAGGGTGACATAGTGGTTTCCACTATGGTTTCCATAAGTATATTGGGCATGAGTAGTGTCGTTATAAAACTTATTATTGGAATCTGCACCGAAAACAAATAAGTTTAAAGCACCATATTTAACCAAAGCCTCTTTTAAAGCTGTTCTGTTGGTTACATCCACAAAGATTGCATCAACAATATGATACGCATTTGGTGAGAAGCTCAATGCTGAAATCTTACCAAGTTCATCATAAGTATCATCTTCTGAATTGATTGCTCCAAGCCAGCTTAGGAAGTGTGCAGCACTCATGAAATATGTTCCGGCTTCCCCGAATTCTGATGAACCAAAAATGGAGTATCTCAATCCCATGTTCTGGATATTGTTTTCAGAAACATCAATTGTAATGTTTGTTGCAATCTTGAATGCTGACTCAAAAGCACCAGCGGCACCGAATGCCCAGCAGGCTCCCATTGAACCTTGATTCCTAACAGGAGTCACCAAACCCAAATCATTCAAGTTAAAGTATGGATCATTAGCTGAACCTTTAATTTCAGTACGGTTCAATACAATTCTATTTCCACTATACCTTACATCATAAGGATACTTTGTGGAGTTTATAACCTTTTTAACATTGCCACAATTTGATATTTTTGAATTCTTTACATCAAAGTAAGTGTGAATGTCCTCATTGGCGTTGTTTTCAAATTTGGAGTTTTTGATTTGATAATTACCATCATAGCTAAAGATTGCTGCTCCTTCTTTAGCTCCATTATTCTTAAATGTGGAATCATCAACAATTATGATGCCTTTATCAAAAAATACTGCGCCTCCCCAACCGTTATCGGTGCTGGCATTATTTCCTGTGAAAGTAGTGTTTTTGATTATCAGATTTGCATATGATGTGTAAACAGCTCCACCATTCTCAACGGCAGAATTGTCTTCAAATTGGGAATTAAAAATATTTAAACTTCCATCCAATTGAAGCACAGCACCACCAAACTCAGAGGAACAATTTTTAAATAGAGTGTTGTTGATTGAAACTATTCCAGAAGATTCTTCTGAATCTCCAGCAATATCCAGGTAAAGTGCTCCACCATTTCTTGAGGAAGTGACATTTATGAACTGACAATCATCAATGGTTGTAAAAGTAAAAGCGCTTCCCTTAACTGCAATTGCACCCGCTGTAACATTTGCAGATAGATTAAGGAATTTTGATTTTTTAATGATAGTAACCCCATTATTATAGATTGCAGTCGCATATTTGGATGTTGTGTTTGCAAAAATGGTATTGTTAATTTCTAATACACTTCCAGATCCCCTAATCAGGCTCCAAACTACAGGATTATCATTTTTAAACAACCCATTGTTTATAGTTACATTAGATAAAGTGGAATATATTGCAGAACCATAAAAAGCGTAATTATTCAGGAATTTAGTGTCTGTTGAGGTTACATTAGAACCTCTTGCATAAACTGCCGCTCCGCTTTCCTCATCATGGTTATTTTCAAATGTTACGTTGATGAGAGTCAACTTTGAGTTACCAACAATAATGGCTGTATTATTACAATTTTTCACAAAAAGATTTTTAATTATTACATTACTATGATTAGAAATTTTCAAAAAACCAGCTTTATTGTTCCCATCGATTGATTTTTCGTTACCATCAATGGTTAAATTCAAGTGGTTTAAATTTATATACAGTTTATCACTGTCATTATACTTATAATCATTTTCTAATTTTACTGTTGAATCAGTAGCGGCCTTTATTTGATCTCCTAAATCAGTATATGTTGCCTCGGAAGCTTCCAGGGCAACGTCGCCTTCACTTATTTCAAGAGCATCCTGTGTTGTGTGATTAGCATCTTCAGCACAAACAACCCCTATAGATACAATGAATAAAAATAGAAAGATTATGCTTATCTTATAAAACTTCATAATTATCTACCTTTATATGATTAAGTTTTTATTCATCAATGTATAAATAATTTTGAATATTTTTAAAAAAGGCGATGTCAGTTTGTTAGGTCTTCATTTCGTCTTTTTATCGCAATATTGCAAGAATACTCAAAAAAACTTTGATTAAAAAACCCAAAAACAATCAAAAAAAGTAAAAAATACTACTTATGACCTAATTGACAGCCCTGAAAAATCATGTGTTAATTATCCTTTCATGGACATTTTGCCTCTGCCATTTAGGACCCATGCTGTTGTAGAAGTTTTTCATTTCGGCTTTTTTACTTTTAGACATCTTGTACTTGAGCTTGACAACCAATCCAACTCCTGCAAACTTGGATTTGAAATATTTAACTGAAACCCAGTTTGTAGGCACCTTGCTGTTTCCACCTACATTGTATTTACCGTAGGAATTGCTGACCAATATCTTCTTTCCGTTATTACTTATATCTATAACTGACACGTAATGATTTGGAAGAAACGCAATCAGTGCGGCTCCGCCCTTTTTCAGTTGCTTCAAAGCACTGTTAAATGAGTCTGTGTAGAAATATTCTGCCTTGAAGTTATATCTGTTTGAACCTCTCCCGCTTGTAGAAGCTGGAGATTCTTAGGCCATACCCATTGTTTCGTCAAAGCATTTCCATTCGTAATAATATTCGAATTTTCCTTGACCAATAGGTATGAAATCTACTAAGCATAGCACCATTGAACCAGTGGCGCGTAGAGCTTCGTCTAAAATATTTTTTGCAGCATTAACATCTCTTTGAAGTATGCTATGGCAGCGTGGACATTCCCATTCTCTTTCATCACGACCTAAACCATGATTTATTTCACCACAAACATTGCATCTTTTACTGGAAGGGAACCATCGATTGATTTGTACGAATTCACGTCCGTACCATTCTGCTTTGTATCGTATCATTTCAATGAGTTTTCCCCATCCGATTTCATGAATGCTTCTGCTTAAATTACGTGCACGTATCATTCCTCGTATGTTTAATGTTTCCATTGCTATGAATTCACAGTGTTTTACAATATTATAAGATATTTTATGATAATAGTCATTGACGACATTGTTTTTCTTGTTTATCCATCGGTGTAGTTTTTTTAGTGTTTTTTTCCAGTTGGAACCACCTTCCTTTTGTCGTGCCAGTTTTTGATTGTAATATTGTATTCTACCGTTTATTCGTTTTAAATCAGGTTTAGGTATAACTTTTCCGTTGGAAAATGTTAGGAAGTCTGTTAATCCCACATCTATGCCCACATATAAAGACGGGCCAGAAAATGTTTCCCTGGGTTGTATTTTTTCTACTTCATATGTTATACACACGAACCATTTTCCGTTTTCTTTTAGGATTGTAGCTTCTTTGATCTTACCATCAATGTCTCGCTTATGTTTGACTTCAATGTATCCAAGTTTGTTTAAGCGTAATTTATTACCTTCCCATCTTATAGATCCTTTTATTCCAGTTTTAGTTTTATATTCGTTGTTTCTGAGTGTGATGGATCGTACAGGATTTTTTTTAAGGGACTTGAATTTAGGGCGTCCAGTTCTTCCATCATAGAATCCTTCATATGCTTTTATTAAACGGTCGGTGGATGCCTGGATACAAGTGGATTCTGCTTTTTTCAGGAATGGTTTTTGTTTTTTTAGATTTCTTACGATTTTTTGTGTGTAATTACGGTTGATTTTACATGTTTTTCCTATTCCAAATTCTTTGACTAGGTTTTCACGGTAAATGCTGTATTCTAATGTTTTGTTGAATACGTAACCGGTTGCCCGTAAATTGAAATTTAATTCCCCTTCTAAATTCTCATCAGGGACAAACTCAATCTTATCGGTCAAAATAAAAGTTTTATCAACCATAATATGCTCCCCACACTTTTTTAGACAAAGATCTCATTAATTTTATTTGTATACTCGAAAAAAAAACATAGATTTTGATTTTTTTGATTAAACATCAAAAAAAGAATATGTTTTCTTTTTCTTATAACAACTTATATACATTTATAATAAATAGAGTTTATCTAAGAGCATTTGGAAAGTAATACGGCATATTTTTTTATTTTGCAAAAAAATTCTAAAAATTCAACAAAACCCCTTAAAAGTGCAATTCATCTCCCGGCTTAAAGAAGCCGGAGAATTCTTGCACAATAATGTTAAAGTTAATGCTTTCGATTAATTCTTCGTCTTGAACTTCAATGATTTCGGTTGAGTTTTCATCACTTGCATATGCACAACCCACCAGAAATGACAATAAAACAAAACAAAATCTTCAAACCTTTCTTCATGATAATTAATTTTTTTGTTTAGATTATTTAAATTTAGCTTATTTATTTAAAAAAAAATGGATTAGATGAATATGTTCATTCATCTTCCCAATCATCACTGTCAAAATCAGGGTCAAAACCGCAGTTGTCACAATATGGCTCATTATCAGCCAGTATTGAACCGCAACGAGGACATGTCTTCATATAACTCCCCCTATATATTTTTAGATAGTCTGTTTATGTTGTTTAAGGCAATTACACCAGCCTTAAGCTTATCCAACCCTTCCTTTAATAACTTTTGAGGGCATGCTATATTCATCCTCAGGAAATTGTCTCCGCATTGGCCGAAATCGGAACCTGCTGAGATGAACAATCCCTGATTCTGCCTTAAGAATTCAGACAATGCCTTTGATGGAGTGTTTAAAGCTGAACAGTCAAGCCACAACAGGTATGTGGCATCACATTCAATCAACTTGACTATTGGAAGCTCTTCAGATAGGTAATCCCTGACAATCTGCTTGTTTTCATACAGGACTTCCCTAAGCTCCTCCAGCCAGTCCTCGGATTCATTGTATGCTGATCGAACAGCAGTTGTTGCAAAAACGTTGCATGAGTCTGAATTGTCAATGTGAATTTGAGATTTTATCTTTTCCAATAGCTCAGGGTTTGTTGCATGAACCACTGAACTTTGATATCCTGCTATATTGAATGATTTTGACGGTGAAAGGCACCTTATGACATTATCATTTGCCCTGAACGGATTGTACTTGACACCGGGATCTGTCAGGTCACAGTGTATCTCATCAGAAATCAGTATGACGTCATGCTTTCGGCACAGCTCATCAATCCTGTCCAGTTCCTCACGTGACCAGATTTTTCCTATCGGATTGTGGGGATTGCATAAAATCATCATCTTGACTTTTGACAGTTTCTCATCCAAGTCATCAAAATCGATTTTATACTCGCCGTTTTCAAAAATCAATTCATTCTCCAACACTTTCCTGTCATTTTCCTCAATGACATAGAAAAAGACATGATAAACAGGTGTTTGAATTAATATCTCATCGCCAACATCAGTCAGGCACCTGATCATTGATGATATTGACGGCATCACTCCCATTGCATATGCCATATCCTCACGAGACATTTTCAAGCCATATCTTCTGTCCCACCAACTGATGTATGCATCAAAAAGCTCATCAGTGACTATGGTATAGCCGTATACTGGGTGATTGGCCCTTTCTAGGATGGCTTCGCTGATTTTTGGAGCCACCTTGAAGTCCATGTCCGCCACCCACATCGGCAAATCATCATCAAATAAATCCCATTTGACTGAATCGGTGTTGTGCCTGTCCACAACACTTTCAAAGTCGTACTTAGTATTTTTCATAGTGTATTCTTTCCTCATCAAACTTGTCCATGAACTTGTTTTCCCAGCCGTCGGCAGGGTATCCTATTGTAATTATACAGTAAGGCTTGGTTTCAGTTATATCATCAATTCCAATGATTTTACCGATTGCCTCCATTCTTTCCTCTTCAGGTGCAACACCATTCCACAATGCACCCAATCCAAGGTTTACCGCTTCAAGCAGCATGTTTTCAGCAGCAGCTCCCATGTCCTGTTGCCATACTAATTTATAAAATGACCTTTCAATATTGGCCACAAGAACAATTGCAACTGGCGCGTTGGTTACTCTAGGTTTAATTTCACCGAGTTTTGCAAGGGTATCCTTGTTTTTAACCACTACAAACTCCCAAGGTTCAGCTCCAAGCCTTGAACCTGGCGCCTGCATTCCTGCCTTAATGATTTTTAAAATATCATCATCACTAACTTCCTTATCAGCATATTCACGAATGCTTCTTCTTGTATTGATTATTTCTTCAAAATCAGACATATTTTTAAATAATATCTTTATCATATAAATAATTAGTAGAAATGGAGGTGAACATAGTGATTAATAAGAGTGCAGGACTTTTGTCCATTATTCTCGGTTTGATTTTCATTATATTCCCAATGTTTTCAGCAGGAATGGTTTCATTCATCGTTGGATTGAGCTTACTGTTCTTCGGTATTTCAGCTGCATTCATGGGATTCAACATGAGAAACAACATTAACAATACCTATTCAACAATAACTATTATCATTGGTATAATAGCTATTATATTTGGATTCCTGTTCCTATTCTATATTGATGCATTGTCATTCCTTACAGGTGTTCAATTCTACCTTGTCGGATTCATAATGATAATCTTCGGTATTACCGGACTTGTATCCAAAATGAGCCGTGTATCTACCTTTACTTCAATATTGGTATTGATAATGGGAATAATTGCAATCGCTCTTGCGGCATTTGCAATGTCACAACCAGTATACATTGCAATAATAATAGGCATAGTCCTAATCATTGAGGGAATTGCAATGCTTCTATCAGATTAGACTTGGCTAATTATAAAAAAAAGAATTTTTTTCCAACCATCACCAATTAAACACTTTTACATTGCTTAAAACTTATCAAACTCTAATTAACCAAGTCTAGGATTTAATGTTAAATCCAATTGGTATTTTTGGTGCTGGTTTTAAATAAAAATAGTTGAAGTGCGACTTGATGATTTGTCACACTTGCAAAATGTTTATATATCTGATTCCAATTCATGGAATCCTATGTCTTTTTCGGCGCAGAACTCTTTAATGCGTGAGATTATCTCTAAGATATCATCTTCATCATATTCGTTTTTGAAGTAGAATACAACAGGCTGCGCATTGGTGTATACTGTAAGAATGATGTAGTCATTGCCGTATGCATCAACCTTAAGTGTATTGTACATTTGAATATGCTGAATGATATCGTTTTGAGCCTTGCCGACGGAAGTCTCATTGCCAATTTGTCTAACTTCTGATCTTTCGTACTGCTGTTTTAATTTTAGGAGTTTGTCCTCGTCGGTTAAAACCTCACCTTCGGGTTTCAAATCACCGAGTTTTTCTCTGAACAGTTTCGCATTGTGTAGTTTTTCCTGAATTTCTGTCAATTCAATTTTCAATTGGTTTTCCTCTTCAAGCAATGAGTTTATGAATGCTTCACTTCCGTTGTTGAATTCCTCATACATCTCAAGCACGTCTCTTGGTGAGAGTATTGAGTGATTCTTAAAGAACTCCTTCGTGTGTGGTTTCACACGAATGCTCAATGGCTTGAGGTTCTCCTTTCTTTTTGAGTCATTGTCGAAGAATTCCTCTTTAAGGTCGTGTCCTCTTTTGTGTAGAGCCTGCATTCTTTCATCGAAGATTCTTTCGAAGTCCTCACGGGACAAATCTTCCGGGAAATTGATTTCAAATTCCCCTGGAATGTATGATCCTCCGAATTTTTCATTTCCGAATACAAACTTTCTAGTTCTCTTTTGGTTTGTCATTGTATCACCTAAAATTTGTATTACAATTTTGGTTTTTGTATACAATACAATATTTCAACTAGGTAGTATATAAATGTATTCATTTTTAAAATTTGTATACGTGAAAAATTTAAAAAAAATGACCAAATTATTTGCATAATTCAGCGCTGATTTCAAAAACTTTATCCAAATCAGCTGAAAAAAGTTTTTCCTTTTCATCAAGTTCATCGGATTCCTCAGACTCCCTTTTGGTAATGCTTCTGAATGAGTGAATCTGAACTTCCCCGTTGAACATCTCAAGCAGACCTTCTGATGATTTAAGGTTAGGCCTTACGGACTTTTCAAAATATTCCACAGAATAATTCAGTGTGTAGAACAATCCCACATTGATCTTGCCCTTAAATGTGTTACCTGTCTTATAGGAGACTATGCAATAAACCAGTCTCTCAATCAATGCCCTGTAATGGCTGGTGGGTTCAGTGAAAAAGATTGGCACTGTAATCAAAAGACAATCAGCATCAAGAATCCTTTCAATCAATGGTGAAACCTCATCCTTCCAGTAGCACTTGCCGACTTTTTCCTCTTTCTTGCAGATTGTACAGTTCATGCATCCGCACAAATCAAGGGAATATAAATCAACATATTCAACTTCAGCCCCTGTGGATTCGGCACCCT
Source organism: Methanobrevibacter thaueri (assembly GCF_015062915.1). Taxonomy (GTDB): domain Archaea; phylum Methanobacteriota; class Methanobacteria; order Methanobacteriales; family Methanobacteriaceae; genus Methanocatella; species Methanocatella thaueri_B. Next base: position 60,544 of record NZ_SUTJ01000006.1, on the reverse strand, counting down.
TTAAAGATGATTTTGCAAGCTGTGCGTTATGGTCCCTTCTTTTGGGACCTGCATTAATGACAACCGCTTTCATTTGCTTAGCTCCGCTCCGATTTCAAATGCCTTTTCAAGGTCTTTTGGGAACTGCAGGATCCATTGCTTTTCCTTTGCTTCCTGTGAAAACCCTGCCATGTTGAATTTGGAATAGTCGCTGACCTGGATGGTATCGCAAACAGGATAGGTTACAATCTGACCGTTTAAGAATGAGAATAAAAATTCTGTGCTGGACAGGCTGTCCTTCATTGACTGTTCATAAAAGTCCAGTGGAGCGTTCATTGTGTAGAATATTCCCACATTGACCTTTCCGGTGAAATAGCTTGAACCGTCATCATATGACATTATGCAGAAAATCAGCCTTTCAACCAGTGCCCTGAATTCGCTTGTCGGCTGGCCGAAGTAAATCGGTGAGCCTATCAAGAGGCAATCCGCATCAAGAATCTTATCGATTACCTTTGTCAGGTCATCGTTCCAGTAGCATTTACCCTTGGTCTTTTCTTTCAGCTTGCATGCAAGACAGCTCCTGCAACCCTTGAACACCAAGTCATAGAGGTTGAAGTATTCTGTTTCGGCACCTGCTGACTCTGCACCCTTTTGTGCTGCCTGCATTATCTCAGCAGTGTTCCATTTCTTTCTTGGACTTGCATTAATGACAATTGTCTTCATTTGGATAGCTCCGCACCTATTTTAAAGGCTTCTTTTAAGTCAACTGGGAATTGCTTTTCACGACTACGTTTCTTATCCTCCTCATTGAATGCTCCCATTGCATACTTGGAGTAGTCATTGACCTGCAATGTATTGAATACCGGATAGATTTTGACCTCTCCGTTGAGCATGTTGAAAACCTGGGATGATGACTGGAGATAATCCTCCATCATTGTCTCATAGTAGTCTTCAGGAGCGTTCATTGTAAAGAACAATCCGACATTTACCTTGCCCTCAAAGTATGACCCGAAACCGTCGTAGGACAATATGCAGAATATCAGTCTTTCCATCAGTGCACGGTAGTGGCTTGTAGGCTCATTGAAGTATATCGGAGAGCCGATTAATAATGTATCAGCATCAAGTATCCTTTCGATTAGAGGAGACAGTTCATCCTTCCAGTAGCATTTGCAACGTTCCTTATCCTCTCTCTTACATACAAGACAACTCATGCAGCCATGTAAATCAAGTTTATATAAATCAACGTATTCAACTTCAGCACCGGCTGACTCTGCACCTTTAGCGGCTTCCTTCATGATTTGTGCGGTGTTCCATTTTCTTCTTGGACTTGCATTAATTACAATTGTTTTCATTTTAATCCCCATATAACTTATTAATTAATTATATTGAATTTAATGCTTAAAAAAACTATTTATATTAAATCCATACAATGAATTAACAAAATTACAAATAATAGGTGAATATCTATATAATATAAAAATTCAATAATTAATTAGGTGATATCATGGAATATGAAATTCGCGGAGGAGCATTTCCAATAGTAATCTGCAAATTGCAGAAAGGCGAAACAATGGTTGATGAGACAGGAGCCATGGCATTCATGAGCTCAAACATGAAAATGGATACAAATACAGGAGGAGGACTTCTAAAAGGACTTGGAAGAGCATTATCCGGAGACACAATATTCTTAAGTTTCTTTACAGCACAAGAAGACGGTGCAGAAATAGGATTCGCATCATGCTATCCTGGAAAAATTCTCCCAATAAGACTGAACGGATCAAATTCCATTATCGGTCAGAAAAACGCATTCTTAACATCCGAAAAAGGTGTTGACATTCAAATGCACTTCAGAAAAAAACTCGGTGCAGGAATATTCGGTGGAGAAGGATTCATTCTTCAAAAGTTCACCGGAGAAGGAATGCTTTTCTTGGAAATTGACGGAGACGTTATCGAAAAGGACCTTGCACCAGGTGAAAAGCTGATTATCGACCAAGGTCACGTTGCTGCAATGGAAGAGACCGTTGACTTTGACATTCAAAGGGTTAAAGGTGCAAAAAACATGCTGTTCGGTGGTGAAGGACTGTTCTTCGCTACATTGACCGGACCCGGAAGAGTCTGGATTCAAAGCATGCCACTAAGCAGACTCGTTGAGGCAATAACACCATACCTGCCACAACCTAAAGAATAATCAAATAAAGAAGTTTATTTTCATAAAATAAACTTTTTTAAACTTTTTTTAAAAAAACCAGATATAAAAAAAAAATAATAATAAAAAAAGGATATATTTGGAGATAAATCTCCATAATTTAAAATAAAACTATTTTTTAGCTTCGATAACTGTTTTTCCATTCATGTAAGGGACTAACACTTCAGGAACTTTAACACTACCGTCAGCCTGCTGATAGTTTTCCAAAATACAGCACATTGTTCTTTCAGTTGCAATAGCTGTACTGTTTAATGTGTGTAATGTTTGAGCATCTCCAGAACCTGCTCTACCTACACGAGTCTTGGTCTTACGAGCCTGGTAGTCTTTACAGTTGGTACATGATACCAATTCCCTGAATGCACCGGAACCTGGGAACCATGCTTCCAAATCGTATTTGATAGCTGCATTGTCATTCAATGCAGATGACACGATAGCAATGATTTGATATGGAAGGCCTAATTTCTGGTAAATCCTTTCTGTGACTTCCATCAGATGGTCATGCTGGTTTCTTGAATCTTCAGGTGTTGAGTAGATGAACTGCTCGATTTTCTCAAACTGGTGAACCCTGAAAATACCTAATGTGTCTTTTCCGTGAGACCCTGCCTCTTTTCTAAAGCAGGTTGATAATGCACAGTATCTTAACGGCAATTCATCAGGACTTATGATTTCATCCCTGTGAAGAGCAGCTAAAGTTTGTTCAGCGGTTGCAATAAGGTACATGTCCTCGTTTTCAACCTTGTATAATGTCTCTTCAAATTCACCGAGCTCGGAGGTTTCCGCTGCAACTTCACCTTTTACAAAGAATGGTGTTTGCATTGGAATGTAACCTTCTTTTTCAAGTTCTGATAATGCGAATTGAATCAATGCTAAGTTTAAATGTAAAATGTCACGTTTGAGGTAGTAGAATCTTGCTCCTGCAATGCTTGCTGCAGTTTCAAGGTCTGCTCCATCAATCTTGTTGATTAAATCAACATGGTTTAAAAGCTCAAAGTCATATTCAGGAATTTCACCGTAGGTTCTCACAACCACATTGTCGTCTTCGGTATCTGAGACTGGAACATCCTCATCGATGATGTTTCCAACCTTGTACCTGTAGTCATCACGAAGCTTGAGGTATTCTGCGTTTTTAGCGGTCAATTCCTTGATTTCAGATGCAACTTCTTTTGATCTTGAAATGACTTCTTCCAAGTTGCCTTCTTCTTTAGCTTTCTTGAATGATTTTGATAATTTATTCTTCTCTGATCTTAAAGAGTTGAGTTTTCTTTCACCTTCTCTCCATAAGGTGTCGTATTCTATTACCTTTTCAACGTTTTCTGTGTCTCTAAATCTCTTCTTTTCAGAGTCTATGATTATTTCTGGATTTTCTCTGAATAATTTTATATCTAACAATATTTTGTCCCCTAAAATATTTTATACACTATTAACTTTGATTGTCTTATTTTTTAAAGTTATTGAAAAAAAGTGTTTTTAGGGTTTAATTCAAAACCCCAATTTTAAAATTAAACCTAATTCATTCACATGTAATTGTGGCAATGTATTCAGTGTGGTCATCAGCTTCAATTCCCGGATTATCAATGCTGAACTCGCCATCGGTTACACACATGAAATGACAGATTGCAATTCCCAAATCGATTTTTTGAACCTGCCAACTGACACCTGATGAATATCCTTCAGTGTGCCTCACATAGAAATGATACTTATTATCCTGCTTTACGACTCTCCAAGGCTGTCTGTTTGCAGCTGATGGTGCCCATCTGACCGCTTCAAGACATTCATCACTTGAAATCAATGGAGTGTTGAAATCACCATCGAAGAATAGCTCGGTTGCTGGAAATCTCTCATCTCCCTGAACCATTTGCCTTAATTTCTTGTCCACTTTGGAATGATCATCTGACGGATATCCCAATGGGGAAACTATCATCATCAACTCGTCATCGTTCAAGTCAATGGCATTCTCAAAGACTTTCCTGTCCAGTGTGCCTCCAATCCATGTGGTTCCGATTCCAAGGCTCCATGCGTATAATACCATCATTTCAAAGGAGTATCCGAAGGCCTCCTCGCAGTGCTCCACATCAGGCACTGTTGCGATGACATATTCATTTTCACCCTCAATGACAGGGCTTGAAAGACCGCACTCCTCACAGTCACGTATGTAAAAGTTGACTGGAATCCCGTAAGGGTTTTTGATTGTTTGAATATATTCTAAAAGTTTATTGATGTCATTTTTTGATATTTTCTCTTCGTTGAAAGTTCTGAAACTTTTTCTTGTCTTGATGATTTGCTTAAAATCCACAACAATCCCTCAAAAAGATTAAAGCAATTTTTCTTCCCATTCCTTTTGTTTAAAGCCGACTAGAACAAAGTCGTCGCCAACAACGATTGGGCGTTTAACAAGCATTCCATTAGTTGCAAGCAATTCAAACTGTTCCTGTTCGCTCATGTCGGGAAGCTTGTCCTTTATTTTGTTTTCACGATATATTTTACCGCTGGTGTTGAAAAATCTTTTAAGAGGTAAGCCTGATTTATTATACCATGCTTCAATTTCATCCGCTTGTGGATTGTCCTCTACAATGTGTCTTGACTCATATTCAATATTGTGTTCATCCAGCCAGTTTTTGGCTTTTTTGCATGTTGAACATTTAGGGTACTGTACGAATAACATACTTTGATTTATATACCTAGAAATATTTAATTATTTCATCAAAGTCATCGATAGCTTCAAGAATGTAATCGTTTTCCCAGTCCTTCTCATTGCCGTATCCCCATCTGACGATAACGCAATCGATTCCCGCATTTTTTGCGGTTTGAATGTCAGTGCCGGAGTCACCGATGTATATTGCATCATCCAGACTGATATCAGCCTTTTCAATCATCTTCAAGACGGCGTGAGGATCAGGTTTTGAGGGGTAGTCAAAGTCATGTCCCATTATCATGAAAAAGTCAATGTCGCTGTAGAACTTCTCGACAAAGGTTTCGATTGAATCGGTGAATCTGTTTGAGTTGATTCCAATCATAACTCCCATATCCTGCAATTTCTCTAATATTTCCACGCTTTTCGGGAATGGTATGGTGTTTTCCTTTGGTGATGCATAATACATGTCAAGGTAAGTGTCTTTTACCATCTTGACATTTTCGGGAGTGTAGTTGTCCTCAAGAACAAGCGCTACAATCTCGTCAATGTTTCCTCCCAGGTACTTGACGTATTCGTCGCTTGTCAGTGTTGGAAAATCATACATTGTGAGAGCCTTGTTTAAAAGTATAACGACATCGTGAACGGAATCCATTATTGTTCCGTCAAAATCAAAAATTGCAAGTTTCTTCATGGTTACTTATTTGTTTTTGCAAATAAAAAAAATTTTCTCTAAGCTAAAACTCCTTTTTCATGCATATTACACTTTCATCATCAACAAACTGGCCGAAACTGTCAGTCAAGTGATAATCCAGTTTTTCATATAGCATGATGGCAGGATTGTTATTGGCTCCGGTTACAATGATTGAATATTTAAAGTTATCGTTTATGACCCGTTTTTCCAATTGTCTGATGAGAGTATAGGCAATTCCCTTTTTTCTGAATTCCTTTTTAACATAAACACGCTTGAACTCAACGGTATCCTCATCAAAAACACGATAGCTTGCACATGCCACTGCCTCGTTTGATATTACTGCAAGCAGGACAACATGTGGCTTTGTAAACTCATTGTAGTCATCATACTTTGAGAGTTCCTCACCAATGCGTTCATAGTATCCCCTGTCAAGCTCATCTACAAGTTTAATGAATCTTTCATCCTTTTCGTCTGTGAGAACTGTCTGCATGATATCACAACACTTAAGCATTATCCTTTGACATTAAAAGTCTTGCCAGCGCAACAACTCCAACCATGGCGGTGAAGCTTTCGATTGCGGCTGATGCGAAATCCCAAATAGCTAGAAAATAAACAATGTAAATTGCACTGTTTACAATGAAACCTATTTTGATCTTTTTGATTGTCTTTAAATAGTAGTTGCACAATGTGATTTGAACGATTGCAATTATCGGCAATAGCCCAACGAATCCCATCGTATTTACCAGCACTCCCAACACGATTGAAATTACTATGAAAAACACTGTCCATCTGAATGTTAATTTGTCCTTATAGACCATCAGGTTACGTGAAGCCGCAATAGCCATTGTGACAACGCCTGTCCATGAAAAGAAAAACATGGAAGAAATCATTAAAATGAAAGCGTTTAGAAACTGGTGTTTATATGCCTGCTTTTCGTCATTGACCCACATGCTGATAATGATGAAAATTCCAGCGATTAAAGATATCACATTACCTATGACTATATTTAACGGCAAATCCATGTAGACCTATTTATAAAACCAGTTAAATAAATTTAACCTAAAAAAATGTGATAATCACTAAATGAACTTATCTTTTAAGAGCATATATTGCAATTGGCAATGCTATTAGAGTGATTATTGATGAAATAAGATAAACCGGTGCATAACCGCTTGTGGCTGAAACGAAGCTTCCAAGAAGTGCCGGTCCGAATCCCATTGTGCCGTCGCAGAATATGAAAAATGTTGAGATTGCATATGACCTGCGCTCTGGAGGAGTATTTCGTGTAACGATGGTTGTGCAGGCGGAGTTGAGTGTTCCGAAACCCAAAGCGGCACAGACTGCACAGATGAAAACTGTCAGACCTGACGGTGCAACAGCTATAAGAAAGAGTCCGATGCTTTGTGCGACGATTCCTACAATACAGATAATCAAATCGCCGCCCCTGTCCTGGATTCTGCCTGCAATCGGCCTTGAAACAATTAAAATTATTGAATAAATGATAAAGAACCATGAAAATGCAGAGGCCAGGTTAACCTCCACCGCATACAGCCTGTAAAATGACAATATTGAAACATAGCCGAGGCTTGTGAGTGCTGTAAAAAGTGAAACGGGAATTGCATTATATTCAAACACCTTCTCCAGACCGGAATGCTCATCGCTTGAGGTTTCATGTTCAGGCTCGTCAAACCTTAAAAGAACCATTGCAATCAGGGCTATGGCGGAAAATACTGATGCTACCATAAAACATCCTGTTGAGTGAAGATTATCATACACCAATCCACCAACATACGGACCCAATCCGACGGCGATTGTTGTTCCAAGCATGAAATATCCGAATGCCTCTCCGAAACGACTTTTCGGAAGGATTTCAGATGCGATTGTCACTATCGCATTGGCTGATGCGCCAAAGCCTATCCCATGTATGAACCTGACAATCAAAAGCAGTTCCACGCTGTCGACAATGAAATAGAGAAGGCAGGCGATAAAGTGAATGCCCATGAAAATGAGTGCAGTCCTTTTCCAGCCGCTTCTTGAAAGTGCATTACCTGAATAGATTCTTGAGCATAATCCTCCGAAAATATAGATTCCTGAAACCAGTCCCGCTATTGTTGCAGTGGTTCCCATTGATGTGGCGTATTCTGTGACAGTTGACATTAACGCATACATCACAAGGGCTGTGAAAAGCAATGCTATAAATATCAAAAGGAATGATTTGGTGAATATCTTCTCATTTTCTTGAACGTTCATCATCATTAATATATTCAACTTCTACAAAATTAAGCTTAACTATTGTATAAATTGCAAGAACTCCAAATATTACGACGGTGATTGCCATCAGAATGCCTCCCCAAACGCCTTGTAGGGAATTTGGAATGTCCAGATACATCAGAATGAATATTGGAAGGCCTATGAATGCCGTGATGATTATGGCTGCATTCAATGAGGAATGACCCTCAGTATTAAAAATGTATGTGAAGAGTATCAGAAACACTGCGATTATTGAAATAGAAATTATAATGTCATTGCCCCAGTCCGTGAACAACTTCAAAAAAACAATTATCAAAAATAAAGATGCATAGGCAAATGCCCTTAATGGAAACCTGATCATATAATCACTTTAGGATATTTTCTATTTTCAACAGTTCTATTTTCCTGTCCAAGCCTGCTGCATATCCTGTCAGTTTCCCGTTCTTTCCCAAAACCCTATGGCAGGGTATTATGATGGCTATAGGATTTGCACCAACAGCACCTCCAACAGCCTGAGCCGCCATGTTATCTGAAATCATTGAGGCGATTTCCCCATATGTTAATGTCTCGCCATATGGAATCTCAGACAGTATCTCCCAGACCTTCATCCTGAACTGACTGCCTTTTGGATTCAGCTTAAAGCCTATTTTTGGATTTAATCCTTTGAAATAGTCATCAAACCATCTTTTTACCTGATTAAAAATAGTCAAATTGTCACAAACAATATGGTCCTCATCAATGCTGTCAAATGACACCTGACAGATTGCCTCGCCGTCACTTGCAATGTGCAACTTTCCCAATGGGGAGTCATATTTGGTTACGTATAACATTTTTATAAGTATGACTTGAAAAATTCCTCGAACTCCTCATCATCCATAGGTTCCGGAGTTGATATGTTTTCATTATGCATAATGCTTGAAGCAAGGTCTCGGTATTCTTGTGCTTCAGCACTTTCAGGGTATTTTTCTACAACGGTTTTTGCATCTAATTCAGCATCTTGAATCAAATTACTTCTATGGATAGTACCAATAACATGTGTGCCTATCTTTTCGGCAAAGTCATGAACAATCTGCTCCTCATTGTCGACATTTCTGCAGTTGCACACTATACCGCTCAAGTTTCCCTTGAGCTTCTTGACACCACGAACAATATTGTTTGCAGCATACAATGCCATATATTCACCGGATGTTACAATCAATACCTCATCAGCATACTTTTCACGCAAAGGCACTGAAAAACCGCCGCATACAACATCCCCTAAAACGTCATATACGACAACATCCAAGTCATCATCGAAAATGCCCAGTTTTTCAAGGCGCTTCATGGCCACGATAACACCACGTCCGGCACAGCCGACACCAGGTTCAGGCCCACCGCTTTCAACACATTGAATATCCTTAAAACCAGTAAAAACCAAGTCCTCCTTTTCAGGATTCCTGTTATTCTTCAATGTGTTTACAACAGTTGGAATTCTTTTTCCATATAATGTACGTGTGGTGTCCGCCTTTGGATCACATCCAATTACCAGACAGTTCAAATCCTCACTGCCCCATACGGCTGATAGATTTGCCACAGTGGTACTCTTTCCTATTCCGCCTTTTCCATAAATAGCTATTTTCTTAATCATCAATAGTCCTCTCAACTAACTTATAAACAAAATCGTTTTCACGAACTTTTGTAAGCATTGCAATTGCAACATTGCAACCTTTATCAACATAATCAACAGATTTTCCTTCAATCTGCATTGAATCAATTGTATGAGTGACAGATCCTGTGGTTCTGCCCTGTATAATAATCTTATCTCCAATTTTCAAATCATCCCATATTCTGAGTTCTGCCGCCTTTACCTTATTGAAGTAATTAACGACCTGTCCAATGTCTCTTTTAATGTATTTGGATTGATTGTCCTCGCTAATCTCAAATGGAGTGTTAAAGTAAAAGTTTGTGTCAAAACCACGGTTGAAAACACTTGTCAACTCATCCATCCATTCACTTTTAACATTATAATTCAACGGGTCTTTTACATAGTCATCAATTGCCTCTCTGTAAATCCCAGTAACCATTGCACCATAATCCGGACTTCGTGCCCTTCCCTCTATCTTGAATGATGCAACACCACTTTTCATCAGTTCAGGAATGTATTCAATCATGCACATGTCTTTAGGTGAGAAGAAGTTGGTTCTGTAGCTTCCATCTTCACTTCCTGTAATAACAAATGATTCGTCCTCAACATCAGAGAAGTTAATGACATTGTCTTCGCCTTCCTCATATTTCAATGTCCAGTTCTTGCGGCATGGCTGCAGGCAGTCCCCGCAGTTGGCGCTTCTGCCGTATAATCCGTAACTTAAAAAGCATCTTCCGGAAATGGCCATGCATATTGCACCATGAATGAATATTTCAGTTTCAATAGGTGATTTCTGGGTGATTTCAGTAATTTCCCTTAAGGACAGTTCGCGTGAAAGTATTGCACGCTTTGCACCTAATTTCTTAAGGGTTTTGAGAGTGTAGGAATTGGTAACGTTTTCCTGAACGCTAATGTGAGCCTCAAGACCATGTGAAACCGTATCCTCAATAAGTCCGATGTCAGATAAAATAAGTCCGTCAATTTCAGATGATGAAATTGACTCAAGATTTGCGTCAAGCTCACTGGCCAAACGCTCATTTAAAATAATATTAGTGCATAAATAGGTTTTAGCCCCATATTCTTTAGCAATTTGGGAAACTTCACTCAAATCATCAATGGAAAAGTTTTTGGCATTGGCCCTCATATTATAGTCATCAAGGCCAAAGTAAACCGCATCGGCACCGTTTTCAAGAACAGCACGCAATGATATGAAGTTTCCAGCAGGAGCTAATAACTCAACCATAATATCTAAGGTTTATAGTAAGTTTCAGCTTCAAGACCGTCAGGAATTTCAGTAGGATATTCCTCATTCAAACAACCTAGGCATAGGTTTTCCTTAGGCATTCCAATAGCCTTTACCAATGCAGGCAAGGTAATGTAGCCTAAACTGTCAATGTCAAGTTGCTCTTGAATTTCCTCAACAGTGTAGTTTGCTGCAATCAATTCCTTTTTGGTAGCCATTGCCACACCGTAATAACAAGGCGCCATTACAGGAGGACAACCCACTAGGAAGTGAATTTCAGCAGGTTCCGCTTCCTTAACAAGATCAAGTAATTGTTTTGAAGTGGTACCCCTAACGATACTGTCATCTATTAGAATAATCTTTTTACCCTTGATTGCTTCCTTGATAGGGTTTAATTTAAGTCTGACCGCCAATTCCCTTTCTTCCTGGGTTGGCATAATGAATGTCCTTCCGACATACCTGTTCTTGATTAATCCTTCACCGTAAGGGATTCCGGAAGCTCTGGAATATCCAATAGCCGCTGGAATTGAGGAGTCAGGCACTGGAATAACAACATCAGCGTCAATAGGGTATAGTTCATGCAATTGTTTACCAATGTTCATTCTGGTTTCATAAACATTGATGCCGTCGATTGTACTGTCAGGCCTTGCAAAGTAAACATATTCGAACATACAATGTGAAAGCTTGCATTTTCCTGCACTTTCCAACATGTGGGAGTTTATTTCATCGTTTTTAAAGTAAACGACCTCACCAGGCACTACATCCCTAACGTATTTGGCATTGATAACATCAAAAGCAACAGTTTCTGAAGCTACAATATAATCTCCGTCCCTTTCCGCAATGGCAAGGGGTTTGATTCCCATAGGATCCCTTACACCATAAAGTTCACCATCAACAAGGATAGTCAATGCATATGACCCTACAAGCCTTTTGCATACATCTTCAATTGCTTCTAAAATGTCTTTCTTGTTATCGTAATGTTCTCTTTTAATCAAATAGCAGATTACTTCTGAATCTGAATCTGATCTGAAATAAAATCCGTCATCAATAAGCTCTTGTCTTAACTCGTCAGAGTTTACAATATCTCCATTATGAGCCATTGCAATAAATCCATCACCGAAATCGATTACGAACGGTTGGGAATTTTCAAGTTTTGACTGGCCGGTAGTAGAGTATCTCACATGACCAACGGCCATGTGACCCGGTAGACTCTGAATCAAATCATTGTCAAATACATCAGTTATCAAACCCATACCGCAGTGATGACTTAAACCTACGGTTTGATTAAAAGTAGCAATTCCTGCTGATTCTTGACCTCTGTGCTGTAAAGCATACAAACAGTAATAAATTAGTGATGCAACATCCTTAGATTCATCTTTAGAATGAAATCCAACAATACCACACTTGTCTTCCATTTCACCTTGCATGTACTATAACTCCCTTATAAAATAGTATAATAATAATTTTGTTAAACTAGTATAAAATAATAATTGTTTTAATCCCAAAAGTTTTCAAAATTGTTTGGAATTTCATAATCATCATTCACTTCAGGAGGGACGGATTCTTCATTTGAGGACAGTTCCTTTTTCAAATCCTCACTATTGTCATCGACAAAGATTAAAGCGGTTCTAACAATGTTTAACCACTCAATAGCCTTCTGTCTTGATTCTGCTGCAATGAAACCCTGTCCAACCATAATGTTTTCAGGCTTGAACTTGTTTGTGGCAATTACAACACGCTCCTCATCATTCAGCTCCTGATGGAAAACATCCTGCCACAGGTCGTTCAGGTTGAATATTTCCAGGATGTCCCGTGAGTAGATATCATCATAGCGCAACTTAAATGCTGAAAAATCAGACCTGACCTCATCAAGGTCTTCACGCAGTTCCTTATTCTCCTGAGTGAGCACATCCTGTTCCTTAATAAGTTGATTGTAATCATCAAGTAAATTATTATAATTATGAGTTACCTTCATTAGCTTGTTTTCCAAAGTGTGGATATTAATTAAATTTAAAGAATAAGACAATGTTGATTTTATTATTGAGTTTAATATCTCCTTTTCAGCAAGTCTAAAGTCAATGGACTCATCCTCAACAATAATATTGTTATAATCAAACAATCCAATGTGATTAAAATCAGTTTTCAATTCATTAAAAAGAATATTGAATGTTTCATCATGACCGTATCCACCGATAAGCAGAATGTCAGCGCCACTGGCAACTTTCTTAACAATATTGACCTCTACGGTAGGAATAATGGATGAAACAATAATATTGTAATCGTTTTCAAGCTGAATATTGTTCACAGCCTTGGAAACAAGCTGTGCAACATCCAAACCATCGACAATTATACGAACATCAATTTTTGATTCATGATTTTCATTATCCATGAAAATTACCTAAATTATATTCATTTTCTCATGCCATTTCCATGCGGACTCAACAATCTGCTCCAGATTGTATTGAGGAGTCCATCCGAGTTTTTCCTTAATCTTAGTAGAGTCTGCAATTAAAACAGCAGGGTCACCTTCACGGCGATCATCCATTTTTACTTCAAAATCACGACCGGTGACTTTTTTGCACATGTCAATGACTTCACGAACTGAATATCCTTCACCGTTTCCCAGGTTGAAGACATTTGACTCGCCTTCATTGCAGAGGTATTCATATGCCTTAATATGGGCATCGGCAAGGTCATTTACGTGAATGTAATCACGAATGCAAGTTCCGTCCGGAGTGTCGTAATCAGTACCGAAAATGGAAATGCTGTCCCTTTTTCCGATTGCAGCATCTAAAATCAAAGGAATCAAGTGAGTTTCAGGGTCATGCAATTCCCCAATCTCACCGTCAAAATCACATCCTGCCGCATTGAAGTATCTTAAGGACACATAATTGAAATCACCTTTGGCAGCTTCCCTTTCAAGCGCCTTTTCGGTGATGAACTTGGAATGTCCATAAGGATTAATCGGCTTTAAATCCTGATCTTCGGTAATCGGCACCTTTTCAGGATTTCCATACACCGCTGCGGTGGATGATAGAATAAATTTATCTACACCAAACTCCCTCATGATTTGTAAAAGATTAAGTGTGTTTTTGTAATTGTTTTTAAAGTATTTTTGAGGAAGTTCAACTGATTCAGCTACTGATGAAAAAGCGGCAAAGTGAATGACACCATCAATGTCATATTTTTCAAAGACTTCCCTTATGTCCTTGCTTCCAAAATCATAGTTTTCGAAGTTTCCCCATTTTACAAAGTTCTCATATCCCTTGCAGAGATTATCAACAACAACAGTGTCATAGCCGGCATTGTGCAATGCCTTGTTGGTGTGTGAACCAATGTAGCCTGCTCCTCCAGTAACTAAAATCAATTTCAACACCTAGATAAATTTACCTAATTTGAGTAAAGCTTTTGGAGAGATTTTAATTAATTTTTGAACGATTTCAGTGGTTGAGATCTTTTCAAAGCTTTCTCCTTCAAATGCATGAGCAATGCTGTCTAATTCATCATCAGATAATGTGAGTAAGTATTCTTGAACTTTTTTGTATCTTTTGATTTCATGGTCAAGCTCTTCGTGAGCCATCTTGTCATATTGTTTCAAGAATTTTTTGGAGCAGTCTTCTTTAATAGCTTGAGCTGCCACTTGACCTGCGCACATTCCTCCAGTCATACCGGAGATGATTCCTCCACCGGTTAATGGGTTTACTTGACCTGCAGCGTCACCAACAACCATGATGTTGTCATCGTAAAGTTTTTTGGTCATTCCACCGACTGGGTCTCCACCTACATTCATTTCCACTGCTTGAGCGTTTTTCAAGTAAGGGGATTTAGCAACAAAGTCGTCTAAGTATTCTTTTGCGGTTTTTTCAGCTTTGTGAGGTAAGATTGCTAAACCTACGTTTGCAATGTCATCACCTTTAGGGAAAATCCATACGTATCCTCCAGGTGCGCATGAACCGAAGTAGAATTCGATAACTCCAGGTCTTTCAAATTCAACGTTACACATTTCATATTGAACACCGGATTCCATTTCTTTTGGTTTTGCAGCTGGTCTTAATCCTGCCCATCTTGCAACGTGACCTTCAGGACCGTCTGCTGCGATTAAGATTTTACATTTGTAGTCAATCTTTTCTCCCATGCATTCGGTTTCAACAATGTATCCGTTGTCGATTTTTTCAATGCCGGTAACTAATGTTTTGATTTTGATTTCCGCACCTGCTCTTGCAGCATCCATTGCCATGTGTTTATCGAACACTTTTCTTTCAAGAATGTAACCTGCTTCTGGCAATTGCACTTCATCTTTGGTTAACCATACGTCGGTTCCGTCAGGTGCCTGTAATCTTACACCTTCGATTTCCTGGGTTACCCAGCGAGGAGAAGGTTCGATTCCTAATTTTTCTAATCCTTGAATGGAAACTCCTTCTGCACATCTTTTTGGTGCACCAATTTCTGATTTCTTATCCATTAAAATAACTTTTGCTCCGCCTAATGCAGCGTGTTTTGCTGCGCTGGATCCTGCAGGTCCTGAACCTACTACAATTACATCAGTTTCAATCATATTAATCAGTCCTCTTTTTCTAAAGCATCAATTGGACATGCTTTAATGCATGTGTCACAATCTTTACAGTCATCGTCATTAAACACTAATGCGTATTCTCTTACTTGTATTAAATTTCTTGGACAAACTCCGGCACATTCTCCACAGAATGAGCACCAATCTTTTACAATCATAAAATTATCTCCTAATATAAACAGTTTATGTTATGAATAGTAAGTTTTTTATTATATTTAAAGGTTTAGTAAAAAATAGACAAATATAGCAATAAAAAAGAGTAAAAAAAAGTTTTAGAGTATTATTTAACCAATAATACTGGAACATCAGAAGTCCTTAAGAGTCTTTCTGAAACGGAACCTATTTGAGTATCTGAAACCTCATTTTCCTCAAAAGAAACGAAACGCTTATCATTGGCCCCATGTGCATGTATGACTACCAAATCAGCTCTGGTCTGGTCGATAATGAACTTCATGTCCCTTAATGGGTCAGCAGTGAGCAGGTGCTCGACAACTTCAACACCAACATTGCCTGCCTTTTCAGTAATCTTTGCAAGAATCGCATCTCCTGAATCCTCCTCTGAAGCATAGCTGTTAAAGGAGAATTCCTCAAGAACATGCACCGCTGCGATTTTGGAGTTGAATTTTTTGGCTATTTCAATGGCAACATCCGCTGCCTTATAACCGTAATCTGAACCGTCCACAGGTACAGCAATCACTTCAAACATTGCTATTCCCCTTTCAAGTAATCCGCATGACAGAAGTCAATGAAATTATCTACAATCTCATCAATGTTTTCGCTGTCATCAACAATCTTACCGTCATCCATGAATATTGCACGGTTGGACAATTCCTTGATGAAGTCGGTGTTGTGTGAAATCATCACGATGGTGATTCCATAATCCTTTGCGATTGTTTTCAATGCGTTTGTCACATCCCTCAATGTGACAGGGTCCAAATCACCGAACGGCTCATCCAACAACAGGAATTTAGGCCTTGAAATCAAGATCAGTGCAAGCATTACACGGACTTTCTGTCCACCGGAAAGCTCATATGATTTCCTATGGAGAATGTCCATGTCCAAGTCAAGGCTTTCAAAGATGTCAGCAACTGCTTCCTTGGTTGCTGTTTCAGGGAATCTAGGGAACAGATCATCCAAGATATCTGCATCAAGTCCAATTTGCTTTAGACGGTCCCTTGCCTCTACTTCCGGCAAGTCTGTAAGTAAATAGAATGAGTCTAATAATTCATCGCTGAGGCCTATTTTTCTGGCTCTTTCCTGTGCCTCTTTAACGATGTTTGAATTTTTATAACCTAATCTGGTGGCCAGTTGATTTAAGACTGTTGCATAATGGTTTAAGGCGAATTCCTGATGCATGAAACCAAGTTTTGAACGGATTTCCATACGTCCCATACCCGGAATGTCAATATCTGCCCAGTTTCCATCGTCAAGCTTATACAATACCTCTCCCTTGTCAGGGTCTTCCAAACCGCCGAGCATTCTTAAAAGAACGGTTTTACCTGCACCACTAGGTCCGATAATACTTAATATATTTTTCTTTTGAACGGTAAAGTTCACATCCTCTATCTGGAGAACCTCACCGCCTGTCAGGAGGTAGAATCTCTTGTAAATGTCATTTGCCTGGATAACATCCTCATCTGTGGAGACGTTTTCAATATCCACAATGTCATCCATTCCTTCCATGAACTCATCACAGATCTTTTCGGGTGAACCCTCATCGACTATTTCGCCGTCTTCAAGTAAAATAACCCTGTCAGCCAAGTATTTTTGCACTTCAGGCAAGTGGGAAATGACAATTACAGTAATATTCAATTCCTTATTGATCTTTTTGACTGCATCCAATATCTCTTGTTTTGTTTTAGGGCATGCCATGGTTGCAGGTTCATCCAGAAGTAAAGCCTTAGGCTGTTTTGCAAGCTGCCTTGCCATGATGAGTCTTTGCTTTTCACCACCACTTAGTACAGATGCGTAATGGTCCTTCTTATGGGTCAATGAGACAAGTTCCAGAAGCTCATCGGCCTCTTCACCGAATTCGCTTTCGGCTACTTCAAAGTTGGTGTCTCCCTCATCGAAGTATCTTCTGGCATAGAGTTTACGCAACACGTTTTCACGAACTGTGTCCGGCCAGATTCCGAAAGACCTTTGAAGGTGTATTGCTGTTTCCTTTTTAAGGTTATTATAGTAAAATTGAGAGGATTCAGATGTTACTTTAGCATCACCGACACTGATTGAACCGGCGTCAATGTGTTCAACACCTCTGATTGCCCTTAAGAGTGTAGTTTTACCGGAACCACTCTTACCCATGATTCCAAGTATTTCTCCTTCCTTTACTTCAAAACTAACATCTTTAAGTGCAGTAATTTTTGTTC
Source organism: Methanobrevibacter thaueri (assembly GCF_015062915.1). Taxonomy (GTDB): domain Archaea; phylum Methanobacteriota; class Methanobacteria; order Methanobacteriales; family Methanobacteriaceae; genus Methanocatella; species Methanocatella thaueri_B. The sequence continues at coordinate 42,980 of NZ_SUTJ01000006.1, read as the reverse complement.
CATCATCGAGTTCATAAGCTTTACTTACATTTTCAACTTTTATCATTCTTTATGCCCCTTTTTAATCATACCAATTTTTATAAATGAAACTATTTATATTTTAATTTTTAAATTATTAAAACAAGTGATAAATATGGCTAGCGAGAATAAGATTCAAGAATACCAAAACATGTTAGAACAAGATAAAATAATGATTGAAACCCATTTCGCCAATATGGAAAGAATTTTAAGGGACGAACCAAAATTAGACCAGGAAAAAGCATTCGGACTACTGAATAACTTTAACACACTAAGTATCCAATACGACCAATTATGCAATGATCTTATCAACTTCATCAAGGTTTTCAAGGGCAAGGATGAACAGGAAATCAGGCTCTACAAAACCGAAGAACTGATTGGACTTTTAGAAGACAGGCTCAGCCAGTTCTAATAGTTATAGTTTATTACTATACGGCCTGTTGCATTTGTAGTTGATTGCTCTTCTACAACTTCACCATTTCTTAAAAGCTGAACTTTTAATTCCCCTTCACCATAATCCTGTTTTTGAACGTCAAGTGCTATCCTATCCCAGGCGGCACAGTCAAGAGTATAAGTTTTATTTCCATAATCTGACTCTTTTACAAGGTAATTAGGATCACCCATTTCGGCGTACCAACTACCTTCATAACTAATTACAGCTTTGTAAGGATAAGAAGATGACTGTAAATGACTTCCATCATCAGTAATGACATTCAATGAATCCTGATAAGTCGGTTGGGTATTATTATAAATAAAAGAGAATAATAAAAACGCTATAATAATAATCCCTAAGATAATTACAATTTTTTTACCTAAACCCATATTCCAGCTGCTGTCCCGCCGAGTATTTTTAATCCTATTTCCATCGGAGTCAGCTAGAAGATAGGCACAGTTATCACAATATATCGATGAGGGTGCATTTTCATACCCACATCGTGGACATTTAACCATAAATTTGATTCCTCTACACTTGTTATGAAAACTTTATAAAAATTCTTATATTTAAATGTAATTGAAAATTAGCCGTTTTTAGAAAAAAATAATTAATTTCTAGTGATAAAAATCAAAGACATTTTGAGCAGTTTTCAAATTCATGCCCTCGGTTTCGGCTAATTGCTCCACTGATGCATTTTTAATGTTTTCTAAGGTTCCGAATTCTTTCAAAAGAGCAATTTTTCTTTTTTTACCGATGCCAACGATATCGTCGAGTGAAGAGGCTTGAATATTCTTGCTACGGAGTTTTCTATGATAGGTTATCGCAAATCTATGAGATTCATCCCTCACTTGCTGAAGCAAATGAAGAGCCTTGTTGTTTTTAGGAATGATAATCGGACGTGATGAATTTGGAATAAATATTTCCTCAAACTCCTTTGCAAGCCCAATGATTGGTATATGAGTGAGATTTAATTTCTCCAATACTCCGCAAGCCATGCCCAGCTGTCCCTTACCTCCATCGATGACTATAAGGTCAGGTTCCGGGTCCCTATCCACCATTTTCAATCTGCGGGTCAGCAATTCCTCCATCATTGCAAAATCGTTCGGACCTGGAGTTTCCATACGGAAATGCTTATACATTTTTTTGTTGGGTTTGCCGTCCTTGAATGACACTTTAGAGCCAACTGCAAATTTCCCTGAAATGTTACTGATATCGTATCCTTCGATTACACGAGGCAATTTTTCAAGCTTAAGGTATTTTTTAAGCTCGATTAATGCATCCTCCATCTTTTTCTTTTGGTGCTTGATGATTTCAGCATTTTTCTTTGCCATCTTGACGAGCCTTAGCTTAACTCCCTTTTGAGGAACCTTGATTTTAACCTTGTTGCCTCTCAGGTCACTTAGCCAATCCTCTAAAAGATCCTTATCGTCAATGTCCTCATCGAGAAGAATCTGCTTTGGAATATGACGATTATAACCGTAATACTGCTGTATGAATGCGAACATGATTTCTGATGGTGAATCGTATTGTGATGCGCTCATCAAAAAGTCGTCACGGCCAACGATCTTGCCGTTTCTAATAGGCATTATGATTACCACAACCTCGTTTTCCCCAGGAGCAATGGCTATGACGTCCTGGTCAAGGTCATCGTCCACAAGGTCAACGAACTGTTTTTCCATAATCTCTTCTATGGATGCTATCTGGTCCCTTATTACGGCAGCCTTTTCAAATTCCTCATTAGAAGCGGCATCCATCATTTCCTTTTTGAGATTCTTGACTATAGTGGAATACTTTCCCTGGAAGAACAGGTCAATCTTGTTGATTATCTCTGAATACTCCTCCTTGGTGATTCTGCCGTCACATGGAGCATAGCATAAGTCGATTTGTGAGTTCAGGCAAGGGCCGTTCATGTTGCGGCATGTCCTGATTTTAAATAATGACTTTAAAAACTTAACTGTCTGCTTTACTGATCCCACGTCTGTGAACGGTCCGAAATATACTCCGTTTTTAGTTACGTTACGTGTAATCACAAGCCTTGGGAATTCCTCATCGGTGATTTTAACGTAAGGGTATCTCTTATCGTCCTTTAACTGAACATTATATCTTGGACGATGCTTCTTGATTAGGGTTGCCTCGAGAATCAGTGCTTCCTTTTCAGAATTGGTTACTATATACTCCAGGCTGTCGAAGTGACTCATCAGTATTTGAGTCTTTGGCCTGTCAAGCTTTTCCCTAAAATAAGATTTAACCCTTTTAATGAGATTTTTTGCCTTTCCAATATAGATTATGGTGTCTGTCTCATCACGCATGATGTAGACTCCAGGCTTATTCGGCAAATTGTCAGGGGATTTGACTTTGGTTGACATGTAAATCAGTTATTTAAGTTCAACGAAATCGTTTACGATTTTAACTCTATTGTTTGCAATCATCAAATCCAGTACGCTGTTGATTCTTGAAGCGGTCTTTTTGGAAGTGGATTTGAATCCGAAGTTGCGTGAGGTTTCCTTAGGAATCTGCTTAGTGGTAATGTTCTGCTTGTGAGTTAAAACCAATTCTATGCTTTTTGCTATTTCTTCATCTGATATTAAGTCTATGTTTGGCTTATCCCTTCTTCTGATTAAAACATCATTGTTTGAAGCGTCATATAAGAAGTCACCGATTTTTATTATCTCACCATTGCTTTCTGCGTTTTCAATAGCTGAGTTGACTGTCTTTTTAAGATTTGATCCGGCACGCTTGATATGGCAGCTGTCCTTGATTCTTTTGGTCACTTCCTTGACATGAATAGGTCCTTCAATATCAACTATCAACTTAATGGAATCGGACACCTTGCTGATTGGCTGTTTGTATAAATCGTCTGATGAATTCAAGCCTATATCTGTTGATTGGACATAATTGACAATGTTGTCCTCATAAGACCTTTTGCCCGGAAGCTTATGGTCATCATAGGATTTCAGGGTATTGTTCCTTTGGAATCTTTCCTTTTCAATCTCCTTGTAGTCCTCATCGGCTGACTGGATAATGTCTTCAAGAGCCTGGTCTTTTAATTCCTCTCTTCTGAATTGTTCATGAACAGGAATTATTACATCCTCATCGCTTGAAATCTCTTTTTGAAGAGCTTCCATTTTCATTTCCTTTTCTATTCTCTGCTCTTCTTTTTCAGCGAAAGTCATTTCCTCTTCCATTTCTATAATCTTATCAGAATCATCATCACTTGGCATGTTCAAGTAATCGGCAGGATTGTATTCCTCTGTCCTGTCCACCACTGAAACATAATCTATGTGTGTAGGGTTTTCAATTTCCTTAAGGGACCTGTTAATGTATTTCATGTCCTTTTTGATTCCCTGAAGGGATTCCTTAACGCTTCTTGGTTTTTCTTCCTCATAGTAGAAATTGTTTTTCCTGAGCTTGCTTGTCACGTCATTTGAACCCTGATAATATGTAACTCCATCGCCTGATATGGCTTCCTCAACAGGTTCTGCATTATCTTCTCTTATACTTTCATCATATTGGATATCCTGTTGATTATCATCAACGTTTGGAACTTCCGCTTGATTTTGTGAGTCTTTATTTTGAGATGCTTGAACGTTTTCAACAGTCTGATTTTCTTTTTCAGGTTTGTCTTCCTCGACAAAGATATCGTCAAGGTATTCCTTTTTAGCATCATCGACAATGTTTAAAACATCATCAGATTCATCATCATTACTTAAATCAGGCAATTCATCATTGAAAATGTTCCATTCCTCATTTTCCTCATCAAAGAAGAATTCCTCTTCCTTGTTTGAGTCTGAAAAGTCATCGTTTAGGGCATTCAATTCCTCTTCACCGTTTACTATTTCAGCCTCAACAACATAATCGTCACGAGGGGCAGGCTTGTGCAATGGCTCATCGTCATCATCTATGAATTCGCCTTTGACCTTCTTGACTTCCATCGGCTCGAGTTTGGTTTCCCCACCGACAACATCGGAAATGATTGATTTTACACGGCTGTTCCTCTTAGGCTTATGCTTGAGTTTTTCACCGAGTTCATGTGATTTTTCCTCAGGCTCCTTATCTTCAGCCACATCATCCTCAACAGGTTCATCTACTGTCTCATTTTCAAAAGCGAAATCGAATTTTTCCTCATCAGGTAAAACTCTTTCATCATCATGACTGTGATCAACATAAATGTAATCTTCATCAGGACCTAGGTCGACCTTGTCATCGGAAGGTTCATTTGAGACTTCCTCTTTGACTGGTTCATCTACAACTGGCTCATCAATGACCTCTTCCCTAACAGGTTCAACTATAGGTTCTTCTTTGATAGGTTCGTCAATAACCTCTTCCTCAACAGGCTCATCAACTATAGGTTCATCAACTATAGGTTCATCAATGACCTCTTCCCTAACAGGTTCAACAATAGGGTCCTCTTTTACAGGTTTTTTAATCTTTTTATTGAATTGGACTTTTGGAGCTTCCTCAACTTCCTCAACCACTTCATCGTTGCTGTGGTCGACAATGATATAATCATCATCAGAGCCCAAATCAACTTTATCATCTTGAATAGGTTCAGGGATATCCTCATTGACATCCTCTTCTGTATCTTCAGATTCTGTTGACTCCTCTTCCACATCGGAATCCTCATTTAAATCCTTCCTGAATCTGAGAGAACTTAAAAATGATTCTTTTTCATTGTCATCATCTTCACTGTCAACTATTGAATCATCCAGCATTGAATGGCCAGGATTGATGAATGATTTTACCCTATCCTTAATTGACCTGTGAGGCTTTTCATCAGCATCATCTTCAATTTCATCATCGGTTGAGTAATCCTCATCAACAGTATCCTCTTCAGTAACATCCTCTGCAGAATCCCTATCAACATTATCATCTGCAGGAGCGTCTTCATCCTGAAGATCATCATTAACATTAACATCTGAAGAAATTCCCTCATCCGGAACATCTTTAACATTATCATCTATGGAAACATTCTCATCGGAGTAATCTTTCTCGTCTTCCCATACTTCTGCATTATCTTCTGGTGAAACCCCTTCATCTGATTCCCAAACTTCAGCATCCATATCATGGGAGGTAGTTTCATTAGTTTCTGTTTTAGGAGTTTCAGGTTGATTATCATTATCAGTTGGAGTGTTAACTTTATCTAATTCATCAATGTCAGTGTTTTCCACTTCAACAAACTCTGAGGTGAATTCTTCAGCTTCATAATCTTTATTGCCTTCAGGAGTTTCAACTTCCACAAACTCTGATTTCTGTGATGAATTATCATTAATTGAAACATTTGGTGTTTCCGGGTCTCCTGCAGAGACTTCCTTAAAGAATTCATCTGGGTCGAGTTCACTGACATCAATAGGTTTTTCCAGAATGTCATCGCCCTCATCGACTTTTTCAACCTCTACAAAGTCTTCCGGACCAATATCCTCTGGATTAATTTCATTGGCTTCAGCTTCTTCCTTGGCTTTTCTTTCCGCTTCCTCTTTTTCTCGTGCTATACGCAATTCTTCAGCTTTTTTCTCAGCTTCAAGTCTTCTTTTTTCAGCCAGTTTCTTCTCTTTTTCTGACCTGCGCCTTTCTTCCTCACGGGTTTGGCGGATTGAATTTTCAACGAATTCCAATAATTTTTTACGTCCTAAATCACGGTTTCTATACCAGTCTGTGGACCATAAGTGATATAATTTCCATCCAAGTCCGGTTAATACCTGTTCACGTAATCGATCCCTGTCACGTGCAACTTTACTTGATGCATACATTTTTCCATCAGTTGTGATTCCCAATATGTATTTTCCAGGATTTTCATCATCTACAATTGCCAGATCTACTCTGAATCCTGCACAACCGATTTGCCTGTCAACTGTGTAACCGTTTTCCTCCAAAAAGCTTGCAATTGCATCTTCAAATGGTTCCTTGGAGTATTCCTGATTGCCACCTGCACCCAATGTCAAGTTTTCAGCATATTCCAAGAATTCCTTGAGTGACTTGACACCATAAGGAGGGTTTGCTGTCAGGTTCATGTCATATGCCTTGAAGTTTGAGAACACTACACATTTTTCTCTTGCACGGGTGATGAGCACGTTTAGCCTTCTTTCCCCACCGTCCTGGTTTAATGGACCGAAGTTGAGTGACATCTTGCGGTCTTGGTCATAACCGTAACCTACACTGATTAGGATTACATCCCTTTCATCCCCTTGGATTGTTTCAAGGTTCTTAACGAAGAAACGCTCATCCTTGTTTTCTGAGAATAAAGGTTCGAATTCAGGATGTTCCTTACGTTGAACCTCCAATTCCTCCAGGATTGCATTCTTCTGGGCTACGGAAAATGTTCCGACACCTAGGCTTTTTGTATCGCCGTATTTTCTGAAATGGTTGAATATCTCTTCAACAACATCCTTTGCTTCAAGAGGGTTTTTGGATGATGCTCCTCTTAAGTATTCTGTATTTGGATTGTAGTGGAATTTCAAACCGAGTTCAGGGTCTGAATGTGAAGGTGAAGGGTAAACCAACAGGTCATCGTCATAGAATTCCCTATTTGACACTGTGATCAATGATTCATGACGTGAACGGTAGTGCCATTTAAGCATTTTTACAGGGAATGAGAGTTTGCACAGGTGCAATATGCTCTCCATATCAAGAGAGGTTGCTTCTTCCTCATCGCTTTCCGCATCTGACATCTGGTCGAAAAATGATGTCGGAGGCAATTGTTGGGTATCTCCCATAACAACTGCTGTTTTTCCTCTCATGAATGCACCGAGTGCATCTTCAGGTTTTACCTGACTTGCCTCGTCAAAAATAACTACATCAAATTGAAGTTCCTCATTTGTAGGATCAAGGTATTGTGCAATTGACAATGGAGACATCATGAAACAAGGCTTGATTTGCTTTATCATTCCACCGGCTTTTTCCAGGAGTTTTCTAACTGGCATGTGTCCGCTTTTTCTTGTGAACTCTCCTGCCAGGATTTTTGCCTGTGGGTTTTCTGTTCCACCGAAGATTTTTGGAATGTTGCTGTTTAGCTTATGATAGATTCTTTTACGGTTCAGTGTGAGAATCTTTTTATCCAAGTCCTTGAATTCACGGATTCTGTTTTCATGCAATTCTCCGACAAATGTTGCCAATTCCTGATTTTCAATGAATAATATGTTTAATAATGAGTCTGCAAAGTTTCCTTCAACCAATGCCTCGATATCGTATTTGTTGATGTTTCTTTTCTCGATTGATTCAACAAACATTTTTGCATTGGAGCTTTTAAGTGCATTTTTAGTATTTAAGTATTGTGACCATAAGTGAAGGCTTGATAGTTGTCCTCTCCAATTATACAACTGTTCCTGCCATGCCTCAAACGGAACGTCACCAGTTTCTCTTTTAAATATTAATTTGCTTCTTGGATTGAGCTTGTCCTTAAGCCTTGACAATACCCTTACAAAATCCTCACCTGAATCGATGTATTCCGCCAAGTCCCTTTCAGGCTTGAATTCAAATAAATCCTTGCTCATCAGGTCAATGGTATTCTGGGAAAATGTTCCGGCACGCACAAGTGCTGTGAACTCATTCATCCAGCGGGCAATAGCCATTAAATCCTTTGGATTTGCATTTAAATGCCAGTATCCACCATAGTATTTTCTTCCAAGTGCATCATTTGCCTCAAGGTTTTTGCGGATTTTGATTACAGCCTTAGCCTGCTGCAAGTCCCTGATAATCTCATCAATGCTGTTTGGAACAGGCATTGCATAATACATTTCAACCAAGGCAATGTGCTGCTTGTTGTTGAAGAAACGGAATTTCTTGGTTGACAGTTGCTGCAACTCATAAATCAAGCGGTCAATGTCAGCCTGGAAAATGTTTTGATTGAATTTAGTCAATGCCGCTGCATATTTCTGATACTTCTGTAGTTCCTGTATTAACCTGAATGCATCCTCATTGTTGCTGTTCCATGCACCTGAACGGATGATGCTTGCGTCAATCAACTCAGCATTCTGGGACTTGATTACCTCAAATGCTGAAAGTGAATTCTGGAACTCGTTTAAAGTGTCAGGCTTCTTGATTCCATAAATGTCATAGACCCTTCCACGCTCAACAAGGAAATTGTCCAATGCGTGCAATGTGTCATTTATAAGCATTTCTATTTCTCTCAAATCAGCCGGCAGGAGACTTTTCGGTGCGCATTTACTCCATGGATTTTCCTTTGAAATGGTTTGATAGAGCTCGGCAAGGTTCTCCAATGCGATTTTCATGTCATCCAGATCTTTTAGGGTTATGCTTTCCGGATTTTCAAACCTGACCAGTGGCATCAATGTGCCTTTGCGTGCAAAATGGTCATCGGCTGCTTCCTTCATTCCATATAGTTGGAATGGAGATAGATTAACTGCAAAAGCAGGCATGTGAATGATTTGTGAATAATCATCAAGTTGACGACGCAGAGTTTCAAGTTTCCTGATTGTCTGGTCTATGTTTAAAGGCTCCTGTGCCCTTACATTGGTTGCCTTTTGCAAATCCTTCAGGAATTTCTTACGTCTTGTCTTGTGTGAATGCAGTTCAAGTACAAATTTGCCTAAACCTACACCTGTCAGACGGTCCTTTACTACATCCAATGCAGCCATCTTTTCTGATACAAATAAAACTGATTTTCCTTCTGCCAACAGCTCCGCAATCAGGTTTACAATTGTCTGTGACTTACCTGTTCCCGGAGGACCCTCAACCACTAGGTTGCGGCCTGCCTTAACGTCCTGGATGGCTGCAATCTGTGATGAATCGGCATCAAGAACCTGGTACATGTTCTGATATTCCAGTCTTGAATCGATATCCTCTTCACGAAACGCTTCCTGATCGTTTTTGGCCGGATTGAAGATGGCCTGTATCAATTCGTTTTTAGTCAAGTCAACATTATCTGCCCATGCTTCAGGGTTTAGGTCATTATACATTACGAACTTTGTGAAACTGAAAAATCCTAGAGCCACATTGTTGTTGACATTCCATCCGTCCATTCTGGAAACTGCCCTTCTTACGCTTGCAATGTAATGGTCAATGACTTCACCGTATTTCTTGAATTCAAAATCTGGAAGCTCTATTCCCGCTTCCAGTAACTTGGCCTTAAGGGATATGTTGGTTTGAATGTCCTCTCCTGTCCATTCAAGGTTGAATGACTCCCCAACCTTTTTCCTTTCCATTGAAACAGGAATCAATACCAATGGCGCATTGTTCTTTTGCCTTGGCTTGGACTTGTCCTTCCATTCCAAGAATCCTATTGCCAAATACAGGATGTTGTAACCTTGCTCCTGGAGCATTGTCTTGGCCTGGTTGTTAATGTAATATAATCTTTTTTGGAGCTCTTTAGGGGTCAAATCAGTGGCTAATTTCTTGTCTCCTTCTGAAAACTTTGAAAAGTCAAATGGAATGTGGTCCCATACTGATGACTTGTCCTCCTTTTTATCCTTCTTATTGGCCACGAAATACATTTTGTTCTCTTGAAGAACCAATGTCTGATAAAGATTTATAGGAGTTTGATTTACTATAGTGATAGTTTTAGCCCTTGTTTTAAAGTTAAGAAGTTGATTTCTTAATGTTAAATCCAATAGCTCCTTACGTAAATTTTTAAATTCCTTTTCGATTATATTTGATGATTTGTTTAACATGATGACCCTTTGTAGTGTTTAAAAAAATTCAAAATACATATATAATTATTATCATATTAATTAATAAAGTTTTCTAAACTAGGTGATTTTAGGTTAAATCTATTAAAAATTAGAAATAATAAATATTAAATAGAATGATTTCAAATTTGATGAAATCACCTAATGGCTTGGAGAATATGGGCCAAATTTTTCTATTTTTTTACTGGCAATCATGGATGCGAAGTTTCCAGCTCTTTGCGGTGATTTAAGCAATAATTTCTGTGAGATATATGCCGCCATGTAAGTGTCTCCGCAACCAGTGGTATCCACAACATTGTCACACTTTACAGGACTTATTCTGATTTCTTCATCAGCGACTATTCTGGAACCGTGACTTCCGTTTGTTATGACCATCTCATCTACATCATAGCCCATGCCAATGATGCTTTCCTCTGCCTCATCCAAAAATATTGCAGTAACTCCTGATAAAATGCCTGTTAACTCATCAAAGTTATCCAATTTTATAGTGTAGTTTTCATTTGCTTTAACATCCGGAAGCCTTAAAAAACCCTGGATTGACATGAATATAGGAACGTCAAAACTTTTGAGATATTCTATGGTGTGAGCGGGAAAATCAAATCTGTTCAATGGATTGATCACAAAGGCGTCAATCGCCTCTGGAAGAACTTTCTCCAAGTCATTTGGACATATTGGAATATCAGCAAAATTGCTCAGTTGCCTTCTTTTGTCTAGGTCATCCCTGTCTGGATAATGGTTTATGAAAAAGTGTGTTGTGTCCTTTTTTATTACCCTGACCTTGTCAGTATCCGGGAAATCCCCAACTAAACTTTCATCTGAACAGTTGACGATTGCAAGGTAGTCATTGAAAAACTCCTCAAAAACGAATGACTGGAAGAAAGTGGCTCCTCCAACCTTAAAAGACTCCTCATCCCCAATAACTATCATATCTTTTGTTACAGGACCGATAACAACCAATGTCATAACTTAACCTTACTCCAATTCGATAGTGATGTCAACAACATGATACTTGTTTGAAATGGCATAGATTTCCTTTTTGATCTCATTGACGTTCTTTCCAAAGTCCACATCAACCTTCAATGTCATTACGGAATCTATTCCGTCAAGTGACCATATGTGGAAATCGTCAATGGCATTTACACCATCAATCTCCTCGATTGAACGTCTAAACTCATCAACATCAAAGTAATCAGGTGTCTTTTGAAGCAATACCTCTAATGCTTTATATAAATTCCTTCCGAGATTGAATATCAACCATAATGCGATTCCTATTGAAACAAACGGATCAAGGTATGGTGCTCCATCCCAGAACATTAGAACAAGACTCAATACCAAAATCGCAACCCATTCAAACACATCACCAAGCTGATGGAACAGGATTGCCTTTTCGTTGAATGTCTCACCGTCATGCAGGCGATAGACTGAAATTGATTTGAATATGATTCCAATGATTGCAACTACAAGCATTCCACCTGCGTCAACCCCTTCAGGTGCAAATAGTCTTGGAATTGCCTCTGACAATATCACGAATGCCATTATGATGACAAAAACTGATATTATGACTGCTCCAAGTATTGAAAACCTTTGATAGCCGTAGGAGTACTTGTCTGAGGAGTCCTTCTGTGAAACCTTTTCAAGGATCCAGGCCACTGCAATGGATATGGTGTCGGATGCATCGTGAATGAAGTCCGCAAGTATTGCCATACTGTTTGTTGCAAGTGCTCCAATCACGACTATTATGTTGAATGCCAAGTTCATAAAAAATACAAATGCTAAATTCTCACCAGCCTTTTTGTGATGATGATGCGTATCTATTCTCATTACTTTAATATTTAACATTTAATAATAAAAAATTAACCTTCTGTTTAATCAAGAAACATTAAAGTTAATTTTATATAATTAGAAAAAGTAAATTATAGTAGTGATTAAAAATGGCGATAGTGGGAACAACAATATTTTCACATATTTTACCTGTGATTTTTGGATTATTTGCATTAATATTGATAATTTCTGGATCTCTTGAAGATAACAATCCTAAATTAGGTTTAGGCGTAGTTTTATTTGTTATAGCTTGCATATTCCCTTATTTGGTGTTAAGTGTTTTAATCTAGAAGTTTCACTTCACCTGAATGTAGGCTAGTTCCTATCAATACTCTTTTTATACCGATGGACTCCAACTCACCTAAAGAGTCCTTGTTCAAACCACCAGCAATGATTAATTTTTCTTTTAGTTCCGCAAATTCATTTAAAAGATATTCATTATAACCCTTTTCTGTGCCGACACCTGTGATATCTAAAAGGATTATGTCGTTTGGATCAAGTTCCACTAGAACATCCTTGAATTCTGACAGTGTCATGTCCATGTGCTTTGCCAATAGCTCATTGTTTTTTGTGTCAACACTCACGACTATCCTTTCCTTAGGATATTTCTCGAAAATCTTTTTCAGCTCATCAACGCTTTCCAGTGTTTCTGTTGGTACGATTATCTTATAAGCATAGTCAAGGAAAAATTCAAACCCTTCAAGGTTTTTGACTCCACCATCGAAGATGACCGGAAGAATTGTATTCACCATTTTTATATCGTTGATGTTGTGGCCTTGGGATTCTATCAAGTCCAAATCGGCAATGTACATTTCATCGGCGCCGTTTAACTTTAGCCCCTGTGCTATTTCAACGGGATTTGCTGAAGATGCAAAAACAGTGTTTAATGGTTTGTAAGTGTCCCTCATACCTGATTTGCCGCTTACGGCCTGGTGTTGTTTTAAATCTATTACTGGTATTTTCTTAATCATAATAGATAGTTGGTAAAAAGTAGTATTAAAAACTTAAGGAGGTGAGAGGAACTTAAGTGTTTTTCAGCCCCTCTCTGAGTAATTTAAAAATAATGATCAATTTATGGTAAATAACTATGAGTTATGAACCTCTATTAATTAAGTTAATTCACATAGTATATAAATGTTACTATAATTTATAAAAATTAAAGTAAACTTGAATATATAATTTTTAATAATTATATTAATTAACTGAAATAAATTTAATAAAAGATACTCAAATATAAACAAAATATTAATAAAAATAAAAAAACATAAAACGCTAAATTTTAGGAGACCTTAAATTTCCTAAAAATAATAAAATCAGTTTGATAAAGTTAAATTGATTTAAAAAAATAGAGGAGGTTTGAAGTAAATGAAAGAGGGAATTTGAAAGATAGTATTACGTGTTTGTCCTTAATATGCTAAGCTATTTAGTTTACTCCAAACTTCATTTTAATATATGTTTTAATGATATAAATACTTTTTTATAAAAAAGTATTACTTTAATTAATATAAAATATAGATTAAGTATTACTACAAATTTTAAAAAAAATAATTAAACTCTGAAATTCTCATCAATATAAGCATCAAACCCTAGATAAGCCTCATCAATGGCCTGCATGATTTGCTCTTGAGTGATTTCAGATAACTCATCAAAACTAACTCCAACATCAACGTCAACATCAAGCTGTTCGTTTTCATAGTTGAGAATGATGTCAAGGTCAAGATCTTCAATTTCCTTGCTAGGAAGAGCTTTTGAAACTTCACTTTCCAGAATTTCACCGAACTTGTCGGAAATTTCAGCCAAATCGTCGGAAGTTAATACTTTAAGTTTTGACATAAAAATCTAAAAAAAGAAAAATTAAAGGTTTAAGCCTATTGGCCCATACCTTGCATAGCAGCTTGAATGGTAGCTTGCATTTCTTCAAGTTTTTTCATGACTCTTTCTTCTTGACGAGCCATGGTTTGTTTTCTTAACTGAAGGGTTTCTAACTTGTCTTCAGTGTCAGATAAAGCATCAGCGTATTCTACTTTAATAAGTAAAGTACCAGCTTGTTTGAATACATCAGTATTTTCATCAGTTTTTTTAAGTTCTTCTAATGCTTTTTCAGTTTCTTGAATTTGTACTTCAACATTTTGAATTTGCATGGTTACTGCTTGAGCTTGTTGTTGTAATTGTTGAAACTGATTTAATTGTGCTTGAATGTTTTCAGGAATCTCCATAATATCACCTAAATTTTAATTATTTATATAAACATTAAATTGTCAAGTTATTTATTTCCAATGCTAAGTTGATCCATTTGATTGCAGAGTTGACAGAAGCCCTAAAAGATGTGGAATCCGCAGCGTCAATGTCAATGACTATCTTGGAATCATCCAATTCAATTGTCATTGAAGACCTGAAATCCGGAGCGGTTTCAAACTCCAGGATTATGGAATCATAAACGATTTTAGCCTGACTTCCACTTTCAAATTCAACAACTATATTACTTTTTACAGATTCAAGAGGGCTTTCTTCAATCATTTGAAACCTCTATGATCTTTTTAACGTTTATTTGGAAATTGAGTCTTTCCCCAAACTTGTTAATGAAGTAAATTCTAGCCGGTGAATCGTCGCTTTTAGAAATCAAAATATAATTATCTTCAGCCTTTTCAACTAAATCCAAATCGAAAATGTCTGCTAGGACATTTAGCTCTTCGACCTGGGACACTATTTTCAATTGTGACGGAGCAATGTTCATCTTCTCGTTTTCAATAGTTGCTCCGATAAGAAGGGTTAAAAGTAATTCTCCCTTATTTGAATAAAAGGAAATTCTACTAGGATTTCCCTTAATCTCGTTTACAACCGCCAGATTGTACTCGTCAACCTCCAAAGCCTTCAACAATAACTCACGCATATTCATTTTTCCCCTGTTGACAGAGGTAAAACCAGTAGCATGGGCTAAATTCTTACAGAACTTCCTAGTTTTTTGAGAAGGTTTTCTAGAAGTTGAAATTAACATTTAAATCAAAAATAGTAAAAAAATTTAGTAAAAAGAAGATAAAAACTTATCTTGCTTTTATAACTCTTGTTGTTTCAGGGACTTTCTTAAATAAAATCCTATATCTGCATTTAGGACATTTATTTTCCATGTAGCTTTTATGATCTACTTCTTCCCCACAACTTGGACACCAGTACAAGGCCTATTCCTCCACTTTAATGTCTCTGATACTACGTGCTGCAGATTTTGCCATAGGGGTTTGTGGAACGTATGCTCCACCGGTAAATACTGCACCACATTTTCTGCATTTCCAAATTCCAGCAGCTTCTCTTTTTACGTATGGTCTATCACATTTAGGACAAACATGATTTTTTTTCATGTTTTCTTCAATGATTTTAACAGATCTTTTTGCTTTTCTTCCGTATCTTGCACCGAACCTTCCTGTAATTCCCACTTTTTTAGTTCTTGCCATTTAAATTATCTCCTTAATAATAAAATTTAATATAAATTGATTATGTAAAATAATCATAAAATTATCTAATATTATAATATAAGACTAACTCATATTTAAAGGTTTGCTTAAAATTAGCATTTTAAGCGAAAAAATACATTTTTTGATGAGAAAAAACTTTTACCTATAAATCGCTTTGCCAATTTCAACTCCCATCAAAAAAAAATTTAAGATATTATCCAACTAGTCAAGTGTTGGATAATTAGGACTTTCATTAGTAATTAACAAGTCATGAGGGTGGGATTCCTTGATTCCACTGCTTGTAATTCTAACGAAGTTTGCTTTTTCTTGCATTGCTTTAATATCTTTAGCACCACAGTATCCCATGGATGATTTCAAACCACCAACCAATTGGAATAAAATTTCAGCAACAGTACCTTTGTATGGTACAGCACCTTCAATTCCTTCTGGAACATATTTTGTGTGGTTCATTTTACTTTTTTGACCTTGGAAGTATCTGTCTGCTCCACCGTCAAACTCACTGGTCATTGCACCCATAGATCCCATTCCACGGTATTTCTTATATTGTTTACCGTTCATGACAACAATGTCCCCTGGTGCTTCGTATGATGCTGCAAGTAAGTTACCGAGCATTACTGCATCTGCTCCTGCACCGATTGCTTTTGCAACGTCACCGGAGTATCTGATACCACCGTCAGCAATAACAGGAATGCCTGAATCAGCTGCAGCATCAGCAACATCTGAAATTGCGGTGAGCTGTGGTACACCTACACCAGCAACAATACGAGTGGTACACATTGAACCAGGTCCGATACCTACTTTAAGTGCATCTACACCCATAGCGATTAAGTCTTCTGCAGCTTCAGCGGTTGCAATGTTACCTACACATAATTCAGCATCAATATTATCCTTGATGGTTTCGGTGAACTTGACAACATTCATGTTGTGAGCGTGAGCACAGTCGATTGAAATGATGTCAGCACCGGCTTGATCAAGTGCCATTGCCCTTTCCAAGTCAAATGGTCCACAAGCTGCAGCAACCAGGAAGTTGCCGTCCTTGTCCCTTGCGGCATTTGGATATTGGGAACGGTTTAGGATATCTTTAATAGTAATGATTCCAACAAGCTTGCCGTCACGAACAACAGGTAGTCTTTCAACCTTGTTTTCATATGCAATGTTCAATGCCTCTTCAGCTGAAACCCCTTCGTCAACGGTTACAACATCAGAAGTCATTATGTCCTTGATTAGAGCTGCTGGCTCTGATTTGAGGAATGGTCTGATATCTCTTTTTGAGATGATACCAATGATTTCATCACCATCAACTACAGGCAGTCCGCTGATGAGTTCATTGCGCATTTTATCTTGAGCTTCAGCGACTGTGGAATCTTGAGTAATAGTTACAACATCACGGATAGTTAAGTCTTCAGCGTTTTTAACCTTTTTAACTTCTTCAACTTGTCTTTCCAGTGTGATGTTTCTGTGAATTACACCTACTCCCCCTTCCTGTGCCATGGCTATTGCGAGTTCAGCTTCTGTAACTGTATCCATAGCTGCACTTAAAACAGGGATGTTTAATTTAATTCCTTTTCCTAATTCAATTTTAGTATCAATGTCTTTTGGTTCAACATAACTTGCATTAGGGGTTAAAAGAAAATCATCAAAGGTGTAAGACATTCTTGCTTCTTGAACTTTTTTTGAAAATGACATGATAAACACCTAATTAGAATGAATCGATTAATTCTTTTAGCTCTGCTACAGCAGTATGGTGGATTTTACCAGTATTTCTATCTCCACCTACACAAGCAGCTCCTCTGATACCTACAACATCACATCCAATGTCATGCAATGGTTTCAATTGGTCTTTTTTGACAGATCCTGCAAGTGCAGTCATCAAACCGTAACTGTGAGCTTCTTCTACAAATTCTTTTAATTTGTCTAAATCTAAATAATCAAATAATGTATGACCATCTTTAACTGCAGTGTCTAACATTGCAAGGTCGCATCCTGCGTCTTTTGCCACTTTTGGTATTTCCATAGGGTCGACCGCACCTACACGGTGAGCATCTGCATATCCTGCAGCCACAATAATTGTATCTTCACTAATGTCTTTTACAGTTTTTACAACGTTTTCCATGACTTCAACTGCTTCGTCATGGTCTTTTGTTCCGTATAATCCAACTTTAATATAATCCGCTCCGGAAACGTGAGCTCCCATTGCTGCAAGTGAAACTGTACCTGGCTTGTATGGTACGTCACCTAAAGTTGCACTGACAAGCTTGTCTTCTGGGGTTAATTCTCTGATTTCCTTGATTACCCAAGGGAAATTAGCTCCCAAAGAACCTTCTTTAGGATTTTTCACATCAACAATATCTGCTCCACCTTCAATTGATTCTAGAGCTTCTTCACGATTTATAGGACTTATTAATAGAAGCATGTATTTCCTCCAATATTATATTATAATATAATAATATTACTTCCTTATTATTTATAATATTATTGATTTTTAGGGAAAATTCCAATTAAATTATAAAATTAAAATATTTGAAATCAAAAAAGAGCATGAAAAAAAGTATTTAATATTTAATGCATTATTGTTGTGGTTTTACCCACAAATATGCATTGATTTGATCATTAAGTTCAATATGGAGAATCCCTTTTGGAAACATTATCCTTGATTTTTCCATGTGCCTTAGGATAGAATCCAACTTCAGTTGACAGTTTCCTCATATTTTCGATTATCTCATTGGTTGGTATGGCTACCGGACAGTTAAGTGTGCACAATCCGCATAAGGTACACATGTACAATCCTGAGTTGAAGCAGGTCTCATCATCCTCAATGAACTTGGACATTGCAACTCCACGTCCCCCAAGGTAATTGTTGAATCCGAATTCGTTTCCAACTGCATTGTAGACCGGACAATGCACGACACAGTTTCCGCATCCTATACAGTAGAGGCATTCCGGAGTGGCATCGCTTCTTCCATTATCCAAAAGAATCACCACAACCCTTTCAGCACCATACATGTTTTTCAAGAGCTTTTTTTCAATGTCAGCTGTCTTTGAAGGTCCTGATATCACGTTCATGTATGAGGTGACATAGCTTCCTGTTGCAAATATTGTCTCCAGTTTCACAATGGATATTGCATCCTCAAGTGTCGGCACTATTTTATCGATTCCAGCTACAATTATATGCAAGTCCTTGAGTGAAACTATTGAAATATTTCCCTCATTGTGCACCATAACGCATGACCCCTCTTCGGATGCTATTGCATTGGCTCCACTTATACCTACATTTGCATATTTTAGCCGATTCAGCACATCTTTCCTTACGGCCTCCATGATTTCACGAGGCACCGGATCAACATTGACATCAAGTGACTCATTTACAATGTCGGTTATGTTTGAAACGTTCAAATGTGAAGCAGGTCCTGTAGGGTGAACCGGTTTGTTGTCAACCTTTTTAAGCTGAAGTATCCTGTCCCCAAGGTCTGTTTCAACAACATCAATGCCATTATCTTTCAGATGGTTTTTAAGGTTGATTTCACCCAATGTATTTGATTTTGCCTTTGCAACAACTGAGGCATCATACTCCTCAAGCAGTTCATCAATGATTTTCAGGGCGTCTTGAGAGTCATCGGCCAATATGCATTCGATATCGTTGCGCTCAAATGATTCCAATAGTTGGGCTAAAAGCTCATCGTTGTGTTCAATAGAATATTTCTTGATTTCCTGAACCCGTTTGACTAGTCTTTTAGTGGATGAGGATTCCTTAATGGAGTCTGACCTATTTTTTACTGTGTTAAATGATTTTCTCATTGTTTCAAGTTCACTCTTCTTCATCCAAACCACCATATTTAACTAGAAATTCAGTCAAGTCCAGAACTTCCATTTCATCATTTTCCAGATTAAGCTTGCAAAACGGACAGGCAGTAATCAAAATTTCACATTCAGTGTCCTTGGCCTGGCCAATTCTTGATTTTGCCATTTCATCAGCAATTTCAGGATAAGCGGATTTCACTCCACCACCAGCTCCGCAGCATAGGCTGTTTTCACGATTGTTTTCCATTTCAACCAAGTCGGCAACGCTTTCAATGACACTTCTCGGATCGTCAAATATCTCCATATGCCTTCCCAGATGGCATGAATCATGATATGTAACTTTGAAATCATTTTTTGAGAAGTTAAGTTTGCCTTCACTGATTAAATTATTCAATAACTGTGAAATGTGAATGACATCAATGTTCTCATAATCCTCTTTTAAAGTCTTATAGCAACCTGCACATGATGTCAAAACGGTTTCATCCTTAAAGGCTTCGCTGTTTTTTGCAATTTGCTCCTGCGCCTCCTTTAAAAAACCAGTTCTAAGCAATACTGAACCGCAGCAAGCCTCATCTTTTAAAATATGATAATCTACACCTGCAAGATTTAAAAGCTTTTCAGTTGCCTCAGCAATGCTGGTCTGCTTTTCCCTTGCGGTGCATCCTCTAAAATAAAGCATTATTCTTCCTCTTCATCATCGAGAGTTATTTCATTGTTGATAGCTGATTCCTTAACAATCTTGTTGATTTCATCCTGTAATATATCAATTCTATTATATAATGCAAATATTATGTAGAATAACACTAAAAACACTACGATAATGATGAAATCCAATCCACGGGTGATACCGAACAATTCCGCAAAATGTTCACTTGCATTTGGGAAGATTGAAAATATGATAACGAATATCCACAATACTGTCCATAGGATTACAGTCATCAATGACTGTTTCTCTCTTAGGTACCTGTAAAAGAACCATAAGATAGCCAATATGGATATTATTGGGAATAATATTGAGTATAATAACATTTAATCACCTAAAACTGATGTCTGATCATTTGAATTAAAATCTTTAATGCCTCTTTGGAATTTGTTCCCTTAGCCTGGGTTTCTGGAGTGTAGATTGTTTGAATTGGAACTTCCGCAAATGGAATGTTATTGTCATGGACTTCACGTATGAATTCTGATGAGATTAGATATCCTCTTGCATTGATATCAATCTTCCTTAAGGCTTCAAGGGTTATTGCCCTGAAACCGGTCTGTGAATCACTTACTTTAACTCCATAAAATATTCTTGTAAGAAGGTTCATAACCCAGTTTGCAAAGTTTCTTGTAAACGGCATGTCCTTCAATGGCCTTACACCAATCACTGCCTGTGCTTCCCCTTTCACCAATGGAGTTATGACATTATCCAAGTCCTCAGGAGAGTGCTGACCATCTGAATCCATACTTACAACATATTTAGGGTTGAACTTGAAAACCGCATCGAATCCTGTTTGTGTTGCAACGCCAACTCCCCTGTTGATCATGAGGGAGAATATGTGAATATTATCCGGATATTTCATTTTTGACTCCTTGATGACCTCAAGGGTATTGTCTGATGATCCGTCATTTACAATGATGAGATTGTATCCTTTACGGGCAATCGATTCTATCACAGGCTGGATTCTTGTTGCCTCATTGTATGCCGGAAGAATGACAAATGTATCCTTCTTGTCCTTTTCTGTTATTTCAAATCCCATATTGCACCTTTATTATAATGGTCCTGCATCCTCTTTTCCTTCACGCATTCCCATTCCTGCCTCTTTTCTCATTGCCTTTCTTGAGTACATCATCTTAATGAGGTTTTGTGCATGTTCACGTGCCCTGTTTTCTGCAAGCTTTGCAAGCTCAACAGGATCTTCCTCTTCATCCTCATGCACGAACACTTCCAATATGTGAGTGTTTGTCATCAATTGTGCGTTGATTAGTCCTGTTGATGCCTCATGGGCGCACATCTTATCCTTTTCCATAGGTCCAGGCATTCCAAGTGCCATTACTATATCACAGTTTTCCTCTTCAATGAGAATTTTAGCGGTTACTGGAAGGTCTTTTACACCTGGAACGGTTTCACGAATTATTTTTAAATCATAAGCGTTCTTTTTAAGCTCGTCAATTGCTGCTGAAGCCATGTCAAAGCGAGCGAAAGTTGTGTCACAAATTCCAATTCTCATCTAAATTCACCTTATGAAGAATTATGTTTATTAAAATATAAAAGTTTAGTTGAAAAATAAGAAAGTATTATGAATTATTACTGTGAGTAATACTTTATGTGATGGAATTATGAAAAATTTTTGAGTTAAAAAAAAATTAGTTTTTATTAGCAAATTTTAAAAACTTATCCTTAGCTTCTTCGATTGTTAATGGATAATCATTTTCCATATCAAATCCTTCAGCTTCAAGCTGTTGGAATAGCTCTGTAACTATTGGCACTTTCAAATTAGCTTTTTCAAGAATTTCAGGTTGAGCAAAAATCTCTTTTGGAGTTCCTTCGGCTATCAATAGACCATCAACTAAAACAAAAACGCGTTTTGCATAGTTAGGAACTAAATCCACTTCATGTGTTGATATGATAATTGTAATTCCTTCATCGTTTAATTCTTTCAGTAATTTTGTTAAATTGGTAACACCCTGTGGGTCAAGTCCAGCTGTTGGTTCGTCTAAAACCATAATTTCAGGTTTCATTGCAAGAATGCCTGCAATTGCAACCCTTTTCTTTTGACCTCCACTTAAGTGATGAGGAGCCTTTTTCTCAAAACCACTCATTCCTACACGAGAAAGAGCCTCTTCGACACGATCTTGGACTTCTTCCATAGGCAAACCCAAGTTCAATGGTCCAAAAGCAACATCTTCCTCCACTGTTGGAGCGAAAATTTGGTCATCTGGATTTTGGAAAACTATTCCTACCTTTTGCCTGAATTTAAGCAGGGATTTCTTATCGTACTTTAATTCTTCACCATCAATAAATACCTGACCTTCATCAGGTTCGTAAATACCATTCAAATGTAAGAATAATGTTGATTTTCCAGCACCGTTTTTACCTAAAAGAGCAACCATTTCTCCTTTTTCAATCTTTAAGCTAACTCCCTTTAATGCCTGATAATCAGCATTATATGAATATTTTATATTTTTAACTTCTAACATTAGTGATTACTCCCTTTTTTGTGGTTCGTAAATTGGCAATTCTCCTGTGTATCCTCTTGAATCAAGGGAATGCTGTAAAGTTTCACTTTTATCAAGGGATCTTAAGAAAATTGTACTTGCAAGTGCTCCTAGAGATTTAAATGAATTCCAATAGGAATGATAACCTAATCTTGTTTCCTGTGCCTTCTGCATTGTATCAATCTCATTTAAGAAAATGAAAATTGAATTATACATTAACAATGCAATCTCAATGAAGATTTTTGGAACTTTCATAGAAGCCAAACAATGCAGGATTTTCGCAATCGGTGTTGTCAGTGCAAGAAAACCCAATAAAGGCAAACAGCCCACAACCCTAAAGAATGTGTAAACACCATAGTGCAGGGAGTCTGTTGTAACCACAATGCCGAATATTCCTGTCTCGTAAATCACTTCCCCTCTTCCGAAGAAGAATATCAAGAACAGACAGGTTATTACAACAAATGCCATTGGAATGGACAGGAACTTCAAATATGATCTCCAATTGATTTTTGCTATTGCTAAAATCACAATGGACATTACCATGAACATTAATATGTCAAAATACAGATTATCAAGTGCTAAAGTCAAAACTAACAATATGATTGTTAAAAACAATTTGAAATAAGGATTTGTTTCTGTTAATTCGTTATGATGCGCAATATAATCCATATCAAATTTCATAAAAATCACTAAAAAAAGAAAAAAATAATAAAGAAGATTAATTATTCTTCTTTACCTTGTCCTCTCCAGTAACCGAAGAAGTAACCAATGATGATTGCTCCTATAGCTGCTTGAAGAGCGAATAATAAACTTTCTATTTCACCGCTTGGTGGTTCCCATATTGATGCAAACCATGGTTTGAAATTGGTTGCTTCGATAGCTTCACTAGCTGCATCATCTGAACCTCCAAAGTATCCGTCATCTTCTCCATGACCACTGAACATTATTAATGGTGCAATGAAGATAATAATACAAACTACCGCTAAAATAATTAATGTTGATGTTTTCATATTTATCACCTTATGCTTCATTTGGAGCTAATGCACCAAGTTTATCTAACAATTTTGGTTTGTATTCTTTTAATCTGTCCCATATAATTACAGTTAAAATACCTTCACCAATAGCTAATGGCACTTGAGTTACTGCAAAGATAACTAAGAAGTTAGTTAATGCTGCACCAAATGTTGGAGCAGGGAATGCTAAAGCTAATTGGAATGAAGTAGCAACGTAAGTTAATAAGTCACCTAAAAATGCTGCAAAGAAAACAGCAATAGTTGATGAAATACCTGCTTTTGTTAAACCTTTGTATACAATCCAAGCGATAAATGGTCCTACAATACCCATTGAAACAATATTTGCTCCTAAAGTGGTTAATCCACCGTGTGCAAGTAATAATGCTTGGAAAATAAGTACGATAGCTGCAAGTACTGCAGTTACAGCAGGACCAAAGAGTGCTGCACCTAATCCGTTACCACAAGGGTGTGAACAACTTCCAGTAACAGAAGGTAATTTCAAAGATGATAATACAAACATGAATGCCCCACTCACAGCAAGCAATGCTTTTGATTCAGGGGTTTCATCTACGATTTTTTTGATTTGATAAATACCAAAAGCGACGACGATGATTGCGACAACGAACCATACGATACACCAGTTCAATGGTAAATATCCTTCCATAATATGCATAAATTTTTTCCTCCAAATATTATCAAAACGATTTGATAAATCACTCAATAAAAATTTAAATTTAAATTAAAATTTAATAAAGTTTTATTGATAATGTTATTATATTACTTATTACATATAAAGGTATAGGAAAAAGTAATACTATTTAATTAGGCAAACCTAAAAATTTTATGTAAAAAATAAATGATGGAGATTATATGAATATAAAAAATAACTTAATTTTGGCCCTTGATGTCATGAGCGAAGGTGAATCCATCGAAATTTGTGACTCTATTAAAGATTACATTGACACAATAAAGATAGGCTACCCACTGGCTCTAGCGGAAGGGCTTGAAATAATCAGCAAATTAAAGGACAAATTTGGATTTAAGGTAATATGCGACTTCAAGGTGGCCGACATCGATGCAACAAATTCAAAAATATGTGAAGAAACCTTCAAGGCAGGAGCAGATGCAATAATCTGTCATGGATTTGTAGGATCAGACAGTGTCCAGGCATGCCTTGACATGGCAAACAAGTACGAAAGGGAATTGTTCCTGCTGACTGAAATGTCACATCCCGGAGCAAAAATGTTCCTGCAGAAAAATGCAGACGCAATAGCTCAAATGGGAGTTGAAATGGGAATCAATAACTACGTTGCACCGGCAACAAGGCTTGATCGCCTATCAGACATAAGGAATATTGTCGGCAATGATGCATACATCATCTCACCGGGAGTTGGAAAACAGGGTGGAGACGGTAAAAAAACACTTGAGTACTCAAATGCAATCATTGTTGGAAGAAGTATTTATGAAGCCGAAGACCCTAAGGTTGCATGTGAAAATCTAATAAAATCACTTGATTAAATGTAAAGTTTTTTAATAAAAAGATATAAAAATAATATTGTTCTTATTATCTTGGAACAAATAAATTGAACGGAGGAAAAAAAGCATGGCAAATGAAGTAACAAAAATGATTATGGAAACTATTTTAGCATTAATCACAACAGCATTTGCGTTCGTTGCAGGTGAAGCATGGAACAGTGCAATCCAAGCTTTAATTGAAGAATGGATTGGAGCTGGAAGTGCATTATCTAGTTTATTCACTTACGCTATCATAGTTACAATCATCGCAGTTATCGTAACCGTACTCATTGCAAGAATTGCTGGTAGAATGGGTATTGAAACTGGTGAATAAATATAAAAAAAATAAAGGAATTTATAATTCCTTTTTTATCTTCTTTTTTTTAATTAAACTTTTCAAAACAAATTCCTGCAATCACATAGGATATTTCAAACAGCAGGAAACAGACAAATGTCCAAATACTGAATGCTCCGCAAATTGCAAGCAAACATAATACTATTTTCAACACAAACCTATATTCGAAAAACAGGTTTAAAAACTTATTTTGTGTGACTGTGTCTATCAATTCATGACCAACCTCATCAGCCAAGGTTCCAAGAATACATATTAACAGTATTACAAGACTCAATTGCGGAATTCCGAAAGCCAGGCAAATCAAGATAAACACTATCAATGTGACAATATGGTGAGCCCCATCTATTTTTAAGGCCAAAAAATTGCCTATTGGAATTGCTATGAAAATATATGCCGCACCGACATCATAAATTGCTGCAACACCAGAAGCCAATCCGCATATGACCCCAAGGACAGTCGCAAATTTCAAGTCATGATTTACATCGAACAAGTCGTCTGAATACTTCATGAAAAATCCAGACAGTATAAACAATATTGCTAAAATAATATAACTCATCTAATCACTTTTAATTTTATCTAAGACAGCTGCATAAATCAATGGGAAAATTACAGTGACATCGCCAACTACACTAGCTAGATTTGATCCGCATTTTGCTTTTGCCCATGATTTGGCCTCTTCCAATGGAGCCCCACCAAGACTTCCGGCCTCAGGCCGGTCCATGGTAATCTGGATAGCTGCATCAAGACCGCCTTTAATAACATTGGAAGCCAATGCGTAATGTTTTGTCAATCCTCCACCCAAAAGCACGGCTCCAACCTTTTCAGATTCGAATACTATGTCTGATAGATAGTGCATATCTGCAACGGCATCTACTACAAAATCATGGTCCTGTGAGAAAATCCACAATTGAAGACCTGTCATTGAATCTATCAATCCCGGTGCAAATATTGGAATGTTATTTCTTGCTGCTGTGGCGACAAATGAGTTTTCATCTTCAACCAGAAGGCCTATTTCATACAGCAACTCCTGAATTGAGATTACTTGTTTTTTAGAGGAAATTTCCTCAAAGATTTTTGTTATTTCGCTTTCAAATAGTGTAAAGTCATCAGAGCCAACGTTAATGTCTGCGATTCTGCCAATGCCCTCTTCGTTTAATTCCTCATCATCCTTTCCTTCATGGCGATAATGAGATCCTCCAAAGGCCTCTACAAGATCATGAGTGATATTGGCTCCGCTTGATATTATCAAATCCACATGACCCTCGTTAATCATTTTTGTTACTATGTTTCTCATTCCACCAGGTATCAATGGCCCTCCAAGGCTCATGAATACGCTCATGTCATCATCCTGGATCATTTCGGCCAGTATATTGCAGGCTCTTGCTACTCTGCCTGCACCTAAAACACCTGAATCATCAAATTGATTTATCAAATCAATTACTTTCATACTGCTGTCTACATCAATCTGATTCACTTTCATTAAATCACTTTAAAATTAATTTGTATTAACTGGGAATTCCTTTAAATTGGTAATGCTTTCAATTAAATCTGTTCTTGTAACAATTCCAAGTAGAACTTGATTATTATCGGCTATGATTAATCTGGAAATTGATTTTTTACGCATTACCTCAATGGCATTTGCAATTTTTAAATCCTCATTGACTATTACCACATTTGTTGACATCAATTCCTCTACAGCCTTATCCTCATCATCATTGGCGATTGCCTTTACCAGATCGCTTAAGGTAAACACTCCCACAACCTTTCCATCCTTGATTACAGGAGCTCCGTCAATGCTATTGCTGACAAATTTCCTGGCTGCCTCCTTTACAGAACAGCTCGGACTGAATGATATTACGTCACGGCTTGCAATGTCTCCTACGGTCAGCTTTGGAATGCTTCTTATTGTTTGTGTGTCAACAAGCAGGATATTGTCCATATCATCTCTTCCGACAATCTTTCCTATTACTCCCAAGTTGTTTACTGGAGTCGGACCGATTCTTATGGTATCTCCCAAATTCAAATCCTTAATGCTTCCCAAAACCTTAATTGCAGCTTCACATTCCCCAGGTTGAGGAACACTTGTGAACTCTATCTTTGCAACGGAAATGTCCTCCACCTTTTGGCCGTTTTTAAAGATAGGTACAATCGAATCATTGTCAGAAACTGAAATGTTTAAGGCATGATAAGCCTCAATTGTTGGTTTATATCCTCCTCTAGGTCCAGGTACTCCCTTAACTAGACTTAAACTTCTTAATGATTGCATCTGGTTACGTATTGTTCCAGGGTTCCTATTCATAACCTCAGCAATATCCTCTCCCTTAATAGACTTGCCATTGGAGGATTGATATAAATTAATCAGTGTTTGTAAAATTTCTTTTTGAACGGATGTTAACATGTTTATCCCCTTCGAGTAATATAATATAAATATTTATGTAAAGTATGATTTATAAATGTTAATGATAAATAATGATAATTTAAAAATGAGAAAAAAAGAGAGTGAAATGATTTTACTCTATGAGTTGTTTCAAATCATTTCTGATGATTGAAGTTGCATCAAATCCTTTAATGGCATCAACCATTTCAGGGAATTTTGATTTTGGAATTAAAACATTGATTTGTGAAAAATCAGAACCTGGAGTTATTGTAGGCTCATCTGCACAAAGCTTGTTTTCAATTAGATAATTAGAAACCTCTTCAATCTTTTCATTTGCAATGTTGAATTTTACATCGAAGTATTTTTTAGCGGTGATTGCCCCAAGCAATTGCTCATAAATCATTTTTGCCTTTTCGAGCTTCTCGCCGGTACAGCTCACACCAGCATACAGGCCTGCTGAAGAGTGCAAGATTGTTTCTATTTCCTTCAACCCTGCCTTTTTGAGGCTGCTTCCGGTTTGGGTGTTGTCAACAATCAAATCAGCACCTTTTGCAATGTAAACTTCTGTTGCACCGTCTGAGTTTATGACCTGAACCATCTCATTGTCTCCATCGGTCAAGCCTCTTACCTGAACAAACGGTACTGAATCGCCGTATAATTCCTGGTAAACTTCATTTTCCATGATGAATTTTCTGGTCAAGTTTGGATATTCAGTGAAACATAGAATTGGAGTTTTTCTATCCTTGTTTGCCCTGAATAAATCTGATAGACTATCATAGGGTGAATCGTTAGGAACAGCAACGATCAAACGGGTCTTACCATAATCCAAGTCACCGATTTTAATTGTGCTTGTCTTTCTTAAAACTGATTCCTCTTTAATCCAGTCCTCACCGACAATTGCAATGTCAACCATTCCCCTGTTCAGTTCAACGGGAGTGGATTGCGGACGGGTTAGAAAAGCCTTGATTTCATCATCATTTAAAATTTCAATTTCATAGGACTCGTCACCAGGCTCGTATCCTTTCACTTCATAACCTGCATCGACAAAAAGCTGGTGAGTGTTGCCTCTTTTCACATTATTCAAACTTCCCTTTGGAAGCCCTAATATTATTTTATCGTTCATGTTACTACCTACAATAAGATTAATCATTTAAATATTTAAGAATTTGGATATTTAAAAAAAATAAGTAAAATAAAATTTACAAAAAAGAAAAGAATTAGTTGTGATATGGTTCACAACTTTGTCTGTCCAATGCATGCTTGTGTGCGTGCATATGCTTGATTCCATTTTCGGTTTCGATTTCATCAATTATCTCAATTCCGTCATGAGAGTGAGTGTGTTCGCCATCATTGTGGAAATGATAATGGGAATGCTCGACGTTTTCAGTGTCTATCTTTTTGATTGAGTCATCGAAATGCCTGTCATAAAGCAATGCTGCATTTAAAACCACCAAACATGAGCCTGCATTGTGCACGATAGCTCCTGTTACAGGATTCAGCAATCCAAGCACTGAACATATTATCGCAACTGCGTTGATTGTCATTGAGATTGCAATGTTGGCCTTGATTGTGAATAATGTTGAGTTTGAAAGCTTTTTGAGATATGGTATTTTACCGATATCATCACCTAAAAGCGCAATGTCTGCAGCCTCAATGGCCACGTCACTTCCAACGGATCCCATCGCCACACTTACATCTGCGGTTTTAAGTGCAGGAGCGTCATTCACACCATCACCAATCATGCAGACCTTTTTGCCTTCGCCTTTAAGTTTCTCAATCCATGAGAGTTTCTCTTCAGGCAAGAGATTTCCAAAAACCTTGCCGATTCCGACTTGTGAAGCGAAGTAATTAGCAGTTTCTGTGTTATCTCCAGTGAGCAATATGGTTTCAGTACCCAATTCATGCAAGTTTTCTATCATGCCTTTGGAATCTTCACGTATCACATCAGATAAACCGATTAATCCCACAACTTCACCGTTTAATGCAACAATAATTGAAGCTTTTCCTTCGCTTTTCAGCTTGTTTAAATAGTCATCAATATCAACTTTTATATTATTTTCATTGAGAAATTTGGAGTTTCCTGCATATACAATACCAAAAGAGTTTTCACAAGTGACTCCCTTACCAGGGTACATCTTGAAGTCTTTTGGTTCTTCAATATCTATTTCAGCTTCTTTTGCATTGTTTACAACGGCCTTAGCCAATGGGTGTTCGCTTAACTTTTCACATGATGCTGTGAGCTTAAGCAAGTCCAAATCAGTCAAATCCTCCCTGAGGGAGATAACATCAGAAACTTCTAAATTACCGTAAGTTAAAGTACCGGTCTTGTCGAACACTAAAGTATTTAGGCCACCTAATGTCTCAAGTGCTTCACCGGATTTGATTAATACACCATACTTTGTTGCCTGACCGATAGCGGCCATGATTGCAGTTGGTGTAGCAAGTATCAATGCACATGGGCAGAACACTACCAGAACTGTCACTCCCCTTTCGATGTTGCCGGTTACAAGCCATGCCACAATTGCAATTATCAGTGCAACAGGAACAAGCCATGTTGCCCATTTGTCTGCAATCCTTTGTGTTGGAGCCTGCTTTTCATCGGCTGCCTTTACAAGGTCAATCAGTTTTTGAAGTGAGGAGTTTTCACCTAAACTGGTTGCTTTTATGTCAATTGCTCCGTACATGTTCATTGTTCCGCAGAATACCTCATCGCCCACTTCCTTATCAATTGGCAATGATTCCCCAGTCATGATTGACTGGTCAAGTGAGGTTGTACCGCTTATTATTTCACCATCCACAGGTACGCTTTCACCCGGAAGAATCCTTAAGGTATCTCCGATTTTGATTTCATCAACAGGAACAACTTCCTCAACGCCGTCAATTATTCTTCTTCCTGTTTGTGGAGTCAAGTTGATGAGGTTTCTTAAACCTTTCTTAGCCCTTTCAACTGTCCAGTCCTCTAAAAGAGCACCTAATGCCATGATCCATGCGACTTCACCTGCAGCGAATATCTCGCCAATCAGCAGTGATGCCACCATTGCTATTGCAATCAGTAGTGCAGATGAAATCCATTTTTCACGGATTAATCTGGTCATTGCCAGAAGCAACATCGGAATACCACTTATAATTACTGTTCCCCAAGCAGGGTTGAGGTAAACGGGAGTGTCTATTCCGAATATCATGAAAATTATTGCAATCAATAGAAATATACCTGAGAGAATAGTCATTTTCAAGCCAAATAAAAAATCAGTTATTTCATCAATCACATTTTACACCTTCTTGAATAATTGTTTTAGATTAAAAAGTATTACTTTTTTTTAATTCTTTTAAATACTAAGTATTACTATTAATAATTATGCAAGAGGACATATATAAAAGTATTACTTTTTTAAAAATCATTTATATACTAAGTATTACAAAATGTAAAAATTAGATTTCATCATCTAAAATACTGATGATTTTTCGGGCATAAACCCTATCCTTTTCCTTTTCCTCTTCGGACAGTTCGGAATATGGAATCTGTAGCTCATTCCACCTATTTAACTTGGATTTGATATTAAAAATAGTTTGCTTGTCTTCATCACTTAACTCATCATCAAGCTTATCCAAAATGACAAGCAATGAAGACAACTCTTGGGAAAGATGACTGGACCATTCACACCACTGTTCATGTTCCAATTCAGACAGTCTTTCCAAAAGCTCATCCCTCATAAAACACCACTAAGGCTTCATCGCAAGGTCCATTATGCTGAACGGATCTCCCTCTTTTCTTTCAACAGGCGCACCCATTCCAAAGGCTGAACGGGCAAATTCCTTATTCATTCTTTTTGAAACCTCACCGAAAATCATCTTGTATGCTGTGCATTGAGGATCTACCGCCTGTGGTGTCTGATATGCAACGATTGCATTGTAAGGACATCCTCCTTCACAGTATTTAACGTATTTGCATGATTTACAGTTTTCATCAACATAATCCCTGAATTCCATAAGCTTAGCCCATGCATCAGAGGTTTTCAAATCGTCAAAACTAGGATTTGTAGCCACATTGCCCAATACATATTCAGGCATTCCGACAAACCTGTAGCACGGATAGATTGAACCGTCGGAACCCACTGCAAGAGTTGTACCGATACAGTCGGCAAATGTGCATAATGTTCCTCTTCTTCTAAGAGATGACTTGCAGATATGGTCCAAATCCATTACTGTGAACTTATCCAGGTCATAAAGGTACTTGTCCAACCAGTCAATGAGTAGTTTACCGTGCTCTTCCTGGTCAAGTGCCCATGGGTCTGCATTGTCCCCTCTAAGGGACGGGAGCGCAGCATGGATTTTAAGATTCATCTGTTCACTTTTAAAGAATTCATACAATTCATCGGAGAAATCCTTTGAATAGTCAGTTACGGTCAATACGAAGTTAATAATTAATCCTTTTTCCTTAGCTAATCTGAATTTGGCCATGGTCTTATCGAAGTATCCTTCTCCCCTTTGGAAGTCATTGATTTGTTTTGGCCCGTCAATGCTTGTGCTTACAACAACATTGTATTTTAAAAACAGGTCAATGAGCTCTTCGGACAATAGCCAGATGTTGCTTTGAAGTGAAAATCCTTCAAAATTATCCAGCTTGGACAGCTTTTCCAATGCTGCCTCGTAGAAGTCATATCCGGCAAGTAGAGGCTCTCCTCCATGGAATGTGAAATGAACCTTGTCGTCCCTGAAGTCTTTCAGCCATTCGACGATTTGGTCGATTATTTCCAAATCCATCATTTCCTTTTTGTTTTCAGATCCCCAGCAGTACTTGCAGTTTGATGGACAGTTAAGGGTGGGGATAATCATTACATGAAATGTCATTTTAACCGTGTATCTTGTTTAATTCATTTAATAATTGTTTTTTCTCATCCGGGTCCATGTTCTCATTTACGAAAAATATGTAACCGCATTCTTCACATTTTACAGTATCCATTTCTGCGTGAGCCCTGTGATTATCCAACATTCTTCTGTGAGCAATCTTATCTTTTGAACCACATTTTGGACATGGTGCTACTAATTCTTCAAGTTTCATTTTTTCACCTTGTATTACTTTTGGTTTTCAAAATATATAATCATATAGTTAATCGAAACCTTTAAATACTTTGGTGTAACGGGAACAATTTTACGAAGTGGCTTCAACAAGCTTTAAATAAAAAATAGGCAAATATAATATACTTAATTAATATTTAAAGTGATTGTTATGCCATATGACTACTATGACCAGTTAAAAGAGCAAAGAGACAGTGAAAAATACACTGAGACAAGTGATATTATCAGGAAAAATGTGTGGAATGACAGCATTGATTTTCAAAAATCCATTGAATGGATGGAAGTGGAAGACAAAATAAGAATAAGATTGTATCTTTTGTTAAGATACAACTAACGGTTTAGAAGTTTAACTATTTGATTATACAGCGGAATTCCAATGCCCTTTGCAATAGGCAATATGAATCTGAATCCAGGTATTTCAAATTCCTTTTTAACCTTTTTAAGCTCAGAGATAATGTCAAGCTTTTGAGGACATTTTCTAAGGCACTTTCCACAGCCATTGCACAATCCGGCATTTCCTGCCTTGCCCATTATTCCCCCAACGTACTGATAGTAATCCATGAATGACTGGTTTATGAAACCCTTATGGTCAAATAGATACTTTTCATTGTATATTTTCAAACATTCCGGAATATTGACTCCACGTGGGCATGGCATGCAATACCCGCAGGTGGAGCAGTTAATCCTAAGGGAGTTCTTCATTACCCTTTTTACAAGCTCCACTGTTTCAAGCTCCTCAAATGTCATTGACATTGGAGTTGTCACATCAGCAATTGCGATATTGTCCCTGATTTGCTCCATGGAATTCATTCCTGAAAATACGCAGCTGACATTGCGATTGTTCAATACCCATTGCATTGCCCATTGGGCAGTGGTCTTGTCAGGGTCAGCTTTTTTAAATATTTCTTCAGCCTCTTTAGGCATTTTTCCTGCAAGTATCCCACCCTTTAAAGGTTCCATTACGAAAACACCCATCCCCTTTGATGCAGCATACTCTATTCCCTCAATGCTTGCCTGGACGTTCTCATCAAAGTAATTGTACTGTACCATGACAACATCCCAGTCATAACCGTCAATGAGAAGGTCGAATTCCTCCTTGACCCCATGGTATGAAAAGCCCACGTGGCTGATTTTTCCTTCTCGCTTGGCCTTGCTTAAGAATTCAAACAAACCCTTCTTAAGCAGCCTGTTTACTGTCTTCAAGTCGACTGAATGAATCAGGTAATAGTCTATGCAATCCCTTTGAAGCCTTTTGAGCTGTTCATCTAGGAAGTATTCCATATCCTCGTATTTCCTTACCTGAATGGATGGAAGCTTGGTGCAGATTTTAACCTTATCTGCATATTCTCCCTGAAGAATTTCACCTAGAAACTTCTCGCTGTCGCCATAAAGATAAGCAGTGTCAATGAAATTGATTCCATTGTCAATTGCATAATAGATTTGTTGTCTTGCTTTATCCCTGTCGATTTTACCGTTTTTTAAAGGCAATCTCATAGCTCCAAAACCCAATGGAGAGACTTCATCGCCTGTCTTTTTGATCAATCTATTCTGCATAAAAATCAAAGAAAAAAAAGGATAGTTACAGTATGTAACTATTTATATTCATTAATCATTTCTCTCATATAGTCGATTAAAGCATCCTTTGACTCAGGATCATCCATTGCAAACTCAATGGAAGTCTTTAACCATTCAAACCTGTTACCTATGTCATAGGTTTTTCCCTCAAAGGTGACACCGTAGATGGCATCGAGCTTTTGAAGGGCATCGGTGAGCTGTATTTCACCGCCAACACCAGGTTCTGTCTCATCGATTTTATCAAAAATATCAGGAGATAAGACATAACGACCCATAATAGCAAGATTGGATGGTGCTTGATGAGCCAATGGCTTTTCAACCAATTTTTCAATGTTATAAACGTTATCCTCAACTTCTGTTCCCTTGATGATACCGTACCTTTCGACTTTTTCTCTAGGAACCTCTTCAAGGGAAATTGCTGAAGCTCCATATTTATCATAGACATCCATAAGTTGTTTTGTGCATGGAGTAGGTCCTTTAGTGATTGAATCTCCTAAAAGAACTGCGAATGGCTCTCCGCCGACATGCTTTTTAGCACAGTAGATAGCATCTCCAAGACCCTTTTGCTCCTTTTGCCTTACATAGCATATGTCAGCCAAATCAGTGATTGCACGAACTTGCCTTAACCTGTCATCCTTTCCTGCGCTTTGAAGGGTCTGTTCAAGTTCGAATGACTTGTCGAAGTGGTCTTCAATTGATCTTTTGTTTCTACCGGTTACAATCAAAATATCGTCAATACCTGAAGCCACTGCCTCTTCAATAACGTATTGAATTGTTGGTTTATCATAAACTGGCAACATTTCCTTAGGTTGCGCTTTAGTAGCAGGCAAGAATCTTGTTCCGAAACCTGCTGCTGGAATTACAGCTTTCATAAATTATCACCATAAAAGTTTATTAATATAATTTTTGGTTTAATTATTATAAATAAATAATTATTAATTTGAAAAAAAAGAGAGAAATGTAGTTATTTTTTAACTACAATTTTATTTGAATTTGTTAGACCCTTATAAGTTGTCTTGATGACATATTTTCCAACCCTCAATTTTTTTGAAACCTTGAATGCTGCAATGCCCTTCTTGTTTGTTTTGATTTTATATGTCTTGCTTTTGAACTTGATTTTGACAACTTGATTTTTATAGGCCTTTCCCTTGGAGTTTAACACTTTAACATTGAATTTAGCAGATTTCTTAACCTTTTTTGACAAGTTTTTAGTTATCAATACGCTTTTAACGGTGATTTTGTTTTTGACAATGACATCACCATACTGTGAAAAGATTGTGTATTTCCCAGGCTTTTCTTTAATCTTTAATGTTGCAATTCCATTATCATCAGTCATGAATGAGTATTCATGGTTGTTGATGTAAAATTTAACATCCTCAAAAATTGCGGGTTTTCCATGCTTGTCGTAAACCTGAATATTGAACTTGCCGTTGGAGTTGTAGTAAACTTTCAAGTCACTTGAGATGATTTTTTCACTAATCTTTTCAGTGCTTTTCACCAATACAAATGAGCTGTTCAATTCCAAGTCCTCAAAACTGGTTACATTACTTTCACTTGCATACCAATATTCAACATCATCCGGTTTGAGATATTGATCAGGATTATCGATTGAATCACCCCAATAGTTATAGTTGGCATCAAGACTGTCAGAATAGCTGTGAACAACCCTTCTTCCATCAGGAGAGATTAAAATTGAATTTCTAATGGTTCCATTTTCACCAGCCCAGAAAATTCCATTGTCGCTTATGCCCCAATTCATAAATTTTGATGAAAATATTGACCCGTTCGCTCCTCTCCATTCAACAGCCGAACCTGTCCATCCTCCATTGTCCACAAATGAAGAGCCTATAATCTTACCATCATTACCTCTCCAGCAGATTGCACCTCCTCCATTTGGATAACCGACATCATTGTGGTTGAAACCGCAATCTACAACAGTACCATTATCACCTTCCCATAGTATGGCTCCTCCCTGATTGATACGAGCTCCCATAGGTCTGAAACGATAGATATGAGTTATGGAACCGTCCTCATTGACTATGATTTCTTCCTTATCGAATGGATCATCCTCGATTCCGCTGCCGGTGTTGTTGATGAATGTGCAGTTTTCCAAAATTCCATTTGCACCACTCCAGTAAATGGCGCCACCTCCAACATCAGACCTGAAATAGTTTCCCAAGGCATTTCCATTGACAAATCGAATATTCTTTATAACAACATTGTCAGCGGTTACATTGAATATCCTTGATGACTTCTTAGCATCTATTGTGTGTCCTGAACCATCTATTGTCACAGGCTTGGAAATGACGATTTCCTTATCGGTACCGTTTTTGTATTCATAATCTGAATCTAATGTGACTGTGTCATCTGTATTGTTAATCTTATCGGACAGATCATTAAAACCTGGAATGTCCATGACATTAGACTCATCTGTGCCATTTTCACTAGCACTAACTGTTGAAAGGGTCATCAGCAGTAGAAAAAGCAATGCGCATAAAATAAGTTTATTTTTAAAAAATTTCTGAGCAATTTGATTCATAATAATATTTATAGAGTAATGGAATATAAAAATTACCTTAAAAAAAAATTTATATAAATGGTGCGGGGGACGGGACTTGAACCCGCGAAGGGACTGACCCACTAGGCCCTCAACCTAGCGCCTTTGACCGCTCGACCACCCCCGCATATAACAAAAGTGGTTATTAAAGAGTATGTTTTTTACATTATATAAAGTTAACTATTATTAGCACAATTTTATAGTTACATCCATGATTTTTTCATTTTTTAAATCATCAATAAGGTTGCTGTCAAGATCCCTTGCAGCCTTGTCTGCCCTAATCATCAATGTGCGTGAACAGGTATAGTCACTGGTTCTGCAGACAATGTCAGTAGGATGAGTTAATGTCAAGTCCTCATGGCCAAAACCGTTTATTTCATCATGCCCATTTTCCGTATCAAGAATGACTGTTATTCTGGTATCTGAATTAGCAATCTTGTCCTTGAACTCCTCAGGAAAGTTCAGCATTGACTTGTCCGCTGATGTTCCAACAATGCAGTCTGCAGTCGGCCCGATTTCAACATCCTTTGTTACTTCAAAGGTGGACTTGTGAAGTGAGGTTACATTCTTATGGCCCCTACTTTTAAGTTTGAAAATCATAAATATAATTTAGATTGAAAAAATTAATAAAAGTTTTGTGTGAAGATGAAAGGCTGCTATTGCTTGATAATACATGTCAAGAGAAAATCCGAAATCAGGATAGGTTCGAAACTGGGACCCATGGAATTCAAAAGAGGAATTTATGTTTATGTAGGCTCAGCCATGAACTCATTGGAATCACGTCTTAAAAGACATTTGAGTGATGATAAAAAACTACATTGGCATATAGACTATCTTTTAAAAGATGATAACTCTAAAATACTTGACATTATCTACAACATCGATAAAAAGGTAGAGTGTGATATATCTGAATTCCTTAAAACTAGAGCAATTGGAGTGAAAAATTTCGGATGTTCAGATTGTGACTGTGAAAGTCACTTGTATTATTTCAAAAATAGAAGAGAAGCTATTGAACAGGTGAAAAATGCCTATGATTCAATAGCCATGGATTACAAATTTTTTAAAAAATGAATCTCTGCTTTTTCTTATGTCTATAACTAATTTCAAATGAATTGAGTGCAATTTCCTTTAGGACTTCTTTTGCTTCGCCATCAATACCTACAACATTTTCCCATTCATTTTCAAGAGCGGATATCTCATCAAGAACTTCAATGCCATTAGGAGTAAGTTCACAGTCATAAGGAAGGCCACTGTCTGGATTTTCATCTATTTCAATCAATCCTTTCTTGGCGAGCTTCCCATACTTTTTCAGGTAGAGGTCCAAATGAAGATTGAACAAATCGTCCTTTTCAGCCTTTTGATATTGCTTTACCCTAATCCTTTTGTGATGAGGCTTTTGATGTTTCTTGACCTGTTTAAGGAGTTTTATTTGACTTTCATGAAGGAAAACGCTTAGGTTTTCCCGTACATAAGTCATTTTGGACTCCTCAATGACACCAATCAATGAGGAGGCAGGCATTCTTGCAATTGCGTCTTTATGAGGATGGGCCATCATATCACCTTTATTTCATTTGGCCGAATATTCCTCTCATGATTCCCTTGGTGACTTCACGAGCAGCAGTGTTCATGGCCTGTGAAGCAGCCTTTTCAATTGCTTTTTGTTGAGCGGACTTTTTAGTCTTCTTGCCGCTGGCAGGTTGCTGACCGCCTAAAACGGTTCCTAAAATACCTCCGATTACATCACCGGCATTAGGATTTTGGGCTTGTTCAGGAGCCTCTTGGACAGGTTCAGGCTGATTTTCAACTTCAACCTTTGCTTCCTCGATGATTTGCTTGTCGATTTGTGCAACTTCACTTTCAACATTAGGGTTTGAATCAACCTTTTCAAGAAGCATCTCATAAGCTGAAAGAGGGTCAACAGCTTCCCAATATTTTGATTTGAGCTCTGACAAACTTATCAGTTCACTTCTCATAGCATCATCAATGGCTCCGATATAACTTTGTGGAGGCACTATATCGACTTTTTGAACTATTCCAGGCACACCGCCTTCCTCCAATACGGAAACTAGTGCCTGACCGATTCCAAGTTCTGAAATTACGCTTGCAGTGTCGAATTCAGGGTTTGGACGGAATGTTTCGGCTGCAACCTTAACTGCCTTTTGGTCTTTTGGAGTATATGCATGAAGTGCATGTTGAACACGGTTTCCAAGCTGTGCCAATATATCATCGGGGATGTCTGCAGGAGATTGTGATATGAAATATAACCCTACTCCTTTTGAACGGATCAATCTTACGATCTGTTCGATTTTCTTACCAAGTTCAGGAGTCATGTCATCAAACAGCAAATGAGCTTCATCAAAGAAGAATACGAATTTAGGCTTGTCCATATCCCCTACTT
The DNA here is from genome assembly GCF_015062915.1 of Methanobrevibacter thaueri. Taxonomy (GTDB): domain Archaea; phylum Methanobacteriota; class Methanobacteria; order Methanobacteriales; family Methanobacteriaceae; genus Methanocatella; species Methanocatella thaueri_B. The sequence continues at coordinate 3,732 of NZ_SUTJ01000006.1, read as the reverse complement.
CTGGAAGGTTTTGATAGAGATTGGAAAGCATCCATAAGAGGAATGTTGAGTAGATTTCAGGAGATAGGGAAAGTTTCTGTGAGTCCAATACGTTGATAATACCCTTGCCGTTTTCATCAACCCTCATGAAATCGTTCAAATCAAGAGCTGGCTCTCCGAAGAACATGTCTCCCCCTTGGTCTTCAAGGGTGATTAAATTCCTTAAGATTGTATTTGCTGATTTTTCAGCAATGGCACCGTATTGACTTTCATATTCCGCCTTATTTTCAACAACGTGATTGATCATTGATTTCAAATCTTTCATGTCAATGATGAACAATGATTTCTCATCAGCCACCTTGAACACTATATTCAATACCCCTTGCTGGGCTTCTGAGAGATTTAAGATTTTACCCAGTAAAATCGGTCCCATTTCAGACATTGTCACCCTTACGGGAAGACCTTTTTCACCGAATAAATCCCAGAACTCCACAGGATATTGCTGATATTTGAATCCTTTATCTGCAAGACCGTACTTGTCAACATTAGTCTTGATTTTTTCTGTTTCTGAACCTATTTTAGCAAGTCCTGAAATGTCCCCTTTCATATCCGCCAAGAATACAGGCACGCCCATATCAGAAAATGATTCTGCTAAGGTTTTTAAGGTTATTGTTTTACCAGTTCCGGTTGCACCGGCAATCAGACCGTGACGGTTTGCCAGTTTAGGCAATAAAAACACATTGGTGTTGTCATTGCATCCGACCAATATTTTTTCTTCTGCATACATTGATGTTCACCCATTTTCAATTTTCTTAATTAAGTAGTTTGTTTTTTTAACTATATTTCTTTTATTGTAAGCTTGAGCAATCCTTTTGATTGCATCCAGATTCTTGACGAAATTGTCCAGCCATGAGAATATGTCTCCCGGATAGACCTGTATCTGGTATTTCCTGAAGAGCTTGTTTGAAATGTCTTGAGGGTCCTTTCCCTTGAGCCTCTCATGGACGATTACCTCTGATATTCCCCTCTGCAGGCATTGGCAGAACGGTCTTTCCTGACACCTGCACTGCATGAAATCTGTCTGCAATTGGATTAATGCATCCTGGAATTTCTTGTCTACCTTGTCAATGGCCTCTCCGCTTGATATTATGTCTAGGGTGGATTCTGCAAACAGCCTTGTTGAGAACTTGATTTTCAATGCGTTTGATATCTGATTGTGGATGACGCTTGAAAGATAAGCGTTTTCAAACATCTCCAGGTCCATTGCCATTGCAAGAATCAGCACCTTGAGCTTATCGTACTTTTCCTTTTTCTTATACATAGGAGAGTGTCCGACATAATGCTTCAAGTAATTTCTATCATTTAAAGTGGTTTTGATGAATTCAGCTTCAGGAATTGAAAGGAATGAGACTGATGTTGCCCTTCCGTATCTGGTGACCTCCAACCGGTTTGCCATGCGATTGATTAAATCTAAATCCTCCATCTCATCAACGGCAATCTTTATGCTTATCGGCACGTCAATGTTCTTGTAGAACTTATTGAGCTCGTTTGTTGATTGGATGGATGTTGAGGATATGTCAGCAAGAATCTGCTCATATGCTGATTCCTCATCATATTCAATGTAAACGTCATCGCTGTTGCTTTCAAGCAAATCCAATGCCATGGCCTCTTCGGATTCTCCCTGAAAATCATTGCCAACTTCAGGAAGAAGATATACTATACCACGGTCGTGATAGGATGGCCTTCCGGCACGCCCGAGCATCTGTGAAAACTCATTCGGATTAATCCACTTGTTACCCATCACCAGTGAGTCGAATATGACCTGTGAAGCTGGGAAATCCACACCTGCAGCAAGGGCTGCTGTTGTGACTACACAGGAGATTTTACCCTTGTCAAAGTCCTTTTCAATCTTTTCCTTTTTATAATATGACAATCCCGCATGGTATGCCTGTGCATTTATGCGCTTGTTTGAGAGGTAATTGGCGATTTGATGGGTTTTTCGCCTTGAATTTGTAAATATTATGGTCTGTCCACGATATCCCTTTTTGGATTTGGTGTTGTACTCCCTTTTTACCAGTTTCTGCATGATGTGCCTTTTGGAGGATTCGTTTCTAACATACACCAAATGTCTTTCCAGAGGCACTGGACGCTCTGAGTATTCGACAAGCTTCATGTTGAACTCACTGGCTAAAAAGTCAGGGTTTTTCACGGTTGCAGACAATCCTATTATTTGGGTTTTAGGGTACAGGTGCTTTACACGTTTTATAAGGCCGTTTAGACGTGTTCCCCTGTCCTCATCATCAATCATGTGAATCTCATCTATCAGCACCACACCTAGATTGGACAGGCTTTGTGAGTTTCCGTTTCTCAAAAGATAATCTATTCCCTCATAGGTGGCCACAACAATGTCTGCCTTTGAAACATCACTGTCCGGCAGGTTCAGCTCTCCTTTCGCCTTCACCCTGTTTCTTCCGACCTTGATTGCAACCTTCAATCCAAGCTTTGAGTATTTCCTTTTGAAATCACGATATTTCTGATTTGCAAGGGCGACCAGTGGAGTTAGGAAAACGAATTTCTTGCCCTTAAGAGCCTTTGAAATACCTGCAAGCTCACCGACAAGTGTCTTACCTGAACCTGTAGCACTCACTACCAAAAGGTCCTCTCCTTTTAAAAGCCCTTCCTTGATTGCAAGATACTGGACCGGCAATAGCTTGGTGTTTCCGGACTCAAGCAACACCTCCTTGAACCTCTTGTCAATCTTTAACCTTTTCATGTCAATTGGAGGGATGATATGCTTTGACTTTCTTGTCTTGTCGAATAAAGTTAATTTACGGTTTTTCAATGGGTCGAAATGAGGGTCAAGCACGGACAATGTCTTTTCAAGGCTTCCTGTCTTTTCAAGTGTGGATTTCAGGTTTCTGAAAATCTTTTTATCAAACCCTTGAAGCTTTATTTCCTGCTTTATGGTGTCATGTGCACAGTCCCTGCAGATCAATTGATTGTTATGCTTATATGAATAATCCGAATTGACTATGGTAATGTTTCCGTCATAGGCACAGAAATCACATACCTGAGTGTGCCTTACCTTGATGTTCAGGGATTTCAGGAAATCCTCAACCTTCTTATCTCTTGTCGCTAGAAAAACCGCCTGTGAACGCAATAGCTTAATTACCTCTCCCGGAGGCATGAGCTTTTCATTTAAAGTGGAGTTGTCCTTGAAGTTATAATCCGCCACGAATCTTGATATTGATAATGTGTCGCCGTCATGTGAGAACTTGATGTTTCCAACAAATTCAGGTTCCCTCTTATGGTTCAGTGCATTTTTCGGCGAACCTATCGGATATAGTCTCCACTGTTTTTTAATCTTTTTTAAAACTAGCATTGTATTTAGATATATTATTAATTGTTAATAAATCTTATAAAAACAAGATGAAAAAAATAAGGTGTTCAAAAGAACATGATTAAAGAGAGAATAAGATTATCCCCCTAATAGGTATATTTGGAAACTTTTTCTTTTAAACACCTTATGAATTTAAACCGTTCAAAAATGACGGTGAAAAAAATTAATTACATTTGAAATTAAATTCTTAAATAATAATTCTTTTTTATAGTATTTTAATGTTTTGATTGTTAAAATTTAGTTACAAATGAATGAATTATTATAAATATTATTTTTGGGTGTCCGCCAAAATTGATTTTTGATTTTTTGTCAAAAAATTTTTAGGCTTAATTTCAATTATTTTTCGTATATTC
>NZ_SUTJ01000023.1:5280-16722 GCF_015062915.1 Methanobrevibacter thaueri | reverse complement strand
AAACAACTAAAAATAAGAAAAATTATAAAAAAATCAAAAACACAAAATTCAATTAAAAATTTTGCGTCACATCCTCATATATTAAAAAAAATAGTTTTATAAATGGGGCCGGGGCCGAGATTCGAACCCGAGTCCCGGGATCCACAGTCCCGGAGGATGACCACCTACCCTACCCCGGCAGAAATTAATAAATTAAGTTAAAAAGTTGTTAAAGTGCGGGAGCAGGGATTCGAACCCTGGAAGACCTGTGTCAACAGGTCCTAAGCCTGTCCCCTTTGGCCTCTCGGGCACCCCCGCTTAAATAAAAAACAAAGGATACGTAGAAACCATGAAAAATCTTAACAAATTTTTATAAATGCTCCGGCCGGGATTCGAACCCGAGTCTTCGGCTCGAAAGGCCGAAATGATTGGCCGGACTACACCACCGGAGCATACGAATACAAACTAAGTTTTTAACATGGGCCCAATGGGGTTCGAACCCATGACCTTCCGGTTATGAGCCGGACGCTCTACCTGGCTAAGCTATGGGCCCATCAGCGCCATCGACAGGACTCGAACCTGTGACCAATCGGTTAACAGCCGAACGCTCTACCTACTGAGCTACGATGGCATATCACCCATCGGACTTAACCAAATAAAACCCATGATTAAAAATCAAAAGACTTTAAACAGTAATAATAACTTTAAATTACATAGTATATAAAGTTTTTGGTTTTTTAACTTATTTGATGAAAAAAATCAAATCTATACAATAATTAATTCAAACTAGTATATAAAGTTTAAGGAACAAAGATACTCACATGGATTCTAACATATTTGACCTAATTAAAAAAGCAAATGAAACAACCATAAACAAGCATGGAAATCTAATAACTCTCGAAAGAGCCGTATTCCTATCATGGTGGTGTGACAAGGGAGACTGTGCATTCTGCTACATGTCCACACAAAAAAATAAAATAAAAGACCCTGCAAAGGCTAGAAGAAACATGAACAATATCTTTGCAGAAGCCGAAATGTGCAAGCGCCTAGATTGGAATATTGAATTTTTATCCGGAGGATACGAATCATTCACAACCTCAGAAATCAAGCACATTGCAACCACCATAAAAGACATTACCGGAGAGGGGGTCTGGCTGAATACTGGAATTACTGATGAATTGGGAGAATTTGGATCTGAAATCAAAGGGATAACCGGAGCAGTTGAGGTTGCCAATCCTGAAATCCATGAAAGGGTTTGTCCATCCAAAAAACTTGACGATATAAGCAATATGTTAGACACCGCCAACGATTTAGGGTTTAAAAAAGCAATAACAATAATATTAGGTCTTGGAGAAACCTTGGACGATGTGGATTATATCATAGATTACATCAAAGACCATAAAATCGACAGGGTGATCTTCTACTCATTGAATCCACATAAGGAAACCATCTATGCAAACTCCTCACAGCCGGCATCACTTTACTATGCCCAAGTGGTTGCACGCGTAAGGCTTGCCTTCCCAGACATTGAGATTATCTGCGGAACCTGGATTGACAATCTAGCAAACATAGGCATATTGATCTTAAGCGGAGCCAATGGAATAACCAAATTCCCATTATTTAAAATGTTTGGAACAAAATACGGAAAAAGAGTTGAGGAAGAGGTCAAATGGGCAGGACGTGAGCTTAAGGGAACATTCACCGACAAAAGTCAACTGGGACCTGAGAAAAGTGAGGTTTCCCCTGATTTGGATAAGTTCATAAAGCGTTATGTTAAAGAATCATTAAAAAATAAATACTAATTAAAATAATATATCTTATTAATAGAAAATCATCGAAAGTAGGTGTTTTAATGGCATTGAATGTATGTGTTATAGGTGCAGGCGCATTAGGTACCGCTATTGCACAAACAATGAGTGAAAATGTAGATGAAGTATTATTGCATGTTAGAAAACAAGACTTATGTGATGATATTAATAATAAAGGATACAATACTCAGTATTATCCCAATACTAAATTGAATGAAAATATAAAGGCCACAACTGATTTTAACGATTTGAAAAAATGTGATATTATCTTTTTGGCGATTCCATCCTCAGGATTCAGGACCACATTAAATAATTTAAAAGATGTTATCGATGGTGAAACCATACTTGTTACAACCGCAAAGGGAATCGAGTACCCTTCCCTGAATACCATGGGAGATCTTATTTCAGAATACTTTGATGAAAATTTTGTCGCATTATCAGGACCAAATTTTGCATCAGAAATCATGCTGAATCAGCCTACAATAACAAATGTCGCATCCAGAAAACGTGAAAATGCTGAAATGGTCAAGAAGGTATTGACCACCAAGCAGTTCAAGGTCAAAGTCATTGACGACATTAAGGGAATCGAGCTGTGCGGAGTCCTGAAAAACATAAACGCAATAGCTAATGGAATCTGTGAAGGAATGAACATTAACGAAAACGCAAGATACAGCATTCTTACAAAAGGATTTAAGGACACAATCAAAATCATCGAATCTTTTGGAGGAAATGCAGATACAGTGCACGAGTATTGCGGTTTCGGAGACCTGATTATGACTTCAACCTCCTCCGAAAGCAGAAACCATACATTAGGAATCCTATATGGTCAAAGACTCATTATTGATGAGGCTGCAAGCGGAATCGTGTTTGAAGGTAAAAATTCAATTAAAGCAGTTCGTGATATCTGTGATAATCATGATATCAATAGTGATATCGTTAATTTTGTTTATGATGTAATAATTGAAAGAATAGCTCCTATTAAAGCATTTAACGCATTATGGGAGAACATTGAATAGAAGGTGAATATTTATGATTGGAGTAATTTTATCAGCTGGAATGGGGTCAAGACTTATGCCCCTCACTAAAGACAAGCCAAAACCATTACTTGAAATTAATGGCATGACATTGCTTGAAAGAATGATTAAAAATCTAATGAACGAGGACATTACCGAATTCATAGTGATTGTCGGATACAATAAGGAAAAGGTAATTGATTTCACACCAACCCTTGAAGAGAAATACGGCATAAACATTAAAATCATTGAGAATGAAAAATATGATGTCACAAACACATCAGTTTCAACCTACCTTGCAAGCAAATACATTGAAGAAAACCAAAAAGACGATTTCATATTGATTAACGGTGACAATGTTGTTGATCCTGAAATAATCACAAGAATTGCAGAAGGGGAAAACACAAGCCTAATTGTTGACAACTTCAAGGACCTTAATGAAGAATCATTTAAGATAATCATTGAAGATGAAACTTTCAATGAAGACAAAACCATTGCTAATGGATCAATCAAAGAAATTGGAAAAGGAATAGACATTCCAAGTTCCACCGGAGAATTTATCGGTGTTTCAAAAGTGTCCGCCAAAGACATTACCAAATTCAATGAAATACTTGAAGATTTAATGGAAGAGGACAAACAAAATTATTATGATTTTGCATACAAGCCATTAAGCAAAATCAGTCCAATAGACTTCGTATTAACAAACGGACTTAAATGGACCGAGATTGATGATCATAACGATTGGGATCAAGCTCAAAAATTAGTTAATGAATTTGAAAATTAATTCATTACCTCTTTTTATTTTTTTTAATTAATGCACTTATCCGAAAAATACCCTATTTTTAATAATATTTATAAATTGCATTAAACAAATATAAAGATAATATAAAAAATTATCCTATAAGGAGGAATTATTATTAGTGACGATGTCGATATGATGTGTGGACTTGAAATCCACGTACAACTAGAAACCGAATCAAAATTATTCTGTGATTGTCCTACAAACTATCAGGACGCACCTATTAACTCAAACATCTGTCCAGTTTGTCTTAATCAACCAGGTGCAAAACCACATCCAACAAATGAAAAAGCATTGGAAAATGCATTGATGATTGCCTTAATGCTCAACTGTGAAATTGACCAAGATGTCATTTACTTTATGAGAAAACATTACGATTATCCTGACTTACCATCCGGTTATCAGAGAACTTCCGTTCCTATTGGTATCAACGGTGAATTGAACGGCATTAGAATCAGGGAAATCCACGCTGAAGAAGACCCTGGTCAATTCAAACCTGACAGAGGTACTGTAAACTTCAACCGTTCAGGAATTCCACTTGTTGAGATTGTTACAGAACCGGACATTAAATCTCCGGAAGAAGCAAGAAACTTCCTAAAAGAATTAATTCGCGTATTGCAATACAGCGGAGGAGCACGTGGAGAAGGTACCATGAGAGCAGACGTAAACATTTCCATCAATGGAGGAAACAGGGTGGAAATGAAAAACGTTAACTCCATCAAAGGTGCATACAAAGCACTCAAATTCGAACTCATCAGACAGAAAAACCTCATGAAAAGAGGAGTTGAAGTAAAACAGGAAACCCGTGCTTACCTTGAATCACAAATGATTACTGTGGGAATGAGGATGAAGGAAGATGCAGACGATTACAGATTCATCACTGATCCTGACTTACCACCAATGAAAATTTCAGATGAAACCATTCAAAGAATCTTGGATACAATGCCTGAAGCACCTCACAACAAGGTTAACAGATTTAAAGAGGATTATGGTCTTGATGAGGAAACCGCTAAGGTATTGACTTCAGAGCTTGACTTGGCTATTGCATATGAGGAAATCGTGAAAGAAGTTGACTCCAAATTTGCAGCCAAAGTAATGAGGGATGAGCTTAAAAGGGTATTGTCCTACAACAAGCTCGACTTTGCAGACAGCGGAATCACCTCTGACGACATGATTGAATTCTTAAAAATGATTCAAGACAAGGAAATTACCGCTAAAGCAGGACACAAGATTATTGAACAAATGCCAAACAACGACAAATCTCCAAAGGCAATTGCTGAGGAATTAGGATTACTTGGTGTTGTCAAAGACGATGAGATTTTAGCTGCAGTCAAACAGGCCATTGAAGAAAATCCAAAAGCAGTTGACGATTACTTAGCTGGACAAAAAGCATCACTTAACTTCCTAATGGGACAAGTGATGAGATTAACTAGAGGTAAAGCTGACCCTGGTGAAACCGTTAAACTCTTAAAAGAAAACATTGAATAGGAGGAACCTGCATGGGAGAGAAAAAATCTTTTGTTAAGGATTACATGACAAAGAATGTTATCAGCGTTTCTCCAGATACTGAAACTGAATCAATAATTGAATTGATGAAGGAAAGCAGACACAACAGTTATCCTGTTGTTGACAACAACAAGCTAGTGGGCATGGTCACAGCATTCGACATCATTGCTAAAGAATGGGCAGACACAGTTTCAGGAATAATGAGTACAAATCTAGTGGTCGCAAACCAAGACTTGTCAATCAATGACGCTTCCAGAGTGATGTTTAGAAGAGGAATCTCAAGGATGCCTGTGGTTGATGAGAATGGTGCACTAGTTGGAATTATCACCAATACGGATATGGTAAGGTCACACATCGAAAGATCAACCCCAAACAAGGTCGAATACTTCAAGAAGACCATGGAACAGTTATACGGCATCAAGACAACCCTAAAACATATGCGTGTTGACACACACAAGTTAAGGCCTACACAGGACAGGGTGTATGCTGATGAGCTTGAAGGAAGAGCATATGAACTTGAAAAAGGATTGGCAGAACCTGCCATTGTCGTTAAAACTGGAGACAGATGGATTTTGGTTGATGGACACCACAGGGCAGTTGCATCCGCACAAAGAGGATATGAAACTGTCGATTCATATGTTGTTGATTTGGGCAAAGACATCAAGCTAGGTATGGAAAAAACCGCAGATAAAGCTGGAATCTATACTTTTGACGATATTGAAATCATCGATGATGACAAGCATCCATTAATAGCCCTTACCGAAAGCATGCAGGATCAAGAGTCAAAAGGAGATGATTAGATGAGCAATGAAAAGATTATAAGGGAAGTTTATGAAGTCCTTGAATCCAGAAGGGACAATCCTATTGACTCATACACATCCAACATCATGCAGGACAGCGACAAGAAAGCTGAAGACAAGATACTTGAAAAAATAGCTGAAGAGGCAGGTGAAGTGTTGATTGCCTCCAAAAATGATGAAAATCTTGTATATGAATCAGTTGACTTGATCTTTCACACATTGCTTCTCCTAGTGTATAAGGGCATTGACCTTGATGAGGTCTATGACGAGTTTTCAAAAAGAAGAAAATAGGTAAAATATTTATTAATTAATAATTATAAAAGTTTATTTAATAAAAAAGATTGGTTATAACCATGTTTGATACATTCTCAGAAAAGAAATTTTTATTAACTGAACTGGTTAAGAAAAATTTAACTGCAAAATATAAAGATTCTGTCTTAGGAATACTTTGGAGTTTCTTTAATCCATTGTTAACTATGATAGTTTTTACAGTCGTTTTTTCAATGTTATTCGGAAAAAACGTTGTAAATTATCCTGTTTATTACTTAGCAGGTAGAGTCATATTTGATTTTTTCAACCATGGTACTAAAGGTTCAATGAACTCTATTAGAAAGAATGCAAGATTGCTGAAAAAGATTTACGTGCCGAGACCGATGTTTCCGGTCAGTGCAATATGTTACGAATTCGTTAACTTTTTAATTTCATTCATCATATTGTTCGGAGTAATGTTTGCAACTGGCGCACCTTTCCATTTCACATTAATTTACGCAATTATACCAATTGTTTTAATTGTAATCTTAATATTTGGAGTGGGATTGATTTTAGCGGTTTGTAACACTTATTTCACAGATATTGGATATTTATATAACGTATTTACATTAGTATTATTATATGCATCAGCATTATTCTATCCAATTGAAATTGTTCCAACCAAGTTCCAAATAATATTCTCATTGAATCCGGTTTACTGTGCAATGACATGCCTTAGACAATGCGTTTATGGAGTTGCACCTAGCCTTTCAACAATATTATATATTGCTGTGTTCGCATTAACCACATTGGGAATCGGAATATTATTATTTAGTATTTATGGTAAGAAATTAACTTTAGAATTATAGATGGGTGTTATTATGGGTTTAATGGAAAAATTAAAAGGATTGTTAGGAAGCAATACTGTTAGAAATAATGCACCAGCTATAGATTCAGATATTGCCATTAACGTGGAACATTTAACCATGGAATTCAAGGTTTCAAACGATAAGATTGACACTTTAAAGGAATATGTTATCAGAACCATTAAGCGTAACAAAAGCGAAACCAAGAAAGTTAAGGTTCTTGACGACATTTCATTCACAATCAAAAGAGGGGAAAAATTAGGAATACTAGGTTTCAATGGAGCCGGTAAAAGTACCCTTTTAAGAATAATTGCTGGAATTTATGAGCCTACTGAAGGAAATATCACTATTAATGGAAAAATTGCACCATTGCTTGAGTTAAGTGCTGGTTTTGATAAGAATTACTCAGGAAAAGACAATATTTACTTGAATGGTGCATTGCTAAGCATGAGCAAGGAATTTCTTGACGAAAAATACGATGAAATAGTTGAATATTCCGAACTCGGCGATTACATCAATTTCCCTGTAAAAAATTACTCTAAAGGTATGAAGGCAAAACTAGGTTTTTCAATCGCTACACTTATCGACCCAGATATCCTGATTATTGACGAGATTCTTTCTGTTGGAGACATCAAGTTCAGAAAGAAAAGTGGTGAAAAGATTAATGAAATGATGGCTGAGGGAGTTACCGTTTTATTAGTTTCACATTCAATCAATCAGGTTAGAAGAATATGTGATAGGTGCATATGGATTGATAACGGTAAGCTAATCATGGAAGGTGATGTGAATACAGTCTGTGACGCTTACGTTGAAGATGCCAACTATGCCAAAATTAAAAAAGAGAAAAAATTAAAACGTAAATTGAGGAAAAAATATGGATAAACGATGGTTAGGAATAATTATTATTTTAATAGCTGGAATTGCATGCATGTATTTCATTGTTGATTCATCACCCACTGTTGGAAAAGCGGTGACTGTTGTTGATGAAATGACTGTGACATTACCTAGCGGTTTTAACATATTGAAAGAAACCGGCAAGAGCGTTCATTTATTAGATCATCAGAATAATACAGCAAATGTAACTATAAAAGGAACTGGAGATAACTCTTCCAAACTATTTAAATCCACATTGAAATCCTTAAATAGCAGTGGAGAAGTGGAAATCAAAGACACAACACAAAACGACACTGCCAACATAATATTCTACAAGAATCTAACTACAGATAAGGAATATTCCGTTTCATACTTTGTTAAGGACAATCGTACCATTGAACTGAAAATGGACAAATATGATAATTGGGAAAATGATTGGACTTTCCTACACGATACAATAGTTCACAATTTCAAACAAAACAAATAGGACTGTTATAATTTATATTCTAAATTATACATTCCTCTTTCAAATTTCCCTATTTTTACACTTTTTTTATTGAATTGACTGAACCCAAGACGCTCATACAGTCTTTTTGCACCGTGATTTCTAAAATCAGCATCAATCGTTACTCTTTTATAACCCTTTGATTTGGCATACTCAATAACATCACACACAACTTTTCCGCCTATTCCCTGGCCTCTCAATCTGGAATCGATTGCCACTTCAGCCAGGTACAAATCATCATCCTCAATGTCCGCCAATGCGAAATGGTCAAGAATATCAACAATGAGCAATCTAGGTGACTTCAAGTAGAATCTGTGTGACACTCTTGAATTGTAAACCATCAGTACGCCAATGATTTGATCATCTTCTAAAATCACTTTAAAATAGTCTCCAAGGCCACGTTTAGGCAAGTCCTTGGCGATGCATCTCACTGCACTTTCAGGTGTTTTGAAAAGCATGTCGAATGTTCTAAAATCAACATCATAAACAAGCTTGGCTACTTTGGTCAAGTCATGCTTTTGGGAATCGAATGTCTCGTATCTCATCTAACCACTGTTTACAATAGTCAGTGCAAATACTCCGGCACCGAATCCGTTATCTATGTTGACCACTGCTATTCCTGGCGCGCATGACTGAAGCATCGCATCAAGAGCCACTCTTCCACCTTCTCCAACACCGTATCCCACTGATGTCGGAACGGCAATGACCGGCACGTCAACCAATCCCGCTACGACTGAGGGAAGTGCCCCTTCCATTCCTGCACATACGATGAATACCCTGACACCTTCCTTGACCATATGGGCGATTTGCGGAAACAGTCTGTGGATTCCGGCAACACCAATGTCATAGGAGGTTATTGCCTCACATCCCCCTTCCTCAACAATGACTCTTGCCTCTTCTGCAATGTTGATGTCTGAGGTTCCGGCAGTGATTATGCCTATCTTTGCAATCGGCTCCTTTTTGGCAATCTCTTTTCTTATGACCAGAATCTGGGCTCTTCTGTTATAATCAAAAATGTGTGAGTCTTCACCTATGTCTTTTAATATTTTCTCGTAGCGTTCCTGGGATAATTTGGTAATTATTAAATCATCATTGCTTCTTTCAAGATAATTTGTTATGATTGTCAGTAAATCTTCATAGTCCTTGCTTGGTGAGAATACTGCTTCGGGAAAACCTGTTCTTTCATTTCGCTTGATGTCGAATTTGGCAACATTGTCAAACTCCAGAATGTTATCCGCCTTCAGGAGATGCTCTGCCTCATCTACATTAAGTTCCCCATTAACTAATCTTTCAAGAATATCTTTCATAATATAATATATAGGATAAAATTATATAAAATTTGACTTACAATATTATAATTTAATGAAAGCTTTAAAGATTTTAACACAAGGAATAGTCCAGGGTGTGGGATTCAGGCCATATGTCTACAGGCTTGCAACCGATTTGAACTTGAATGGACATGTCAGAAACCTTGGAAACGTGGTTGAAATCATTATTGAAGGTGAAAAAACCGATGATTTTGTCAGAAGGCTTCCTGAAGAGCTGCCGCCAATAGCTAAAATCGATTCAATGGAAGTCGATGAAATCGAACTTGAAGATTATTCTGATTTTGAAATTATTGAAAGCGGTGACGCATACTCAGGTGTTAGTGTCATTCCGCCGGACATTGCAATATGCGACAAGTGCCTGGCTGAAATCAGAGACCCCAATGACAGGCGCTACAAGTATGCGTTCAATGCATGTACCGATTGCGGACCAAGATTTACCGTTATTGAAAGCGTGCCTTATGACCGTGTGAGAACCTCAATGGAGGATTTCCCGTTATGTGACGATTGCCTGGTTGAATACAGACAGCCATTGGACAGGCGTTATCATGGTGAGGCGATTTGCTGCAGCGATTGCGGACCGCAAATGGAGATTTATGAGGGATCACACAGGCTTGACGTTGAAAATCCCATAAGAAAAGGTGCTGAAATACTTAAAGAAGGAAAAATTTTAGCAATAAAGGGAATAGGCGGAACACACCTGGTTGTCGATGCTTACAATGATGATGCAATCAAGGAATTGAGAAAGAGACTGAACAGGCCTAATCAGGCCTTTGCGGTAATGTGCAAGGATTTGGAAAGTCTTGAAAATTATGCTCAGTTGAGTGATAGGGAAATTGAGACAATAACCTCAAATAAAAGACCAATCGTTATTCTGAAAAAAAACGATGGATACAGATTCCCTGAAAGCCTGTCACCTGGACTACACAACATTGGAGTCATGCTTCCATACTCACCAATGCATTACCTGCTTTTCGATGAGGGAGACATTGACACTTATGTCATGACCTCCGCTAACATCCCAGGAGAGCCAATGATGATTGAAAACGAGGATATCATCGGTGGGGTTAACGATTATTCACTTATTCATAACAGAAGAATCCTGAACCGTTGCGACGATTCGGTCATTAGATTCAGGAACAATGAATTGTCATTCATCAGAAGGTCACGTGGATACACTCCAGAGCCTTACACAATAAACTATGATGTCAATGATGCCAATGTGCTTGCATTGGGTCCGGAACTTGACGTTACATTTTCAATTGCACGTGGAGACAAGGTATATCCTTCACAGCATATCGGAAACACCAACAAGCCTAAGACATTGATGTTTTTAAGAAATGCGATTGAGAATATGGAAAGAATTACCAAAATCAATGAATTTGATGTTATCGCATGTGACATGCATCCTCATTTCTTCACCACTCGCCTAGCCCATGAGCTTGCAGAGAAATATGATGCAGAGGTTCTGCCGGTCCAGCACCATCACGCACATAGTGTAGCACTTGCAAATGATCATGGTATTGACGAGATGATTGTCATAGCTGCCGATGGAGTGGGATACGGAAGTGACGGAACAAGCTGGGGAGGAGAGATACTCTACACTGACATCAGCTCCTTTGAAAGAATGGCTCATTTGCAGCCTCAACTGATGCCTGGAGGAGACATGGCCACAAGGTATCCTGCCAGAATGCTTGCAAGCATACTCGATGATGATGA
>NZ_SUTJ01000023.1:0-5180 GCF_015062915.1 Methanobrevibacter thaueri | reverse complement strand
GGTTTAAGCGAGCTTGCCATACGCTCCGCAGACAAAAGGAAAATCAGTGATATTGGTGCCACAGGTGGAGTGTTCTACAATGAGGCAATTACTCAAACCGTAAAGAATCATGTTGAAGGCAATGGCTATAACTTCATACAACACCTGAACACATGTGCCGGAGACGGTTCCGTTTCACTGGGTCAAAGCATTGTCGCTAAAAAAAATTAAAAAAAAGTGTTTGAAAGATTATTTCAAACATTCAAATATCATCTATTTTTCATGGTCCTTTCCAGAATATACTCTGCCCTTTCAAGGAGGTTGCCGTATAATCTGATTTGATTTCTCAACTCGTCGATTGCCTCGAGCTGTCCATCATCTATTCTTTTTTCAATATCCAATAGTTTAGACCATTCATCTCCTGATGGAAGTTGTAAAGTATTGAGTATGTCGTCTGTAAATTGCACGTCAAAGTTGTTTCTGTTAATTGTAATGTGTATATTAACTTCGTTTTGCAAATCATAGTATTTACGTGGACGACCTCTTAAAATCTTTTTGTAAGAAGAGTTTAGAATTCCTATGTCTTCCATAGCACGTAAATGTGCAATGATTGCTTTTTGACCAATGTCAAGTTCATTGGAGATTTCACTTACAAACATAGGTTCTTCCCTTAAAAGATTTATAATGTCTCTTCTAGTTTTACAACCCATTACATCAAGGATGTCCTCTACATCAATGTCATCCACTGGTTGATCATAGTTTCCTCTGATTTCTATGTGGCCAGTAGGTGAATTGACATTTCTGCGAGATTTTTCATTTTTCTCAATGTCGTTTGTACTAGTCATGTTTATACATTATGTATCGAAACCTTTATATAACTTTTTGTTACTATAATAATGTAAGAGAAAGATAACTTTTGGTTACTTTAATATTTGGTTCAGAAAAACTTGAAGTAATAACTCTTGATTGATGAACCATTTTCCTATATGTCCATAAATTCCCAAAAACCAATGTTAAAGGGTCAAAAGAAAAATTTCTCGGGTTAGAGTTATTACAAAAGTTTTTCAAAAAACCTAAAAAAGGTGTAACTATGACTGATGAAAATAAAAGCGAAACTGAAGTAAAGGCTCAAGATTTCGAAGAAAAGATTGAGGAACTTGAAAAAGAGTTGGCTCAAAAGAATGAAGAGATAGAAAAGCTTCAGGAAAATCTTGAAAAATCCGAAAGTGAAACCAAGGAATACATCTCACTATCACAAAGACTTCAAGCTGATTTCGAAAACTTCAAGAAAATACAGGACAAAAGAAACAAGGATCTTGTGAAATTCGCAAATGAAAACGTTATATTGAACTTCTTGGATTGCTATGAAGACTTCGGTAGAGCTTTAGAAACAGAAAATGATGAAGATTTAAGAAACGGAATTGAACTAATATATAATAAATTTAGTGACATACTCGAAAAAGAAGGAGTATCTGAAATCCCTGCAAAAGGTGAAAAATTCGACTTGAACAAGCATGAAGCATTAATGGTTCAGGAATCCGATGACGTTGAAAACGGATATGTTATTGAAGAGTTAATGAAAGGCTACATGTACAAGGACAAAGTTCTTAAATATTCAAAAGTTATAGTTTGTAAAAAATAATGTTTATTAAATAATTCATGAAAAAAATAAGGTGATAATTATGTCTGATACTAAAAAAGAAAAAATTATTGGAATCGATTTAGGTACAAGTAACTCCGCAGCATCCGTGCTTGTAGGGGGTAAACCAACTACAATCCCATCCGCTGAAGGAGCAAGCCAATACGGAAAATCATTCCCAAGTTACGTTGCATTTACCGAAGACGGTCAAATGCTAGTCGGTGAACCTGCAAGAAGACAAGCAGTAACCAACCCAGAAAACACAATCAGTGCAATCAAAAGAAGCATGGGTACTGACCACAAGGTTACTGTAAACGGAAAACAATACTCCCCACAGGAAATTTCCGCATTCATCCTCCAAAAAATCAAAAAAGACGCAGAAAGTTTCTTAGGAGAACCAATTGAAAAAGCAGTTATTACCGTACCAGCTTACTTTGACGACAACCAAAGGACCGCAACCAAAGACGCAGGAACCATTGCAGGATTGGATGTTGTAAGGCTCGTGAACGAACCAACCGCAGCAAGCCTCGCATACGGACTTGACAAAGCTGATGAAGAAGACATGAACATCATGGTATACGATTTAGGTGGAGGTACCTTAGACGTAACCATCATGGAGTTCGGTGGAGGAGTATTTGAAGTAAGAGCTACCAGCGGAGACACCCAACTCGGTGGTACCGATATGGATAACGTATTAATCAAATACTTAGCTGACCAATTCAAAGCTCAAGAAGGCGTGGACTTAATGGATAACGATCAAGCAGTACAAAGATTAAGAGAAGCTGCAGAAAAAGCTAAAATCGAATTGTCCACCACTACCACAACTGAAGTTAACTTACCATTCATCGCAATGGGAACCGACGGCACTCCTAAAAACTTAATTGATACAATAACCAGAGCAAAATTAGAAGAATTAGTTGACCACATTGTTGAAAAATCCGGTAAACCAATGCAACAAGCATTAGACGATGCTAAAATGAGCAAATCCGACATTGACAAAATCATCTTAGTCGGTGGACCTACCAGAATGCCAATCGTACAAAAATATGTTGAAAAATTCATTGGCAAACCAGTAGAACGTGGTATTGACCCAATGGAATGTGTATCCATGGGTGCAGCTATCCAAGGAGGAGTATTAGCTGGTGAAATTAAAGACATCGTTCTTTTAGACGTAACCCCATTATCCTTAGGTATTGAAACCTTAGGTGGAGTGTCCACTACATTAATCGAAAGGAACACTACAATCCCTACCAAGAAAAGCCAAGTGTTCTCAACCGCTGCTGACAACCAGCCTTCAGTAGACATTAACGTACTTCAAGGTGAACGTAAAATGGCAGCTGACAACACATCCCTTGGACGTTTCCAATTAGTCGGAATTCCACCTGCACCAAGAGGCGTTCCACAAATTGAAGTAACATTCGATATTGACGCAAATGGTATCATCAATGTAACAGCTAAAGATAAAGGAACAGGTAAAGAACAAGCAATCACTATTACCTCATCCACCAAATTGTCCGATGAAGAAATCGAACAAAAAATCAAAGAAGCTGAAATGAACGCTGAAGCTGATGCAAAAAGACAAGAAGAAATTGAAATCAGAAACAACGCAGACTCATTAATTTACACTTCAGAAAAAACTTTAGATGAACTTAAAGATCAAGTATCTGAAGATGAAAAAACTAAAGTCGAAGGACTTGTAGCTGAATTAAGAGAACTCATAGCTGGCGATGATATTGATGCCATTAAAGCCAAATCCGATGAACTCTCCAATGTAGTTCAAGAAATCGGTGCTAAAATCTACCAACAAGCACAAGCAGAAGCACAAGCTCAACAACAAGCAGGAGCTGACCCTAATGCAGGTGCCCAAGATAACGGCGACGATGACACAATTGATGCAGACTATGAAGTAAAAGACGATTAGATTAAATAATACGGTTTTATTAGATTGTTAGGTTAATGCAAAATCAGAATCAGAATCAAAAAATAGTTAAACTAACAGTTAAAATAAAACTATTATTTATTCTATATTTATTTTTTTTAAGGTGAACAAATGGCAGACAAGCGAGATTATTATGAAGTTCTTGGCGTGGATAAGAACGCTGACGAGAAAACAATTAAAAAGGCTTATCGTAAATTAGCTAGGAAGTACCACCCTGATGTCTGTGACGAACCCGATGCTGAAGATAAGTTTAAGGAAGTGAGTGAAGCATACGCTGTCTTGTCTGATGATGAAAAACGTCAAAGATATGACCAATTCGGTCATGCAGGAATGGATGGATTTACAGCAGAGGACTTCTATCAAAACGTGAACTTCGAAGACATATTCCAAGGTTTCGACATTGGAAACATTTTCGACATGTTCGGTTTTGGAGGAGGTGCACGCAGTAGAGGAAGAGCTGGTCCTCAAAGGGGATCAGACATTTACACTGAAGTCCCAATTACTCTTGAAGAAGCATTCAATGGCTGTGAAAAGGAAATTAAGATTACAAGAAGTGAATTGTGTCCAACATGTAACGGTTCAAAGTCAAAGCCTGGTTCAGACCCTGAAACCTGTCCTAAATGTGGAGGAACAGGTCAAATCAAGGAGGTCAGCAACACTTTCCTAGGACAAATGGTAAATGTGAGACCATGTAGAGAATGTGGAGGAACCGGTAAGATAATTACCGATCCTTGTGAAGAATGCCGTGGAAAAGGAAGTGTCAGGAAAAGCAAAACCATTAAAATCGAGATTCCTGAAGGAGTTGACGAAGGCAACCACTTAAGGGTTTCCGGTGAAGGAAACTGCGGAGAAGGCCCAGGCCTTGAAGGTGACCTTATAGTGACAGTTCATGTCAAAAGGCACAAGCAATTCCAAAGGGAAGGAGACCACTTATACCTAGAACAGCAAGTAAGTTTCCCTCAAGCGGCATTGGGTGATGTCTTAAGCATTCCTACCATTGAAGGAAAAGAGGTCGAGTTTAAGATTACTCCAGGAACACAAAGCGAAACCGTATACAAGCTCAGGGGTCAAGGTATGAACTCCGTAAGGCATAACGGCAGAGGAAACATGTATGTGACCATCAAGGTTGTTGTTCCTAAAAAATTAAATTCAAAACAGAAAAAGATACTTGAAGAATTCGCTGAAGTCAGCGGAGATGAGATCAAACACGTTGAAAGAGGTCTCTTCGACAGAGTTAAAGATGCTATGAAGTAAGTTAGTTTTCACTAATTTACTTTCCCACACTTTTCTTATTTTTAGACCCCACCAAACCACCATTAATCATTTTATCCTTGAAATTATTGAAGGCAAAACAAATAATTCAGAGCATCCATTTTTAAAATTTATATTACATTTGATGTGATGTATACTCACCGCACCAGATTGACATGAAATGAAATTTTTCCAAAAATGAGCGAAAATACGGTCAAAAATTACCATGAGAATAATTACAATAACGAGTAAGCAAAATAGTGCGGATGTTACTAACTATAATAATATTGATTAGAAAATCAGAGTTAATTAATTGATTATTGAAAAACAGTTATTATAAATTGACTAATCTACATGAAAAAATAAAAAAAG
>NZ_SUTJ01000022.1 GCF_015062915.1 Methanobrevibacter thaueri | reverse complement strand
AAAAAAGAAATTAAATTTCTGCAGAACAATCTGCAGAAAAGTGACTGAGTAAAACCGCACATTTGTCAATAGTTTCTTGATCTAATTTTACTGTGCTGGTTTTAATTTGATTTAACAATTCATCAATA
Organism: Methanobrevibacter thaueri; assembly: GCF_015062915.1. GTDB lineage: Archaea > Methanobacteriota > Methanobacteria > Methanobacteriales > Methanobacteriaceae > Methanocatella > Methanocatella thaueri_B. Next base: position 20,826 of record NZ_SUTJ01000022.1, on the reverse strand, counting down.
AATAAGTCCTCATCAGTTAAAGGCATATTTATTACAACAACCTCATTGTTGATAAAACCAACCAAAGGTTCTACAAAGCAATTTTTAATATTATTGTCATTTAAGAAGTTAATTAAATCTTCTCCTAAGGTTAATGCTTTTTGTTTGACTTTGTTGTCTTGTGAAAATTTAGCCTGTTTGGTTGTGTATCTAAATCTTCTTTTATTGTCAGTTGTTGGAATCTCTTCAATCTTGTCCTCATCCAAATCAGCAGAACCGATTAAGTTTAGATTTTCATTTTCTGCTTCTAATCTGAGTTTAGGATTGTATTTTTGAGATAAAAGAGCATATATTCCAGTTGGACCAACAACCAAGTGGTTGATTCCTGATGGTGCTGTTGGAGTTTTGACGTTGTAGAATACGTAGTACTCTTGAGGTAAAGTCAACAAGTGTTCTCTGATGATTCTTGTTCTTTCTTCTGTTTGCTTAACGTCTCTTGTTTTGTAAAGTCCATAACAAAGCATTATAACTCCAATGAATAAAGCTATGATGCCCACGCCACTGTTGATGATTAGGATTTCAATTATGCTTAAAATGAATATTCCTGCGCCGACAAGCAATACAATTTCATTTACATTCAAGTCATTAAAGTCAAAGATGCCTCCATCTTTGTCCGTGAGGGTTGTTTCATTTGGAATTATTTCATTTCCTTCAGGTTCTTTTATACTTATCTTATCAAGCAGGCCTGGAGATGATTTTGTTTCAGTGTTAGGATAATATTCTCCCATACTCTTGTAAAATTCATCTTTAAGGAAACTTTTCAAGACATTGTAGTCATTGGTTTTTGGGACTGCAAATTCTTTTCCAAATTTGGATAAAACCGCATCAGGTATTGTAGTTCTGGCAGTTGGGCTAACTTCCTCTTCCTGAAGTTCCATTTCTCTTTTTTCATCGTCAGCGATTTTGAGCATATGTTCTTCAGAAAAGAAATCTCCGATTTTTTCAGTAAATGACCTTAAAGAGCGATCAGGCTCTTCATTTGTTAATTCTTCAGATGTTGGTTTGTTAACTTGGTTTTCTTTTCTGATAGTTTCCAATTCTTTTTCTCTTTCTTCAAGGTATTTATCTAATTCATTGTTCATTTCCTCATCTAAATATCTTAAAGAACCTCCGCAACTGTCACATTCATAATCAAGTATGCTGTCGCTACTTTTAATCTTGTATTTTAATCCACAATCTTCACATTGAACAATATATGAATTATCATATTTGAATGAACTAACAAAGGAGGAATGAGAAGTCTTTTCGCTATCGGAATATTCTTCTAAGTATTCTAAGTCACCTGCACATGAAGAACACTCAAATGTTGTAATATCATCGTCATCATCGAGTTGGTACTTTGCACCACAGTTCTTACAGCATACAACTTTCATAATATCCTCTTAAATTGCTTTTATGATATTATTTATATAATTTTTCATATTATATATGTTTCTAAAAATGAGTGTAATGAACAATAGTGTTCATCACTGATATTTCAATAAATGTTTTTAAACCATCCATTCATTCATTGATTTTTTCATATATGCTGATTTCGTTAATGCTTTTTATTTCAGTGTAATTTGTCAGGTTATCTAGTTTCTGATTGGAAATGTAATATGTGACATTACTTTCATCAATTGCGCTTTGATTGCCTGAAGGGATTCCTGTGACATTTCCTCCCAACCACCATGTGAATGGCCTTATGTTGTAAACTCCGATGTCCATGCTTTCATAATCGGGATTGTTGTCAATGATATAATTTGAAACCTCTTCTGTTGAAAGATATTCTGTTGTAGGATCAAAGCTATATGTAAATGCAAAAGCCTGAATCACAAACAGCACTATCAATATTGCGGGGATGATGTTTTCATTAATTTTGAGATGTTCGTTTATTGTTTTAACTGAAAGGATTACAAAATATATTATTGCTGGAAATACCGGCAATATGTATCTGTTCACTTTCACAGGATTGAAACTGAAGAATATGAAGTTGGACAATATCCAACCCAGCATCAGATACTCTATTTTATTTTCGGAATCCTTGCCCATAAGGTACAGTCCAAAAAGCACAAGCAATATTGTGACGACTGATGTGACTCTTGAAAAGCTTAGGATTCCCATCAAGAAGAATGCTAAAGGTGCAATATCGTTTTTTTCGAATTTTCTCTTGTGGTCATTTAACCACAATCCCATTCCAATAATCAGAATTCCAAGAATGCCCCATGATAGGGGTGTTGCATTGTCCAAAACTGGATTTCCGTTAAAGTAAGTATGAGAGTTTGAAGTGAAATTCAGCATGTTTTTCAGGTAATATCCGAAATCCGGATTGTATGCCGGATCTTTTTCACTGCCTAGTGTTCCCTGTATTCCTCTTGATATCTGGCCTCCAGCTTCAAAATTCCCGTTTCCAAGAATCACAAGCAAAACCAATGTGATGAGTGTAAGTGCGATTCCAATCTTTATTCCTTTCTTGATGTATTCTCTGTCCTCTGATTCTATTTTAAATCCTTTAACAATAACATAGTAAAGTGCGAATGCAGGATATGTTAACAGTATTGTGTATCTAGTGTAAATTCCAAGGACTAAAAATATTATTAGGGGAATGTAAAACTTCGGATTATCGTTTAGGGCAATATGTCCAAGCAGTGCAATCCATATGATCATGGAAACTGCAGGAATGTCCAATGTGCCGTTTGCAAGCCATGTCAAATATAATGTTAATGATGAGTAGACTACAGTGCCTGCAAGACTCAGATTCTCATTGAAAAAGCGTTTAAGCAGCAGGTAAAATCCAATGTTTCCAAAAATGGCGAATGCACCGGTAACAAGATATATTGCAAGTTTGTCAACAAGGCCCAATCTGAAGAGCAATGAAGTCAATATGCATATCACTGGGGAAAGGAAAATATTCTGGGCCACATTGATGGATGTTCCTGAGTAATATAAGGAGTTTAATAGATAAACGTAAACGTCACTACAATGTATTCCGATTGTATTGTTGAAATTGATGTAATATCCTACAAGTGCTGTGCTGAAGATTAAGATGAACAGCATGCAGTACTTGTCTTTTGTGTTGATTTTAAAATCTTTAAACATTGTATTTACCCTTATTTTTTTAAAATGATCCTAATGCAAATGCGATGAATGCTATTAGAATTCCAATTTTCAGGAATTTTGAAGCCTTGGCAGCTGTCTTTTCGTCCTGGTTTCTAAGGATTAGCAATCCACTGTATAGGAATATTATCACGGCAACAACCATTATTGCAAGATACACTATGCTGAACACGTGCTGGAAGTACAGCAATGGGCAAAGTGCACAGTCGATAATTATGAGTGCAAATGCAATGGCCGCTGAAAGTTTGGCGCCGTATAAAATTGGAAATGTTCGGGCTCCCTCTGCCTTGTCCCCTTCCATGTCCTCAATGTCTTTTGTTATCTCACGTGCTGTTGTCATTATGAATGCAAAAAATCCTAAAAACCATGATGTCGCAATGATTTGAGGATTATTAATTGCATATCCTCCGAATGCAAAGCAAAGTCCTGTCATGAATCCAACTGTCAGGTTTCCAATCAATGGGGTTGATTTTAAGTCACGGGCATAAATGTAAAGGATAATGTCAGCTATTAATACGATTATGAATGCTGTCCAGTCCTTGTTAATGTAGGATATCAGAAATCCGCAGACTGTTCCAAGGAAAAACAGAATATATGCGTAATTACGTCCTGTTTTTGGTGAAATCCTGCCTGAAGGTATCGGCCTGTGAGGCTTGTTAATCAAATCGATTTTATAATCAAAATAGTCATTAATCACATTTCCAGCACTAATTTCAAAAAATACGGTAAGCATCGCCAATATTATTGGTATTGATATAGAATGGTCGATAATAGCGACGAGTACAATGGCAATAACTGCCATTATTACATTTCCAGGCCTTAAGATTTCAATATATGGATTCATCATTTTTCCCCAAAATTTAATTAAAATAGAAATTTTTAAATTCCTAAACAATAATTATATAAAGTATATTAGATAACATAATATTAGTATTTTATTTATTTAAAGTATTATTTATTAATTAATTAACTGGTGTTTATATTGGATAAAATTAAGATAGCAATTGTAGGATTAGGAAACTGTGCAAGTTCCTTAATCCAAGGTATACATTATTATGATGGTAAAAAACCAGAAGATGCAATAGGACTTATGCATTGGGATATTGGAGGATACACTCCAAGTGATATTGAAGTTGTTGCAGCTTTTGATGTTGATGCAAGAAAAGTTGGAAAAACAATTGATGAAGCAATTTTCGCAAAACCTAACTGTACTACAATATTCCAGAAAGAAATTCCAAAATATGACGTTAAAGTAAGTATGGGTCATGTTTTAGATGGTGTTGCAGAACACATGTCAAATTATGATGACGAATACACATTTGTCGTAAGTGATGAAGAGCCTGTTGACGTGGTTGAAGTTCTAAAAGAAAGCGGAGCTGAAATATTAGTTAATTACTTGCCTGTGGGCTCAGAAGAGGCTGCAAGATACTACGCACAATGTGCACTCGACGCTGAAATAGCATATGTGAACTGTATGCCTGTATTCATTGTAAGTGATGATGAATGGGATGCTAAATTTAAGGCTAAAGGAATTCCTATTGTAGGTGACGATATTAAAGCCCAAATCGGTGCTACTATCACACACAGAACACTAGCTAGTTTATTCATGGATAGGGGTGTTAAATTAGACAGGACCTATCAAATCAACACTGGTGGTAACACTGACTTCTTGAACATGCTCAACCGTGAAAGGTTAGACTCTAAAAAAGAGTCCAAAACTGAAGCAGTTCAATCAGTATTGGATGAAAGAATGGATGATCGTGACATCCACATCGGACCTAGTGACTATGTCCCATGGCAAAACGACAACAAATTATGCTTCCTCAGAATGGAAGGACGCACATTTGGTGATGTTCCAATGAACATCGAATTAAGATTAAGTGTGGAAGACTCTCCAAACTCAGCAGGCTGTGTGATTGATGCAGTAAGATGCTGTAAGATTGGTTTAGAAAGGGGTATTGGCGGACAATTAACTTCAATTTCCTCATACACAATGAAACATCCACCGATTCAATACGATGATGATGAAGCATACGAAAATGTTGAAAAATTCATCGCCGGTGAATTAGAAAGATAATTTTACAATTATTTTTCATCTCTTTTTTTTATTTCTTTCACTATTTTTTTTAAATTTATTAACTTATTATTTAACTGTCCATTTAATGTTTATAATTTATATAATAATAAAAACATATATTATAGTTGGATAATTTAAGATTACTTTATATATGATAAAATTGAAAGAGGTGTAATTAAATGGCAAAAGTAAGATTTACAGAAACTGCACTCCGTGATGCTCACCAATCATTGCTTGCAACTAGGATGAGAACCCGAGACATGATTCCTATTGCTGAAGAAATGGATAAAGTTGGATATTTCTCAGTTGAGGCTTGGGGTGGAGCTACTTTTGATACTTGTATAAGATACTTGAACGAAGATCCATGGGAAAGGTTAAGACAATTGAAATCTGAATTCAATAACACTCCTATTCAAATGCTCTTAAGAGGACAGAACCTTGTCGGTTACAAACACTATCCTGATGATGTTGTAACCAAATTCGTTGAGAAATCATATGAGAATGGTGTGGACATATTCAGGATTTTTGATGCATTAAACGATATCAGAAATATGGAAAAGGCAATTAAGGTTGCCAAAGACCAAGGTGCACATGTGCAAGGAACAATCAGTTACACTATAAGTCCAGTACATACCTTGGATGATTTCGTTGACTTGGCTAAAAACTTGGAAGCACTTGACTGTGACTCAGTTGCAATCAAGGATATGGCAGGGTTAATCACACCAACTGCAGCTTATGAATTAGTATCAAAACTCAAGGAAGAAACCGATTTGCTTGTAGACTTACACTGCCACTGTACCAGTGGAATGACTCCAATCAGCTATTATGCAGCTTGTCAAGCTGGTGTTGATATTTTAGACACAGCTATTTCACCTCTCGCTTGGGGTACTTCCCAACCACCTACAGAAAGTATGGTTGCAGCGCTTCAAGGTACTGAATTCGATACTGGTTTGGATTTAAAACTATTGGCATCAATCAAGAAATACTTTGAGGACATCAAGGAAAAATACTCCGGTATCCTTGACCCTATTTCTGAAAGTGTTGATGCTGATGTGTTATTATATCAAATTCCTGGAGGAATGCTTTCAAACCTCATTTCACAATTAAAAGAGCAAAACGCACTTGACAGATACAATGACGTATTGGATGAAATGCCAAGAGTCAGAAAAGACATGGGATACCCTCCACTTGTAACTCCTACAAGCCAAATTGTAGGTATCCAATCCGTAATGAACGTTCTCGGTGGAGAAAGATACAAAACTGTATCCAACGAAGTAAAAGAATACATGAAAGGAATGTACGGTAAGCCACCAGCTCCTGTGAATGAGGAAATCTCAAAAAGAATCATCGGTGATGAAGAGGTAATTACCTGCAGACCAGCAGACTTGCTTGAACCTGAATTCGACAAGTTCAAGTCAGAAGGTGAAAAAGAAGGATTTGTTAAATCCGATGAAGATGCTTTAACTTATGCATTATACCCACCAATCGCTCCAAAATTCCTTAAAGGTGAAGCTGAAGAGGAAGAGCTCAAACCAGCTCACACTATCACTGAAGATGAAGGAATTGGAATCCCAACCCAATATAATGTTGAGGTTGACGGGGATGTGTTTGAAGTTAAAATCATGCCGACCGGATTTATGGAAATCGAAGAAACCCAATCTGGAAACTTCAAGCCTGTTGAAGGTGCTGTTCCTTCACCAATGCAAGGTATGGTAATCAAACTCAACGTTAATGTTGGGGATAAGGTTGCAAAAGGATCCACAATTGCCGTAATTGAGGCTATGAAAATGGAAAACGACATACAGTCCGAAGTTGACGGTACTGTTGAGGAAATTTTCGTGGAACCTGGTGATGCGGTAAGCATTGGCGATACTTTAATGGTAATCAAATAGATTACCTTCATTTACTTTTTTTTAAAAATAAAAATAAGGAGTTTTTAAAACTCCATTTATAATTCTTTTTTTTCATTGTGTCATTTGGTATGCATCATAAGCGGCATATAATGAGAATAGGATATTTATAAGGGAGATTACCCAGCTTCTGAATATCATTGTTCCAATCAATATTAAAACTATTAAGACAATGAAAAAGATGATTCCCTTTTTGATGTCTCCAGCATAAGCCTGACCTAATCCTGGAATGAAAAAGGATAAGATTGCTGCAAGAATTCCATTAGCCATATTTTTGTTCCTCCATAAAGTTAGTTAATTATTAACTTTTTAACCGGTTCAATATATAGTTATCTTTATTTTAGGTTACTTTGACATTACTATCACGTTTAAATACTTTTGGAGATTATAATAATATAAGACAAGTAGTTATATGTGATTATTATGAAAAACATTTTCGATGAAGTTCAATTAGGAGATTTGAAGCTAAACAGCAGGATTGTTAGGACAGGTACATGGGAAACAGAAACCGAGGAAGGAGGGTTTCTATCACCTGCAATCTATGATAAGTATGAAAAGATTGCAAGTTCAGGAACAGGTTTGATAATCTCTGAAATGTTTGTCCTTGACCATAAGGACCGTTTTGCCCCATATTGTGCAAACTTGAATTATTTGGGTTTTGTAAAGGAATATAAGATGATAACAGACATCTGTCACAATTATGATGTTCCAGTTTTAGGCCAATTGGCATTCTTTTACTATGATGATGGAGACAACCAGAAGGCTGAACCTAACGATTTAAAACTTGAGGGGATAAGGAAACTTCAGGCGGAAGTAATAATGGCTGCCAAAAAATTCTCTTTTGCAGGTTTCGATGGAATGCAAATTGATATGGGGAACAATTTCTACTTGGCAAGATTCATCAACCCATACTTCAACCAAAGGGATGACAATTATGGGGGAAACACTGAAAACCGTGTAAGAATCGCTTCTGAAATTATCAAATTAATCAAAAAGACAATGCCTGGTTTTCACATAAGCATACGCATCAACCCATGGGATGTTAGAAAAGATGGTATGACTGCTGAAGAAAGTCTTAAAGTGGCAAAAGAACTCGAAAATGCAGGAGCCGACAGTATACAACTTACTGCACGTACAATATCATATCTTTACGATGGAAATGAAAAAAATCCATTTTTAGTGTATGTTGATAAACTGATTGATGAAGTTGATATTCCTGTGATTTTAGGAGGATCAATGAGGGATATGAAATCAATGAATGATGTCTTAAACCACACTGAGGTCGATTTCATGTCAATGTCCAAGCCGTTCGTTGCACAGGCGGACTTTTTGGCTGAATGGAAAGCAAACGGTGAAGGCGTGTCAATATGTCAAAGCTGCAATAACTGTTACAGTAAGAAAACAAGCACTTGTTTTAAATATTAATTATTAAAAAAAGAAAAATTTTGGGTTTTCCACCCAAAATTACACTCCCATTATCATTTCGGAAAATGGTATTGAGATGTATGCTTCGATTGGAGCTGCAATAAGCATGAGTATTGTTGCAAAGATTAAAAGCACCACACTTTGAATCAATACTTTTTTATTCTTTTCAAATGAGTCCCTTGCTGATAGGCGGGTTCCATTCTCTCCTTTTATGATTCCTTTCAGGAATCTCCAAACGAACATGAACAATAGGATTCCTGCCACTGACTGAATGATTGTTCCGGTTATTTCAAATATTCCATGTGGAATCAGGTAAATTAGATATTGGAGTCCTCCATTTGCTTTAACTGCACTGAATACTGGTCCGGTTGCACCTAAATTCGCTCCATTGTAGATTATCATGGCAATTGCAATAATCCCAAAGAATATTGAACCGAAATAAGTTAGGAGTCCTCCACCGGCATTGTGGATAAATAAGTATGCTGGGCTGATATTCGGCTCTGCTGGGGTGGGGACGGTTGCAGTGCTATTCATAATGCTTTGCACGTTTGAACTTATAGTATCTCCTGCCAAAACCCATGTTGCAATAAATGAGATTATAAATAGTGCGTATAGTATTATAATCATCTTCTTGTGTTCCTTTAATGATTCGATTAACAAATCCTTATAAGTTGTTAGTATGCTCATAATACTATTTTTCATTAATGTGCTTATAAAAATATGGTAATATATTTGATACTGTTCACTAATTTCAAAAAAGTTTTTATACACAAAGTATTAATAAATTTAATCATGGCAAAAGATGACAGAAGTGCAATAAATCCATTCACCGGTAAGAAACATTTTGACATGGTAAACGATGACAAGTTCCTTCAGGACTCATATAATGAATATTATGGAATGATAAACCAATCACAATTGCTTGACAACACTCAAAACGGACAGATTGTAATCAATGTTGCAGTCAGGCTAATCAATGCAGTCAATGAGTATCTGGCCAAAATAGGAAGGCTTGATTATGTTGAGGACTATTATGATTGGGATGTTCATCTGGTTGCAGACAATACTGTAAATGCGTTCTGCATGCCTGGGGGTAAGATTGTCATGTTTTCAGGCATATTGTCTGTTGCAAACACTGAAGAAAAGGTTGCATTTATCCTGGGTCATGAAATGGCACACGCCTTGCTTGACCATTCAAGAACAAGAATCAGCGCTCAAAACGCTCAAAACGCAATCACTTCAGCTGCTTGGATTGGAAGTTTCGCAATGGATCTTGTGGGGCTTGGTGGACTGGGCGCAATGACACGTGCTGCGACAAATGTCGCATCAGTGGGTTCCCAATTTCTTCTGATGAATCCATGGGGACGTGATCAGGAGCTTGAGGCTGACCGTTTGGGAATGATGATCATTCACTGGGCAGGATATGACATTTCACATATTCCTCATTTCTGGCAGGACATGTCCTCCCAAAACTCCAATGAGCACGATTTCTTCTCAACACACCCTGCGGACTCCAAAAGGATAGCTGCAATGAATGAATTGATTGTTGAAATTGAAAACCAGACTGATTTTTACGCAAAACCTGTCATTGGTGATGTTCCAACTCCAAAAGATGAGTTCAAAGACACTCATTTGACTGGTAATGTGGGAAGTTGTCAAAATTGCGGAGCTCCTCTCGCAAATGGCGACAAGTTCTGTACCAATTGCGGTGCCAAGGTTGATGTGCAGCTCAAATGCTCAAAATGCGGTGCTACCATAGCACAAGGCGACAAGTTCTGTACCAATTGCGGAAACAAGATATAGTGGTGGTTTCATGAGTGATAAATCAGAATATGTTAAGAAATCATCATATAGGGTTAAGGTTTTAAAGTCCATCGGCGACGATGTAAAGATTCCAACCGAGATTGCAAAGGATAGTGGCATTTTAAAAAATCACATTTCCAATGTCTTAAGGGACCTTAAGGAACAGGAACTTGTAGAGTGTCTTAATCCAAAATCCAGAAAAGGTAGGCTTTACAGGTTGACTGAGGAAGGCTCAGACATTCTGGATGAAATAAAATAACTCTTTTTTTCAAATATTTTTTTCATTTCCGATACATTTATATACTACTTAATGTTAATATATTGTGTGTAAGTTAGACACAACTTATTAACACAAAAAATAAGGAAGTGAAAAAAGATGACAACAACCAACCCACAAGAGGCCATGGATTTAATATTCATAATGGACCGCAGCGGATCAATGTCCGGCTCAGAAGCCGACACAATCGGAGGATTCAACTCATTCATACAACAGGAAATTAAAAAGGAACTAAACACCAGAGTAACCACAATACTCTTCGACCATGATTATGAAGTACTATACGAAAGAAAACCAATTCATGAAGTGCCTAAACTTACCGACAGGGAATACTGGGTAAGAGGATCAACCGCCCTTCTTGACGCCATTGGAAGAACCATCAACACTTTGGATAAGAAAATAGACAACAAAACACTAGTCGTGATAATGACTGACGGATATGAAAACTCATCAAGGGAATACACAAAAGAACAAATTAAAAATCTGATTTCCAATCACAATTGGGAATTCATATACATTGGAGCTGACATCGACTCATATGCAGAAGCAAGAAAGTTCGGATTCCACGAAAGCCATATTGCAAACTACAGGAAATCAAAACAAGGTATTAAGGATGTATATGCATCAGTATCCAATGCAAGGGACTTAATGGTGGAAGAAATAAAATTGGAGGACGTAAACTGGAAAAAGGACTTGGAAAAATATGATTAAACACTTAATCATATCCTACCTTTTTGAATGCTCTATTTCTCCTCACACAACTTTCGCAAACTCCACAGGGTTCATCCTCTCCTTTGTAGCATGAGTAGCTAAGTTTCATTGGAGCACCCACTTTAACACCTAACTCAACTAATTCCTCTTTATTCAAATCAATGCATGGTGCTTCAATTCTTATTTTTTCAGGTGAACCAACCTTTATCAATTCATTAAATTCTTCAAGATACTCCTTGGAATTGTCGGGAAATGTGGCTCCCTCCTCATTGTTCCAACCGACAATGATAATCTCAGCACCAATGCTTTCGGCATAGGAAAGGGCTATTGATGTAAAGACAGTGTTTCTTGCAGGAACCCAAACACTGCTTGCAGTTTTACTGCTTTTTTCAAAATCATCCAAATCCAATTCTGATGGCTCAGGAATTTCATCATCAGTGTTCAGGCTTGAGTCACTAATTTTTGAAAGCCAAGGCAAATCAATAACTTCATGGGTCCAGCCCATCTTTTCACAAATTCTCTCAGAAGCTTTACATTCCTGTTTAAAAGCCTTTTGACCGTAATTGAATGTTATCGCATGGATTTCATAATCCCTGTCAAAGACTGTTGTTGCAACGGTGCAGTCAAGGCCTCCTGAAAAAACACTTATTGCCTTTTTCATTGGATTAGCTCCTTGACTTGCCTTAATGCCAAACCTGTATCCTTTGCAATCTTTTTCAAATCCTCAAATTCCGGTCTTTTTGATATTATCTTGCCGTTGACATAACCTATCTTGAAGGTCACATCATAATCCTTGCCGTTAATGTTGAATGATTTTGTTTCAAATTCCCTTTTGGCAGTTCCCCTATGCATGTTTGGAGCTATTCTAATGCCCAAACTGCCAGTTTCATTGAATATGGTGTCAATGATGACTTCACGATTGTCTCTTCTTGAAATCACCTTTAAAAGACTTCCCTGACGGTTTTTCTTCATTATTATTGGGGTGATTGAAACGTCACTTGCACCGGCCTCCAGAAGCACATCGAACAGGTATCCAATCTCTTCACCTGTCAAATGGTCAAGATTGGTTTCAATAACATCAATCTCATCGCTTTGGCCAATGTCGGATGCTTCAATTATCCTTACGACATTCGGATGGTCAAAATCCTTTCGTCCGGCTCCATAACCCACTTTTTGAGCCTTGACTTGCGGAATGAAATCCCTAATCTCATCACACAATTCCATATATATTGCAGATCCTGTAGGTGTTGCAAGCTCGGAGTCCACAGGTCCGCCAATCATATTTGCATCCTTTAAAATCTCAACAACAGCAGGAGCCGGAACAGGTATGATTCCATGGGCGGTTTTGACCCTTCCGCCTCCAACAGCTATTGGAAGGCCAATGATTTTTTGTGAATCATAACCTAAGGAGTAATAAGCATAAACGGAACCTATAACATCAGCAACAGCATCGCTGGCACCCACCTCATGGAAATGAACCTCTTCCAGGCTTTTTCCATGAACCTTACTTTCAGCTTCAGCTATCCTTTCAAATATCTTCACGGAAGTGTCGATGACTTTCTTGTCCAAATCCAATTCCCTGATTTTTGTGATGAAATCCTTGAAATGTGTGGAGGGCTTGTGTTCCAGCATTTCCACATGGCAGAATGTTGAGTCTATTCCATGCTTGGACACTCTTGTGAATGTGACCTCAACCTCTCCAAAATCATGTGCTGATTTTTCCATAACTTCCTTCAGTTCATCGGCATCTGCTCCTAAATCAACAAATGCTCCGATTAGCATGTTTCCAGCTATTCCGCTTGATTGTGGGTCTATAATAATTGTCATGATGTTAAGTCCTTTTTTAATTATAATATAGATTTAAATTAAATAATTAATATATATAATTAATTTAAATTTCACATAATTACTTCTTTTCGTTAATTTTCGAAGAGTTTTGAATAGTTTTCAAACGCTCTCTCACTTAATATATATTCACTTGATTATAAAAATTTAATCAATATTAAATTTTAATGAGCTGATTTATATGAGTACAAACGAAGAAATGGTAGAAGAGTTTGTTGCAACAAGAGGACTCTCTAAAGCCAGTTATAAAAGTTTTAAATATACTTTAAAACATTATTGTAATTTTCAGGGTTGTTCTCTGCAAGAACTGATAGATGAAGCGGATTTTGAAGAAGAACAGCAAATAAGGTGGAAAAAAAGAAAACTTAAAAAAAGATTAGTGAACTATATGAACTTCTGTAAGGATACTTTAACTATTAATAGTGCAAAACATCATCTTAAACTTGTTAAAATATTCTATCATCACCATGACATAGAAATTCATAAATTGCCGCCATTTAACGAGAAAAATGCTAAGGTTAGAAATCCTATCACTCCTAAAGATCTTCCAACAAGGGAAATTTTACAGGAAGCTGTTGAAATTGCTGAACCTTTGATGAAGGCATTGATTTTATTTTTGGTCAGCAGCGGTATGAGTAAAATTGATGCCCGGAATTTGACAATACAGAATTTTTTAGACGCCACAAGCAAATATCATAATGACAGTAAAGATTTAAAGACTGCAATAAAATTAATGAAGGAATATGATGGTGAAATAATCCCTATTTGGAATAGTAGGAGACAAAAAACTAAAAAATTCTTTGTAACTTTCAACACTGATGAGGCCACAAGACATATTATCAGTTACCTGGAGCTACGTGATGAAAGACTAAAAAATAATTACTACAATCCCAAAGATGAGCTGGAACCTTCTGACAAGCTATTTAAAATTTCAACTGACTATTTCACACTTAAATTTAAGGAATTAAATAATGCATTAGGTTTAGGTACTGCTGGAGGAAATCCTGAAGAAAACATTAAAGGATTTAATAGGCTGAGAGCTCATATGCTGCGTAAATACCATGCAACCAATCTCAAAAAGTTTGGAATGGATACATACTCAATCAATGTTCTTCAGGGTAAAAGTAACGGTTCGGTTAATGATGTTTATTTTTTTGAAGATGAAGAAACTTTGCTTGAGGAGTATATTAAGGCTATTGAAGGTGTTTTAATATTAACTGATGTTAAAGAGCATAATAGATATTCTCCAGAATTCATTAAAATGGAAAAAGAAAATGAGGAATATAAAGAAAAGATTGATAGGATTACAGACGAAATAAACAGTCTCAAAAAAATGTATCGAGGTGAAGCATGAAGTGATGATGTGGATTTTTGGATATTTTATACAGTTCAATATCTTTCTTATTTTTTGTTAAACACCAATTTTAAAAACACCGGTGTTTTATTTTTTGGACTGTACAATTAACTATACTTTTGTAAGTTTTCCTGAACGTATGTTTAATGAAAGTAAAAGGAAATATTTATATATTCAAAAAACATAATTATAATTAGCCTTCACTATTAACTACTAAATTTGAATAAAAATTGTTTTTAGTGGGGTGATTGCAGAAAATCATTTCAAATACTATGTATTTGTAAAAATAATGCTGTGTAATTGAAGTAAATAAATAAAAAAAGATCTTTATTATAAATAAGGATTATAAAAGTAAAAAAAGATATTTACTTTAATAACGAGCTGATAAATATGATTTTTTGTATTTATAATCCTCGTAATGGGGTCACAGATGAAAAATAAAAAAAGTTTAAACGGAGTCGCCAAACTAGTTTAAAAATCTTTACTGTTCAAATAGTAACCCAATAAATAGTTTATTTCACGAAATATATAAAGATTTCCACATAAAAAGTGGTGAATTATTTGTTGTTTTTACTTTTTTTGAAGAGCTCATTTTTTTATTTTTCAGAATTGTGTTCATAGGAGATTTATGATCGGTTAATGATTGTTAAAAGAACTCTTGTTTCTTAAAATCATCTTTAATAGATTTTTAAGTCTTTAAATGAACATATTTATATGTAATGTGGAAGAGAATAAGAATTAGATTGATGAAATCATTCTTTTTCATTAATCGCATTATAATTTATCTCCAATGACTTGTATTGGCACAATAAGGGGATAAAAAATTACGGAGTCGTCAACTATGTATGAATTAAGAAAATGGGTAAATAAGCCTGTGCTTAAAGAAGTGCTTTATTCAAACATGAACTTTCAAGCATTGGAAGAAACAATTGCTGATATTACCGAAAAGGAAAATATCAGTAATGAAAAAGAATTCTTTGATTTATATGAGATCGAAGATTTGGAAACCGGATTAATGAACAATGAGGTATTAATCGAAATTTAATCCGGGAGCTGTTGAACTAATTTTAGAAAAATATTGAAGGAGTCGCCAAAAATGTTAGAACAAGAAGTAAATGGTGTTACTCATGTTTTAGTACCAAAAGAGCATTGGGAAAAAATATGGGAAGTTTTAGACAAAATCAGCGAAATGGGTGATTAAATGAGTTTTGATTACCGATTCGAACCACCTACATCTCTTGACTGGGATGATGATTATCTTGAAGAATGTGAAGATTGCACCTTTGAGTGTGATGTTCATGGATACTGTGTAAATGAGGTGGAATGATGGATGCTGTAAACCAATTTGTTGAAAACACTGAAGGAATTTTAACTCACGATGGCGAGATTAAAGTTGCCAAAGGTGGAATAAAACAGAAAATTTTAGACATTGGTGAAAATGGAAGTGTGATGGTGAGAGGAAGAAAAAAATCCTACCACGCACTGATCCATGTGAAACTATTACCTTTAATCCAATATGCAAATAAAGGTGATACCGGGTTTATTAAATTTAAAAACGGTGAAGCTTTTATCATTGGTTTTAAAAAAAACAAAAGAGCTGATAAATATGAAGGATTTAATATTGAATTTGCAAACTAACTGTCCTCCAAACCATTTCATACAACTGGAAACAGTTAAAGATGATATGAAATTCAAAATCAGGAAAAACGATTTGGTACGATTTAAAGGCAAATTAATCTGCCTACACCACAAAGGCGTAGTAACCTGTGTTGTAAACCAGGACTACCTTGTTTCTGTGTGTTACTGTAAGGAGTTGCCTAAAAATGAGTAAACCTGCAAGACTATATCCAAAACCTGAACCTATGACAATTAACCCAACAGTGCTGTTAATTGGCTGCGGTGTATGTAGTGTGATATTTTTTACTATTGGCTGGACTTTTCAAACAATTGGAGTTGCAGCGTAAGGAGGAATGACAAAATGGGATTAGACATGTACTTGTATGGTGCTAACCACTCATACAATCAAGAGGATTACACCTCATCAATACAATTTGAAGAGGTTGCATACTGGAGAAAACAAAACGCTATCCACAACTGGATAGTATTAAACGTACAAGACAGTGTAGACAACTGTGCTATATACTACGTCAGTGAAAAAAATCTTAAAAGATTATTATTAGCCTGCAGAACAGTGTTGGAAAATCCAACTGTTGAAACAGCAATGAAAATCTTACCTACAAAAGAAGGATTCTTCTTTGGAGGAACTGACTTAACAGATAAACATGAGTTTGAATACTACTTGGCCGGTTTAAAATACACAGTTGATGTAATCAGGCAATTATTGAAAGATAATAAATTCGACTCATACTATTATCAATCCAGCTGGTGAGAAAAATGTTTAAAATAATTGTAGATGGTGAAACTGTTGAAACAGTTATGCATGATGAAGAATATGCAATAAAAGAATATATTCGCGAAGAATACGAGCACTATGGCATTAAAGCCAGATTTGAAAAAATAGGTGAATAATTATGAAAGTTTCAGTAATTATGAGATATTTTGATGCATTAAACGATGAAAATGCAATGTATGTTGAATTTAGAGATGGAGGTAAACTCCTAATTGACTGCAATGACACCATCAAAGCAGAAGATGATTTAATTGAAATCAAATCTACATTTGGTTCCTATATTACAGAATCTTCAAATGTTGTTGGTTTAAGAATCCTCAACCGCGTAGATATCATGGCAAAAGCAGTCATTGAAAACATGATCAATGCTGAAGGTGATGAATAATGGTAAAAGCTGAATTAATGGAAAGTGCTCCAGTAAATCAGGAGACCAGTATAGTGAATGTTGATAGCGTTCCAGATGTTGACACAGCAATCCAGCAATGGGACGCATATCAAAAACTTTGCAAAGGTTTACTGAATGAAACTGACTACCAGGAAATTGTAGTTAAAGAAAAAGATGAAGACGGAAATTACGTCAAAGTAAAAAGACACTTTAAGAAAAAATCCGCATGGCAAAAACTCTCACGTGCATTCAATGTGGACACACATATTGTGGACAGATCATTGGAGAGAACCAAAATGGGTAGAGTACGTGAAGCATACTACTGTGTAAGAGCAACCCTTCCAAATGGACGCAGCGTAGAATCCGACGCACTATGCTCCAGGAGCGAAAGAGGAAAAGACAAAGTGTCTGACCACACTATTATGAGTACTGCAAAAACACGTGCCACCAATCGTGCAATTGCAGAACTTATTGGTGCTGGAGAAGTCTCAGCAGAAGAAATGAGTGCTGAGAAAAGAATTGTTGAAAACCAATCCAAATTCATAAAAGAAGGTGATGAATAATCACCTATTTTTAATTTTTTTAGTGAGCTGATAAATATGTCTGAAAGTATTGTAGAGAAAACTACTGAATTTCCAAAACATTATCCTGTAATATTTGATTTTGGAATGAAAGCATTAATTAAAATGAAATCTGAAAGTTTAATCATTTTAAGAGACCTTGAAAAGGATTTATTAAAAGCTGAATGTGATTTAGCAGCTGAAGAAAGAAAGTTATATTTAAACACTGATTTCAAAGAATTAGGCCTAACCAATGACAAACTAAGAAACTCTTATGTAAATGACCAATTAAGTGATTTTAGATTTGACATTGCTATGAAAAAACATGAAATCCAATCAAAAAAAGATGATATCGAAATAATTGATGACCTAATAAAATTAAATGAATTAGAAATTGTAGGAGAATAAGCATATGAGCTTCAACGATAAACAAACTATTTTTACAAGTACTGAATTAGACTATGAAGAAATTGTAGACATTCCAGACGGATATGAAAAAGCAGAATTAAAAGACTTTGAAGATGGAACACTCATCACCGGCAGACCAGAAATGTCAAGTGTAACCTCATTCACCTTCGATGATGACGGAGAAGAAAAAACCGTAAACCGTTTCAAATTATTCGTTTTCAAAGATGATGAACAATTATATGTTGAAATCAACGTAAACCTCAAAAACGATGGTGACATCCACAAAAACATTAGAAAAGGCAGTGTGCTGTTTGACTTTTTAACTTCAATTCTTGAACTGGAAAATCCAGGATCTGTCGGCAAATCCAACATCATCAGAAATGCAAACCTCGCAGAATACAGAGAATTTGTAAACAGAATGAATGAAATGACAATTGAGGTTAAAGAGAAAAGTGGAACCTATGTCTTTTACAGTTTTGTAGTTCGTGATGTAAAGGTATGATGAATATATTATGAATTTGGAGTAGAATTATGGCGAATAATCCTCGCGGACTGTTAAGACATTTCATCAAAGAAAATTACGCTGATGAAATTGAAGAAACTAAATCCCTACATCAACAGTCCAGGGTTGGTATTGATTACAATAAATTAAACCGTTATCTATTAGAAAAAGGCGGTGAAGATTTCTTCAAATCTGAAATGTACAAGTTCATATCAGCTATTGAAGATGAATACAATACCAATCCCTCTCCAAAAGAACATGTGAGTTTAAAATACATCAATGTACCTGAAACAGTTGAATTACATAATTTAGATGCAACAAATAATCGTGAATGGATTAGCTGCAAAGCAATGGTGAAAAATATTACAGACATTCGTGTAGATTTGAAATTAGCTGTATATGAATGTCCTGAATGTATGGCACAAGTAGTTGTTGACGTTTCTGATGGCAGCGATATCGTAATCCCAACAGTATGTAAAAACTGTGGTGGCAGAAAAATGCGTATCTCAAAAGAAATGAGTGAATTTCGTGATTTTCGTATCGTTAAACTTGAAGAACCTCTTGAATTACGTAAAGGCGGTAACACTCGTGAATTTAAAGGTTATATGCAAGATTTTCTTGCCTCACCCTACCACAATATTAAAGCCGGTGATGTTGTTGATGTTACCGGCGAATTTCGCATAGAACCACGTAAGGTGCGGGGCAAATCTGAAGGCTTTGAGTTTTTAATTGATATTCATAATATCAGTCCTGTAGATGATGCCTTTGAAGATTATCGTTTAACAGAAAATGATAAGGAAATGATTATAGAATTGTCAAAAAGACAAGATATCTATGAATTATTAGTTAATACTCTTGCACCTGAAGTTTATGGTTATGATACTGTTAAAGAAGGTTTGTTATTGCAATTATTTGAGGGTTCACGTCCTGTGGAAGATGTTTTCAAAACTGATACTATGGACCGCTGGACCAGCCATATTCTGTTGATTGGTGATCCTGGAATTGGTAAATCTCAACTAATTTCAGCTGTAAACAAAAGAGCACCTAAGGTAATAAGCATTGCTGGTACAAATACTTCACAAGCAGGACTTACAACAAGTGCTGTTAAAGATGAATTGACAGGTACCTGGACAATGGAGGCTGGAGGTGTGATATTGGCCGATACAGGTTTGCTGATAATAGATGAATTTGATAAACTTTCACCATCAGCACAAAAAAGTTTGAATGAGCCAATGGAGCAGTTAAGTGTTTCATCTGCAAAAGCCGGTCTTGTTCAAACCATGAGTGCAAGAACAAGTATACTTGCAGCAGCCAACCCAAAATTTTCAAGGTTCACTGACACCAAAACTATCCGGGAGCAATTAGATATTGCAGAATCCACATTATCCAGATTCGATTTAATATTTGTTCTAAGAGATGATGTTAATGAGAAAAAAGATAAACAACTGGCAAAAACACTATTGACAAAAAGCACCATCGATAAAAATCTAAAAACCATTTCTGATGATTGTTTTAAAAAATATATTACTTATATGAAGGCAAATTGCTTTCCTGTTTTGACTGAAGAAGTAATTGAGCTATTGTCAAAATTCTATGTAGAAGTTAGACAAAAAGCCATTGAAAGTTATGATGGAAAACCAATTACAGCAAGAGACTTGAAAGCATTGGAGCGTTTAACTATTGCACGTGCAAAATGTGAAGGTAGAACTTCAACCAAAATTGAAGATGCCCAAGAGGCAATTAGGATTTACAGTGAAAGCCTGTACAGTCTCGGTCTTGACCTAACAACTGCTGGTGAAATTGTTGGAATGACATCTACTAAAGAAATGGATATTATTATTGATGTTGAACGGATGATCCGGGCCAAAGTTGATTTTGAAGGCCTTCCACTATCCAGTGAAAGTATCAATTCTTTAAAATATGAATGTGGTTTAAAGTGTCATGGCACAAGTTTAGATTCTGAACGTGTTTTCAAGGAGGCATTGATGAAAATTGAAAATGCTCTCTAAGGAGGTTTTTGAAAT
>NZ_SUTJ01000005.1 GCF_015062915.1 Methanobrevibacter thaueri | reverse complement strand
ATACTCATCCTGCTTTAACTAAAAGTATATCCAGTTGGATAACCTATGCGAATTATATTTTGGGACGCCCTCTTATAATTAGCATGATAAATATAACTATTCTCATCTACAGTATAAACATTACCATTATAATCACTAACCAACATATTACATTTACCATCTAAAGTAACAGAAGCAATACTGTTTAAATTAGAGTCTAATAATGAAAGAGCAGTACCATTATTGGTTAAAATACAAATATTACCATTAGTATCAATAATAGGATTACCTACAGTACCACTGATACTGTTAGTTATTCCAGTATTTAAATTATAAGATATTAAACCATTTACAGTATTAACATAAATATTATTACCATATAAGTATGGTTTAGATAACATTGCAGGAGTACCATAAGTTATACCATTAATTGTTAAAATACTACTGTCATAATAATAATCAGTTCCATTATTTTTAACTAAGCTAATCCAATTATCTCCATAACCATATTCACTACTTAAATAAATAGTATTATTATAAAGTAATGGAGCATAAAGACTAGATCCTTGATAAATATTATTGTTAGTTAAAGAAGAACCGTTATTTAAATAAAGTAAGTATAATGCATCATATGATGCAGGAGCATAAACAATATTATTTTCAACTAATAATTCATGGAAATAACCATGTTCACTTGTGAAATTCCAAACAAGAGCATGACTTGTGTAATCAAAACAATATAAATTATGATTAGCAGGAACTAAAATATAATTACCACTAATAACTGGAGCACCACTCAAAGGACCATTTAATGCATTATTCCAAGCAGATGCTGTTATTTTTTTACCAGTTGGAATTTTTACATTACCTGTTGGTAATGTATCATTTTCTTCAGGTGCAGTATAATTAGAAATATCATCAATAGTATTATTATAAGGGACAACATTTACTTTATCATTATAAATGTAAACAGACCCAGTACCATTATTTGGACCATAGAACTGATTATTAGTATAAGTTAAATATGCTGCAGTAGAACTGGTTCCGGAATAATAAAAGAAAATAGCATGACCAGAATTATCATTTTTAGCAGTATTATTAACAAAAACAGAATGATCAACAGTTAATCTACCAGCGCCGGAAAAAGAAATAGCTCCGCCACTACCAGTTGCATTATTTTCATAAAAACCACAATTTTCAATAACTATTGTTGGCCTACTACCATAAGTACTTGCAGCTATAGCACCACCATCAGTTCCATGAGCTTCATTAGCAGTGAAAGTAGAATTAATTACAGTTAAGTAACTGTAAGTATATAATGCTCCACCATTCCACCTTGCAATATTATTTCTAAAGTTAGAACGAACAATTGTAGTGTTTGCATTACTGTGAGTGTGAATTGCTCCAGCCCACCAGTATGCTTCATTGTTTTCGAAAGTTGAATCATAAACTTCTAGTTTACCACAGTTGTTGATTGCACCAGGTTCAGTGGTAGCATAATTATTTTTAAAGGTAGAATCTCTAACTGTCATTCTAGCATTGTTTACAGCAGTTCCCCAAGAAGTGTAGTAATTGGTTACTGCACCAAAACTAGATTTGACATTTGTAAAAGTACAATTTTCAATTAATGCATATCCGTAGTTTAACCATATTACTGATTGGTGATCGCCAGTACAGTTGATATTGTTAAATACACAGTTTTTAAAAGCAAAGTTTCCATTACCCATCAGTTTTATGAAGATATTATTTGACAAGTATTGGAATGTAACATTTTCAAAGTTAACATTTAAATTATTTGCAGAAGTAATCATTGGAATGTAATTATAGGATGCAGCACTATTCCAGTCTGCGTTACCTATATAATATCCATAGCCCCCAACGATAGTTATGTCATGATTTATACTAATTTGATCAGAACTGCTTGTTGACGGAGCAATATTACTCTGATTTAATTTAACTGTATTTACATTTGTATCTTCGACTTCTGATTTAAAATCTCCCCAGGTATAAGTACCTCGAGTAGGTTCACCATCAGAAACCACTTCATCAGCATCAGATGTTGATACATCTGTTACAGTATCATCAACAGAAATTACTTCATCAGTAACTTCATCTGATGATATTTCCCCAATATCACTAGTATCTTCAGCAGAAATAGCGCCTATTCCTGCAACAAACACTAGCAACAATAATGAAAATATTAAAAATCTAGATTTCAATATTATCGCCTTTCAATTTATTCATTTTCAAAAATTACTATTAAAAATCATTAAAAAATCTTTCAAAGAGATTGATACTTCATTATTACATACATGACTGAAGTTGTATTGAAAAATCTTCTAATATAATTTAATCTATATTTAAACATATATAAAATTATCTTGAATAAAATTAAATATAATAATCATAATATTATTATATAAAGTAAATTAAAAGGTAATGAATTATGAGTAAAAGAGTAAAAAAATACTTATTAATAAGCTTGATTATAATAATATTAATTAATATTACAAGTATTGATGCAACTGAAAATAATACTAATTCTTTAGAAATAACAAATGATAATGCAATTGAAATAGATGAGAATACATTAAATTCACAGCATATTGAAGAGGATAATTTATCACAAAATTTTAATAATCAAACATATGATAATTTATTAAGTCAAAGTCAAAATGATGAAATATTATCTAATTTTATGCCATATAACCCTGAAATTGCAATAACTGTAAATGATACCAGTTCTTTTGAGGATACCGGAAATATAACCATAAACATGCATTTTTCATTCGTTACTCCATACAGTGATGGTGAATTTTCAACATACAACATCCACATTTATGAAAATAATACTCTAATAAAAAAAATCAATATTGGTGATTTAAACCTCCCCGAAGTAAAACCCGGCGTAACATATACTGCAGATGTGCCATTCACATACACATTAAATCCCAATAGTTATTTGACAACTTCACTATTCGACACATATTCCAATATATTGCATTTTGAAGAAATAAAAAACAATACAGTTATTAAAAGTTTAAACAATACACAAATACTCATAGACAATACTTTTTCATCTAACCAATCCTGGAATAATAGTGTTAAATCACTGCAAAAAGCAATAGATTTAGCAGTAAATGGAGGAACCATCACATTAACTGACATTAATCTCCTACAAGATACAATAGAAACCATACAAATAAATAAAAATATTACCATAACTGGAAATAATGCTTCTTTTATTTTAGATAAAACACAAACATTACTTGAAATACAATCCACTACAAGCATAACTTTAATCAATCTAACATTCATCGGAAATAACAACTACATCATATCAAATAAAGGAAATTTAAAATTAATAAACTGTACTTTTAAGGACAACAGTTTAGGTTTGATAGACAATACTGGTGAATTAGAACTTGAAAATTGTAAAATCGAAGACCTAAACCAATTCTACCAAACAAGACCCTCAAACATTAACGGATTAATAACAAACACAAAAACACTAAAAATCACAAACACAACATTCACCAATAATAAATATACACCATACAACCTTCCAACAGAAACAACAACATTAAACGGAATCATATACAATAAAGGAACTCTCTACATTGAAAATGTCAATTTCACCAATATCAACTACAGAATAATATACAATGATGGTAAAAGTTCACTAAATAACACTTTAATTGAAGATATAACCTCAACAAGTACCCAAGCAGTATATTTAATATCAAAACAACAAACATTAAACAACCAATACACCTACAACAACTATAAAACACAAAGCACAACAAAAAAAACAAATGGAGGAGCAATCTACAACACCAAAGAACTAACAATCATAAACTCCTCATTTAACAATATCATTGGAAATGACGGAGGAGGAATC
The DNA here is from genome assembly GCF_015062915.1 of Methanobrevibacter thaueri. GTDB lineage: Archaea > Methanobacteriota > Methanobacteria > Methanobacteriales > Methanobacteriaceae > Methanocatella > Methanocatella thaueri_B. The sequence goes on along the minus strand of NZ_SUTJ01000005.1, from coordinate 157,857 downwards.
TACAACACCAATAACTTAAAAATAATCAACTCAACATTCCACACAATAACCGGAGATAATGGAGGAGCAATCTACAACACCAATCAACTTACTATTGAAAATTCAATATTTAATAATAGTCAAACAAGTGGAAGCATTAATGACATTAGAAATGGATCATCAATTTATACAACTGGAACCTGCAATATAAATAATTCCACAATAACAGAATCAAAAACATTTAAAGGATTAGGCGGAATATACAATGACGGAACATTAACAATTAACAATACAATAATAAGTAAATGTAGTGGCAATTTTTATGTGGGAGGAGTTGGGATACATAATAATGGAATAATGGTTATTAATAATTCTCAAATACTAAATAATAATGCTCCATACTCATATTTGGTATACCGTTATGTTCCACAACCAAATGGAGAAATGTGGACATATTATTCACATATTTATGCAGGAGTGATTTCCAATAGTGAAACTGGAAAAGCCACAATAACAAAAACCATAATAAAAAACAACACAATAAGTTGGGGAAATAGTGGAACTGGATGGCAGAGATATTATGGAATTATTAAAAATGATGGTGAAATGGAAATAACCAGTTGTATCTTCGACAACAATAATCCTATTTGGCATTCACTGAATGCAGGTGATGGATCATTTAACATTTACAATACCGGAAAAATAACAGTAATGTACTGTTATCTATTAAACACAAAAATTTATTTAGATCAAAAAGACCCATCAGGAGCTCTAGGAGGTTTACATTCACCAAAAAGCTTCTTATATGATGCTGGAACAAAAAACTGCTACATAAACTATAATTATTATTGTTTAGACCATAATGATTCCGTTCAGAATGTGGATTTCAATTATTACTTCACAGTTGCGTTTGAACAAGAGTACTATCCGATTAAATTAAACAAAACACAAAACATTACATTAACTTTAGCATTGACAAACGGACAAGACACAATTGTATTTAATGATTGGGACAAATTGCCTTTCAAGCTAGGATTCAACACTACAATAACAACAATAAATGAAAATGGAGAATGGATAAACATAACCACAACATTATATGATAAAATAACATTCAATTTCAACTACACAAACATTAAAAATCAATATAATATAACTGCAACAATACTCGGATATGACAAACATGTTAGTCTTGTGGATGTGGGAAAAGAATTTGCCAATCTAACAGTAGAATACAACAACATCACATATAAAGACGGTGAAATCCAATTCAAAATGAACGTCAGTGGAGATTATGGCACACCAACAGGAAATATCACATTAACATTCAACAACCAAAACTACATCCTAACATTAGATAACGGAACCTGCAATTTCACATTGCCATCCAACTTAAAACCAGGAAATTACACAGTCAAAATATCCTACAACGGTGACAATACATATTTCAAACTCCTGAACAATATCTATCAGTGTACTGTTTATAAGATTAAAACCAATATTACTGTTGTTGCTCCTGAAGTCAGATATGGTGAAAAAGGTAAAATAACAATTACAATCACACCGGATGACGCCAAATTATATGGTAAACTCTATGTTAATGGAGTATATGTTCATGAAGCAGACACACAATCCACCAGAACTTTAACAATCACCAGAAACGTTGGAGTATATAATATTACTGTAATATTTGATGAGGATGAATATTATGAATCAGGTTCTGCAAGCACACTGTTTGTTGTAAGCAAATGGAAAACCAATTTGACTTTAACCAGTGAAAATATTAATGAAGGAGAAGGCGTTGCAATTTTAAATCTCACAATAAACCCGGGAGATGTTAGAGGCGAAGCAATAATATGTATTAATGGAGTGAACAATACAATATTCATCAACAATACCGTTACTCCAATTACAATTACTGATCTTCATGATGGAATATACACTGTAAGTGTTTTCTATCCTGGAGATAAGAAATACGCTCCGTCAAATGCAACAACCACTTTTAGCGTTTATAGAAAACACACTAACTTAACAGTCACTATAAGCAATAATGATGATTTAACAGGTAATATCATTGTTAAAACTGATTATATGGACTGTACCGGTGAAGTGGGAGTATACATTAATAACGATGAGGTTATAATAAAAAATTTAACTAACGGTTCATGCAACTTCAATGTTAAATTCAAAAGAGGCACAAACTATATTTATGTACTATATCTGGGGGACAATTATTATTCATATGTTTCCTGGAATACAACAAAACATATTGAGGGAAAAGCAATCATTAACACTACCCATCCAATTATCACTGAACAGGAATTAAACTATTATATTATAAAATTATTTGACACTGACAATAATCCCTACGAATACACAAATATCACTGTTTTATTTAAAAATGAAACTATTAATTTAACCACTGATGAGAATGGAGTTGCAAGACTGCCTGTTACAAGTAAAGCCGGAAAATACAATATTACAGTCACATATAAAAACACAACATACACTGACACTGTAACTGTTAATCCTGCAAAAATAAACATTGACATCAAGGATATTCTTGCCGGCGAAATTGAAATAATTACTGCCACATTACCGGAGGGTGCATCCGGTAATGTCACACTCATCGTGGACAATAATATAATTAATGAGTCTTCAAGCATTATTATTCCGGATTTAGCTGCAGGTGAGCATAATCTGACAGTAATCTATACTGGTGATGATAATTATATTAATCAAACAATTAATATGAAATTCAGTGTTAAAAATGCCATATCACAAATAAGAATAAGCACATCCAACATTACTTATGGTGAATCTTTTAGTGTAACTGCATTTGTCACAAGCACTGCAAGCGGCAGCGTAACATTCACATTAAACAATCAATCACAAACAATTAGCTTAACTGGAAATCAGGCAAATGCTGTATTTAGCAATGTTCCTGCCGGGGATTATATTTTAACTGCCAAATATAATGGAGATAATATATATCAAGGATCAGATGCCTCCGTTAATGTTAATGTTAAAAAGGCAACCCCAACAATAACAATTAAGACTACACCATTAGTGTTAAACACTAATATTCAAATTGATGCTGTTTTAAATGGTGATGCGACAGGTAATGTTACTTTCCGCATTCAGGGACAATACTCACCAAGAAACAGGACAATTGTTAATGGTAATGCTTCATGGCTAATCAGTCCATTGAATACAGGTTCCTATAATCTTATCGTAACATATAATGGTGATAATAATTATGAGTCAAAAGCAGTATCTGAGATACTTATTTTAAATCAAGTACAATCAGTATTAAAAGTAAACATTGCCAATGTTAATGCTGATGATGATTTGATTGTTACAGCCACACTGAGTGACGTTAATAATCATAAAGTATCCGGTGATCTGGTTCTTGAGATTAACGGCAATTATTATAGAATCATCATTACTGATGGTGTTGGATCAAGAAACCTTGGTGAGTTTAAAGTGGGAAGTTATACCTACACTGCAACATATCAGGGTTCTGATTTACTTTCAATGGCAATCGCCTCCGGTTCTTTTAATGTATTAAATAACAATTATAAAATTACCGGCAACAAAAACATTGTACAGTATTACGGTGCAAACAAGGAGTATAAGGTGCAGGTGCTGAACAATAACGTTCCCGTTAAAAACGCAATCGTAAGCATCAAGATAAACAAGAATACCATTAATGTGAAAACAGACAGCCAGGGTTATGCAACACTAAAACTCACACTCAAATCAGGCAAATACACCATTACATCAACATATAAAAACGTGAAAGTCAAAAATAAAATCACTGTCAAAAAGACACTCATAACAAAAAACAAGAAAATCAAAAAGGGAAAAACACTAACCTATACTGCAAAGCTTTTAAACAAAAACGGAAAGAAACTTAAAAACAAGAAAATAACATTCAAAATCAACGGCAAAAAATACAAGGCAAAAACCAATAAAAAAGGAATCGCTAAAATCAAAGTCAAAAACCTCAAAAAAGGAAAATACAAAATCAAAACCACATATGGCAAGCAGAAAAACACCAATACCATAACAGTCAAATAAACTACTTTAAATCCATCACCATCAATTAAATTTTTTTTATAACCTCGATTTTATTAATATCCCTCTTCAAAAAAATGTTTAATTAATGAAATCGAAAATCAGGTAGAATGTTTACGTTAACACTGAATATTTTCCATTAAGAAATTGGTTATGAAAACCTCTATTGATTAATGAAAACATAAGAAACATAAGAATCATAAAATTTTTTTATGTTCTTTATGTTTTTATGAATATCCAAACTTGTTGAAAACAAAAAGCAAAATTTTATAATTGGTGATGACAATACATTATTCTATAAATTGTCCACGGAAAAGTGGTAAGTAATCGAAAATCCGATTTCTTACTTTTAGTTAACACATTAATTTTTCATTCCATTTTTCAAAATACCTGAAGGGTATATGCAAGTTTTACCACATAACGTGCATTAGATATAGTTTTATTAATTACTAGAGGTAGTGCATCTACAAGATCAAGGCCAGTGTTTATTCCGTCAGTTCGAGGTTGCCTTTCATCTTCACCCCAATAGCTACGTTTAGTATTGTACTGTTCTACACGATTATTCAATAATCTGGTTTTAATATAATCTGTAAGTCCCATATAATCACTATCGTTTAAATTTTATATGATTTGTTATTATAATTTTTATTATATTATTTATATAAAATTAGTAATAAATTAATGGGATAATTATTAGAAAAAAATTTAAAAAAAAATAGATAATTAATATTGATAGCATTCAACACATATTACCCAGTGCCAAATGCTATCGCTATTTTACTTATATGATATTATGATTGGCCTCCGACCTTTTCAATAATATCATAAAATTCTTTTTTCAGTTTTTTCATCTCATCAAGTTCTTTTCTCATGTCACCCACTTCGGATTTTAATGTTTCATTTTCTCTTTCGATTTGGATGAACTGAGGAGATTTGATAGATAGCTTTTCAACATCAATGTTGATTGTTACCGCTGAAAGATGCTCGATATATTCGAATTTTAAATCTTCAGGATTGGTCAGGAAATATGCAGCATCTGTTTTGTTTTTGGCTTTGCCCTGTAAATCATTAACCTTGTCTATGCTCATACCATCATTGTATAATGCGCTTGCATGAAATTTACGGAGCATATGGGTTCTGAATCTACGATATGGGCCAACCCTTCCAAGACCTAAAGTATCATTAATGTCTTCAAATAATCTCACAAGGTGTGTGCGGCTAATATCAAATAATGGACTTTCATTAGTTAGTGGTTTTTCACGAATCAACAGATATGCGTTTATAGCTTTTACGGCTTCAGGACTGCAATATGTGAGATAATATTTGTTTGTTTTTTTCCTCAAAATACTGAAGGTTGGAACAATATCATCAACATCATTGAGATAATCAATTACTTTAAAAATATCCATGTTCCTGCTTGGTAAATAATCAGACAAAGCATCAATGTAATCTCCAACTGTCAAGCTCAATGTTTCGGCTCTAGCGCAACCACTAGAACAACCGAATAGTATTACGGCTTTCATCATAGGAGATGCTATTTTAAAAGCTTCTCTGATTACTTCCTTATCCGGTAAATCTTTAAAGTATATTGGAGCTGATTTCTTAATGGCTTTTTCATTAACTTTAGGCAGATCCATTACCTCAATGTCATAGAATTTGTAGAAAAATTTAATGCAGTTCATTTCTTTTTTCACTGAGCTAAAAGCGTATCCCTGCATCATATGGTGCCTATATTCAACTAATTTTGCTTTTAATCGACTATGTTTCCATTTTACTCCATTGTTCTCATCTTCTTCTGCTTCTTTAAGAAAGTCTTTAAGTTCCATATCAAAATAGTCACAGTACTTTCTAAGAGCATGTACATAATTCAACGCTGTCCCCTCAGAGTGGTTACAGGTTATTGACATATTTCTTAATAGCTCGTCATTCATCATACTAATCACTTCTATTTTTCATATGTATAATATCTTGAGAGAGAGCAGTTGAGAAGTAATAAGCATGCGAACAATATAAACTGTTCGTATAAAACAAAACTATATATAAAATAATGATTAAAATAATAACAATTCATAAATAAATGAATTGAAATTAAGGAGATTTAAAAATGAAAGCTAATGCTCAAAAAATAGCTGATGGAGTATACTGGATCGGTGTACTCGATTGGGACTTAAGAACATATCACGGTTACACATTAGACGGAACCACCTACAACGCTTACCTCGTTTTCGGTGAAGACAAAGTTGCATTAATCGATAATGCTTACCCTGGTAAAACAAAAGAAATGATGGCTCGTATCGACGATGCTTTCGCACAAGAAGGAAGAGACGTCAAAGTTGACTACATCATTCAAAACCACGTGGAAAAAGACCACTCCGGTGTATTAGTGGACTTACACAAAAGATTCCCTGAAGCACCAATCTACTGTACCGAAATTGCAGTTAAAGGATTGTTAAAACACTACCCATCTTTAGAAGGCGCTGAATTCATCACCGTCGGAACCGGTGACAGCCTCGATGTTGGTGGAAGAACCTTAGCGTTCCTCGACGCATTCCTCTTACACTGGCCTGACAGCATGTTCACTTTACTTGCTGATGAAACCGGTATTTTATTCCCTAACGATGCATTTGGTCAACACTTATGTTTCACCAAAAGATTCTCTGATGAAATCCCAGAAAACATCCTTATGGATGCTGCTCAAAAGTTCTACGCAAACCTAATCACTCCGCTTTCCAAATTAGTTCTCAAAAAACTAAACGAAGTAGTGGAATTAGGATTACTTGATCAAATCAAAATGATTGCACCATCCCACGGTCAAATCTGGACCGACCCAATGCAAATTATCGGAGCTTACCAAAACTGGGCTACCGGTGTATGTGAAGACAAAATCACAATCATCTACGATACCATGCACTACTCAACCCAACAAATGGCTCACGAAATTGCTGAAGGTGCAATGAGTGAAGGTTATGATGTGGAAATCTTCTTCTTACACGAAGATGAAAGATCAGAAATCGTTAAAAGTATCTTAACCAGTAAAGGTATTGCTGTTGGAGACCCAACAATCAACGATGTACCATACCCAAGTATCGGGGACATCATGTACTACTTAAAAGGATTACTCTTCAACAGAACCGGTATCGAAAGAAAAGCTGTTACCTTCGGTTCAATGGGTGGAAGAGGAGGAGCTCCTGCAAAACTCGCTGAAGAATTAGGAAACTGCGGATTCGATATTGTTGACACACAAGAAATCTACTTTGTGCCAACCGCTGATGAAGACGAAGCAAGCTACGAGTTAGGTAAAAAATTAGCTCAAGCATGTAAAGAATTATAGAAAGAATTACACATTCTTTCTTCTTACTTTTTTTATAAAAAGCCGGCAACCAGGCTGAACACTATTATCATTGCCATAACAACTGACAAGGCATTCACGATTGGCTTGTAATGCTCTTCGGACAACCTATAGCTCAGGAGTATCTCAAGCATGTAGCCGCCATCCAATGGCTTTAACGGGAGCAAATTGAATAATCCAATTCCAAGGTTAAGCATCGCAACCCATTGGAAAAGCTCAAGAAGCTCGAACAACACCCAAGGTATTGGGCCGAGACTATTGTTTATCATTTCAAAGTGTTTGCTTGCCTGTATTCCGAAAAATCCGACTGACTCATTATTTGGATTCTTATCAAGAACCACATTATATGTTCCCTGGTCTGTTTGAACCGATACATTGTCCCCCGGATGGAATGACCCTACAATATTGACATAAGACTCGGAATCGTTTACTTTTTCATTGTTTATTGACTCTATAATCATTCCTTCCTTCAGGATTCCGTCAGACGGTGAATCACTGACTATTCTATCTATTTCAATACCGTTCTCATCAAAAAAGGCAGGTATTCCCATTGAAATCAGTGAAATTAGAAGCATTGCAATCAATGCCAGTGTAATGTTGGCAACAGATCCGGCTGCATACACCCTCAGCCTTGAGGATCTCTTGGCGTTTTTCAATTCCTCCTCATCAGGCTCCACAAATGCACCTGGAATGATTGCAAAGAGCAATAATCCTATTGACTTGATTGAAATCTTTTCCCCAACGGACTGGATACCGTGGGAAAACTCATGAACCACAAGAACTGTCGCCAAGGCTATCAGACCATAGACAAATGGAATGTAGATTGATGAGCCGGGCATCTCCACGCCTGGAATGATGATTGACACTGACGGTGTGTCGAAAACCGTCGGTAAAGTGGATACAAGCGTCCATGTGATGAAAATCATGGCTCCAAAGGCCACGACAATTCCAAGATTCATGTACCATCTCCAGAATCTTGGTGAAAAATTAGAAATTCCGGATATCAGTCCCCTGAGGCGTTGGGTTCTCCACATTATGACTGGAAAATTCATCTCCACCCCATGAGTTGAAAGTTTCTCATGGAAAACTGCGACCAATACCCAGATGATAACAAAAGCTATCAAATAATAATAAATGCCATTCATTAAAATAACACTTCCCCTACCAAAGTAGTGAATCGAAAAGGACTACATCAACTATATCGTCCTTTTGGTATCCTTCATCATTCTCGTCAATGATGATATAGCTGTTTGCCTCAACCATTGAGCGAATGATACCGGAACCCCTGTTAAGCACATGCTTAGCGTTAACGTCATCAGTTACCGCACGTATGAAATCTGTTCTACCCAATTGGGAAGGTATCTTAAGCTGGGAGGTTCTCTTAACAATATGGAAATCAAATGATCTTCCCTGCATTTCAAAGAGATATTTCCTAGCGAACATGTCAAACTGAGACATTGCAGCAACAGGCTGACCTGAAAGTGTGAAAATCATTTTTCCATTAACAATACCTGCACCTGCAGGCTTTCCAGGCCTAATTGCAACACCATGGAATAGGATTTCACCCAAATCATCAACCACATCAAGGACAACATCACCCTTACTGATGGCTGTTCCCCCTGTAGTCATGATAACATCATAATCCCTTGAAGCCTCTGAAACCGCTTTTTTAACCTCAACAAAGGTATCTCCCGCATGAACAATGTCACATTCCGCACCGGAATCCTCAACCATTGCCTTGATGGTGAACTGATTGGAATTGATGATTTTTGCCTTGTCGATTTCCTCTTTTGTCGGCTCGACAAGTTCATTTCCAGTAATGATAAGCATTACCTTAGGCTTTTTATAGACCTTAACGGTATCATAACCCGCTGAGGCAATCAAGCCCAGTTCCTGATATCTTATGAAAGTGTTCTTATCTAAGATTTTCTGACCCTTTTTGATATCCTCTGATTTAGGGGAGACGTTTTCCCCAGGTGTTACCTGAGAATATATTGTTAAATCATCACCCTCGGTTGTGGTGTACTCCTTCATCAAAACCGCATTAGCCCCGTCTGGAATTGGAGCACCGGTTGCTATCACAATAGCCTCGTTTTGATTAACTGTTTTGGATGAGAAATCCCCTGCACCAATAGCATCAACTATCCTTAATTGCTTAGGAGCGGAATTGGATGCTCCGAAAGTGTCTTCTGCAATTAATGCAAACCCATCCATTGCTGACTTGTCAAAAGGTGGGGAGTCATGAAATGCCATGACGTCTTCCGCCAACACCCTTTTGTGAGCCTCACCGATAGGAATTTCCTCAATGTCTGTGTACTTCTGATTATCCTCGATTAACTTTACAGCATTGCCTAATGAATCTAGTTTAGATAAAAACATGTGTAAAAACTCCCCCAAGCTTACCTATACCATGTACTTTTCGATTACTCCATGGTATGAGTTGTTTAAATCTTCATAGGTAAATTCATGGCCATTGACATTTAATGAAGTGCCTTTAACTTCCCCAATCACTTCAACAGGAACGTCGATTTGTGATAGGATATCGTCAACCGCATCAGCCTTGACTGTCAAGAGGTATCTTGCATGGCTTTCAGAGAATAACAATTGTATTTTATCCAATTCATCATCTTTTAAGGTGACTTCGCATCCAAGACCTGATTTGATAACCATTTCGGATAATGCAACTGCAAGTCCTCCTGCGGATACGTCATGGACTGCTGTGATGTTTTTATCCTTATCATTTGAGATTAAATCAAGAACTGTCTGACCGTTAGCCACTTCTTCCTCGATTCTGATTCTTGGAGCGGTTCCTTTTTCAAGATTGTGGATGCATCTGTGATATTCAGATCCTGTTAATTCATCGTAAGTCTTACCGATTAATAGGATTTTATCCCCTTCGTTTTTAAAGTCAAGGGTTCTGATGTTTTCAATGTCTTCAACACCGATTACACCTACAGCTGGTGTTGGGTTGATTTTGATTCCTTCAGTCTCATTGTAGAAACTTACGTTACCGCTGATGACAGGTGCATTGAAGTTTTCAGCAACCAGACTCATTCCTTCAATGGCTGTCTTGAACTGCCAGAGGATTTCAGGAGTTTCAGGGTTTCCGAAGTTTAAACAGTCAACAACCGCATATGGGGTTGCTCCCATTGAAATCACGTTACGGATTGCCTCTGCAACACATCCTGCTGCCCCATCGAATGGGGAGAGTTTGGTGTGTATAGTGTTTGAGTCTGTGGTAAGTGCAATTGCAGTGTTTTCATCGATTCTTAAAACCGCTGCATCATCACCAGGTTTAACGACTGTTCTTACCTGAACCTCATGGTCATATTGCTTGTAGACCCATTCCTTTGATGCAATGTTAGGACTGGATAAGAGTTTTGGTACTGAATCCTTGATTGGAGGTTCCTTAAGCTCGATTTTTTCAGTGTCTTCAGGGATTTCAGCCAATGGCCTGTCGATTGAAGGTGGATCAGCAAGTAAAATGGTTGGTAAATTTGCGATTTCATCCCCTTCATCTGAAATGATCATGTTGTTTCCCTCAATTACTTCACCGATGACGGATGAGGTGATTTCGTGCTTGTCACAGATTTTTTGTGCCAATTCAACATCATCTGGATTGATGACGAAAACCATTCTTTCCTGGGATTCTGAAAGCATGATTTCATAAGGAGTCATTCCGGTTTCCCTTAATGGAATAGCTCTTAAATCTACTAAAGCTCCGTTTTTGGATGAATCAACTAGTTCTGAAATACAGCATGTAAGACCTCCTCCACCTAAGTCCTTAACACCGCTGACGTTGATTTTTTCAAGGATTTCAAGTGATGCTTCAAGAACTCTTTTTTTGGTGAACGGATCTGCCACCTGTACAGCTGGCCTGTCTTCGGTTTCGGAATCGGATGTCAATTCTTCTGAAGCGAATGTCACACCGTGAATTCCGTCACGTCCTGTTGTTCCACCCATAAGGAGGAATACGTCGCCAATGTTTGGTGCCTGTGCACGGACAATCTTGTCCTTTTCAACAAGCCCTACACACATTACATTGACTAAAGGGTTTGTTCTGAATGATTCGTCAAATTCAATCTCACCTGCAACGGTCGGTACACCTACACGGTTTCCGTAATCGGAAATTCCCTTTACGACATGTTCAAAGAGGTATTTGGATTTTTCATCCTCGATAGGTCCGAACCTGAGTGAGTCCAAGAGTGCTATTGGCATTGCTCCCATGGAAATGATGTCTCTCAATATTCCACCGATACCTGTACCTGCCCCTCCGTAAGGTTCAATAGCTGATGGGTGGTTGTGAGATTCCATTCCAACGGCTAGTGCATATTTGTCTGTTACGCTTACAAGTCCTGCATCGTCACCAGGACCTAAGATAATGTTTTCTCCTTCGGTTGGGAATGCCCTTAGGAATGGCCTGCTGCTTTTGTAGGAACAGTGTTCTGAAAACATAACGTCAAGCATTCCTTCTTCCAATTCGTTCATTTCCCTTCCTAGGATTCCTTCAATATATTTAATTTCAGAATCTTCTAAAGTCATTTTAACACCCTTAGTCTTTAATGGAGATAATTACCTTATCCCCTTCTATATCCCATTCTTTGGTATAATCGTTATCGTCGCTGCTGCATTGTTCAGTGTCGCAAATCACTAGGCTGCGTGCTCTTATCTCATGAGAAATCACTTCTGATTGAGGCACGATCAAGTCCTTGAACTCGGTTGATGTTTCCACGATTACATCAATGTTTGCCTCAACATCAAGGTCCATGTCCTTTCTCATGTCCTGAACCCTTCTTATGAATTCACGTGCCATTGCCTCTTGCCTGATTTCCAATGTTACATTGGTGTTCACGAACACGTTTCCGCCTTCAAACTCTGATGAAACGAAATCATCTGGCAATTCTGAGTCAAACAACACTTCTTCTGAGTTCAGTTCGATTCCTTCAATGGTTACTGTGCCGTTTGCTTCAAGGTCTGCTTTGATTTGATTTCCGTCAGCCATTTTTAAACCTTTAACTACTTTTCCCATGTCTCCCTTGAGTTTTGGTCCGAGTATCTTAAGGTTTGGTTTTGCATTGTATGAGAGTTTCTCGAATTCGCTGGCGCATATGACATCCTTGGTATTTGATTGGTCTTTAATGATGTCTGTTAACTCTTCAATAGCTTTGAGGACATCCTCATCTTCTGATACGACGGTGATGTCTGATACTGGCCATCTGAGTTTGTATTGTGCCATGTCCCTTGCCCTGATGGATGCTTCAATCACTTCACGTGCGACATCCATTTTAGCTTCAAGCTCCTCGTCTATATCTTCCTCATCATATCCCCAGTCGAGCATGTGAATGCTTTCAGGAGCTTCAGGATTAACTCCTTTTACAAGGTTTTCATAGATTTCCTCTGATACATGAGGTGCTATTGGACATAATACTGTGATTAACTTGACAAGTGCTGTGTATAGGCTATAGTATGCTCCTAATTTATCAGGGTCATCGCTTTCCACCCAGGTTCTTCCACGGATGAGCCTTACATACCAGCGGCTTAAGTCTTCAAGTATGAAATTGTTGATTTTACGTGTTGCCTTGTGGAAGAACAGGTTGTCAAGGTCTTCAGCAACATCTTTAATTAAACTGTTAGCCTTTGAAATAATCCATTTGTCTTCTGAACGTAGAATCATGTCGTCTTTGGTCAATCCGATTGGGTTGAACTCGTCAAGTGACATGTAGGTTGTTGAGAATACGTAAACGTTCCATAGGATGTTGAACATCTTGTTGATGTTTAAAAGTTCTTCCCAAACGAACTTGAGGTCGTCCCATGGTTTTGAAGCCCATAAGAGGTAGAACCTTAAGACGTCCGCACCGTATTTTTCAATGACCTCTTCAGGTGCAACAACATTTCCTAATGATTTGGACATCTTGTTTCCGTGCTCGTCAAGTACGAATCCGTGCATCAGTACCTTTTTATATGGGCTTTGACCCATTGATATGACACCGGTTCCGAGTTGTGAGTAGAACCATCCTCTGGTTTGGTCGTGACCTTCTGTGATGAAGTCATATGGGAACCAGTCCTCGAATTTTTCCTTTTCCTCTGGGTAGTAGAGTGATGCCCATCCGGCCACACCGGAGTCGATCCATACGTCCAGTACGTCAGGGATTCTTTTGATTGAACTTCCGCATTTGTCACATTTTACTTCGACTTGGTCTACATATGGCCTGTGGATTAGTTCTGAGTCTGTTACATTGATTTCATTTAAGGATTCTTCTTTTAATTCATTCAGTGAGCCTATTACCTTTAGCTCTCCACAGTCAGGACATTCCCAAATAGGTATTGGAATACCCCAGTATCTTTGCCTTGAAATTGTCCAGTCACGGGCGTTGTCCACCCAGTCATGGAATCTGCCTTCACCGGCCCATTTAGGTACCCATTCGACCTTGTCGATTTCATCAAGCATCTTATCTTTAATGTCGGTTACTTTAAGGAACCATTGCTTGGTTGCACGGTAGATGATAGGGGTTTTGCATCTCCAGCAGACCCCGTATCTGTGCTCAATGGTTTCTGCACGATACATTAAATTTTTAGCTTCCAAATCATCGATGATTTGTTGGTTTTCTTCCTTGGTGAACTTTCCATCGTATTTTCCTGCATCTTCAGTGAAGCATCCGTCTTCACCTACCGGACAGAATATTGGCAATCCGTGAGCGTGTCCAACTTCAAAGTCGTCCGGACCGTGTCCTGGTGCTGTGTGTACTAGACCGGTACCTTCGCCAAGCTCTACGTGGTCTCCTGGTAAAATAGTGTGTACCTTTTCGATTTCAGCGTCGAATTCCATTTGTTTTGGAATCTCGTCAGCCAAAATATAGTCATAGCTCATTCCAAGTAAGTCTTCACCTTTGACTGTTTTGATGACTTCATACATCACTTCTTTTTCTTCAATGACTTGGTCTTCCTCATCATCGTTTTCAGCAGGGATTTTGGTCCTGTGGATTTTGACTTGTTTACCAAGCACGTCTTCCATCAGGTTTTCAGCTATGATGTAGGTGACGCCATCTTTTGAAACGTAATTGTAATCGAATTCAGGATTTACACAAATCGCAAGGTTTGCAGGCAATGTCCATGGAGTGGTTGTCCAAACCAGGAAGTAAGTGTCCTTTTCACCGGTTACAGGGAATTTAATGTAGATGGATGGATCTTCTTTTTCCTCATATTCAATTTCAGCTGCCGCAAGTGCGGTTCCACAGTGAGGACACCAGCTGATAACCCTTTGGTCGTTTAAAAGAAGGTCCTGTTCGTTTGCTCTTTTAAGCATCCACCAGGAGGATTCCATGTATTTAGGGTCTAATGTCATGTATGGGTCTTCCCAGTCCATCCAAACACCCAATTGGTCGAATTCCTGTTCCATTGCAATCTTGTTTTCGATTGCGAATTCCTTACACTTGTCGACGAACTTGTCGATTCCTATTTCATCCTCGATTTCCTGTTTGGATTGGATTCCCATGATGTGCTCAACCTTGTTTTCAATTGGAAGACCGTGCATGTCCCAACCGGCTTGTCTTCTTAAGCTGAATCCGTTCATGGATTTGTATCTAAGGTAGGAATCCTTGATGATCTTGTTCCATGCTGTACCCAAATGGATTTTTCCGCTACAGTATGGTGGACCATCTAAAAATGAGTATCTAGGTCCTTTTTCTCTTAGTTCATTTACTTTTGCGAAAGTCTCTTCTTCCTTCCAGAATTTCTGAACTTTCTTTTCTATCTTATCGTGGTCGTATGATTTGTCAGCCTCTTTTATTGGCATTGTAACTCCTCAAAATTATAATCAATGTATTTATTAATTTATAATATGTATCTTTTTGTTTTAGATAATAAATAAAGGTTATGATAATGGCCAAAATTCCAAAAATGGAAAGCAATTTAAGTTTAATTTAAATGAATTTGCACTAATTTATTTTAACAGTTGAAAGTCAAAGTCACATTATTTTAATTGGAATTTACATTAACAAAATGGATAGTTGATTTTGAATTTGAATGAAAAATGGGATATATATCAATTTGGAAATTAACTTTGAATTTGGAAATTCGAATGGTAATGTCAAACCAAACATTACATATAAGATTATCTTGAAATATTTAAACATGAGCTTCCACAGAAAATACAATTCACTTTTTAAACTCGTAGACAACATGATGAAACTCTACAAGATTTATAAAAATGACAAAAAAGCCAAAAAAGAGAAAGAACATGAAGATAAAACACTGGAGTGACTTCAACTGTCCAAACTCCTATATAGGTATTCATCGCCTGAAAAAGGCATCGAATGAAGTGGATGTTGAAGTTGAATGGGAAATGAAACCATTTGAACTGTATCCCACCATATTCGACACTCCAACCGGTTCAATAATCACCCAAAACATCCTGCAATACGGCCTGACACCTGAAACAGCCGAAGAGAAAATCATTGAACTGGAAAAAATAGCCCATGAAGACGGGTTTGAAATGAACTACCAGGACATTCAACTGACATCATCAAGAAAAGCCCACAGGCTGGTCAAATACATACAAAACAAACACCCTGAACTAGCCATGGAAGTCGTTTTAAAAATTTATCATGCCAATTTTGTTGAAAACAAGATTATAGCCGATACTGATGTGCTTGTTGAAATAACCAATGAACTGGGTCTGGATGAAAAGGAAATCAGGAATTTTCTTGAAGGCGAATCCTACAGCTTCGAGGTTCAAATCGACGAGGAGGACGCCATACAAATGGGTGTCGAGTCAATACCCCTCTATATCCTGAACAGTTCTGACGATCAATTAATCATACCCGGTGCATTCGAAAAGGAAGACTTCAGGATTGCAATTGAAGACCTCATCAACGGTGAAATCCAGTCAAAATCATTCATCTAAGTCAATATTGCATTCTAATTGTTAAAAACTTAAATATTAATGATTATAACCATAATTATATGAAAATCATACTTGCAGACACTTTTTTTAAACGCTTTAAGGGACTTATGGGCAAAAAAGACTTTGAGGACACTTTATTGTTCACAAACCTCACAGACTCGTCAATCCACACCATGTTCATGAGATTCGAGATTGACATATATTTCCTCGATAAAAACAAGATAATATATGATAAGGTTAGCTTAAAGCCATGGAAATTCTACAAGCCAAAAAAACGGGCTGCATATATTCTGGAAACTAAAAAAAATAAGTTAAAATTAGAAATAGGAGATAGTTTAGATCTTATCTAAAATATCTTCCGGATTTTCGAATATTTTTATATCATCAATGCTTTCAAGCTTGCGGGTGTTTTCAATGTCAATGTCCCGCATGTAGATTGTAATGATTTTGCCTTCAGATATTGCATCATTCGGGCAGGAATTTCTGCACAAGCCACAGCCTATACATTTTGTCAGGTCTATCTCTGAATGTGGAATAATGGCTCCCTGTTCACATACAAGGGCTGCAACGCAATCGTCACATCCTTCACATTTTGACAATTCCATTTTTGAAGGAAGGACAGTATCTATTGGCCCCGGATGAATATCCACAGGCACCATATAGACAGGAACAGCTCCTTTACCTGCTTGAGCCACTGCATTTGTAACAAGTGTGTCCGCTATTCCATAGACTATTTTTGAAACGGTATTTGCTGTAGCCGGTGAGACTATTAACAGGTCGTATTTGCCTAATGACAAACGGCCTGTGATTGGATATGAAAATTTCTGGTTGGAATCAGTGGCCAATTCCCTGTATTTTCCACCAGTGATGTTAACAACGCTTTCATAAAGTCCATACATCTTAAGGACTTCTTCCGCTGCACCTGATAGGAAAACAGTGACTTCATGCTCTTTAGCAAGTTTTAGGGCAACTTGCACTGATTCTCGAAGTAAATGACCGGCTCCAGTAAATGCGAAGGCTATTCTCATTTTAATCTATAATCTGTGATATTCGTAAGCGTCTCTGTCTGAGAATGCGTAATCGAGTGTAGTGTACTGGTTCATGAATTCAGCAACTTCATCAGCGATGTTTTCCTTATCAACAGCTACACGTTTGATGAATTCAGCTACTTCACTCATTTCTTTTTCCTTCAATCCTCTTCTGGTAATTTCCTGAGTACCTATTCGGATACCTGAAGGATCATCGGAGTTGTCCCTGTCGTCACCAGGCAAGAGGTTCTTGTTTAGAATCACGTTATTGTCAGCCAATTCCTTAGCGATATCGGATGCTGATCTAATGGAGCTTAAGTCCACAGCGATTTGGTGGGATTGGGTGAATCCTAAATCTTCACATAAAACGTCAAAGCCTAATTCATACATTGCC
This sequence comes from Methanobrevibacter thaueri, assembly GCF_015062915.1. Taxonomy (GTDB): domain Archaea; phylum Methanobacteriota; class Methanobacteria; order Methanobacteriales; family Methanobacteriaceae; genus Methanocatella; species Methanocatella thaueri_B. The sequence continues at coordinate 140,125 of NZ_SUTJ01000005.1, read as the reverse complement.
TGACCTAATGCTTGTGCGTTTTTGATTGTTTGTTTAGCGTAAGCTTCACCGAACTCAAGCATTTCAGCAGTTGCGATACCTAAACCTAAGAGGTGGTGCAAGTGGTGGTTGCTGACTACACCAGGGAATACTGCATTGTCGATGATTTCCTCGTTTTCCTTGTGTGAGAGGATAATTCCACCTTGTGGACCTGGGAATGTCTTGTGGGTACTTCCCATCATCAGGTCTGCACCTTCTTTAAGAGGTTGTTGGAATTGTCCACCTGCAATAAGACCCAATACGTGTGCACCGTCATACATTACAGTTGCGCCGACTTCATCAGCAGCTTCACGTGCTTCTTTGATTGGGTGTGGGAATAAGAATAAGCTTCCTCCGAACAATACGATTTTTGGTTTTTCCTCAAGGATTTTCTTGTTCATTGCGTCAATGTCAATGTTCATCACGTTTTTATCCAATGGATGGAAAACTGTTTTGAGTCCACGGATACCTGCTGCACTTACGTCTGCGTGTGAAATGTGACCTCCTGAAGGTACTTCCAATGCCATTACCTTTTCACCAGGTTTTGCAAAACCAAAGAATGCTGCAAGGTTAGCGGTTACTCCGGATACTGGCTGTACGTTTGCATAGTCACAGTCATAGACTTTGCATGAAAGCTTTTTGGTCATGTCTTCAACCAAATCGACATATTGGCATCCTTCGTAGAATCTTTCGAATGCTTGACCTTCTGCGTATCTGTGTGCGAAATCAGTTGCTAATGCTTCTGTTACCTCTACACTGGTAACGTTTTCGGAAGCGATTAAATTGACACTGTTTCTCATGTATTGAGTATGTTCTTTTGCAATTTCTTCAAACTTTAAAATTTCGTCATGATAATTAGTCATTTACTCACCTAAATATCCAATATATTTATGATTTAATTTTTGTTTATCTTATAATATAAGAGTTATGAATATTTAACAAAAAACTAAAAAGAACTAAATTATTTTCACTAACTGTATTTCAAATCAATCCTTAAAATCAGGATTACATAAACGAGCATCACCAATGCAATGAGCAGGAATGCTGTTCCAAATGTGAATATTGACATTACACCAAAGCCGTCAACCAGAAATCCTCCAATAGCGATTCCTATTGCTATTCCACCATTCAAAACACTCAAAAAAACACCATTGGCAAGCTCGGGACTGTCCGGCAGGACGGATGTTTCAATGTACTGGATGAGATTGTAGCCCATTCCGTCAAGCACACCGAATATCAGGACCAGTATCAAAATAGGAATCAGGAAGTGTGCTGAGAAATACATGCAAACAAAAACTGCTGCACAGACTATCTGAAATATTATTAGTGTGGCCTTGTCTTTTTTGAAGATCAGTTTTCCGCCAAGCCATGTACCGAATATTGAGAACAATCCTTGAACTACCTCGACCTTAATGAGGTCGAGGATTCTTACTTCACGGGCAAGTACTTTCCCACGAAAGTAGTATTACCGTGCTATCCCCCCAGTCCCTGAGGTTCATCTTATTTTTTTCACTAAGAAGTCTGAATCCTTTTTGTTCTATGTTTTTGGCGGCGTTTATGTCTCTGTCGTGTTGTGTTTGGCAGTGTGGGCAGATCCATTTTTTTTCATCGCCTAAGTCTTTGTTGTAGTATCCGCATACGTGACAATTTTTGCTGGATGGGTACCATTGGCTTATTTGGACGAATATTTTATCGTACCATTCGCATTTGTATTTTATCATTTCCACTAACTTGTACCAGCTGATATTCTGTAGTTTTTTGCTATAATCGGTTTCTTCGAATATTTTTTGTATGTCTAGTGTTTCCATACAGATTAGGTCGTATGTTTTGACTAGGTAGTTGCTTAATTTGTGGTATGCGTCTTTTATGCGGTTGTTTTTTCTTTGTATCCATTTGCCTAGTTTTTTTAGTGTTTTGTTGTAGCGGTTGCTGTTGTATTTTTTTCGTGATAGGCTTTTTTGGTATTTTTTAATCATTTTTTCCTCATGTGTCGTGTCTAAATTGGTTATCTTTAGTCCGTTGCTGAGGATTGCTAATGTTCTCATACCAAGATCAATTCCCACGCTCTTATAAGTATAATCCATTGTCTCTACTTCGGTTTCGATGTTGAAAACTGCATAAAAGTGACCGTGCTCCTTTTTAATGGTTACATTGTTTATTTTAGATTCTTTTAGTAATCTTTTATAATGGGTGCTGGTTCTGTAATGTACTTTTCCTAGTTTTGGTAAGACAATTGTATTGTCTTGTATTTTGATATTATTGTTGTTTTGTATTCTGAAACTTTGTTTTGGATTCTTTTTGGATTTGAATCTAGGATAATCGGATGTATTGTTGAAGAATCTATTAAATGCAGTTATTAGGTCACGATAGACCTGTTGTAGGCTGCTTGACTCACTTTCATACAAGAAGGGATATTGTGTTTTCAACATGTTCAACATTGTATTGAATGTTTTCTGATTGCATTGTAACTTTGTGTATCCTTGTTGTTTAAACAATTCAAATGTTTCCTGATATTCTTCTAATAATTTATTCCAAGTTAATCTGGCGTTATTAATATTTTGATTAATTTTATCCTTCATACTTTCATCAGGATATAATTTAACCACAATACCTTTATTAACAAGATTATACTCAGAAAACATATGAAACTCACATCCAATGCGTTTTTTTTACAATTTTTTCAAATTGAAAAAACACACAATAATAATATTATCACATAAGATATAAAATATAATGCCGAGAGAGCATTTGGTTACTAATAAACTTATGTTCATACCTATGTTTGTGCAATTCATCCACGACTTAAAAGACGTCATGGTATTCTTGCACTACTAAGATAAAAGTATTTTCGGATTGTCCCTCATCTTATTTCCTCTAATAACAATAGTTATATAATTATGACCAATTAATTAAAGTTAGTAATTATCGCAAAAAAATAGCTTTAAGATTAATATAAAGTTAGAAATGAAATCTAACTTCATACTAAATTCCATAACATTATACAAATAAAGTAATAATCAACTTTATTGTACAATTCTAATTTTACATTTAACATTATATAATATTTTTGATACGTATCAATGAAAGCAAAAAACCAACCAAAGGAAATTCTAAAACTTTGGATTTTTTTACATTCAACCACTGATTATTCTACTTTATTAGTTTGGTGATGAGTTGAAGAAATGTAATAATTAAAATTAATAACAATTCCGTTTTTCTACTCAAAATAATCACCTATTAATGTTATGGAATGATTTAATTTAAGCTGGCAAAAGCTTTCATAGGTTAACCAAAGATATTTAGTGCAGAATTATTTAAAAAGCTATGTACCAATGAAAATCAATATTGATTCAGATAAATAATAGAAAATGCTTATTTTAAACAAATTTTAATGAAAATTGAATAGAATAGAAGTTAGAATAAAAAAAAATTGTTTTAAAAAAGTGTTGTTAAAAAAAAGAAAAAAAGAAATAGAGAAATTAAATCTCTAAATCTATTTACCTATGTCTTCAAGAGCAGCACTGATTTGTGCCATAATTTGCTCGGTTTTGAAGTGTTGTTGGTTCATAGCACCAGATGGACATGCACCTACACAAGTACCACATCCTTTACATAATGCGGAGTTAATTTGTGCAAATTCTTTTCCACCTACACCAGTTGCGATAGAAATAGCGTCGAATGGGCATAATTCTACACATACTTGGCAAGCACCACAAACGGTTTCATCGTTAGATGCAATAATAGGTTCGATTTCTACTTCTCCTTTAGCCATTGGGATAGCTGCTCTGGATGCTGCAGCTGAACCTTGTGCTACGGAGTCAGGAATATCTTTAGGACCTTGTGCTACACCAGCAATGTAAACACCGTCAGTTAAGGTGTCAACAGGTCTGAGTTTAGGGTGAGCTTCCATGTAGAATCCGTCTGCAGATCTGGAGAGACCTAAGGTTTGTCTGAGTTCGTCAGATCCAGCGGAGTGTTCGAGACCTACACTTAATACAACTAAATCGTAAGTGTATTCAGTTACTTTTCCGAGTAAAGTATCTTCTGCTCTGATAGTTAAGGTTAAATCGTCGTTTTCGAAGATTTGAGCTGGTTTACCTCTGATAAATTCAATACCGTATTTTTCTTGAGATGTTTTGTAGAACTCTTCGTATCCTTTACCGAAGGAACGGATATCCATGTAGTAACAGGTTACTTTGGTATCAGGTTCGTGGTCGATACATAATTGAGCGTTTTTCATGGAGTACATACAACATACTCTGGAACAGTATGGTTTACCGATTTGTTCATCTCTGGAACCGACACAGTGGATGAATGCTACACGTTCTGGTTCAATACCGTCGGAAGGTTTGATTACGTGACCACCGGTAGGACCGGATGCGTTGATCATCCTTTCGATTTCCATAGCGGTAATTACGTTAGAGTAACGTCCGTATCCGTATTGGTAAATTCCGGATGGGTCGAATGGGTCGTAACCGATTGCAGCAACGATAGTACCAACTTCTAATTCAATTTCTTGAGGTTGTTGGTTGTGGTCGATTGCGTCTGGTCCACATGCTTGTACACATAAGTTACATTCGATACAGTAGTCTTTGTCGATTGTAGCGCATAATGGTACAGCTTGAGGGAATGGGATGTATGCAGCTTTTACCATACCGACACCTTCGTCGTAGTAGTTAGGTATTTCGATAGGACAAGCTTCTTGACATGCTCCACATCCAGTACATAAATCTTCGTCTACGTATCTAGGTTTTTTCTCTACAGTTACTTTGAAGTTTCCGATGTAACCGTCTACTTCTTTAACTTCTGCGTAAGAAATTAATTCGATGTTTTCGTGTTTGTTACAGTCTACCATCTTAGGTGCTAAAATACACATTGAACAGTCGAGAGTTGGGAATGTTTTATCTAATTGTCCCATACGTCCACCAATGGTTGGGTTTCTTTCTACCATGTAGGTTTTGAATCCCATGTCACCTAAGTCTAATGCAGTTTGGATACCAGCTACTCCACCACCGATAACTAATGCTTTGTTATCTACTGGTACTTTAGTTGCTTCTAAAGGTTCGAGTAATCTAGCTTTTGCAACTGCCATACGGGTTAAGTCTTTTGCTTTTTCGGTAGCTGCTTCTGGTTCGTTCATGTGTACCCAGGAGTCTTGTTCTCTTAAGTTAGCAAATTCAAATAAGAATTTGTTTAATCCTGCTTCTTCTACGCATCTACGGAAAGTAGGTTCGTGAAGACGAGGGGAACAAGCTGCTACAACAATTCTGTTTAAGTTTTTCTCTTTGATGTCCTCTTGGATCATTGCTTGACCAGGGTCGGAACACATGTATTTGTAGTCTGTTGCGTGTACAACATTAGGTAAACTCTTAGCGTATTCAGCTACGCTAGGACAGTCTACTACTCCACCAACGTTTACACCACAGTGACAGACGTAAACACCTATCCTTAATTCTTCGTTATTATTTATATCTTCTGCCATATTAATTCACCTTGTACAAGTCGTGAAAAATATCTAATATATATAAAAAATTGCAATTTTAAAAATAGTTAGTAAAATTTTACATAGTATTAGATATACATATGTAGTAAATACACACTTATAAAGGTTTCTATAAAATACTTGGAGTAAAGTTTATATATGATGAATGAAAATCTTTTTAAAAATAGCTTTAATTTGAAAATCAAGCTTAATTAAAGATTATAAATCAAAATAAACCATAATCATTATTTTTTGATAAAATAATAAATTTAGGTTAGTTGAAATTTTCAATTTTTAAACTAAATCAACATGATAATGACCGGAAGTGTAATCAAAGAGATTACAGTGTTGATTAATATGCAGTCGGAAGTCAGTTCATAGTCAAGCTTGTATGTGATTGCAAGCAACAATGACAGCATGCCTGAAGGCATTGCGGCCTCGACAATCGAAACGCTATACTGAAGATCAACCAAGCCTATTTGAGTGGCAATGATAAATGCAACAAATGGGAAAAACGCCAATTTCATGATTGAAGTAAATACAATCATTGACTTGCTTCTGGACAATGCTGTAAAGTCAATTGACAAACCCAATGCAATCATAATCAACGGAATGGCCCCCTGGCCAAGATAATTCACAGTATTGTCAACAACAGCGCCAATTGGAATGTTTAAGAAGTTGAAAACCAATCCCAAAACAACCGCCCACAATGGCGGGAAAAAGGCAATCTTTCTCACAGCGGTCTTGACAGTTCCTCCGAATTTCAAAATCAACGCGCATGACAACATCAGGAAAATGCATAATGTGGCTATGTCACAGAATATCGCCCTTAAAAATCCATCCTGACCATAAATACCCAAATTGACAGGATAGCCCATAAAGGCAGTGTTCGCTATCATTACAGTGACCAGAACACTCCACAACTGTATGTCATCAAGGTTAAGTTGTTTCAATATGAAATATGAAACTATTCCTGTTGCAAGGGATGATGCCAGGATAACAAAAGGCAGGACCCCCAGTTTTGGAAGCAATGACATGTCTGCAGAATAGATTGCGTGGAAAATCATGCAGGGCATCAGAATATACATTACTATCCTATTGAATGGATCTATATCCTTCTCACTTAAAAAATCGATTCTTTTTAGGAAATATCCAAGACCAATCATTATGATGATTGATAAAATAGTAACTTCAATAGCGCTCATAGATATAATATTAATAAAAAAAAGTATAAAAAAGTTATGAAAAAAAGAAGGTAAAATTAACTAACGATACCTTCGCTAGTAATTTTAAATACACATTCACCTTCAGGCAAATGAGGGGAATCCACTAAACGTGCGATTCTTTTTCCAGCCAAACCTTTTTTGAGCCAGATTCTGTAAGTGGAAGCGTGTCCTAAAACGTGACCACCAATAGCTTTGGTAGGACTTCCGAAAAAGGAATCCGGTTTAGCTTGCACTTGGTTGGTTAAAAAGATTGCAACATTGTAAGTGTTAGCGATTTGCTGGAGTGAGTGTAAATGTTGATTCAATTTTTGTTGCCTTACAGCTAAGGACTCCCTTCCGACATATTCTGCCCTGAAGTGAGCCATCAATGAATCTACAATTACCAATTTAACATTAACTCCACTTTGGATGAGTTCGTTGATTTTGTCAACCATGAGGATTTGGTGAGCGGAGTTGAATGCACGTGCAACATGAATTCTGCTTAAGACTTCTTCATTGTCTAATTCGAATCCTTCAGCAATTTGTCTGATTCTTTCTGGACGGAAAGTGTTTTCAGTGTCTACAAATACACATTCACCATCGAGTCCTCCACGTTCTTCAGGCAATTGAACAGTAACAGCCAATTCATGGGAGATTTGACTTTTACCTGATCCGAATTCACCGAACACTTCAGTTATGGATTGGGTTTCGATTCCACCACCGATTAAATCGTTGAATTCTTGGCTTCCGACAGTGATGTGTCCAACGTCTTTTCTTCTTTCGTCTACTTCTAATGCAGTTTCAAAAGTGATGTTTTCTGCTCTACGTGCAGCTTCAATAACTTTTTCTGCAACACCTTCACCGATTTCTGCTTTAACTGACAATTCCTTTGGAGTAGCGGTTGCCAATCTCATCATGTCAGCGAAACCTGCGTCTTTTAATTTTTCTGCTGTTTTTTCTCCAACACCTGGTAAATCACTTAATTCGACCATAATAATCATTCCTTACCTATTTTTCATTTAAATGTATTTTTTCAAAAATTTCTTAGGATTTAACCTATTTGTTTCATTATATTCATCAAAGTTAACATTAGCAATAAATTCAATTGTGTATCCGATTAAGTCTTGAAGTTTTTCATCAACACCATATCCATCTTCAATGGTGGAAATAACCTCTTCTTTTGTCATTCCACTTAATTCCTCAGCCAAGTTATCAAAGAATGTGGCCTGGATAGATCCTGTTCCATCATCAACCCTTACAGGAATCATGAATGTGTAAGCAGGTTCGTCAAAGACATATCCACAATTGTCACATACATATTCATCTTCACTTTCTTCAACGCCAGCACGACAGTTTGGACATCTTCTAAGTAATGTTCTGTCTACGCCAACCTCTTCGATTTTTGCAATGATGTGAACATTAGTGTCGTCCTCATATAATGACTCAATGGATTTTTGTGTGAAAATCATTTCCATTAGTTCATCCAATGAAGGTAATTTTTCCAGTTCGCTTTCACTTGGCTCTAGAATGGTTGTGGAACTAGAAACGCTAGCTTCTACACGATTGGTTCTGTCATTGTATCTGAAACGAGGGTTTTGTAATTTGATTGCTTGGCCTAATTCAAATTCCTTGTTTGCATCATCATTCCAGAGAACAACTACGACTGAACCTGTATCGTCAGCGATTTCTATATTTCTTACAAGTCCTTCACCGTCATCCCTTTCAAATGTGCGTTGCTCGAATATTTCAATGACTCTACCGATGATGATTTTGTCATTTTCATCCTCTTCGACTTCATCGATGCTGATTTTATCGTAAAGTGCTTTTTCCAATGTTTCCAGTTTAGGAATGAACATTGCGGATGCTTCCTCTTCAGATAATCTGATAATCCTTGCAGCTCCTCCAACGTTCAAGTCTACGCTATACAATCCCATTCTGGTTCTTGCATTTTCAATTCTGTATGCTTCACCCACTGCATAAGCGCCTTGAGCCTTTTCATTCCAGAATGATAATCTTACCTTACCGGATTCATCAGCAATCATTGCTGATCTGACTTGACCGACTTCACCGTCATCCCTTTGGAATTCCCTGATGTCTTCAAGGGATAGGATCCTTCCGATAATGTCTATTTCTATTCCGTCATCATCCATCAATTCGACTTCTCCTATTGGGGTTGGATGGAGGTCTTGTCTTAATTCTTCCAGCTCATCCAATTGCTCGATTGATAGGTTTTGTGGGTTAATAGTAATTTGAGTATTGAAATTAGTGTTCATGGAGTATTGGCTTTCAGTGTATTCGTCAAAGCGCACGTCTCCGCCGATAATTTTGATAATGTCCCCTTTGTTTATAGGAAGTGAGGTGTCATCGCCCCATACTGTCACCCTGATGTCTCCTGTAGTGTCCCTAACATCAAAGTTTCTTAATTTTCCTTCTGTGTTATCGGTTTTTCTGGTGAACACCTTGATGTCCTGGAGTTTTGAAACGATACCGATGATTGAAACATCCCTTTGTTCGCTCAAGTCTCCGATTGGTGAGAATTCCTGTTCGAATTCAGGAACATCGAAGTCCCCTTTGATTATTCTTCCGTCCCAATGGGTCAGGGAAATTTCATCTTCGCCGTCCCTGTTTGGCCTGCTGCGTGCTTGAGCCTGAAGGATTTTAACAGTATCTCCATCTTCAAGGCCTAAATCCTTGATTAGCTCAACGTTTTTATTCCATAATGTATAAGAGATTTGTCCTGAACCGTCCTGCAGTTCAAGGGATGCAACTTGTCCTTCTTTTCCATTTTTCTCATATGTTCTGATTGTTGGAATTCTAACGATTCTTGCAATGATATTGACCTTGGTTTCAGGTTCGATGTCAACGATGTCTGTGATGTTTTCCTCATAAGCAGGGAATCTTGAAGGGTCATCGTCTATGTGGACTACGCTTGACCTTGGCCTTAAGTTGGCTTCAAGACCTGTGTATCCTTCCTTAACGTCCACACCCTTGATTTGTATGACATCACCTTCATTGACGTTTTTAAGAAGTTTCATGTTTTGTGTCCAGAAAACAGCCCTGATTTCACCAGTGTTGTCCTTAAGCTGAAGGTTGCATACCTCTCCGCTTTGTCCTTTACGTGTTTTGAATGATCTTGGATTGGATATTGAAATTACCCTACCGGCTACGGTAGCGTCTCTGCTTCCTTTTTCAATGTCTTCTATTGGTTTAACGTCATCATCCATTTCACTGGTGATTGCTTCCACTTCTTCAGTAATCAATTCACCGACAACCATATCTGCAAGGCCGTCATCGGTCATGAAAGGATTTTCTGATTCCTGTTGTCTGAATTTTTCCATTCTTTGGAAGAATTCCTCTTCGGAAATTTGGTCCCTGACTTTATCATATTTCTCTTTCAGCTCGTCAGTCATCACATTGGCTGAAGTTTCTTCAACTTGATCGAAAATGGATGTGTCGACACCATTATGATTTTGAACAACCATCTGTGCAGCTCCAAAATCATCAATGAAATCTATTCCATCATTGTCAGCTTTCAATTTCTCAATTTCTTCTAAGAACTCTTCTTCAGAAAGTTTATCTTTGACTTTTTCATATTCTTGTAATATTCTTTCTTGCATACCAAACCCCTCATAGAAAAGTTAATTATAATTTTATAATCATAGTGTATATAAAGTATTAGAGAGAGCATTTGAACAGTAATACCAATACAATTTTTCAAAAAATTTTAATATAAATATTGTCCAGGTGCACACCTGTGCAAAAGCACAATCGTTAATATGCATTAGGATTTTTCTTCAATGCTGTTTTAATCATTATTGCCAAGTCCAAACCCATGTGCCAGTTTTCTACGTACTCAATATCATATTCTATACGTTTTTTGATTGAAGTGTCTCCACGGCAGCCATGAATCTGCGCCCAACCGGTAAGGCCAGGTTTTACTTGGTGCTTTACCATGTATTTAGGTATTGTCTCCTTAAACTGCTCAACGAAAAATGGTCTTTCCGGCCTTGGACCAACAACACTCATGTCTCCTTTAAGGACATTGAAGAATTGCGGCAATTCATCAATACTGGTTTTTCTTATTATTTCCCCAACCCTTGTCTTTCTAGGGTCATCCGGAGTGGTCCATTCTGATTTTTCCTCATTCGGATCTTGAACCTTCATGCTTCTGAACTTGTACATCATGAATGTCTTACCATTGTATCCCATTCTCTCCTGCTTAAAGATTATCGGACCTGGAGATGTCAACTTGATAGCAATAGCTGTAATAATCATTATAGGTGAGGTTATTATGATTGCTATTATAGATATTATGTAATCTGACAGGTACTTTAAAAACTTATTGAAATCATCATCAAGGGGAACATAACGGATATTGATAATAGGAATATCCTCAATCATGTCCACTGAGGGCTGTGCCGGGAAGTACCTGATGTAGTCCGGAATGATTTCCGCCTTGATTCCAACCTTTTCACAGCTTTCCACAAGCTCATTGATCTTATAATAATACTTAAGCGGGATTGCAAGGACCACCCTGTCATACCTGTTGCTTTCAAGAACATGATCAAGGTCCTTGAAGGTTCCAATGATTCTGCTTCCCTCCATTTCCATACCGACGTGCTCGGACCTTCCCAAAAATCCGCTGACGACAAACCCGAGATATGGGTTGTCACGTATCCTGCGTGCAAATGTGAACGCCAAATCATTGTCCCCGACAATGAGAATGTGCTTGAGGTTCCTGTTGTTCACCCTCAAATTCTTCAGGACGCTTCTTATGGCGAATCTTTCGATTATTCCAAAGAATGTTGCTATGATAGCAAGCAGGAACAGCATTATCCTTGAAAAGTTAGGCTGGTTAATGATGAACAAAATGGAAACAAGTGCGAAAAACGCAACGATGTTCACCTTAATCAGCTGAGTTGCCTCTGAAAAGATATTTTTATAGGTTCTGCGAGGCTTATACAGGCCGAATGCAAAGTATAAAATCAAATAGACTGGAATTACGGCGAATGTTAAGAATAAAAGATAACTTTGAAAGCCCAAATGGCCTCCAAGCGGACCAAACAATGTGGTTTTGAATCTAAGCCATATAGAACAGACTAAAGCGACGGTTATTACTAAAACGTCTATCAAAACCAATATGATATTCAATGCCCTCTGATTTTCCTTTATCATGATAACTACCAAAATTAGTCTTTAATAATAATATATATTATTATATAAGTTATTTAACTTTTTTTAAATATGTTCAGGAAAAGTTTCAAAAGACATAAAAGGGCAATCCCCAAATATACACTAAAGTTGACAATGAATGAGGACTCGTTGGCATGGTGCTTTTTGTAGTAGATATACATTGCACGATAGAACTCGTAAAGCAATTTGGATTTCTGCTTTTTGCTGCTTGCACCCTTAAGGTGAGTGATTTTGGATTCACCATAGTATATTATCTTCCATCCGGCCTTCTTGATGCGGTAGCACAGGTCAATGTCCTCGCCGTACATGAAAAATGTCTCATCCAAAAGCCCGGCATCATCCAGAGCCTCCTTTCTGATGAACATGAATGCACCTGTGAGGCAGTCTATCTCATATATCCCGTCATCTGGAAGGTTTGTTAGGTTATAGTCATTGCCCTTGCTTTTTGTCGGTATGTGGAACAGTCTGAAAAAGGAATTCTTAACGTTTGGAAATGACCTTTTGCATGCCATGTCAAGATCCTCGTTTTCAAGAAGAACCCTGCATCCTGATGCACCGACATCGGTGTGGCTTTCCATGTAACTGTAGATGTCCTCAAGAGTGTTTTGCCATACGATTGTGTCGGAATTCAACAATAGCTGATACCTTCCGGTGGCTTGCCTTAAGGCTTGGTTGTTTCCTGCGGCAAAACCGTTGTTTTCCTTTGATGCAATGAACTTGACCTTATCGCCGAAATATTCCTGTAATCTTGCTAGGCTATCGTCGCTGGATGCATTATCCACTATGAAAATCTCATAAGAGAAGGGATAATCATACTCCAAGACGGAATCGACAGTGTTTTTTGTCAATTCGAATGTCTGATAATTTAATATTACGATTGAAAGGTCCATTAAGCTCACCGGATTATTTTTTCAGGAATTTAATTGTATTAATAATTAATCTGTATTCCATTTTAAAATAGTTTTTCGTATTCCTGCCCTCAAACTTAACCTTTTCGAGCTTTCCTCTTGTTGACAGGCCCTCACGGATTCCGGCAAGATATGTTGAGCCGAATCCCTTTTTGACAAAGAACACATATTTGATGAAAAATCCTAAAAACAGGAAAATGAAATTGACAATCTTCATTGGTATCGGAAGGTTCTTATAAACTGTCCATACATTGTTTCTTGCTGCAAGGCGAACCTTGAACTCATTGTATCTGCTTCCGCTTGTTGCACTTCCGATATGATAAACAACAGCATCGGGACATAGAAGATTAGTGTAGCCGTTTATTTTTGAGCGTATCGCAATGTCCACATCCTCCATATATGCGAAATAGTTATCGTCAAAAGCGCCAATCCTATCCAACAGGGATTTCTTATACATTGCCGCTCCGGCACATGCGGAGAATATCTCACAGACTTCACTGTATTCGCCGGATTTATGGTTTTCCCCTGTCTTTTTAGTCCATGCAAGCAGGTTATACTCGTCTCCAACATCATCAATCAGTTCCTTATTGTTGTACTGGAGCATCTTTGCCTGCACTGAAAATATATTGTCGTTTGAGGATGCTAAATCAACTAATGCCTTGATTGAGCCTTTTTTAAGCTCAGTGTCATTGTTGAGTGAGAAAATATATTCATACTTGGCCTTTGAGATTCCCTGATTGACGGCAGGTGAAAAACCTAGGTTTTCAGTGTTTTCAATAAGTATGACTGGGAAATTGAAAGTGTTACTTTTAATGTATTCCTTACTTCCGTCTGTTGATCCGTTATCGACTATGATGACTTCCCCAATATAGTCTGAATCGTCATTCAATGACTCGAAAAATGTTTTCAGGAATCTTTCCCCATTATAGTTTGGTGTTACGACTGAAACTTTCATGCTAATCAGATTGAATTTTTTAATTTCATCCATGTTTTATAATATATTCTTGGATTTAACAGGAATAATCTTATCTTTAACTTGAACTTGGAATCCCCTTGATACCTTGAGAGTTTGGTGAGTAAATCCAATTCCTTCATTTTGCCTAAAACCTCATCAAAATCATATCCGTTGTGGAAAAAGAAATTCATGTTTCCAAATATTGCCTTGGGAATTCTTGATGTTATTATTAGATTAGCCAATTCTGATTTATTATTCTTATTGTAGAAATCGGCCAAATCCTCAAAAATTTTTATAACTCCAAAACGCCTGTACTCGGTTGTTTTTATTGCAGATTCGGAGTGCTGGACATAGTAATATGTGACTTCGTTATTGATTGCTATTTGACTTCCATGGAACAGTGCCTTGTGTGCGAACTCCGTGTCCTCTCCGTAAACTATTCCCGGCGTAAATCTTATGTTATTGTCCTTTATTATGCTTGACTTATACATTAACTGGAAAAAGTTAAATGTTATCTCCATGTTCAATTCCTTCTTAATAAAATCTTCAGTTGAAATCATGTCTTCGGAGTAGGTATCCATATGAATTAGCTTGTCACCATCTTCCTTAACGTATAATATCAGACTGAAATCGCTTTCGCCGTTGTATAATGTTGAGATGTGATTTGGTGTGACATGGTCATCCGCATCGATGAAAACCAGGTAATCTCCTTTGGAAGCTTCTATTCCAACATTTCTCGCAACGCTGACTCCTGCATTTTCCTGATGTATAATCTCATAGGGTATTTCAATGTTTTCAAGGGTCCTGTTTATTATATCCAGGCTGTCATCGGTTGACCCGTCGTCGATTACGATGATTTCATAACCGTCAAAATCCTGATTTATTATTGAATTTAAAGTGTTGCCTATATACTCTGATGCATTATAGACTGGAACAATGACACTGACCTTAAAATTATCCATTTTACCACCATTATTTTAAAAGATAATCGACGACTCGCTTGGATGATTGACCGTCGATTTCATCAAATTGTGTCTTGACAAATTCCGAAATTCTGCCCTTGTCAAACTCGCCATTGCTGATGACGTCAATCAACTCGTCTGAAGTCTTGACGATTGGTCCCGGAACAGTTGTCTTGAAATCATAATAGAATCCTCGCTCATTTGCCAGGTAACTGTCAAGATCATAAGTGAAGAATACAATTGGCCTGTTTAAAATAGCGTATTCAATCATTATGGATGAATAATCCGTAATCATGACATCACTTAAAAGCATCAATTCCTGTTCGCTTTCAAAGCCACTGACATCAACATACTTTCCCTTTGAGGAG
Source organism: Methanobrevibacter thaueri (assembly GCF_015062915.1). Lineage (GTDB taxonomy): Archaea > Methanobacteriota > Methanobacteria > Methanobacteriales > Methanobacteriaceae > Methanocatella > Methanocatella thaueri_B. The sequence goes on along the minus strand of NZ_SUTJ01000005.1, from coordinate 125,034 downwards.
ATATCGTCACTATAGAAGTCCTTGATTTTGGGATGGAGTCTTAAAGCCAGAACATACTCGTCTGAAAGTGACTCGTTGAACTTCTCAATGTCAAGATAGTTGAAAACATTGTTGTACTTCTCCTCATCGCGAAATGTTGGAGCATAAAGAATAATCTTTTTATCTGGAGAAATACCGTATTTTTTACAAAATTCCGCTTTCAATTTATCCAAATCATGATTTTCAAAATAATAATCCATGCGGGGAAGGCCCAATGCCTTGATTTTGGATTCAGGCATCTGGAATGCTTCACTGTAATGCTTTTTAATCTTATCGGATGTTACAATCAGGCAGTCGGTGTTTTTGGAAATTTTTTGAAGGATGTCTCTGCTTTCAACGTCAACGGTTCCACCAAACTTTTTAGATGCTCCCGGAGCATGCCATAACTGTACAACCTGAGTTTCCTCTTTAAAACTCATAAATGCCAATGGGAAAAAGTTATCATTTAAAAAAACGTATTTAGATGAGGCGAGTTTCTTAAAACTTCCAAAGGATAATTTGTCCTTGTAAAAAAAGTGGAAATCATAATCCCCTCTTTTTTCAAATTCCTTTTTAATATAATCCAAATTTCCCTTAAAAGACTCCTTAGAGTCAATTATAAAGGAAACTGATTTTTCATCTATTTTGCGGAATTGGAATAATTTAAATAGTAATCCATAGACCTTATGTTTTATATATGACATTTTCATCTACTAGAAAAATTTTAACATTCCCGGAATAGCTCCCAATATTGATTGGATACCTAAAATGAAAATTGCAAGACCACCTATAAAGTTAATGACTCTGGCGTATTTCATTGCCGCTTTTGTTGCAAATGTACCAATCAATAGCCAGCAAACAACTGCGATTAAGCTCAAACCGGCTAAACCTACTGGATTGACATGAGCCGCCACACCTTGAGCTGCAAGAATCAGGTTTTCAATATTTCCAAAAATAATTAATCCTAAAAACTGTTTTAATTCAGCACCCATAACTATTCGCCTCTAATAGATGTAATCATTGCCTGAGCGCCTAAAATAACAATGGCTAAACCACCAATACACTCGATGAAAGCAGAATAATCAATTAATATTTGAGTTCCAAAAGTTCCAACAATTAACCACATTGAAACAGCCAAAATACTTGCAATTCCTAGTTTAATAGGATTTACGCCAGCTACAACACCTTGTGAAGATAAAACTAAGTTTTCAATATTTCCAAAAATAATCAAACCCACAAAAGGTAAATATTGTTCCAACATCCCAATCACCATTTCCCATTAATAAAAATAAATTATTAATAATAAATATTAATGGATTATAATATATAAAACTATCATTAAAATGTACAATATTTTTGATTTATAAATTGAATGATAATTAATTGTTGCTAATATAACGAATAATAATTGAACAAAAAAGGAAAAAATAGTAAAAAAAATAAATAATTTTTAAATAAAGAGATATATTTCAAGTGTAAATCTTACCTGTTGGAATACATCTTCTCATAATACTCCTGATACTGGCCGCTTTTGACCTGTTCGGTCCAGGCCTGATTGTCAAGATACCATTGGATGGTTTCTTTAATGCCGACCTCAAATGTGTATTTAGGAGCCCATCCCAATTCATCCTGGATTTTGGTTGAATCGATTGCGTAGCGTCTGTCATGACCTAAACGATCGGTTACGAATTCAATCAAGGATTCATCCTTGCCGAGTTCCTCCAAGATAAGTTTCACAATGTAGATGTTTTCCTTTTCATTGTTTCCGCCTATGTTGTAGACTTCACCAAGTTTTCCCTCATGCAGAACAAGGTCTATTGCCTGACAGTGGTCATAGACATGAAGCCAGTCACGGATATTCTTACCGTCACCGTAGATAGGCAGTTTTTTGCCTTCCAATGCGTTTGAAATCATTAACGGAATCAGTTTTTCAGGAAACTGGTAAGGTCCATAGTTATTTGAGCATCTGGTAATGTTTATAGGAAGGCCGAATGTTTCGCCGTATGCCCTTGTAATCAAGTCACCGCCGGCCTTTGAAGCTGAATAGGGACTGTTAGGTTGAAGGGGAGTGGTTTCTGTAAAGAATCCTGTCTTTCCCAATGTACCGTAAACCTCATCTGTTGATATCTGAATGTATTTTTCAACTCCATGCTCCTTAGCGGCGTTTAGAAGCACCTGTGTGCCCAGCACGTTTGACTTTATGAAGATTTCCGGATCTTCAATGCTTCTGTCGACATGGCTTTCAGCTGCAAAGTTTATAACATAATCGCATTTGCCAACCAATTCGTCGACGATTTCCTTATCCCTGATGTCTCCCTTGACAAAGGAGTAGTTGTCATTATCCTCAATGTCTGTAAGGTTTTCAAGGTTTCCGCAGTAAGTCAAGGCGTCAAGGTTTATTATATGGTAATCTGAGTACTTGTTAACCATATACCTGACGAAATTGCTTCCTATGAATCCTGCTCCACCTGTAACTAAAATGTTTGTCATAATATCACTAATATTTAATTTGAGCTTCCTTGAATGATTTCCATTCCTTATCCTTGTCTGACAGGATAATCTCATCAATGCCGTCCAACGGCCAATCGATAGCTATGTCCTCATCATTCCACATTATTCCGCTTTCATCATCACCATGGTAGAATTCAGTGCACTTATATAGGAATTCTGCCTCATCTGACAATACGAGAAATCCGTGTGCGAATTTTGGGGGAATGTATAATTGCTTTTTGTTGTCCTCTGACAATATTTCACCGTACCATTTGCCGTAGGTCGGTGAATCTCCTCTAAGATCCACTCCAACATCGAAGACTTCTCCCTTGATTACACGGACCAATTTGCCCTGAGGGTAGTTTAACTGCAAGTGAAGTCCTCTTAAAACTCCTTTTGATGATTTTGACTGGTTGTCCTGAACGAACTTCAAGTCATGGCCTGCCTCCTTAAAGTCGTTTTCCTGGAAGGTCTCCATAAAGTATCCTCTGTTGTCCTCAAAAACTGTAGGCTCAACAACAAACATTCCTTCAATGCCGGTTTCTGTGAACTTGAACTTTCCCATAGTAATCATCTTTTTGCTAATTTAAATAAGTATTCTCCATAATCAGTCTTTTTAAGCTCTTCAGCTGTTTTCAATAATTGTTCCTCGTTAATGTATCCCTTGCGGTATGCGATTTCCTCAAGACAGGCTATGTATAACCCTTGTCTTTTCTGAATGGTTTCGATGAAATTTGACGCTTCCAAAAGCCCCCCATGGGTTCCTGTGTCAAGCCATGCCATTCCACGACCCAGAAGTTCTACTTTTAATTTTCCACGATTCAAGTATTCCTCATTGACGGAGGTGATTTCAACCTCGCCCCTGTCGGACGGCTTGACGTTTTTGGCAATCTCGACAACGTCATTGTCATAGAAGTACAATCCCGGAACGATGTAGTTTGATTTTGGATTTTCAGGTTTTTCCTCAATGGATAATACGTTCCAGTCGTCATCAAACTCAACTACTCCAAAAGCCTCTGGGTTGTTGGTGTAATATCCGAATATCACAGCCCCTTCCTCTAAAGAGGTTGCCCTTTCAAGGATTTCAGTGAACCTGTGCCCATGGAAGATATTGTCTCCAAGAATCAGGGCAACATTGTCGTCCCCGATGAAATCCTCACCGATTATGAATGCCTCTGCAAGGCCGTTCGGATTTTGCTGAACTGCATATTCGAATTTGATTCCCAAACTTGATCCGTCACCCAGCAAATCCTTATACATTGGCAAGTCCCTAGGAGTGGATATAATTAATATTTCCTTGATTCCAGCAAGCATCAAGACTGAAATAGGATAATAAATCATTGGCTTATCATAAAGTGGGAGCAACTGTTTTGAAACCGCCTTTGTAATCGGGTATAAGCGGGTTCCTGAACCCCCTGCTAAAACAATTCCTTTCATAATAAATCACTATTTAATTATATTATCTTAAATGTTAAATATTCATTTTCATCTGCGGCGTCAATAAATGTGGCGATAATGTCCTCGTCAACACCTTCCGCATTAACCAATTCGATTTCACATTCGATTTCACATAGGCAATCATACAATGCATCCAGATTCTTACCGTAATAGTCCGGCAGTTCCAATGCTTCCATAAGATAGTCGTGCCCGTTTTCCTTAATCATCTTGCCATCCAATTGCATAATCAAACCTCTTTGAATGTGTCATAGTGATCAGCGGTGTAGTAAACCTTGAAATCACCGGTATTATATACAATCCTTTCAGCTCCACGGCTGGTTCCATTGGCGTTAATGTCACATTCTATGTATTTGGAATCACTGTCAGGCAATATGTGTTGCCTGTTGGTGAAAGTGTCTCCACCTATGCTTTTGCCGGGTGCATATTTCTTAAGCGGTCCCCCATACCAGCCAAGGCTTTGGGCTTCCTTTTTAGTTATGTAATTGCTTGGAAGCTTGTGAAATTCCTTAATGTATGCTGATACCTCATCAACAGTACAGTACTCTCCATCTTCCACCACTTTAACGTCATTGCTACTGCCGCCCAGGCCTAGAAAATCCAGAAATCCGGCACTTACTGCTGAAATGCTGACAAGAGCAACGATCAATGCGATGAGAAAAACAAATTTCCTATTCATTTTATCAACTCAATATATTCTTTTATGGCTTCTTTATAATCTCTTAATGGTTCAAATCCGTTTTCAATCCAATTTTTATTTTCCAAAACTGAATAGCTTGGTCTTGGTGCCGGTCTTGCAAATTCGGATGCTGTCACAGGTATGACTTCAACATCCCTGTCCGCTATCTCGAAAATGTATCTTGCAAATTCACACCAGGAGCAATTTCCGGAGTTGGTTAAATGATAAATTCCATACTTTTCGCTTTCAATCAGCTGACTGATACCATAAGCCAAATCGGGAGTATATGTTGGGGTTCCGACCTCATCATATACTACTGTGATTTGTGAATGGTTCTCTGCCAATTCAAGCATTGTTCTTGGGAAATTTCGTCCGTTAATACCATAAAGCCAGGCTGTCCTTACGATAAAGTACTTGTCCAGGATTTCCTGAATGTACTCCTCTCCCATGAGCTTGCTTTTTCCGTAAACGCTGATTGGACCAATCTCGTCGTCCTCGACCCATGGACGGTCACTGACGCCGTTGAAAACATAATCTGTGCTTATGTGCACCAATGGACAATCAACTTGCCTGCATGCCAATGCCAGGTTCTTGACCCCTTCGCCGTTGACACTGTAGGCCAAGTCAGGATTGCTTTCACATCCGTCAACATCGGTATAGGCGGCCGAATTAATGACAATGTCCGGTTTTGAATCGAGAATGAAATCGGCAACGCTGTCCCTGTCGGTTATGTCAAGGGTTTTGGAAGTGGTCAGGACCAATTCATGACTATCCCCTAAGGCCTCTATCAGGTCATGACCCAACATTCCATTGGAACCTGTAATTAAAATCTTCATAATAATCACTTAAAACTTTAATTATTAGTTTAAATATATATTAAACTTAATATATAAAAAGAAGGGAGACGTGATTATGAAGATATGTATCATGGGTCAAGGTTATATTGGGCTTCCGACAGCGGCATTGTTCACAAGACACCATTGCGAAGTTGTTGGAGTAGACATAAACGAAAAAATTGTAGAAAACTTAAATAAGGGAATCATTCACATTGAAGAACCTGGAATAAGCGACATCATCAAAAATGCAGTAGATCACAAAGTATACAAGGCTTCACTGACCCCTGAAAAAGCAGACGCCTTCATAATTACAGTACCGACCCCTTACATTGTTGAAAACTACAGTTGCGATTTAAGCTATGTGATTAATGCATGCGAGACCATAATCCCTTATCTTGAAAAGGGAAACACCGTCATTATCGAATCCACAATAGCTCCAATGTCAACTGATGAGACAATTAAACCTATTTTTGAAAAAGCCGGATTCACAATCGGTGAGGATTTGTACCTTGCACATTGCCCTGAAAGGGTGCTTCCTGGAAGAATAATTGAGGAACTTATTCACAACGACCGCATTATCGGTGGAATAACACCTGAATGTGCCGTTAAGGCAAGTGAAGTGTATGGCCAGTTCGTTGAAGGGGACTTGATGCTTACAGAAGCCAAGACCGCTGAGCTTTCAAAATGTATGGAAAACACATTCAGAGACGTAAATATCGCCCTTGCTAATGAACTTGCAAAGATATGTGCAGAAATAGGCGTCAATGCACTTGACGTTATTGAAATGGCCAACAAGCATCCTAGAGTCAACCTGCACTCACCGGGACCTGGAGTGGGCGGACATTGCCTTGCAATCGACCCGTACTTCATTTACGCTAAGGCCCCTGAAACCGCCAAGATAATCAAGCTGGCACGTGACACAAACAACTCAATGCCTGATTTCGTGTGCGAGAATGTTGCTAAAATAATTTCAAAAGGTAAAATTGCCGTGTTCGGAGTCTCTTATAAGGGAAATACCGGTGATGACAGGGAAAGTCCCGCTTATGAGATAATTGCAAAATTAAGCACAAATTATGAAATCGCAATCCATGACCCTCACATTGAAAATCCGAATTTTGTAAGCTTCAATGAGGCCGTAAAGGATGCCGACCTGATTCTGGTATTGTGCGATCACAATGAGTTCAAGCACCTGGATTATGATTATATAACTGAAAATATGACTGAACCGGTGATATTCGACACTAAAAATATAATAAAAGAAGTTCCAGATGAAATTAAACTGTTTAATTACGGGAACTTATACAAATTGAATTAAAAATTGATTGATTGGTCTGGTTGTATTTGATGGCCGTTCCATGCTTTAAGACTACTCCATTCAGCAGATGGACTTTTCCAAAATATGTCCTCTGGTGCAAGGCCTAACGCTAAAAACACTGCACAGCATGCGTAAATACTACCAGTGTTCATATCTTTTTCACACATGTCCATTTGTGAAGCGTTTAAACCGCATATTAACCATCCGTCACTGCTGAAGTTCTGATTGCCTGTGAACTGTCTTTGAATGACTTTTGTAAGTGCGCTTCTGACTTGAGCGGGACTTATGTTTCTTGGCAATATCTTAAGCAATGCGGCCTGTGAAAGCAAATGGAAAACACCGCAACGGTAAGCCAATGATTTTCCAAGCAACGGATATGTTCCGTCAGGTGAAATCATCCTTTCAAGCTGTGAGGATAACCTTGAGGATCTCATGAGCTGAACATCAAGAAACTCGCCTTCCTGAAGGCCGTATTTTCTCATTACCGCAAGAATGTCGTTAAGCATCGGATGAATGACTAGACTGTTGAAATAACCCACATCAAACTCATCACCGTTTGAATATACCGCATCTCCAACATAGAACTCGTCTCTGAATTTGGAAATTGCATAGGTCAGTCTTTCCCTATCGCATTCCCCTGTGAATTCAAGTAATGCGGCTTCAATCATTGAAGTAAACAATAGCCAATGATTCTCGTAAGGGGCGATTATTCTAGTATTTTTAAGTTCACGAATGATTCTTGCCTGAACATCCATAGGCAAGTTAAGCCATATCTGTTTTTTGGCCCTGAGTAATCCTTGAGCAAATAAAGCAACATCAACTAAAGATTGTTTAGGTTCCACAACAAGAATGTAATCGTTATTGTTTGGATTGACAGCGTTTGAAATGGCCTTTAATGTCAATTTAATATACTTGCCTCTAACATTACCTTCATCTGAGGCATCCACACCCAGTTCCAGCCAAGGTGCGATTCCATTAAAAACACGAGCAAAAGCTTCAAGATATACGAATTTCTGTCCCTCGCCGCTTTTGGATTCGAAAGGCATGTTTTTCCTAAGTGAACCCTTAGCAAGATTGTTGATGACAGGATACGCTATTTTTTGCAATGTTGAAACCCAAAAAATCCTATCTTGCCAGACAGGAGTCTGCTCCTCTATTACAGGAGGCTCTTCTTCTTTTTTTAATCTTTTAAAAAATGAGTTGCTCATGAGTAGTATTTTGTTGAACATTATATATAAATATTAAAAATAGTGTTCATTAAAAAGAATTTATATATATTGTGAAACATAAACATTTATCATTATTAAGAGGTTTAAAATATGCCAACAATTTCTGAAAAAATATTAGCTAGAGCTTCTGGAAAAGATGAAGTTGAAGCTGGAGATATTATTATAGCAAATATTGATATAGCAATGACTCACGATTTAACTGGACCTCTTTCAGTACAATCATTTGAAAAAATTGGAGCTGAAAAAGTCTGGGATCCATCGAAAATCGTCATTCCATTCGACCACCAGGTTCCAGCCGACTCCATCGATTCAGCTAACAACCATATACTGATGAGAGAGTTTGTAAAGGAACAGGGAATCGAGAATTTTTATGATGTCAATGCAGGAGTGTGTCATCAGATACTCCCCGAAAAGGGCCATGTAGTGCCTGGAGATGTCATTGTAGGTGCAGATTCACACACTTGCACTCATGGAGCATGGGGAGCATTTGCAACCGGTATCGGCTCAACCGATATGGCCATGGTTTTCGCTGAAGGAAACCTATGGTTCAAGGTGCCTGAAACAAACAGGTTCAACGTAACCGGCCAGCTTAAGGATAACGTTTATGCAAAGGATGTTATTCTACATATCATCGGCCAGGTGGGTGCTGACGGCTCAACCTATAAGGCATGTGAGTTTGCAGGCGAGACCATCAGCGACATGAGCGTTTCAGACCGTATGGTATTGTGCAATATGGCAATTGAGATGGGCGGAAAGACCGGTCTGGTGGAACCTGACCAGAAGACCATCGACTATGTTGAAAAACGCAGTAATAAGCCATATAAGGTATTTAAGACTGATTTGGACTCATCCTCTCTTAATATTATTGATATTGATGTTAGTGACCTTGAGCCGCAAATAGCCTGTCCTCACAATGTGGACAACGTTAAGCCGGTAAGTGAGGTTGACGTGGAAATCGACCAGGTGTTTTTAGGTTCATGCACTAACGGAAGACTTAGCGACCTTAGGGATGCCGCAAAGATATTGAAAGGAAATAAAGTGGCTGACGGCACCAGAATGCTAGTCATACCGGCATCCAAGGAAGTTTATTCAAAGGCGTTAGATGAAGGATTGCTTAAGATATTTGTAGATGCAGGAGCACTCGTATCAGCTCCTTGTTGCGGACCTTGTCTTGGAGGGCATACCGGAATAATCGGACCTGGAGAGGTAAGCCTATCAACATCTAACAGAAACTTTAAAGGAAGACAAGGATCTCCTGACGGTAAAGTGTACCTGTCCTCAGCAGCTGTTGCAGCAGCATCAGCGATTGAAGGTAGAATTGTAGCACCGGAGTGATAATGTGAAAGGTAAAGCATGGAAATTTGGAAATGACATTGACACAGACATCATAGTTCCTGGAAGATATCTGATCTACACTGATGAGGAGACTTTATCAAAGCATTGTATGGAAGGGCTTGACCCTGATTTCAGTGAAAAATGCAGCAAGGGAGATTTCATAGTTGCTGGAAAGAATTTCGGATGCGGTTCATCAAGGGAGCATGCCCCAATCGCACTTAAAGGTGTTGGAGTTGCAGCAGTGATAGCTGAATCCTTTGCTAGAATATTTTATCGTAACGCCACAAATGTTGGAGTTCCACTTCTTGAAGCTCCAGGAATCAGTGAACTAGTAGAGAATGGAGATGAAATTAGCGTTGACATGGAAAACGCTACAATAACATCCCAAAATGGAGAGACAATCAAATTCAAGAAATTGCCTCCATTCATGTTGGAAATATTAGAACAAGGTGGTTTGATTGAGTACCTCAAGAACAAAAGATAAATATCAGATTGCAGTCGTTCCAGGTGATGGAATTGGCCGTGAAGTTATGAAGGCAACAATTGACGTTTTGGATTCACTTGACATTGACTTTGAATACGTTTACGGTGAAGCCGGTGACGAATGCCTTGAAAAGAACGGTACCGCACTTCCTAGCGAAACATTAGACATCATCAGAAATGCCGATGCATGCCTATTCGGTGCAGCGGGAGAGACTGCAGCAGATGTGATCGTCAAGATACGCCAAGAGATGAAAATGTTCGCTAATCTAAGGCCTGTCAAGGCTTATCCACATACAAATTCACTGTCCGATGACATTGATTTCATGATTGTGCGTGAAAATACTGAAGGAATGTACATTGCCGATGAGGAAAAATACACTGACGAAGGGGCAATAGCAAGACGAATTATAACAAGAGAAGCGGAAAGGCGCATAATCGATTACGCATTTAATTACGCTGTTGAAAATGATAAAAGCAAAGTAACAGCGGTTCATAAAGCTAATGTATTGAAAAAGACTGATGGTTTGTTTAAAGAAATTTTCTATGAAGTTGCAGAGGACTACCCGGACATTGCAACCGAGGACTTTTATGTTGATGCAACAGCAATGTATCTAATCACTCAGCCTGAAAGCTTTGAAGTGATTGTTACTACCAACCTTTTCGGAGATATCCTATCCGATGAGGGAGCCGGCCTTGTCGGAGGACTTGGACTTATTCCATCAGCAAACATCGGTTTGGATGGTGCATTGTTTGAACCCGTTCACGGTTCAGCACCGGACATTGCAGGAAAGGGAATTGCAAATCCAATAGCAATGATGCTTTCAGCAGTGATGATGCTCAGATACCTGGGCGAAAACGAAGCGGCAGACAAGTTTGATGCTGCAATACTAAAATTATTGAATGACGCTAATACTTTAACCGGCGATTTGGGTGGCAGTGCCACAACAATGGAAGTTGCCGGAGAAGTTATAAAGAACTTAAATGGAGAATAATAATATGAATTTCAAAAAAATGACTAGAATGCAAATGGCAGCACTTTTTATCATATTCATCATGGTAGTGAGTGGGGTAGCAGGATTTTTACTCATGATATTTAGCGGCGGAGCTTAAAAAAAATAAAGAGGATTGATATAAATGGCAAAATATGAAATAGCAGCAGTAGTTGCAGAATTTAACTATGACATTACACAAATGATGTTGGAACTTGCAAAAGCAGAAGCAAAAAACAGAGGCTGTGAAATCACAAAAGTGGTTGCAGTACCAGGCGTATTCGATATGCCACTCGTTATCAAAAAATTATTGCAAAAAGACGAATATGATGCAATCATTACTCTTGGAGCAGTTATTGAAGGAGCAACCGACCACGACCAAATCGTGGCTCAACACGCTTCCCGTAAAATTGCAGACCTAGCACTTGAATACGACACTCCAGTTGCACTCGGTATCACCGGTCCTGGAATGACAAGAATGGATGCTCACAGACGTGTTAAAAACGCAAAAAGCGCTGTTGAAGCAGCTATTAAAATGTGCGACAGATTAAAAGAAATCTAGATGATTATATGGAAATTCTAAAACCTAACGAATTGAGAGAAAAATTTTCCGACCCATGGATTGCACCTTATGAAAAGGTCTTGACCATGGTTGATGGCGATAAGGTGGAGATTGTTGAATACCACCCTTGCATTTCAGGGTCCCATTGGCTATTGAATCAATACAGGAACAATTCAGAACTTATTGATTCCGCTTATCGTGATGGAAACAAGCATGTCTACAAATGCCATGTTGGCTGCAAACCCCTTGACCTGAAAGCCAGTTTCAATGCGGCAGGAATCGATGAGATTGTCGTTGACGGCGATGAAGTTAAGGTAACCCATGCAGGTTTGGCAGGTGCAGGCGTTGGAGCCGGAATGTGCAGAGGAATGGGTGAAGGCGTCAAGTACATTGAACTTCTTGAAGTCGGTGGAGGATCCAAAGTTGGAAAGGCAACTGTAGTGACTCCTAAACTTGAAAAAGTTGTAATCGGTGTTGACGATACCGATACCAAGGATGCCGGAGCAACATGGACAATGGCACATAATTTAGGTGTCGAGCTTGCAGAGGAAGGCTTTGAATATCTGGATCACATTATCGTTCAGCTTTATCCACACAACCCTCACAAGACCCAGAACTGTGTTTCAATCGCTCTTACATTTGCTGTTGAAAGTGAGAAAAAACAGGAATTGATTGACAGAGTCATTGAAATTCTTAAAAGGGACACATTATCCGACAAGACAGCAATAGCTATTTTGGAAGGTTTGGACATTCCTGAAAAGTTAAGAGAATATTCCATTGCAACCAAATCTGGAATGATGGATGTTGAAACCGCTGAAAAAACAGCTGAAGAATTAAACATTCCATTGATAGCCGTTACAGGCGAACAGGGTAAAGTCGGTGCGCTTGCTGCACTAGGTCTTTATGATGATGTTGAAGAAGCCGTTAAGGCTTATGACAAAAAATAACCTTATTTAAGGTTACTCTTTTTTTTCTTTTTTTAATCAAAGTAGAAGTTCAGGAAATTGTTGCCTGAAGAGTACTGCTTGATTGAAGTGGAATTTATATCATTGAACACTATGTCTATGGTGTTGTTCTGGTAGGTTATTGACTTGTTTTCTGGAAACATCACTGCTGTAACGTACTGTCCTTCGATTGCAATATTATATGTTGAATTCTCAGCGAATATTCCATTTGAATAGAGTACAGACTCGTTATTAACAAGGACTTCAAAGCTTGAGGCGTTCCTGTACCTGTCGGAAATTGAGAACTTCTCATATATTGTGTTATTGCCATTCTCATGAGAGTGGGTTATGCTTGATTTGGCGAATATCTCATTCAAACGACTGTTTTGAATAATATCCCCTGTTTCAACGCCCAATGCGTTTTTAGCATTAATTGGTAGTCTCAATATATCTGGTTCGCCAGGCCTTGTCTCATTTATCTTATATGCCTCGCCGTCTATTCTTATCGTATCGTTCACGCCAATGCCCAAAGTCATCATCGCATCCGATGGCATGCGTATTATGTCAGACTCGTTTTCAATTGCAGTGTCTATTGTGTATGGTCCCCTTACGGAAATTGAATTGTCGCTTGGAGTGTCATCGGCATATATAATCAGGTTTCTGGAGTTCGGCTCGATTGACAGTACTCCGTGCTCGAAGTGAGCGGCTCCAATGAATGTTGAAATCATCAGGAGCAGGACAATTATTGAAATGATCATCGGGAAATGAATCTTGATAAATGACTTGACCAGGTTTCCCCGTGGAGTCTTTCTGAACATGTCGATTGACTTTACAACCACTTTCACTATGTAGTATATTGCTATGACAATACCGACTATTGAAACAATCACTCCAACAGCCAAAGGCACGAATTTAACAAAGAATATTGTGAATAAACCCAATATAACAAGTGACAATCCGACAATGGACATTCTGATGTCATATCCTATATCATCTATCATCACCACACGACCGTACTTGTTTGCACGGCCTATGATTGTCCTTACAACCTCATTTGCCATCAGGTTCAATTCTGACAGCGGTGACATGTCGTGCTCAATTGCACCGATGTCGACTTCTGTGATTGAGATTCCCAAAACATCAGCGTCAATGACTATTCCCACATCGACACCATAGTCCTTTTCAAAATTAATCTTTTTCAACACTTCCTTACGTGCCGCAAACTGTCCGCTTAAAGGCTGCTCGAATGAGATTTCCGGGAAGAAAAAGTTGAGCAAAGGCTTCGCAGTAAGCTCAGTAACACGTCCACTGGCACGTGAAAACTTGGTTTTTGTAATATCTGTCTTGCCATCTAAAATAGGTTTTATCATCGCTTCAACCTTTTTAGAGGTTAAATTATAGATATCTGCATCGATGAATGCTATGATATCACATTCCGCTTCACTGTAACCAGTATATAAGGCTTCCCCCTTACCCTTGTTGACTTCATGATTTATGACAATGGCACCGGCCTTTCTGGCCTCCTCTTCGGTATTGTCGGATGATCCGTCATTGACAACGATTATCTCATCGACAAAGGACACCTTCTTGACCACTTCTATTACCTTGGCCACTGTCTCCTCTTCATTATAAGCGGGAATGATTACTGAAACCTTTTGATATTTCTTAGATTTTTCAGTTTTAATACCAGCCAGTAAAAATGCAACAATTACTAAAAACCAATACAATTTAAATTCACCATTAAAAAGTTTCTACATTTATACTTTTGTAAATTAAATAGTTATAAATTTTTTTATAAATTCAAACAAAAAATTATTAATCGATAACAAATAATATTGAATTAAAAGCAAAATTCAGATAAGGTAGTAATTTTAATGATTAATGAAACACTTGAAAAGGAATTGAACCTTGCCGGATGGCAGGTTAAAAAAGTAATCAAATTGATTGATGACGGCAACACAATCCCATTCATTGCACGTTACAGAAAGGACGTTACAGGTTCACTCAATGACGAGACATTAAGGAAATTCGATGAAAGACTTAAATACTTGAGAAATTTAGAGGACAAGAAGGAAAAAATCATCAAAAGGATTGATGAGCTTGGAAAACTTGACGATGATTTGAAAAACAGGATTACAAAGGCCGAAACCCTGGTTGAGCTTGAGGATCTCTACAGGCCTTTCAAAAGCAAAAAGCAGACTCGTGCAACCAAGGCCCGTGACAAGGGTCTTGAGCCATTGGCTGAAATAATATTGGCACAGGAGGTCAGGCAAAGCGTTAAAAAAATAGCTGAAAAGTATATTACTGATGAAGTTAAAACAGCCGAGGAGGCAATTGAGGGTGCAAAGGACATCATTGCCGAAATCGTATCCGACAATTCAGGCTTCAGAAAAAAAATAAGACAGAACACTTTCCATACCGGCCAAATCGAGACAAAAGCAAAGGACAAGGACACCTCAACGGAATATGACCTTTACTACAATTACTCAGAAAAAATAAAAAGAATTCCACCACACCGTATCCTTGCGATAAACAGGGCGGAAAACGAAGGTGTAATCAGGGTCAAGCTAACCTGTGACACTGATGAGATTTTAAGGTATCTCAATCGCCACATGCTTAAAAACATTTCAAAAATCCCTGAAAAGATTGAATACAATAGGTACACCACTCCAATCATTAAGGATGCCGTGAGCGACGCCTATAAAAGACTGATTTCACCTGCAATCGAGCGTGAAATCAGAAGTTACCTGACTGAAAAGGCTGAGGAAAAGTCAATTGAAGTGTTTGCTAAAAATTTGAACCAGCTGCTCATGGAAAGTCCGCTTGTCGGCAAGACCATTCTCGGATGGGACCCGGCCTTCAGAACAGGCTGCAAGCTGGCCATCATTGATGAGACCGGAAAGGTGCTTGACACCGCTTTAATCTATCCTACAGCCCCTCAAAAGAAAATCAAAGAATCAATAAAAACAGTTAGGGAATTGATTGAAAAGTATGACATCAATGTCATAGCCATTGGAAACGGTACGGCTTCAAGGGAATCCGAGGAAATCGTTGCCCAAATAATCAAGGGGACAAACGTCGAATACATTATAGTCAATGAGGCTGGAGCGTCAGTTTACTCAGCATCAAAACTGGCTGATGAGGAATTTCCTGATTTCAGTGAAGGTGAGCGCAGTGCCGTGTCAATTGCAAGAAGACTGCAGGATCCATTGGCCGAACTTGTAAAAATCGACCCCAAGTCAATCGGTGTCGGACAGTACCAGCACGACATGAACCAGAAACAATTGTCAGAGTCATTGGCCGGTGTTGTTGAAAAGGTAGTTAATGAGGTTGGAGTTGACCTCAACACTGCTTCTGTAAGCCTTCTAAACTACGTTTCAGGGATTGGAAACACAACCGCTAAAAATATCATCGCATATCGTGAGGAGAACGGCAGCTTCAGCTCAAGAAAGGAATTATTGAATGTTAAAAAGCTTGGTAAAAAGACTTATGAGCAATGTGCGGGCTTTGTTAAAATAGACAATCCTGAATACCCATTGGACAATACCACAATACATCCAGAGTCATATGACGCCACATTCAAACTGCTGGATAAGCTTAATTATACGTGAATGATATCGGAGCGAAAAATCTTAAACTGGACAACATTGACATTAAGGAAATCTCCAAGGAGCTGGATATCGGTCAGGAAACCTTGAAGGACATAATCAATGAGCTTAAAAAACCGGGCCGTGACCCTCGTGAGGACATGCCAAAACCTATTTTAAGGAAAAATGTTCTTACAATTGATGATTTGGAAATTGGCATGACAATGCAGGGAACAGTGAGAAACATTGTTGATTTTGGTGCCTTTGTTGATATTGGGGTTCATCAGGACGGATTGGTTCACATTTCACAGTTGGTTGCAGACAGGTTCGTCAAACACCCCTTGGATATTGTCAGTGTTGGAGATATAGTTGATGTTAAAGTATTAGATATTGACATAAAAAGGAACAGGATTAACTTGACAATGATAATCTAAATTTCTAATTTAATTTCATCAAATGTAAGGTAAGGTATTTTACTATTTTTTATTCCATCTTCAAATTTGATGAAACCTTCCTTTTCCAGCTTTTTAACCTTAGGCTGAATATTGCTTACATCCTTATTGATTTTATTCGCCAAATCCCTAATGCTTCTTGGTTTTTCATGTTTAATGGTATTTAATATGATTAAATCCAAATCAGAAAGTGATAATTTGTTTGTCACTAAGCTTTCAGTAGTTTCTATTGTTTCATCAGGATTTTCTTTATAATATCTCCAATTTTCCAAATCAACATACATTTTCATATTATTTGTTCTTTTAAAAAGTTTTTCCAACTCATTGATGGATTTATATATGTCTTCCATTTCACTAATGAATTCTAGACCTGTCTGTTTTTTAACCAATGTTATAATCATTTTAACATCTCCAGTAACTCTTCAACATCAAATACTTTTGAAACGTTTAAATAATCCTTAATTATTTCAAATACTTTATCACAATCATCAAAACCAATCTCCACTTTAACAACATGATTTTGAGGGTCAGGATGAATATGTGCCTTGCCGATATGATAATTGTCAATTAATATATTGTCGGGCATGATAACAATCGACCATCCATTGGGCGTTTTTACCTTGTAAAGAATCTTATCACCGATTGAAGTTTTATCTTGAGTTTTTCTTGACATGTTATATTATACTTCTTATTGTATTTATATATAAGTTGGTTTTTTACCAACACAATTATATAAGATAATATAAATTTTATAATACTAGTGCAATTACATGAAATGGCAGCAAAATTTTAATAAGTTTATTAATCACTTCAAATATAATATTCTATGTTTATATAATATTTTTAGAAGGGATTTTTAATGACACCGAAGATAATGATAATTCTTGGAAGTGGATCAGACATAGCCATTGCAGAAAAGGCAATGGACATATTGGATAAATTAGAAATACCATACAGTTTAAAGATCGCATCCGCACACAGAACTCCAAATCTTGTGCGTGAAATTGTACAGCAAGGTACCGATGCAGGAATTGAAGTCTTCATTGGAATAGCTGGTCTTGCAGCACACCTGCCGGGCTCAATTGCAGCATATACACCAAGACCTGTTATAGGTGTTCCGGTGGACGTCAAGACTGACGGTTTGGATGCACTGGATTCAATTATTCAAATGCCTTATCCTTCCCCAATAGCCACTGTTGGAATTGACAGGGGAGACAATGCAGCAATACTGGCTGCACAGTTCATCGGACTGCATGATGACGAAGTCCACAAGAGAGTTATTGAATTGAGAAAGGAATATGCTCAAAAGGTAATAAGAAGCAATGAGGAAATCGTACAGGCGATTGACAGGCCATTCATCAACAATGACTTTTTAAGAATCAAGGACTTGGAAATCAACAAGGCTGAAGTTGATGAGGAAAACAGCGGCTGCAAAAACAAGGATGCTGAAGTGGTAATAATTGTTGGAAGACAGACTGATGTTCCTGTTGCCAAAAAAGTGGCGATAATTCTTGACAGGCTTAAAATTACACATGACACCAAGGTTGTCTGTCCGATAAGGTCAAATAAAAAATTCATAAATTATGTTAAATCCATGAAAAACGCAAAAATTTTCGTTGGAGTCAGCTCAAACTCTTCACAGGTGACTGGAGGAATCGTTGGCCTTACAGCAAGGCCGGTTATAGGTGTTCCATGTACCAATGAAAACGGTGATGATTACAGGCTCACTACTGTCAGCATGCCACCGGGAGTTCCTGTTGCAACTGTGGGCATCAACAACGGTAAGAATGCAGCTGTCTTATGCGGAGAAATCCTTTCAATTGACAATCCTGAAATCGTACAGCTTCTTGATAAATTAAAAGACAAAAAAATTAACTTATAAGTGATAACATGAATCTTACTGATGAAAACATTATAGAAATCACTGATGAATTATCCAGTGAATATGAAATCTCTAAAATCTTAAGGGAATATCCTAAGGATACCGTTATCGTCAAAAACGTGAAAGGATACGACATTCCTGTTGTTACCGGTATCTGCAATACCCGTGACAAGATTGCAAAATCAATCAACTGCGAAGTGTCCGAGATTACCGAAAAAATCATTGATGCAATGGAAAACCCACTGGAAGTTACCAAATTCACTGATTTTTCAGAATATGACACTTTAGACATTGACTTAAGTAAAATCCCTATTTTAACTCATTATAAACGTGACGGAGGAGCATACATTACCGCTGGTGTCGTGTTTGCACGTGACCCTAAAACCGGTATTCAGAACGCTTCAATCCACCGTATGATGGTTCTTGACGACAAAAGACTGGTTATTCGTATAGTTCCAAGAAACCTCTACACATACTTCCAGAATGCACAGGCTGCTGGTGAGGACTTGGATATTGCAATAGCCATCGGAATGGACCCAGCAATACTTCTTGCAAGCACAACTTCAATACCAATCGACTACAATGAGATGGAAGTTGCAAACGCATTCAAGAACGGCGAGCTTGAATTGATCAAATGCGGAGAGCTTGAAGTTCCACAGGCCGACATCATCCTTGAAGGTAAGATTTCAGTGACAGAAACAGTTGCTGAAGGACCATTCGTGGACTTGACCGACACTTACGACATCATTCGTGACCAGCCAATAATCAACTTAAGCAAGATGCACATCAAAAAGGACAATCCATGCTACCATGCAATTGTTCCTGCAGGATTTGAACATAAGCTATTGCAAGGTCTTCCACAGGAACCTAGGATATTTAAGGCTGTTAAGAATGCAGTTCCTACAGTTGAAAATGTTGTTCTAACCGAAGGAGGCTGCTGCTGGCTGCATGCAGTTGTATCAATCAACAAGCAGACTGAAGGTGACGGTAAAAACGCAATAATGGCTGCATTGTCCGCACACCCTTCACTCAAGCACTGTGTTGCAGTGGACACTGACGTTAACATATTTGACGCTGAAGATGTCGAGTATGCCATATCTACACGTGTGAAAGGTGACCGTGACATAATGATTGTTCCTAATGTCCGTGGATCATCTTTAGACCCAGTGGCTGAAAGTGACGGCACAACCACAAAGATTGGAGTGGACGCTACCAAATCACTTAAGACATTGGAAAAATTCGAAAGAGTTAGTTTTGGAGAATGAAACTAACTTTTAAATTCCTTTTTTTATTCAGATTGAATCAAAACTAAATAATTAGCTTATATACGCTTATACTTATTAACACAATAGCACCAAGAGGCAAATATGAAAAAAAGCTTATTTATAATGGCAATTTCAATCATATTGCTACTGTCAATTACAGCAACATTCGCAAGTGATGTTAATGACAATGAAACAATTGCCAATGAAATTGATGAAAGTATAATGGAAACCTCAGATGAGGTTGAAAGTCCGGATATGCTTTTAGATTATGTGGAAAGCGAAGAGAGTGCAAGTGACATCACAGATGAAGAGGATTTGTCATCTGAAAGTGACATTTTAAAGGAAGGTGATGAGTCTGAAAAAATGTATGGGTACTGGGTTAACAGCGTTGATATGAAAAATTTTAACCTGACTGACCTGAAAGAACACGGTGTAACCGATATACTGCTTAACTATTACGCATATAACAGATTCAATCAAAGCGATGTTGAAGTGTTCATCAGCGACGCCAATGATTTGGGAATCAAAACCCACATCTGGACGCAGATTTTCTATTCAACCGGACACTGGTTTAAGCCTGTTGTCAATGGATTGCCTAATCAGGAATATTTTTATGAAAAAATTCTCGAACTTGAAAAATATGCAAACACTTCCGGTGTTGCCGGAATCAACTTTGATTATCTCAGATTTTCAGGATCAGTGCAACACAACAATAGTGCAGTTCAAAATCCTGGAGGAATCGAGGCAATATCCGAATTTGTAAGGCAATCAACACAAAAGCTTCGCAAAATTAATCCAAATATAATTTTATCTGCCGCCTTAATGCCTGAAATAGAGCATCTGGAGGACTGGTACGGTTATAATTACACTGTAATCAGCGAATGCATGGATGTCATTACACCTATGATATATACCGGAAACTTCAGGCAAAATGCCACATGGGTTGAGAATATCACAAAATGGTTTGTTGAAAATTCAAAGCATGCCAAAGTTTGGACAGGCCTTCAAGGATACACCGTTAATGACATTGAGGAGGAAGTAATCTTCAATTCTCCATCATCACAAATGGCCATTGAAATTAAGGCCTCCGAAGAGGGAGGTTCAGCAGGTGCGGTCATATTCAGGTATGGTGTCTGTAACAATATCGATTTCATTAACCTGCCAATTGATGAAAATGAATTTACAACATTCAATAATCTTGATTATCTGATTTCATGCTCAAGAAATCTTGCCCTTTTAGACCGTGATTTCGCATTCAACTCTACACATGATTCAAATTATACAAATGGTATTGGAATTCACAGAGCAAATCTGATTATTGACGGACAAGGCCATTTCATTGATGCAAAGGGTCTTGCGCGCATTTTTAATGTTACAAAAGCAAACATCACTTTCCAAAACATTAAGTTCATCAATGCCTATTCAAAAAATGGAGGTGCATTGTATCTTACAGGCAACAATGTGAAAATAATCAACTGTACCTTCATCAACTGTAAAGCGACTGTTGAAGGGGGAGCGATTTTTCTAAAAGCCCCTAATGCCAGTATTGAAAACTCAAGATTCATAAATAATACTGCAGTATACAATGCCGCAGTGTATATGAACAGTGCCAATGCAAGTGTAATCGGTTCAACATTCGAGAACAATCGTGCAGACATCAGTGCGGGAGCCATCGGATGGGCAAAGAAAGACAACGGAATCATCGACAAATGCAAATTTGTAAATAACTCTGCACATGACGAAGGAGGAGGTGCAATTTTCTGGAATCAGGGTTTGAACGGTAAAATCCTCAATTCAATATTCACAAACAACTACGCCAACTATAACGGCAGCGCAATATTCTGGAGTTATGGAAATGACGGACTTATTGACAACTGTACATTTACAAACAACACTGCCACACAAACAGGAGGGGCAATCTATATCAAGGGAGAAAATGACACTATCTCCAATTCCAGATTCATTAACAACACCGCAAAAAAAGGTGGTGCAATAGGAACCACAAACAAGTTGTCCATGATTAATAATACATTTTCAAACAACAATCCTGACAATATGGGGAGTTTGAATCCAACAATAACCGCAAAAAGTGCAAGCTATATCATCAATTACAGTGGTAAATACATAATTACTCTTAAAGACGGAATAGGAAATCCTATTGAAGGTAGAAGAGTGTCATTTACATTAAACGGTAAAAACATCGGTTACAGATTGACCGACAGTAAGGGTATGGCAAGCATTCAGTTAACTGCAAAAATATTAAAAACCGCAAAATATGGCAAAAAGAATCTGGTAATCACATTTGATGATGTTAATTACAATAAGGTTACAAAAACCGTAAAAATAACAATCAATAAGGAAAAAACCAAATTGGTTGCTAAAAAGGCCAAATTTAAAAAGTCAAAAAAGACTAAAAAATACACTGTTAAATTAAAGAACAGCAAGGGAAAAGCGGTTAAGAAAGTGAAAGTTCGTCTTAAAATTAAAAAGAAAATATATTATGCAAAAACAAATTCAAAAGGAAAAGCAACCTTTAAAATTAAAAAACTAAGCAAGAAAGGTAAATACACTGTAAAAATTACTTTCAAAAGCACTGCCCTTTACAAAGGATCTAGCAAAAAAGTGAAAATTACCTTAAAATAAGAATCAAAAACTTAATGGAGTGGATTCGCCATCTCCACACCATCACTTAAATATTACCAAGATAAACGTTTTCAATACCTTTTTCAAGTGCAATCTCCTTTGCCTTGAAGAGTATTTCTGCCCTTGTCGGTTCAATATCTTCCATTTTATAATATGGAAATGCCCTTGAGAAATGAAGTGGAACTTCAGGACCAAGTTCCTCAACCACAAAGTCACATAATGCTGAAATCTGTGAAATTGAATCATTGTAATCATTGATTATTAAATTGGTCACTTCCAAGTGTTTGCCTTCAAGGTATATTCTTCTTAAATTGTCCAGCACCACATCCAAATCCGCTCGGCAGACCTTCTTGTAGAAATCCTGAGACATTGATTTCAAGTCCACGTTGAATGCGTCGACAAAACCTAAAACCTCGTTAAGTGATTTGTCTGAAAAGTATCCGTTGGTTACATAGATTACCTTGAGGTTTTTCTGCTTTGCCAACAGGGAAGTTTTCTTGTTGAATGGCAAGTGTATCGTAGGTTCATTATAGGTCCAAGCAATTGACTTACAATTTAGTTTAAGTGCATTTTCCACGATTGCCTCTGGTGTTATTTCAACACCTCTTGAATAGTTATAGTATTCCTGTGATATCATATAGTTCTGGCAGTGCAAACATGCCATATTGCAACCAAAACCGCCTATTGAGTATGTCAAAGTGCCAGGTAAAAAATGATTCAAAGGCTTTTTTTCAACAGGATCAGGACTTAAAGAGGACACTATACCATATGACTCATCATAAAGTTCTCCATTGATGTTTTTGTGCTGTGCGCATATCCCGACATTGCCATCGGCAATCTTGCAGTAGTTTGCACATATTTCACATCTGATTTTTTGTGTCTTGGAACTCTTCTTGTATAACTCCCTACTCACTAACATAATGCTCATAACCCTCATTTTTAATTCTTTCTACAAAGCCGTTTTCAAGTGTAAGCTCAACAACATCAGAATCTGTGACCTCGCCTATTACAATGCAATCAATCGGTAATTTATCCAGATTGTCCTTTGATATTGTGAACAATAGCTCAAAGTCCTCTCCGACATGAAGAATCAAATCCAAATAATCCAGGTTCAGCTTTTCAGCAGCTGACTTGTACTCGTCAGTGATGTCAAGCATTTCCTCATAAATCATGAAGCCGAAATCATCCTTTTTGATTGTGTACAGCTCGCTTGCAATCCCGTCGGTGATGTCTGTTGCGGATGTGGCATAATCCTTTAATATTAATCCTTCCTTAAGCCTTGCCAATGGCTTCAAGGCCTTTTTGGTGTAGATGTTGTCTAAAGTCTCAAGCTCGAATCCCAATGCCGCAAGGCCAATGTTTCCTGTGATGGCAATCAGGTCTCCCTTGTTATATGTGTCCTTCATCAGCGGATCGTCTGCAGTTCCCAATGCTGTTCCGTTGATGATTATTTCAGACGCCTCGTTGGTGTCTCCGCCAATGAGTGGAATCTCATAAAATTCACATGCTTTGAGGACTCCCTCGATGATTTGTTTAAACGAATCGACACCCAAATCCTTAGGTATTGCAATTGAAAGTAAAAATCCCAATGGTACAGCTCCCATTGCTGCAAGGTCGCTTACATTAACGGTGACTGACTTGAATCCCATGTCAAAATAGGACATGTTATCGGGAAAGTGCCTTGACTGAATAAGCATGTCACAGGTGGAAATAAGATTAGTGTCATTAAAATTTGTTATTGCGGTGTCATCGGGTGTGATATCCTTAGAATTGGCAATAATATATCTGACCAATTCCTTTTCACCAATATCTGAGACTTTCAATGTCATGAATATTAGTATAAATTTTAAATTAAATAAGTTTTAAGTAAAAAAAAGTAAAAAGTATTCAGAACTATAAGTGTTCTGAAACTCTGTCCTTGATAATGTCGTATAGACGTGTATCAATACCCAATGGATCGGTCAATATGATTTCACCATCGAATTCGAACTCCTCATCATCATGGTCATGATGGTGGTGATGATGTCCGTGACCGTGGTGGTCATGGTCATGCCCATGGTCGTGTCCGTGTCCATGATGGTGGTGATGATGACCACCTGAGATTGATTCTGGATCAAAGTCGCTTTCTATGCCGAGTAATCCTGGAATGTCCCTTTTTGTGTGAAGACCGTGTGCCACAAACACAGGCACTACAATGATTCTTTCCAAATCGTTTTCACTTGTTAACTTGTTGATTGTTTCAGGGATTCCTGGTTTTCTGATTTCCATAAATCCATATTCTACTGGAATGTCTGGAAATTCTTCTGCATACATTTCTTTATAAGCTTTAATTACTTCTTCACCGTCATCGAGTCTGGAACCGTGGCTTAAAAGTAAAATTCCTGTTTTCTTATCAGACATGTTTTATCATCCGTTAATTAAGTTATAATTAAGTTTTAAGTTAAATTCAATTAAGTTATCTTGATTAAAAATTTTTTCAAAAAAATATATGAAAAATTATAATTTTTCATCTATCATACTGATTAGGATATCTATTAGAATATCATCGGCTTTAATAGGCTCAGGATAGAGTATTTCACCGTCAAAGTCCACTGGGGTCAAATCATGACTGTGGTCATGACCGTGTCCATGTGAGTATTCGTGACTGTGTGAGTGCTCATGCTCTTCCAAAAATCCTAGGATGTGAGGAATGTCATGGGTTGTGTGCATTCCCGGTGCGATGAAAATCGGTACGACAACAAGTCTTTCCAAATCGTTTTCATCCACCAGTTTATTGATGGATTCCGGTATGCTTGGACCGCACAATTCCATGAAACCAAAGCTTGACGGCAATTCGCAGGTTTTCTCGAATTTATTGTATAGAGCAGTTGCGAATTCCTTGTTGTAGTTTAATCTGGAACCGTGAGTTACAAGTAAAATTCCGGTTTTTGCACTGTCATCCAGTTTGGATTCAGCCAAAGCTTCTTCAATTCTTTTATCAATGATATCTAAGAGCTCATCCCTTGGTCCGATTGAACCTAAAAGTTCGATTTCACCATCGAAGTCTACATCATCTGCGATTGACAGGTAATGTTCTGGCGGATAGTTGCCGTCAGGACATCTCGGATCGACTTCAAGAGGTTCAAGGCCCAATAGTTGAGGAATGTCAATGTTGGTATGAATACCTGGAGCCAAAAAGACAGGTAAAGCAATGATTTTATCCAAATCATCCACTTCGTCTTTAAGTATCTCCACTGCACCTGCAATTGTTGGTTCTGACACTTTCATGTAACCGATTTCAGCGGCAAGTCCTGTTTTTTTGATGAATTTATCTTTAATCTCAACAAATACCTCTTCTGCGTAAGGCAAGGTACTTCCATGGCTTACGAGAATTACACCGGTATTATTTGATAACTTTGAATTTATATCCATAAGAGATAACTCCGTCTTTTCCATCTTCTCTTATTCTTCTAAATACCATTTCTACATCGTCGCCGATTTCTAAGTTTTCCACATCACAATCTACCAATTGTGAGGTTAGTTTTGCACCTTCTTCAAGTTCAATTACTGCCACAGCATATGGTGCTGCTTTCTTGAAATCATCAGGTGCTGATCTAATTACTGAATAAGTGTAAATCTTACCTTTTCCTGAGAACTGGAATGGTTCAAGTTCTCCTTTTCTTCTACAGTTAGGACAAACTACACGAGATGGGAAAAACAATTCACCACAAGTGTTACATTTAGAACCTATAAGATTATATCTTTGTTGAATATGACGCCATGTTCTTACAGTATCTGACATGTAATGCCTCCATAATTTTCAATAAGTATAATTTATTCTCAATAATATAAATAACTATTTTTTTTATTACTATTTTTGACATTTTTCACGAAATCGTATTAACATTTTTTCACAAAATCATCAAGTCGCACTTCAACAATTAACTTATAAATTCCACACCATATTCTTAAAAATGAAAATCAGAAAACCAGACTCAAAAGGCAACATAATTGTAGGTACGACCGCTATTCTGATTGTGGTATTACTTTTAATGTGCATTTTTGTAATGGCCTCATTAAACTATTTTCAAAACCAAAATATTGAATCTCAAGCGAATGACAACTTCAAATATATTATTGATGATTATTCAAGGAATTTGGAGGTGCTTGGAAGGGATTCGATAGCAGAGGCAACACAAAAGGTTTACAATGGCCTGCCTGTGCATGATAGTGATGACCAAATCAGAAAGAATTTGAACAAGAGATTGGATGAGAAAAACGATGAATTCAGGGACAAGTATGATGTTGAGCTATCCTCAGAGGTTCTGTCTGTAGAGCCAACGGATTTGCCTTGGAAAGTGCTTTTTAAAGTAAAACTGAATGGAAATAAGGATGGTGAGGAGTTTTCACAAATTATTGAAAGTAATTCCTCGATTGAGGGTCTTCGAGACCCATTGCCGATAGCCAAGCTCACAATAGCTTCCGGAATAATGGCTTATGACGACAAGATCCACTACAAGACCTCACTATCAGCCTATATGATTCTTCACAATTTCGACTCACCGGAATCATATATTGAGGCAACCGCCCCATTGACGATAAAGAAATGCCCATATGACCCTTATGTCCATCATGGTGACCCGGGCGTGTTGAAGGATTGTCTTGATACTGGGTATTTTCATGAAAGCGCTGACGGCAGCTGTTACTTATGTCGTTTGGAAGGCAAGGGAAAATGCCCCCATTATGGAATGGAAGTGTTCATACAGACCCACACGCCATTGGGCAATGAGTCATTGTCCTGTTCTGACCATGTAGTGTTTGCAGACCATTATAATGGTGAAAAGATAGATCCGAATGACTGGGACAGTCTGATTTTGGATTCCTCACACAGAAAGAAATACGGGTTGACTTACTATGGCAATGAAACTGATTGAGATTGGAATCGTGTTGATTGTGATTGTGATGATTTTTGGTGTTGTCCTCACATCTATGGAAAATGCAACCGAGAAGGTAATCACTGCTCAGGAAATCAATAATATGGAAAAAATGACATCGGAAGTCATGGATAATCTAATAAACAATCCGGGAGTTCCAGACAACTGGAATGAGTATGGAAAGGGAACGCCGGGACTTGCAATAGTTAATGACGGTGGACAGGTCATTTCAAACAGCGTTTCATATCTAAAGCTAGTTGCATTGGGCGAAAATTATGATGAGTTGATATATGAAAATCAATTCAATTCAAAAATAAAAACCTCAATGGAACTGATTCCTAAGAAGAGTAGCATTTCAAGTGTAAAAATCGGTGAATATGACGGGAAAAACGATGTATTTTCAGTGAATCGGCTTGTGAAGTGCGACTTCTACAAAAGCTATGTTCTCAATGACTTCAAAAATGATGGAAAATGCAACATGCACCATTCACAGGAGGATAACAGCTGCAATTACTTTAAGGTGTTTCCGGGAAACCTGAAAAATTCGGATTACTACCTGATATTCGATGAAAGCGAAACCCATGATTTGAAATACATGATAGACACAACAAAGGTGAGTGATGATGAATATTGGCAATCAAGCCCATCAAACGTGATACATTTAAACGATGAAATCGATTTCTACGATGACACCAGCGCTATTGTGTTCATTCATCTAAACAAGAAAGACCCAAAAGCAGTGCTGATATCCTTACCTAAAAACTTTGACAAGGATTTTCTTGAATACGATTATTTCAGGACAAACGAGTGTGAATTGATATTAAAAGCGTGGTATTAGAGAATTCTATATTAACACGCCTAAAATAAGCAGTGAGACGGATATTAATGTCAAACTTGAAATTGAATCGGTAATGCTTGTTGAAATAGGAATAACAATATTATCAGGATCCAGATTGTTATTGTAGGATGTTATTGAAACATAATATACTATTATGACCATTATTGCCACTAGAATTACGCCTGCAAGGGTGGAAATCTCAAGTATCTTGTCAAATCCGACTCCAGCAACTCCAAGACCGTATGATGAGCCTTCAGCCAGAAGACCTATCAATGGGAATACTATAACAGCCAGAATGAAGCTGATTATAAAGTTGTGAATTGCTTCGCCTTGCGGTTTTTTGAATGGCTCAACAAGCCCTGAGTGAAGGCCTGATGACAGTCTTGCACCTAGAATACTGATTAAACTTCCGCATTCACCTGAGAATAATGGCAGCAATGTCAATAAGCTTGGATTTGTAAGTAATGTTTCGACTGCAGAGTTCAATATTCCTCCAGCCGCTCCTCCTAGAAGTGAGCATAAAAGCAAAACAGGAGTTGATTGCTTTAGGATTGTCTGTGTCTCATAAGAGAGCCTATAGCAGTAAACAAAACTGATCACAACTGCAATCAATATCACCACAAGAACAGCATCCTTAAATATGATGTTGAAGTTCATTGCCTTTAAAATGAATACTGATGCAATAATAGCCGGTAATGTAAAGAGGTCACCGAATGCTGCGATTATTGGACTGGTAATGTTGTCCGGGTCCCATCCATGCTCAAAGCTTTTGAATGAGACAAGCATTGTTATCGGAAGCATTATCAGGTTGGAAATGACACCGGCAATGACACTAATCAATACAAAATCGATTATGCTCATTGAAGGTTGTTTTAAAAGAATGCACAATACCTTAGCAATGACTGCTAAAAACAAGGACAATACCAATGTCAAAACAAAGGATGCGAATATATTATAATTCAATTGTTCTGAAAACTCGAATTTCTTTGATATTATACCAATGTGCAGATTGGTTGATAATCTTGAGGCAAAAGAGCCGAAAATGTTACCTCTCATTCCAATGGCTCCAGGAATAATTACAAGTAATCCAGGAAACGCTTCAAGGAAAAAGGTCATCTTACCTAAAATGACACCTGCGCATAAATCACCTATAGCACAGATCAATAATGCTATGAGGCTTTCCTTAATGATGGAACTGTGCTCTTCAACAAAATCAGGAAATGTTGAAATTACAGATAGTGGACTGCGAATCTTCTTCTGTTGATCTTTCACAAATATCACTACCCATAATCATTTTAATCACTCTCTAGTCTTCGTCTTCTAATTCTTCTGGAATATCTTCTAGTGAACAGGTTCCGGCAGCCAATTTTTCAAGTAAATCTGCTCCTTCATCTGTTCCTTTTAAAATTAATGTATCGTCAGCCAGTAATGTGGTGTGCTTATCTGGACCATAAATCCATGATACACCTCTTCTAATCGCAATAACTCTCATACCGGTACGATTTACTAATAATAAATCACCAAGAGTATTGTTTGCAAGGTCTGAATTTTCAGCAACTGTCACTCTAACAATACTTTTGTCTGACTCTTCCATAACCATCTTGAATACAGGGTGTGGTTTAAACCCGGTTATTACTAAATCTGCTAAATCTTTAGCTGCGTTTGCTATACTTTCCGCCGCTTCTGCAATTTCTAGTAATGCAGTTAACTTTTCTGCATCTTCATAAGATCTGGCGGCAACCAATGATTCCTTTTTGATTTCATAATTCATTGCATTGACTTCATTTTCAAGTGCAATAACTTCTTCAGCTGCTGCCTTACTGTTGAACAGAATAGCTGAATAAGCCAAATCGACCATTAGTTCCGACATGTTTTTCATTTCTATTAAAAGATTTTTGATTGACAATTCAAATTCCCCTAAAGATCATTTGGATTTGTTTTTAATAAGCATGCTTTTCTAAGTTTCAATAAAGTTTTCTTCTTGGTTTTCAAGTCTTCAACCTCTTCAAGAATGTTTTCCAAAGGCTCTCTCAAGTATTCGACTGTTTCTTTTTCATGCAGCCAATGGCAGTTTGTACAGTTCCAAACGCCTTTACCTTTAATCCATTCCCCTCCGGTTGTAGAATCTCCACATGGATAAAATGGACAATAGCAGAAATCACAGTATTGACCATCCCAGTGGCATGGATAGAATTCACATTCACGGTTCGGTCCGTGTGGGACTTCCCCGTTCAGGAATTTCTCATAATGATTTTGTGATAAAGGATGTATCTTTGACCTGATAACATATCCTCTAGGTGTAATGAGCTTACCATCCTGAACATATGTCAAGTCGTTTCCGACTAATAGTGTGCAGGACATGTTGACAATGTCCTCTGTCAGGTCCTTCGCTTCAACGATTGTAGCTTTAGGAGGTTCATAGGTACTGTCTATAATACCTATTAATGCATCTTCACCCTTAATTTCCAATACGCATTGTTTGAACCTTCTGAATGGTTCCTTTCGTGTCTTGCTTATTGGATTGTAGATTGCAACTATGAGATTGGCCTCAAGTGCGTATCTCAACTTCTTTTCAATCTCGGACATTGGGGTGAGGATGTTGCTTAGGCTTATGGCCGCAAAATCATGCAACGGTGCGCCCAAGTGGCTTGATGCATAGTTAAGTGCGGATACTCCAGGATAAACCTTGATTTCAACACCTTCGTATTTGCTAACAATCTGGTATAACACATTTGCCATTCCAAAGACACCCGGGTCTCCGGAACTGATTAATGAAACGGTTTGGCCTTCAAGACTTTTTTGAATGGCGAACTCTGCTCTAGCTATCTCGTCGCCCATTCCCTTTTTGATGACTTCCTTATCCTGAATCAGATCTTCAATCTGTTCAATATACTTCTTGTAACCGATTATTACATCTGACTCTTCAATGGCCTTTACGGCTCCCAAAGTCATGTTTTCCCTATTCTGACCTATTCCTATTACATTAATCATTTATATCACTAGTACAATTTCAAAATTGAGTTTATGGTTATTGTGTTCTCGTCAACCCTCAAACCATTTTCCTTATATTCAGCCTGTCCTGAGGCAATTACCTTGTATGAAGGAGTCTGGCTGATAACGATTTGGCCTGAAGTTGAATTAGGAGAAGCATAACCTAAAGCTTCAATATTAACTGTTAAGTTTTTATTATCTGTATCATCGTAAGTGGTTATATTCATTGAATCGACATTAACACCGTCCACCTTGGACAGATCCTCCATTTTAAGCGCAACATCCTTCTTATTTGTGATGTTGACTGGGCTTGGGTCCTTAATCAATGCCTCATTAACCTTTTCAGGACTGAAAAATCCTGTGATTTTTGAAACCTGCATATCAATTAAGGCATGAGGATCAGGCGCTTCAGCTGTAACGATAGTGTATGAACTGAAAAGTCCTAATTCAAAAAATACAACAAATAATACTATAATCAAAACAATTCTAAGTATTTTATTCGCCATATTATCACAAACTTAATCTATCATTATTAAAGATTATATTATAGTATGTTTAATTTTATGTTTAATATATAATAAATATAACCCAATTTCGCATGCAGAAATAATTATTGCAGATGTAAATTCTCAAAGTTTATTAATATAGAAAAATAAAATTTTTATCAATATGTCAACTAATAAGATTCTATTGAAATTTGCAAAAAAAGGAATTAACCTATCACCTGAAGCATATGAAAAAGTTAGGAATGCTGAAAACCCTTTGGATTTTGCATCTAATCTAATAGTGAAATTAAAAAGCGGTAAATTATCATCAAAGGATTTGGTTTCAGTCAGTGGCCAAACCATTGACGAACTGACCGGCATAAAACCACAAGATAAGGGTGATAATCAGGAAACCTTAATTAAAGACAGTCAGCCTAAAGTTGATGAAAAACCTGCGGTTAAAAGGGAATCTCCAAAACCGGCTGTTGAAAAGGAAGCGCCTAAAGTTGAAAAGGCACCGGCCGTGAAAGAAACACCAAAGCCTGCCTTTGAAAAGAAAGCTGCTAAAATTGATGAAACACCACAAGATAAAAGTGTTGACAAGCCAAAATCACTTGACAGTCTCAAAAAGGAAAGCGACAAGCCCGAAACATATGTCAATAAAGAGATTTTAGAGGCATCAGAAACAATTAAGGATACTAAAATCAAGTTCAAGAGAAACGAGAAGAAAACAAATGTTCAATATGACTTTAAAATCATACAGGATACAAGTAAGAAATCATACACAAGCGGTGAGCTTGAAAACCTAATTGCCTACTTCAAAAGCCGTTATGAAAAGCTTGCAAATATCCTCTCCAAAAGGCCGGAGCTTAGAAGCTACACAAAAATAGCCGATATCGATGAAAGTCAGGACAGCTTAAGCCTGATTTTGATGGTAAAGGAAATCAGATCCAGTAAGAACGGGCACAAGATTGTTGAGTTTGAAGATGACACTGGAAACATTTCAGTTCTATTCTCCAACAAGAACGAGGAACTTTTTGCCGAAGCAGAAAAGCTTGTGAGGGATGAAGTGGTCGGTGTCATTGCAAACAAGAGTGATGACCCTAAATTCGCATTCGGTCAGGAGATCATTAACCCTGGAGTTTTAAGAATACCTAATAAGGAAATGGACTTCGGTATAGTTTTCCTTTCAGATGTGCACATTGGAAGCCTTACATTCCTAGAAGATGCATTCCAGAGATTCATTGACTGGATTAACTGTGAATACGGTGATGAGGAGCAAAGAAGAGTTGCTGAAGACGTCAAATACCTGATTATCGGTGGTGATATTGTGGACGGTATCGGTGTATATCCTAACCAGGACAAGGAGCTTGCCATTAAGGACATTACCGAACAGTACAATGAGGCCGCAAGATTTTTAGGAAACATCAGAAGCGACATCAAGATAATTATCGCTCCTGGAAACCACGACGCTTCAAGGGTTGCTGAACCTCAGCCTGCAGTTCCTGAAGAATATGCAAAGGCACTTTACGAGCTTGACAATGTAGAGTTCATATCAAATCCTGGTGTCGTGTCCCTTGACGGAATAAACGTACTCATTTACCACGGACGCAGCTTCGACGATTTGGTTATGGCAGTCAAGGACTTTACCTATGAGAAAAGTGACGTTATAATGGAGGAAATGTTACAGAAAAGACATTTGGCTCCAATTTACGGTGAAAGAACACCATTAGCTTCAGAACTTGAGGATTATCTTGTTATTGATGAGGTTCCTGACATATTCCACACAGGACACATTCACATTAACAGCTACAGGAGGTTCAAGGGAGTTCACCTGATCAACTCAGGTACCTTCCAGACACAGACAGAGTTCCAGAAAATCTACAACATCAATCCGACCCCAGCTGAAGTTCCAGTTATACATAAAGGTAAATATAGACATTTCAAATTTATATGAGGTTATTATAATGAATAAGAATATTTCTGAGATTATTGACGTTTCAAACGAGATTTATGATAAAGGACTGGTATCAGGAAAAGCCGGTAACATCAGCGCAAGATTCGGTGATGTGGTTGCAATCACACCCACTATGACATCACTTTCAAATCTTGATGAAGAGGATATTGTGCTTGTTGACATGGATGGCAATGTCCTGACCAAAGGAAAGCCTTCTTCAGAGGTTAATATGCACTTGGAAATATATAAAAAAAGACCTGACGTTAAGGCAATAGTTCACACCCATTCACCTTACGCTACAGGATTTGCATTTTCAAATAAAAAGCTCAAAAGGCTTGAAGGTTTTGGGGAAATAAAAACACCATATCTATCAGACATTGAATATGAAAAGCCTGGAACTGATGAGCTTGCAAGAAGCGCCAGCGAAGGCATTGGCGATGAGGATGTATTGATATTGAAAAACCATGGTGTTATCTGTGTCAGCGACAGTTTAAAAGAAGCAATGTTGTTGGCAGTTTTTGTTGAGGAGACTGCTAAAACTCAATTCATTACATTAATGTTAAATTCAGCTGAAGATAGTGATTAATCTTCATCTGAAATTACAGTTTTGTTTCTTGATTGCATTCCTTCCTCAATCATTTTAATGATTAATCCTGATAAGGAAGTATCTTCATCAATAGCCATCTTTTTTAATTCTTTTTTTAAGTCTTTAGGTAAGTTTATAGTTGTTTTGCTTATGTCTGACATGTATAATAATTCAATTTAATTTAATATAAATTTTTCTAATGATAAATATTTCAATTACCACAAACTATTTAAATCAAATAATGATAAATATCTTATATAATAGATATTTTACTTATTTTAAATATTTTATTTGGAGGGAGTATTATGAGTAATGAAGCAATTAAGGAAGTATGTGACATACTTAACTATATTTCAGACAATAACACTGTTCCTCGTAACATCAGAGAAGCAGCAAGTCAATCAGTTGACTTATTAAACGATGAGGAACAAGACCAATCTGTTAGAATCAGTACTGTTTTAGGAAAATTAGATGAAATCAGTAATGATCCTAATATACCAGTTCACGCAAGAACTTTAATTTGGGAAGTTCTTTCAAAATTAGAAGCTATTTAAATTTAGTTTCTATAACTTATTTTATTTTTCAACCGCTATTGATATTGTAACGCCATCATAGGAAGTCTTTTTATAAATTAATCTTGAATCATAACCTGCCATTATCAGCGCTGACGGTTCGCAGACACCCCATATTCCGAATTTTGATTTGACAAACTCGGATTTAGCGACATCTTTTGACTCAAACAGTTTCAGTTTATCCAATGGAACGAATTCAACAGGTATATTCAATTTCTCTGACAATTCCAAAATTCCCTTTTCATCCTTTTTTATCTCAGCAGATGCCAGCATGTTTACACGTGAAACGTCGATGTTCAGCTCACCTATTGATTGGATAAGTCCATGATGGATCTTTTCACATTCCTTACCACGTCTGCAGCCTATGCCGACAACAATTTTTCTTTCTCTCAATATGATTTCATGCTCGTCCAATGTGACATGAATTTCCTCTGGAGGAATTCTTGAGGAGAAATTAATTGAAAGGTCTATTTCAAGTGTATTGTTGTTCAAATACTCAAAAAGATAATTGAAATTCCTGTTCGGATTTACTGTCAATGAAATTTCACGCCCTTCAAGAATGGCCTTATTGAAAAAGAGTATCTCCTTGGTATTGTCAATTGAAAGATACAAGTCACGGGCCATGACATCAATGCCTAATTTACGGTTCACATCAGTTGATGTAGTAATAACCGGTGTTGCATCAATCAAGCCCGCAATCTTATGTGTCAAGGCATTAGCACCACCTAGATGACCTGAAAGGGTTGATATGACAAAATTGGCATTGTCATCAACATTTAATATTGCAGGGTCTGTGACTTTTGATTCAATGAGAGGAGCAATTGATCTTATCAGTATCCCTGATGCCATTATTGCGATTATAGCATCATACTCATCAAAAAGAATTGGAAAATATTTCCTGACATTCTTATGGTACAGGTCTGTTTTGATTACAGTTGAATCCATATCCAATTTTTCCTTTAAATCACAAGCCACTTCCTGGCCCTTCTCAGATACTGAAATAATTGCTATTTTCATAAAATCACATAAATTAATGTAAATAATAAGATAATTGTTATTGTGAACAATATCATTGTTAACTTGGATAATTTGACGGCTTTTGAAATGTCGTCTTTTGTAATATCTTTATTGTCATCACCTAAAATATAGGTTTCCTTTTTGACAAGCTGGATGTTCAATGCTCCTGCTGTTGTGGCCATTGTGTAACCAGAGTTTGGAGAAGGACATTTTCTGGCATCCCTCATCATAATCCTATAGGCGTTTTTTCCGTCCAACCCTAAAAGGTATGCTGAAATCACAACAAAGATTCCTGAAATTCTTGCCGGAATATAATTCAAGACATCATCGATTTTGGCCGGGAAAAAACCGATATCAATCAGCTCTTCACTCTTATATCCAAGCATTGCATCAAGAGTGTTGAATATTCTGTAAAACATTGGAATCAAGAGCAGATAAAACAGACCATTATTTACTGGACAGTACAATATCACCAATGCAAAAACAAAGTAGTAGAACACTGGCGCAACATATGAGTCAGTGATGTTTTCAGTCAAGCTTTCAATTGCCGCTGAAACAATGAAACTTTCTGTCAGCTCATCAGTGTTCCTGCTCACCAAGTATGACACCAGTTGACGTGCCTTGTCTATGCTTTCTCTCAGTGCATCCTCAACATCAACAGCAGTCTGGAGAAGCATGTTGACGGAATATGTCGATGATAGAAGTATTGAAAATACAATAAACAATAAAATAACATTTAATGATGAAATATAATAAATAATAAATAATATTACACTTGAAACACAACACACACCAATTATCACAAGCAATCCTGACATCTTATTTTTGATTTTAATAAAAACATTCTTGAAAAAGTTAATCAATGATCCAACAATAACAACAGGATGGATTCTGGTCGGAAGTTCACCAAATATAATATCAATCACCAATGACAGCAAAAAAGCAAAAACAACAAAACAAAACAATTCAAATGAAACAACACTGTTCATGTTTGTTGTTATGTCATTTAGTAAATAATTATATTCAAACATAATTTATTATATAATAATAAAAAAATAAATAATTTATTATTAATAAAATAAGTTGATTATTATGAATATTGAAGAAAAAGTAGAGCAATGGTTAAGTGAAGAGGATTTCATTAGAGAGATGAAATATGATGAGAACGCTGATTTTCATTTTATCATTGAATTTCCAAATGATAATATAATGGATGTTGTTAAGCCAAAGGACAAGGACTGTGTTGTTATTGCATGTGCAACTCAGGTTGCGCCACAGCACTTAAGTCTGATGGAGTCTGCTGATAAAAAAACACAAAAGGATTTTATCATGCAACTCAACTTCGGATTGAATCAGTTCCTTGTTGATTATGAGCTTAAGGTTTCAAATGATATCCTTCAGCAATTCGTGATCACAGAGCAGATTTTTGAAGATGGTTTGACTAAAAATGAACTTGTAAGAACCATAAAAAGGGTTTTTAAGTCCAAACTGCATTGCATTTGGCTGATTGACCATATATTTACCAATCCCTCCATTAATGTCGTACCCTCAAATGAGAATGACATGTTCATTTAGAGAGGGAGAGGTACATTTCAAGTGAAATGTTTTCGAAGGTATATTAAGATTGAAGGGGTATATTTCAACTGTAAACACTTGAAATAAATCTCTCTTTTTGTTTCTTATTTTTTAATTTTAAGCTCACAGAATAGTTTTTCATCACTTGTTTTGAAATTTTTCAAAAAATCCTAATTTTTACACTTGAAATCCACCTCTTGATTTTGGGCTTTTGGCAAAAATCATTTACACTTGAAATAGACCTCTCTCTCTTTGTGATGAATTATGATAATTTTTTCAAAAGTGATGTCCAAATCCTGATTTAAGCATTTTTTTTCAATATTTTCATCTGATTTTTACACTTGAAATTGTTATCTTATATTTGAAATAGTATCATTTCATATTTAAATTTTAAATCGAAAATCAGGATTATTTTTTAAATTTAAATACAATTAATTTATATTATGTTAAAATTACATTCAATTATTATGATTTTATTGTTTTAAAGAAATTTAAGAAAGTTAATTTTTAGCAAAATACTCAATTTTATTACTCAATTACAAAATTGTAATAAAAACCTTTATTTAATATCTATTTTATATTATTAACACTGGAAATTATACTTATTACTTTTTTATAATTTTTCGTGTTATTTTATAATATTTATAAGGTGAAAAGACATGTCAAATATTTTTGAAGATGCAAGTCTCATGGGCAACCGTAGACGAAACACAATATTCAAGGACAAGAAACCATTGGATCACAGGTTCTTGCCTGACAAGTTGGTCCACAGGGATGAGCAAATCAGACAAATCGCAAAATATTGGGTTGATGTTCTCGATAATGTAACCCCATCAAATGTAACATTATACGGTAAAACTGGAACAGGAAAAACAGCAGCATCAAAATTCGCACGTGAACAACTGATTGAAGCAGCAAACAATGAAAATGTATTCGTGAAAATTGAATACGTAAGATGCACTGACTTCACAACAGAATATCAGGTAATAGCTGAATTGTGTAACAGGCTGGGAAGGGATGTTCCAAACCGTGGATGGACAAAGGCAGAAGTTGTCAATGCATTCAGACAACTCTTCAGAACCAACGCATTCGGAAAGAAACTGCACTTGATTGTAATATTGGATGAAATCGATATTCTCCTTGAAAAGGACGGTGACGGAATACTCTACACACTAACAAGGACAGATAACATATCAGTATTGTCAATCAGTAACTATCTTGATTTTAAAAAATTGATCAATTCAAGAGTAACAAGCAGTTTGAATGATAAAGAAATTGTTTTTCCACCTTATGGAGCTAACCAATTGGCAGATATACTATCCGAAAGGGCTCAACTTTCATTCCATGATGATGTTCTCGATAGTGATGTCATACCATTGTGCTCAGCAATGGCAGCTAAAGAGGAAGGTGATGCGAGATACGCTCTTGACCTTCTCAAGAATGCAGGTGAATTGGCATTTGACGAAGATGCACAAAAAGTTACAAGTGACCATGTAAAAAGAGCAAAAGACAGAATCGAGCACAATAAGGTCACTGAAATCATTTCCACATTACCGCTTCAACAGCAAAGACTCCTTGAGGCCATTTTAACATTGTCAAAACAGGGTGAAGAAATTACTTCCGGAAAGCTTTATGAGGAATACACTGATGTTTCCAAAAGCGATGCTGTAACCTACAGAAGAATCTTTGACTTTATCAATGATTTGGAATTGCTTGGAATAATCTCAACAAACACCGTTTCACGCGGACGTGGAAAAGGAAGAACCAATATTATTAAACTTCAATGTGATGAAAACCTATTGGAAACAGCCTTATACTCTATTTAGGGTTGTTTTTAATTAATGTTTTTAGGATAGCCATCCGCACAGGCACAGCATTTGCAGCCTGAGTGAAATACTTGTTGTACTTGGTATTGTCAACATCGGTGTCTATCTCATCTATTCTAGGCAAAGGATGCATTACAATCAAATCCTTTCCTTCCAACATTTTTTTATTTACTACATAAGCCCCTTTTATTTTTTCATACTCATCAATGTCACCGAAACGCTCTTTTTGGATTCTGGTAACATACAATACGTTAACATCATCAATTATGTCTTCAATATTGTCTGTTTCAATGTATGAGATGTTTGTCTTGTTAAGATCATGAAGGATTTCCTGAGGCATTCTGAGTTCCGGCGGTGAAACCAGATAAATTGTTATGTTTTCAAAAAGACCCAATGCGTTGGAAAGTGAGTGCACAGTACGTCCGAACTTCAAGTCCCCGATAAGTGCAATTTTAAGATTGTCTATTTCTCCAATTTCATTTTTGATAGTGTACAAGTCAAGCAGTGTCTGTGTAGGGTGCTGTCCTGCACCGTCACCTGCGTTGATTACCGGAACATCCACAATATCTGAGATGAACTTTGAAACTCCCTCAAGCTCGTGTCTGATTACCAGTGCGTCACTGTATCCTTCAAACATTTTTGCAGTGTCGGCAATACTTTCTCCTTTGGAAACGGAACTTGATCCGCTGCTTTCAAATCCTATGCCATCTCCGCCCAAACGTTTCATGGCTGTTTCAAAGGACATTCTTGTTCTTGTTGAAGGCTCAAAAAACATCAATCCTAATATTTTTCCTTTAAGTTCTTCTGAAACTTCCTTAGATTTAGCGATGTTTTCCAATTTAGATGCTTCATCGAGAATATATTCAACATCTTCCCTTTCAAAATCCTTTATTGAAATAATGTTTTTCAATTTAAACATTTTTATCAACCCTTATTTATTCATATGATTCTTTCAATTGGCACTACAAGAATATCACGAGCACCGGCATTTCTTAAATCATTAACCAATTCAAATACTTCTTTTTCATCAATCACAGCCTGTGCTGCAACAGTTTTTTTTTCTGACAGCACTTCAGATATTGTCAAACCACCCATTGAAGGCATGACCTCCTTGACCTTATCCAAATCCTCCTCATTGACGTTCATCATGATAAGCTTTTTCCTGTCGGCATCAAGCACACCCTGAATGCTTGTGCTTACAGCCTCAATCAATGACCTTTTCTCATTGACACTGTCATGATTTGCAATAAGCTTGATTGTGCTTTCCAAAATCACATCAATGATTTCAAGATGATTCATCTTAAGTGTTGTTCCTGTACTTGTAAGATCAGTAATCAGGTCGGCTATTCCAATGAAGGGTGCCGCTTCAGTTGAACCGCTAAGCTTAACGATTTTTAAGTCAAGGCCTTTTTCTTTCAGATATTTTTTGGTTAAAACCGGAAATTCTGTAGCCACTTTCATGTCATTTGTGATATCGTTAACTGAATTAATGTTTGACTCCTCAGGAGCTGCAAGAACCAGTTTTGTCTGTCCGAATCTCAAGTCAAGAAGTTCGCAAACGTCTGACTCGCTTTCCTGAATGAGGTCAACACCAGTTATTCCCATATCGGCAACGCCGTCATTGACAAATTCCGGAATGTCTGATGCCCTTGCAAACATAACCTCTATATCATCGTTGAATGTCTTTGAAATTAGTTTCCTGTTGTTTTTATCGATTAATCCCAGACCTGCCTTTTCCAGGATGTTTATTGAAGGTTCGCTTATTCTTCCCTTTGATGGAATGGCAATTTTAATTTTCATCATATCTTCCCAAATTTTTTATTCTGATTATTATTTATAAATCTTATAAATAAATACTTTTTTAATGTATAGTAATTTTTAATACTTTTATTTCATAATCTTCATAATATTATTATCTTATTTCGGATTTTTGGCATAATTTTGCAAAATATTTAAATATTAGGATATCTTATATTGTTATTTAACTTATTATTAAGTTGATTA
Organism: Methanobrevibacter thaueri; assembly: GCF_015062915.1. Classification (GTDB taxonomy): domain Archaea; phylum Methanobacteriota; class Methanobacteria; order Methanobacteriales; family Methanobacteriaceae; genus Methanocatella; species Methanocatella thaueri_B. Next base: position 84,106 of record NZ_SUTJ01000005.1, on the reverse strand, counting down.
ATAATAAGTTTTTAACTGATTTATGTGAGGTGAAAAACATGGCAGAAATACCAAAAGCTCCTATCGCTAGAATCATCAAAGAATCTGGTGCTGAAAGAGTAAGTGAAGATGCAAAAGCTGAATTAGCTGCATACTTAGAAGAAGTTGCTCGTGATGTTGCTAAAGAAGCTAACAATGTTGCTAAAATCGCAAAACGTAAAACTGTTAAAGCAGAAGATATTAAATTAGCTATCAAAAACTTATAAGTAGTTTTTAGCTAACTTTTTTTTATTTTTTTTAAGGTGTGTTATTATGAGCGATAATACTATTTTAATCAAGAACGCATTAATTTTAAATCCTAAGAATTTTGAAAACAAAAAACAATCCTTGTTAATAGAAGATGATTTAATCGCACAGATTGCTGACGATATTGATGAAGGAAAAGCAGATAAAATCATCGATGCGGAAGGAAAAATATTGCTTCCGGGACTAATTAACACTCATACTCATTTATCAATGACTTTATTCAGGGGATTGGCAGACGACTTAAGTCTTGACAGCTGGCTCAATGATCATATCTGGCCGATGGAAGCCAATCTCAATGGAGATTACTGTTATATCGGTGCCCTTTTAGGCGCTGTGGAACTTATAAAATCAGGAACAACCACATTTTCCGACATGTACTTTTACATGGAGGATGTTGCCCGTGCAGTAGAGGATTCAGGCATAAGGGCAGTGTTGTCCTATGGAATGATTGATTTCGGCGATGCTGAGAAAAGGGAAGCTGAAATCAAGGAAAATCTGGAACTCTTTAATTCATGCAATGGAATGGCAGACGGAAGGATAAAAGTCTTCCTCGGTCCACACTCACCATACACAGCATCAGAGGAATTGCTGATTAAGGTACGTGAACTTGCAGATGAATACAACATGGGAATACACATACACGTTTCTGAAACCCAAAAGGAAATCAATGATGTTTCAGAGGAAAAAGGACTCAGGCCATTTGAATATCTTGAAAAAATAGGCTTGTTAGGTCCGGATGTTGTTGCTGCTCATTGCGTATGGTTAAGTGATGAGGAAATCGAAATCATTAAAAAGCATGGTGTAAAGGTTTCACACAACCCATGCAGTAACATGAAATTAGCTTCAGGAATAGCACCAGTATCCAAATTGATTGAAAATGGCGTTTGCGTTTCAATAGGTACTGACGGAGCATCCTCAAACAACAATCTTGACTTGATTGAGGAGCTTAAAACAGCAAGCCTTCTTCAAAAGGTATCAACCCTTGACCCTAAGGTTCTCTCATCTGATGAGGCTATTGAGATGGCTACAATAAAAGGTGCTGAAGCTTTAGGATTGAGTGATGAGATTGGTTCCATTGAGGTTGGCAAAAAAGCAGACATCATATTAATCGACACCAACCAGGCTAACATGGTTCCTGACAGCTCAACCGTAAGTTCCAACATTATCTACTCTGCAAACGGTTCAAACGTTGACACTACCATCTGCAACGGTAAGATATTGATGGAAAATAAAAAATTGACTGTTCTGGATGAACAGGAAATTTACGCAAAAGCTAAACAAGCTATAAAAGAATTAAAAGAAGCTATCTAGCTTCAAATTCTATTTTATTTTTACTCATAACAATACTCTTTTTCCAATTGTCATCTGTTTGCGGGAAATCACTTCTGAAGTGTGCACCACGACTTTCCCTACGCAATATTGCTGATTTTACGGTTAAGATACAGATTTCAACCATATTTATGACTTCAAGTGCTGTTACAAGCTCTGTATTGTATTGTTTCTTATCGCTGACATTAAGGTTTACAAGGTCTTCCTGCATTTCCTGCAGTTCTTTCAAGGCCTCGTTTAGGGTTTTTTCTTCACGGACAATGGCCACTTTTTCCCACATCAGTCTTTTGATGTTTTCCTTGAATTCCTGTGGCTTGATTGAACCTTCCTTAATCAGGTTCTGGATTCTATCGGCCTCGAGTTGAACCTGCTCATCGTTTGATTTCAATTCAGTGCTTTTTGCAGCTTCGGATGCGCTTACACCTGAAATCTTACCGAACACCTGTGTGTCGGCCAATGCATTACCGCCCAGACGGTTTGCACCATGCACTCCTCCGCAGACTTCACCGGCACCGAAGAGGTTTTTGAGTGAGGTTGATGCGTCAGTGTTGATCTTCAATCCGCCCATGAAGTGATGTGCAGTTGGAGCCACTTCAATCGGACCGTGCTTAATGTCCACTCCAACGTTTTCGAATTGAAGAACCATTGTCTCCAGCTTCTCGTCGATGTAATCGTCATCAAGGTGTGAAATGTCAAGGTATACTCCACCGTTTTCGGTTCCTCTACCCTCGATGATTTCCTGATAGATTGATCTTGCAACAACATCACGTGTTGCCAATTCCATCTTTTCAGGGGCGTATTTGCTCATGAACCTTTCGCCTTCGCTGTTTATGAGCTTTCCACCTTCAGCCCTTACGGCTTCGGTCACAAGAACTCCCTTCTTGGATTCTGGTGCCACCATTCCGGTTGGGTGGAATTGAATTTGTTCCATATCTACAAGGTCTGCTCCGGCTCTGTATGAAATGGCGTATCCGTCTCCGTTCTTTTGGAAGGTATTGGATGTTACAGGGTATAGTTGTCCGGCTCCTCCACTTGCAAGAATAACGGATTTGGCTTTGAAATAGATTAGGCTTGAGTCTTTAAGGTCAAGACCTGTTGCACCTATCACTTGATCATCATCGGTTATGAGTGATGTTATCATGACTTCCTCGATGCATTCAATGTCTCTTCTGATGATTTCTTCCTTAAGGGCATTCAACAGTTCCGCACCGGTTCTGTCTCCTTGATAGCAGGTTCTTCTGTAGGTTTGACCTCCGAATGGTCTTTGGTCGATTTCACCATTTTCCTTTCTGTCAAATAGTGCACCATAGTTTTCAAGGTCAACAAGCCTTTTTGGGGACTCTTTTACTAGTATTTCCACCAGCTTTTCGTCATTCAAAAAGCTTCCGCCTTTCATGGTGTCCTTAAAGTGAGCTTCAATTGAATCGTCCTTGTCAACGGTTTTAAAAACGGCATTGTATCCACCTTCAGCCATTCCGGTACAGCCTGAACGGAATGAAAGGCCTTTTGACACAATTGTTGCCTTTAATCCTGCATCGTCAACTTCAATGGCAGCTCTTGAACCTGCACCACCAGATCCGATAATCAATACGTCTGTTGAGATAGTTTTTATTTCCATTTCAATTACCCTGTATAAATTTTTTTTATTAGTATTACTATATTTTTCAATCGTTAAATAAATTTCTTAAAAATATTTATTAATAAAAAGGAATTAAGTTATAGTATTGAATCTATATTTCCTAATCAAAACATTAATGGATTATAGCATTCTTCTTTTAAATTGAAATTTCATTCAAAATTTTGATGGTTGTATTGGTTCTATTTAATTTAATGAGAGGTTATTCAATGAAAATCGACGGTGAAGTTACAACTGGTTTTGGGAAAGCTGCATTTTTCCTGTCACAAGAGTTTTACACAAGGGAATTCAACAAGAACCTGGGATTCATTCCATATCCAGGAACATTGAACATCGTCGTTGACAACGAGCATCTCAATGAAATCAACGATATAAAGGATAACTGTGAAAACATCATCAAACCTGACACCGAATTTGGAGCAGTAAAATACATTAAAGCAAAATTGAATGATGAAGTTGATGGAGCCATAGTATTTCCAGCAAAAACAACTCATGATGAAAATTATCTTGAATTCATAGCTGAAAACAGGCTAAGGGAAGAATTAAACTTAAAAGATGGGGACATTGTTTCCATAGAGTTTTAACTTGCTACTGGTGTAACTGCACGATTAAAAATTATTAAAGAGATATCTTTTTCTTTTTTACCGCATTTTTTTTTATTTTATTATTGTATATGAAGAATTCATTAAGTGTTGATTAATAATGCCATGTGAATACTTTCCAAATGCTCTTTGATTGAATTTAAATAATAACTATGCACTAAATAACACATGTTCTCAGGGCGGGGTCAGCTACCTCCACTATTAATGTGGTGATTAAAATTAATCACTAGTTGACTAGCCTATTACGTTATCCAGAAATATATAGTTACCTATAAATATAAAGCCTCGTTTATAGCTCTAAGGCATGTAATTAAACAGTTTTGAGAGGTAGAAACAGTGTTACATGTATATAAAACTCTGGAATAACATTGGCGAAGGCTTCACAACTCAGGAATAGGAGGTAAACTACTTGTTAGTTTATGTACTAAACAAAAATAAAAAACCTTTAATGCCATGTAAACCTGCAAAGGCGAGAAAATTATTAAAAAATAACAAAGCAATAGTAATTCAAAGAAAACCATTTACTATCCAATTATTATATGGTTCAAGTGGATATAAACAAGAAATTTCATTAGGTGTTGATACTGGGAGTAAATTTATTGGATTATCTGCAACAACTATAAAGAAAGAGTTATATGCTTCAACAGTTGAACTTAGAAATGATATTGTTAAACTTAATTCTGATAGGAGACAAAATAGAAAAAGTAGAAGATCACGAAATACAAGACATCGAAAACCTAGATTTGATAATCGTAGAAAATGTGAAGGTTGGATTGCTCCTTCAGTAAAACATAAAATAGATACTCATTTAAAATCAATAGATAATGTTTATAAAATATTACCTATTACTAATTTGGTTGTTGAAGTTGCAAATTTTGATATTCAAAAAATTATTAATCCAAATATATCTGGTAGTGAATATCAAAAGGGCAAACAGCTAGGTTTTTTGAATATAAGGCAATATATATTGCATAGGGATAGTTATACGTGTCAATGCTGTAAAGGGAAATCAAAAGATAATATTTTGAATATTCACCATATTGAATCAAAGAAAACTGGAGGAAATTCACCTGATAATCTCGTAACTTTATGTAAAACTTGCCACACTAAGTTTCATAAAGGTGAAATAAATTTAAATTTTAAAAGAAGAAAATCTTTTAGAGATGCTACCTTTATGAATTTTATGAAGTGGAGATTATATGATGAATTAAGCAAGTTGTATTCTAATGTTTCTATGACATTTGGTTATATTACTAATTTTATTAGGATTAAACATGGTCTTCCTAAAGACCATTATGTTGATGCAAGATGCATAAGCGGTAATCCCTCAGCTGAACCATTAGATTATTATTTCTATCAAAAAAAAGTAAGATGCCATAATAGACAAATTCATAAATCTAATCCTAAGAAAGGAAAAAGACTATTAAATCAAGCACCTTATAAGGTTAAAGGATTTAGATTATATGATAATGTATCATATAATGGAATTGAATGCTTCATATGGGGTAGACGGAGAAATGGTTTTTTTTCATTAAAAAAACTTGATGGGACAAAAATACATAATGCTATTAATTATAAAAAATTGAAATTTTTGTTGCCAAGAAAAGGTTATTTAATCGAAACGAGAAGGCAATTATTTATTAATTAACCCTTTAAATTTAATAATATCCTTTTAAAAACTATTTAAATTAAATTTTAAATTTACCACAAAGTATTTTATACATGATAAATATATTTGTTAATACGTCTCAGGGCGGGGTGCAATTCCCCACCGGTGGTGATTTTTATAATAAAATAAGTCCACGAGCACAATGAAACGTGTTGATTTGGTGAAATTCCAAAACCGACGGTAAAAGTCCGGATGGAAGAGAAGTAATAGTATTTAGTTATTTTTAGCCCTGGTTCTAGTAAAATTGGAGATTATTACTATGAATCATGAAACTGAATTAGATAAAGCTTTAGAAGCTATTAGAAACGGTGAATTCGTACTTGTTTTCGATGATGATGATAGGGAAGGAGAAGTTGATATGATCATCGCTTCCGAGTTCGTAACCCCTAAATCAATTGCAACCATGAGAAATGACGCTGGTGGTTTAATATGCAATTGTCTACATCCTGATTATTGTGAAGCAATTCATTTACCGTTCATGGTCGATATCATGGAAGCGGCAACTGAAAAATATCCAGAACTTGCCAAACTTGCTCCAAATGATATTCCATATGATGAAAGATCCTCTTTTTCAATATGGGTTAACCACAGAAAATCATTCACTGGTGTGACAGACCATGACAGGGCAATGACCATATCAGAATCTGCATTAATGATGAAAGAGGAAAGATTCGATGAATTCGGTGCAACATTCAGATCCCCTGGTCACGTATGCCTTTTAAGAGGAGCAGAAGGACTTGTCAAAAACAGGCAAGGACACACTGAAATAGGCCTAGCATTATGTGAACTAGCAGGAGTCACTCCTGTATGTGTAGTTTGTGAAATGATGGATGGTGAAACCGGTCAAGCTACATCACTTGAAAAGGTTCGCAAATATGCTGATGAAAACGGCTTAGTATTGCTTAGAGGCGAAGATATTATTAATAAATATTTAGAGGAATAATCAATTTTCCTCATTAGCTTTTTGAGCGATATATTCTGCAATGAATTGGGTAATTTGCTTTATCTTGTATGAATTGTAAATACTGAAAGCAACGTACCTACCATCTTTCATTTTTATTTCCAAAGCTTCTTTTACCTCATTTGATTTACCGATTGCAGAAACCTTATTCCATTTTATTCTCAAGGTCTTGCTTTTAAGCGCTTTTTCTATATGGATTCCGTCCTCATATATCTTGACAATCTTCACGACTCGACGGTTAATATCAGAGTTGACTTGGATGTTTCCGTCATCGTCAAACACGTAATCAGGAATGAGGCAAGTCGCCTTCCAGCCCTGTTTCATTTTTTTAAGGATATGTGCCCTGTCCTTTTTGGTTAGTTTTACGCCCTTTTCGGGACTTAGGTTAAGTGCCATTAAATCACCTTGCTTTTTATTTCATCAAATGAGTAGATCTTGTTAAATTCAACTTCACGTGCCATGTCTATTATCAGGTCAATGTCCAAGTTCTCTTCAATCAGATTCATTGCATGGGATGTGAAAAGCTCGTAACGGATTTCTACTTCTGGAATGAATCCGCGCATGTCAGCTGATTTGAGTTTTGGAAGCTTCAACACGTTTTCCACGCTTGTATTATTCTTGATATATGGAACCACATTGTCGAATATATCGTCATTGTACACCTTATTCAATAGGATTGCCTCAACGTCAACGCCGAATTTCTCAAGCATGTTGGCATGTGATACCAGATCAATTGCCGCTGATTCGATACCTCCCTTGTTTACACCTGAAGCCAATATCATCGGAATGTTTGAGGACATTGCAATCTCGGCAGCTGAAAACGGTACCTTTTCATTTAAAAGACCGGTGAATACGCTCATGACGCCTTCAATAAGCACGATATCATAGTCTGAATTGTTAAGTGTGTTTATTGTAGACTCAATATCCCTCCAGCCAAGGTGTCCTATTTTGATTGATGCGAAATCCTCCATCTTTCCCTTGGTCAAGTATAATCCTGGGATGATGTCACGCACGTCAGGACCCACTTTTAAAAGCGCAACTTTATATCCTCTTTTTGTAAGTGCACCTGCCAGACCGGTTATTATGAATGTTTTTCCGGAGTCTGAACCGTTGCTTCCAATCATCAGGTATTTAGGCTTTTTGATAGGGTCAATGCTTGGTATTTCTATTCCTGTGTTTATACCAACCTCGCTTCTTAGGAACCTCTTCACTTCCATGTTTTTTGTGTAAATGTCATCAATATCCGTAGCGTCTATTTGTTCCAATAGATTGTTTTTGATAATTGGATTTTCATCAAGGATACCATGAATCATTGTACCGATAACATTTCCGTCATCGTTGCATGCCCCTGAAAAGATGTTGTAATCTCCTTTCTTGTTTGTATCACCATAGTTCATCCTTTGAACCTGTGAATAGAACAGCGGCTTTGCATCTCCCTCTACCTTACCGTAGGTGTGGGTGTGAAAACCGTTGGCGTCCTCATCCTGGTTTTTCACTAAAAATGAGTTTTTAAACACTTTCGCCTTGACACGGTCGCTTGTTATTAAAGGTGAGAAATTTACATCGATCAGTCCAAGTCCTGGTTTTACAATAGGCACGGGAGATTTTCTACCGATATCTATCTGGTTAGACAATAGCTGAAATCCGGCACATATTCCGATTATAGGTTTTCCGTCACGGGCCATCTTTTTGATTTCAGTGTTGAGACCCATGTTAATGTCATTTGATTCGATTAATGTTCCGCCGGGAATGATTAAGGCATCAAGTTCATCACTGGCCTTATTACCATTGACAAGTCCGTTTTCCTTAACGATGTCAGTTGGCAGACATCCAAAGTCTTCAAATCCAGGAACTGCACCATTAATGTAAGCTAGTCCTATTTTTGTCATAATATTACCTCTTGATTATTCTATTGTAATTTAGCTAATATAAAATTTTAGAGGTGCATTTCAAGTGTAAAAAGTTTCGTAAAAAAAGAGTTTATTGAGTGTTTTCGAAAACACTCATTGCTTTGATAATTTTTTCATCATCCAATGGCTTTGCCTGAATCTGCAATCCGACAGGAATTCCGTCAACTTCACCGGCAGGAATGCTTGCTGCAGGAATACCGGCAAGGTTAGCTATTACTGTTAATATGTCGTATGCATACATTTCCATTGGCTCAAGCTCTTCACCGATTTCGTGAGGAAGCTTAGGAACGGTTGGTCCGACAATCAAGTCAACATTCTCAAGCATTGAGGTTATTTCTCCTCTGATGACTGATCTTGCCTTTAAAGCTTGCTTGTAGTATTTACCACTGAATTCAGCTTCTGCAATGTGGGAACCGATTTTGATTCTTCTAAGCACTTCGTCTCCACATACTTCTTCAATTCTGGAACCGTAATCCCTTCCGTCATATTTCCTGGTTGCGGAGAAGAATTCCACATAGTTGATCAGGTAGTATGTTGGTAAACATAAGTCAATGTAGTCAAAGCTAACTTCAACAAGCTCTGCTCCGGCATCAACCAGTTTTTGAATTGCCTTGTTCACGGTCTTGTTGATTTCATCATCGGTAACGTCAATGAATTCCTTACATACTGCAATTTTCATGCCTTCAAGGGAGGTTTCCCCTAAAACTTCAGTGAAGTCAGGTTTGTCCCAGTTCAATGTGGTACATTCGGTTTCATCGTATTTTGCAATGGTATTCAATGCAAGTGCGATTCCGCTGACGTCATTAGCCAATGGTCCGATTTGGTCAAGACTCATGGATAAGTCTAAAAGACCTTGTCTTGAAACAGCACCGTAGGTTGGTTTGAATCCGACTACACCACAGTGGGATGCAGGGTTTCTGATGGATCCACCAGTGTCTGATCCGATTGAAATGTCACACATTTCTGCTGCAACAGCTGCTGCACATCCTCCTGATGAACCTCCAGGGATTCTGCCCATTGCGGCAGGGTTTTGGGTTGGTCCATAGTATGATGTTTCTGTTGAGCTTCCTGCTGCGAACTCATCCATGTTCAATATTCCAATGATGATTCCGTCTTCAGCAAGGATTTCTTCAACAACGGTTGCGTTATAGCTTCCAATGTAGTCTTCTAGTGTTTTGGAAGCTGCGGAAATGATTAAGTCTTCAACATTAATGTTTGCTTTTATACCAAATACTAAACCAGCTAAAGCACCGACATCTTCGCCGTTTGCAATTTTTTCATCAATAGCTTCTGCTTGTTTTAATGCATTTTCATAGTTCAATTCAATGAATGCATTAATTTCTTCGTTATTTTCATCGATAACTTTAATGAAGCCTTCAACATTTTCTTTAGCTGTCATTTCTCCACTTTTTATGGAGTTTAACTTTTCAATAACGTTCATTAAAACACCTAATAATCGTAAATTATAATATTATTATTTTATTCTTCAATGTTTATATACTTGTTTTTTTACAAAAATTTTAAATTATCTTTCTTTATATACTATTAATCATGAAAAAGGCAGTCGTGTTTGACAATTCAGGAACCTTGATAGAGAGGTACAGGGTTGTTAAAGATGTTTTGAACGGCAATATTTTCACAAATATCAATTCCCTAGATTTGATTGACTCAGCCGATGCGCTGGCTTTGGTAGTGCTTCAGTTCAATACCAATAAACTACTAAACCTTGATTCCAACATGCTGATTTCAGATGTAATCAAGGAGCATAACATTGATTTTGACGTGAGTTTTTCAACACGCCAGGTGTCAAAGGCAGAAGTTAAGGAAATTCTAGAAGGTGAAACTACCGCTACAGTCGCAGACATCACAGATGGTTTTGAGGTTTTAAAAGAAAAAATACCTTACTTTGAACTGTGCAACGGTTCAGCGCTGATAGTGGATATGGACTTGGGTCTGGTTGCATATACAATCACTTCCGCTGGCAAGTTCTTCCCTAAGGTTTTTGAAACCGTTGAGACATTAAAATCCCGTGGAATTGAGATTTACATTGCTTCAGGTGATAGGAAAGGAGCCATCAACAGATTGGCCAATATGCTTGACATTCCAGAGGACAATGCCTACGGCACTGTTTCCACAAGAGGAAAATGTGAAGTCGTATCAATACTCAAGGATGCAGGATATAAGGTCATGATGGTCGGAGATGGGCTAAACGATATATTGGCTTTTAAGAAGGCGGATGTCAGTGTCCTAACCATAGAACAACAAGAGGAAGTATCTCCTAAGATGATGGACAAGACAGATCATATTATCGAGGATATTTTTGAAGTGACAATGATTGACTTTTAAAAAAAGAAAAAAAGGAATATGGTAATTCCTATTTTAAAGTAATTGAGTCTATCATTGATTGTACTTCATCATTGTTGAGTACGGATTTGTCTGTAACGACGCTTGTTGTAGTTGATTGGATTTCTATACCATATAATGTGGAAGTTTTCTCATCAAACACTAAAACCCATCTGGCCAAGTCATTTGATGTTTTTCCAGCATCAGGATTAGTTATATAGTCAGGTATCAAACTATTACTTCCGGAATCGTCATATATTACGGAATCGGAAACAATGAAATCTGCCCCTTTTGCATCACCAATATCTATTTCTTTATAATCAGAAATCTTATTGAAGGACATGATTGATTTAGCGCATTTTTGCGCATCGGTTTGCTTGTCATATGTGTATGATACTGTATTTGCAATTTGACCGTCAGCATCGCTGAAAGCATCAGATATGCTATTCTTGTCAAGTTTTGCGGAATCTCCTTTATTCAAAGCTTTTGCCAGGAAACCAATCCTGCCGTCAATGTCATCACTGATATTGTATAGGTTTACCTTGTAGTTGTCACTAATTGCAGAGCTGTCTCCATCTTCAAAGTCTGCACCATCAACTGACATGGTCAAGTCAAGGAAATTTACATTTCCGCCACCGACTAGACCATCAAAAAATCCAGCTGACACGGTTGAAATACTGAAAATGGTTAGAATGGCTATTAATATTATTATATAGCTTTTTTTCATTATATATTCCTCCAAATATTGTTAATAAATGATTTAAAATCCATTTATTTATTTTAAATTTGTTGAATAAGCTATATAACTCGAATAAATCTTTTTATTTCATCACGAATTTACTTATAACTTATAAGTAATAAATAAAAAAACACTTATAACTTATAACTAATAACTTATAAAAAAATAATAATTATAGATTTTCAATGACTTCTTTGCTTTTAAGGATATTGTCAAAGTTGTTCAGCTCTATAATTGCAGTGTCAATCTTTTTAAGTAGATTCAAGTCCATAGTACCTTCACCTAATGTAATATGCTGATCCTTGACACCGTCATTGTCATTCAAATGACAGTAGCTGATGTTTTTAAGTGAAAGCATTTCCTCAAGGTTTCCGCAGGTGTTGCCGTGTCCGGTATCAATGGTCAAGCTACAGCCGGTTGCCTCCTGTATCCTTTCTATCTCTTCAACAGTGTTTCCTAAGAATTTTCCTCTGACAGGCATGTTTTCGGCTGAAACCTCGACATTGGTGTTGTCGATGATTTCCCCATAGCTTTCTATTGACAGTTCCATTGCCATTTCCCTAAGGTGAGGCTCGTTCCTGCCGATTATTCCCGGATGCACGGTTATTGTCTTTGCCCCTATTTCTTCTGCAACCTGGCCGGCATGTATCATTTGCCTGACGCTTTCCTTTCTTATTCCCTCATTCAGGCTTGCTATGTTAATGTCGACCGTTGCTGCATGTATCCTTATGTCGAGACCGCAGTCCTTGAATTCACTGTTGTCCTGGTCTATAATCATCTGCTCTCCCAGTATTTCTATTATCTCAAATCCGTGTGTTTTTGCCAGGTTGATGATTTCGCTGTTTGGGTGCATGAATACCGCTAATGTTGTAAATCCAAGTTTCATATTTATATATAAGTATCGTATATATAATAAATGTTAATATATATCAATTTTTGACATATGGTGAATTATGACAGATGAAAATTTTGACGACATTCACAGGAAGTTTCTCAAGCACTTTTCCAATGGAATAACCCATAACCTGATTTTATGGATAATTTCAAAGGAATGCATTCATGGCTATGGAATCATGAAGAAACTGGAGGAATTCTTTAGCTTTGAAGGTGCTGAATGTGAAATGAAGATCAATTCCAGCAAAGTGTATCCGATATTGTCTAAGATGGAGGATAAGGGATTGATTGTCGGTGAGTGGAAAGTCAATGAAAAAAACAAGAGTGCAAAATATTACTCAATAACTGATGATGGAGCAAAAGTTCTAAATAAATTACAGGCCCATCTGAGCAGTATTTTAGAAAATCCATCATGGTTAGCATTTTATGAAGACATGACCGGTTTGGTGATTAATTATGAAAAACGCAATTGAGACCAAGAACCTCACAAAGGTTTACAACAACAACTTCACAGCAGTTAATTCCCTAAATCTAGAAATTCCAGACAAGACAATCTTTGGGATGTTAGGTCCTAACGGAGCGGGCAAGACAACAACAATCAAGATGTTGACATGTTTGATTCAACCCACTTCAGGCCAGGCCACTGTTGGAGGATATGATGTTCAAAAGAACCCTGATGAGGTCAGAAACCTTTTGGGCATGGTGCCTCAGCAGGTCAGCTTATACAAGGATTTGACGGTGATGGAAAACTCTCAAATGTGTGCGGATTACTATGGAGTTCCACAGGATGAGAGAGATTCACGCATTGAAGATTTAATGGAACTTGTAGATATCAAATATGCTAAGGACAAAAGAGTTGGCCAGCTTTCTGGCGGTCAAAAGCAGAAAGCCTCACTTGTGGCCAGTTTGGTTCACAGGCCGGACATTTTGTTTTTGGATGAGCCTACCATAGGTCTTGATCCAACTACAAAACGTACGCTTTGGGATTTGATTAGGGAGTTGAACGATAATGGTCATACTATAATTTTATGTTCCCATGACATGCATGAAGTTGACATGCTTTGTGATAATGTGGGAATCATCAATACAGGTAATCTGGTAGCTTATGACACTCCTCAAGGCCTTAAGGATGCTCTTTTGGAGAGCAACAAGCTTGAAATGACTGAGGCATTGAGCAAGATTTCTGAGGAAAATGATGATTCTGCCTCCACAATGGAGGACCTTGAGAAGTTGAGCATGAAGAGAATGTCCATCCTTTTAAATGACAATAACGAGGATGTTATTGATTCCCTTAAACAATCCGATGATGTTAAAAACATTGAGATTGCAAGAAACGGCCGTATCAACATAAGAATTGACAGCTTTGACGACATGGCGGTACAGAATGTATTGAACACAATCAACGCTTCCGGCGGAATTGTTAAATCAATATTTACAGAAGAGCCTTCCCTTGAGGATGTATTTATCAAATCAACCGCTGAGGTGAATGAAGATGATAGAGCCTAAGAAATTCTGGTGGATGATTAAAAAGGAATTGATTTCACTTAAAAGACACCCTGCAAGACTTGTATCAATTCTTGCATTTCCAATAATCATGATATTGCTCTTTGGATATGGAATGGGTGGAGAAATGACAGACCTGCCTATAGTGGTAGTTTCACAGTCCCATGGGGACTTGACAGATTTGACCCTTGACACCATCAAGACAACCGAGACATACCATGTGGTTGAGGTGATGGACAGCCTAAGCGATGCCAAGGAGAGGGTTGATACGGGAGAGGTAAAGGCGGCCATCATATTGCCGTCAGATTACGATGACGACTCGACCCAGCAGAAGGGCGTAACGCTGTATCTTGACTCATCAGACCAAATGGCAGCGCAGATTCTAGAGTCATCAACCCAGGGAATATTCTACAGACTTTCCAATGTTGTGGCTTCACAGACTAGCGTCTCAACAAAGAGCGCTGACATTGACGAGTCAGTAATGCACTCACTCAGCAACTTCAAGGACGACATCAGCCTGCACATAAACAGAATTTACGGAAACATCAAATACATTGACTTTTTGGTTCCGGCAATCCTTGGTATGACAATAATGATGAGCTGTATGATGGGAATGGGTGCAACCATTGCAGGTGAAAGGGAAACCGGTGAGCTTGCAAGACTGTTCATGACACCGACATCAGTTTCAACTGTAATCGGAGGAAAGATTGCGGCAAAGCTATTGATTGAATTGGTAAGGGCATTGATACTGATATTCATGGCGGTACTGCTCTTTAACGTAAGCATCAAGGGAGGATTCCTCCAGACATTTATAGTGCTTGTAATTGGAGCATTGTGCTTTGTCGGATTTGGTATCATGCTTTCTGCAAGAACACAAACCCAGGAGGACTATGCACAGATTTCACTTCCATTCTCAATGCCTATGATGTTCGTGTCAGGAGTATTCTATCCAATCGAGACAATGCCTTGGATTTTACAGAAACTTGCATACGTTTTCCCATTGACATATTTGAATGATGCAATGAGGGGAATAATGCTCAAGGGCCAGACATTAGGTGATGTATGGCTTGATCTGGTTGTTCTTTTAGGTTTCACATTACTCTTCTTCATAATCGGTGTGAAACGATTTAACAGGGATGTGTAGGAGGTTTAAAAATGTATAAGAAAATATTAATCGGATTGATAATCGGTATCTTGTGTTTATCTCCAATTGCAGCTGAAAACTGGAACTCATTTGCAGGTGGAGTGGACCATAACGCTTATAGGGATGATGGTTCAGATTTCGTGACAAATCTCTGGACATTCAACATGGAATCTCCTATCCATTCATCCCCTGCAATATATAAGGATTACATTTACTTTGTTACAGAAAATGGTATTTTAAAGGCCATTGACATGGAAACCGGTGAGGAGGAATGGGACCTGGACCTTGAAGCCAATACAAATTCCTCACCTATAGTCCATGATAATAAGCTTTACATAGGATGTGAGGACGGACTTAAGGCAATCAACATCAACTCCCATAAGGTCACATGGGACTATGATGCCGGAAATGTCGAGTCAACACCGTTCTTTTATGATGACGTGATTTACTTCGGAAGCGACGACGGCCATCTTTATGGATTGGATAAGGACGGAAAGGTCAAATTGAACAAGAAATTGGGCGATGAGCTCAAGTCCTCTCCGATTGTAGTCGGCGACAATATCTACATCGGCTCCTCAAACGGTAATCTCTACAGTGTAGGCACCGACAAGGAGAAGAACTGGGACTTCACAACAGGTGATGAGATACTTTCATCCCCTTCATATGTAAACAAGAGCGTGATTTTCGGCTCAAGCGACGGCAACGTGTATTGTCTCGACAAGGCCGACGGGGACTTGAAATGGAAGGTTGACCTGAACAATAAGGTTATATCCTCACCGACAGTGGATGAGCATGACAACAGCGTTTATATAGGTTCCGATGAGGGAAACCTCACCTGCATTGACGTTCGTGACGGAACAGTGAAATGGAGCCATTCTGTAGGGGACAAGGTCCGCACAACCGCCGCCTTAAAGGACAATCTGGTGGCGTTCGGATCAAACAACGGATACCTTTATGTATTGAACAAGTACACTGGCGAAGAGGAGTTCACATACAATCCGGGAACAGTTCTTTTCAACTCCGCCATTACATCCTCACCGGTCATTAACGGAAACAGCCTGTTCTTCGGTGACGACTCAGGCCATGTATACTCCTTGAACATTGACAAGTATGAGGTTCCGGGCTCAACACAGATGTACTACTCAATAGCAGTGCTGATAATAGTCCTCATCATTGCCGTTGTAGTGATTAGAAAGGTTAAAGGCAGGAAATGATTTCTGCCTTTGAATAACTATTTAAATATAAAATTCAATATATAGGATAGTCATTTAGAAATTAATTGGTGATGCAATGCAAGACATAGAAACATTAAAGCGAGAAAATATGAATTTAGAGGATAAGATTTATATTTTCGATACAACCCTAAGGGACGGCGAACAGACCCCTGGAGTCGCCCTGACAGTAGATGAAAAAATACAAATTGCCCAAAAGCTCAATAACCTAGGTGTCGATAAACTCGAAGTTGGTTTTCCGGCTTCATCAAAAGGTGAAATAGAATCAGCCAGAAAGATCAGTTCAATGGGATTGGATTCCACATTGGTTGGTTTGGCACGTTCACTTCCCGGTGACATTGATGCGGTATTGGATGCCGATTTGGACTATATTCACACATTCATCGGAACTTCACCATTGCATCGTGACTACAAGCTTAAGATGTCAAAGGAGCAAATCATCGAAAAGGCAGTCAGTTCTGTTGAATATGCAAAGGACCATGGCCTTACCGTTGAATTTTCAGCTGAGGACGGAACAAGAACCGAAAGGGACTTCCTTTTTGAAGTCTTCAATGAGGTCGTTGATGCGGGAGTTGACTTTTTGGACGTTCCGGACACCGTTGGCGTATTGACACCGATACTCACTCATGAACTGATCAGTGACATAAAAGCCAATTTCACTGTTCCTATAAGCGTTCATTTCCACAATGATTTCGGACTTGCAACTGCTAATACGCTGACAGCTATCGAATGCGGAGCAAACCAGGCCCACGTTACAGTAAACGGTCTTGGTGAGAGAACAGGTAACTGCTCCCTGGAGGAGCTGGTGATGACACTTAAGGCATCATATGGAATTGACTTGGGACTTGACACTACAAGACTATACAGTTTGTCTACATTGGTTGGACGCCTGACTGGGGTTAAAATGCCTGTCAACAAGCCAATTGTTGGAGACAATGCATTTGCCCATGAATCCGGTATTCATGTTCACGGTATTTTGAATAATGCCTCAACCTATGAGCCGATGTCTCCTGAAATGGTTGGACATTCAAGAAGAATTGTTTTAGGAAAGCACACCGGTGCAAATGCGCTTAAGGCAAAGCTCAAGGATTATCACATTGACCTGGATGAGAAACAGTTCTGCAAGGTTTTTGATGAAATCAAGGCATTGGGCGACAGCGGTAAATGCGTCACCGATGATGATTTGGTAGCTATTGCGGTAACCGAACTTGCTTCAGCTCGTGAAACTCCTATAGTATTGAAGGGTTTGGGATTATCTTCCGGAAATGGTGTTTCCCCAACTGCCACTGTAAGGCTAGAGATTGATGGTGTTGAAAAGGAAAAGGCAGCCATTGGTGTCGGACCTATTGATGCTGCATTGAACGCTATCCAGGACCTTCTTCATGATGACATTGACATGGAGCTTGAGGAATACAATCTGGAAGCTATTACTGGCGGTACTGACGCTCTTGCTGAAGTGTTCGTTATCACTTCAGATTCACAGGGCAACAGGTCCACAGGCAGATCCACCAATCAAGACGTTGTGATGGCCAGTATTTTAGCGGTTTTGGATTCCATCAATAAATTATTGTTGATTAAAAATAGAAATTTTGAATAAAATTTATTGTTTTGTTCACTTTTTTTATTTATTTTTTTATTTTATTTTACTTTATTTTATTATCTTATCTTTTTAAGGTGTTTATTGTCCATATTCTTTTAAATATAATCTTTTTTTTCAGTATCGTTTAAATTCTATTAAAATAATATGTAAAATTTTATATACATTGATAACCTAAGTTTATAATGGTGAGTTAATATGGAAAATAATACAATTTTTGTTGGTAGTAAACCTGTTATGAATTACGTTTTAGCTGTTGTAACACAATTTAACGAAGGTTCAAATAGTGTATTACTCAGAGCTAGGGGTAAGGCTATAAGCCGTGCCGTAGATGCAGCTGAAATTGTAAGAAATAGGTTTGTGCCTGATTCAGACGTTACAGATATTAAGATTTCTACTGAAGAAATTGAAAACTATAACAATGAAAAAACAAATGTTTCTATTATTGAAATTTTAATTGAAAAGAGCGAATAACTCTTTTTAATCAAATTTCTTTAGAACATTTTTTTCAAAAAGATATTTTGAAAGTAATATGTTTGAAGTACCCTTTCCATGAGCCTCTATTTTATTCTTTTTTATTGCCTTTAAAACACTGTCAATATCTTTTTCACAATCAATCATACTGTAGCAGTCGCCGACAAATTTCCAGTAATGGGCGTCGCTTGCACCCAATGCAGGCAGGTTTTCCTTTTCAGACAGCTTTTTTGCCTTGTTGTTGCAGTATCCAACGATGAATCTTGCGTTTCTTATTTCTATTGCATCGATTTTTAGATCCTTGTAGTCAGTCTTGTGAAGAAGGCCATGCCTGTAGAAACAGTATGGATGGGGCACTATTGCAAGACCCCCTAAATCATGAATTCTATCTATTGTTTCTTGAGGTGATAGGTCACGAGGTATGTTTTCCTCACACCCAAATCCAAGGATATGGCCTAGTGATGAAGAAATCTCTATTGATGGAATTGCTAATATATCTGTGTTTCTAGTTTTTGCCATAACTTCGCTTGTTCCATCCACGGTATTGTGGTCGCTTATTGCAATGATGTCAATGTTCCTGCTTCTTGCCACATCAAGAATGTCATCGATTTTTGATTGTGAGTCTGGTGAGTATTCGCTGTGAATGTGTGAGTCCATCTTAAGCATTTGAATCTATCCCATAATTGTTTTTATCAATCCTACGGTACCGGTCATCATCACGTCCCCTCCAGGAGCTGCATGGTGCCAGTCAAGATTGGTCTTTTCAATCAGTTCCCTTTTAGGTCCGCTGACAATTACCTTTTCAATTTTTGATATTGGATTTAACACGTGAGCTCCATGTCCATGGTCATTGTAGACTTCCTCATGGGTTATTTCACCTGAAGCCAACCTTTTTATGTATCTTTCAAGTGACTGGCCGGTTAGGCTTGATGTGTGATGCTCAAAGACTCCCTGGATTTTGCCGTCCTCTATTGATGCTGCTGTGGTGTGGCCGTTTCCAATGTCAATGACGATGTAGCTGTTGAGTTTGCTTGCTAGCTCGTCATAGCACATTCCAGCTATTGATGCGAACTTTGTGTCCATGACAAGAGGCAATTCCTCAATTCCCTCATCTGCAACTTGTCTTCTTACGGCCTGCATCCTTGTGAAGTAATCAGGCAAGTCATCGCCTTCAAAACCGAATTCCAGTGGGGAAATGGGTTCGCATACCTTTTCCCTGATCTTTTCAAATCTGAAATCCCTGTCGCCCATGTTCTCATTGTATCCATGATCCTGAACAGCTATTGCTATTTTATCGAAGTCGAATTCCAAATCATAACCTAACAGAAATTCTGATAGCTTTGTGATGTTGATGTCGCCTAACTTTATTCTTGAATATGAATCATAGTCCTTTGAATCATCAGCAATCTCTATTCCGATTGCCTTTACCTGTTCGATATCATCACGTATAGTTTTAGCGCATGTTGGTTCCATTACCACATTGTATCCCTTTTCCATATGCTCCAGGATACTTCTTTTTATTTTTCCTCCACCCATTATCTCCCCTTCAAAGTAGATGTCATTTTCAATTTCCCTTATCTGTTGGGAGATATACAAGTGTGGGGACGGCAGAACTATCTTTATTGAGTTCTCCAATTCCTTTTCAGTGTCATAAATCATTATATCCTGTGTTCCAGTACCAACATCAATAGCTAAAATTCTCATAATTTTAGATTGTATCTTATAATATTAATATATTGATTGTACTTTTATGTACAACAAAGCTTTAAATAGTACATTGTTTATAATTATATTCATGACTTACAAAATAGAATTATCATCAGATGACGTGCCTAAACAATGGTACAACATGCTTGCAGATTTACCGGTTCCTCTTCCCGCTCCAAAAAACAGTGAAGGCAAAGACCAAATAGCCTCATTGCAGCTGGCATTCACTAAAGCAGGTCTAGAACAGGAGTTTGCAACTGACAGATATATAAAGATACCTAAGGAAGTACGTGAATTGTATATGGAAATGGGAAGGCCAACTCCATTAGTAAGAGCAAACAAGCTTGAAGAATATTTAAATACTCCCGCTAAAATCTTCTTCAAAAGAGAAGATAGCTCACCAACCGGTTCACATAAGTTAAACTCAGCTATTCCACAAGCCTATTTTGCTAAAAAAGAAGGTGTAGAAAGACTCACCACAGAAACCGGTGCAGGTCAATGGGGTACTGCATTATCCCTTGCATGTAACCTATTAGACATTGAATGTACAGTATATATGGTTAAAGTCTCATTCAACCAAAAACCTGACAGGAAAAACATAATGCACATCTATGACAGTAACGTTTACGCTTCACCTAGTGAAAACACTAAAGTCGGACGTCAAGTGCTTGCAGAAAACCCAGACCACCCAGGATCATTAGGAGTGGCTATTTCTGAAGCTATGGAAGAAGCTTTAGAAAATGATGAAGTTAAATACTCATTAGGTAGTGTATTGAACCATGTAATGCTTCACCAGACAATTATTGGTCAGGAACTCAAGACACAATTGGAAATCGCTGATGAAACCCCTGATGTTATGGTTGCATGTGCCGGTGGAGGAAGTAACCTAGCAGGATCATTATTCCCATTCATCAAGGATAAGATTGCAGGAAACTCCGAAACAGAATTCATTGCTGTAGAGCCTAGTGCATGTCCTACATTGACTGAAGGAACCTATGATTACGACTTCGGAGACTCCAATGGATTCACTCCAATGCTTAAGATGTTCACATTAGGACATGACTTCGTAGCACCATCCGTGCACGCCGGTGGATTAAGATACCACGGAATGTCACCTATTGTTTCACTTTTAACCAAAGAAGGCTACATCCAACCAAGATCAGCACATCAAAAAGACTGTTTCGAAGCAGGAATCACTTTTGCTCGTAAGGAAGGTATTGTTCCGGCTCCTGAAACCACTCACGCTATCAAAGTCGGTATTGATGAGGCATTGAAATGCAAACAAACCGGTGAGGAAAAAACCATTGTCATCAACTTCTCAGGTCATGGTATGTTGGACTTAAAAGGATATGCTAGCTATTTTGAAGGAACAATGCAAAATGCTAAATAATTCTTCTTCTTTATTTTTTTTATATTTTTTTATTATAAGTTATAAGTTATAACTTATTACATTTAACTTACACGTGTTAACTAATAACTTATTTGTGAAAACGAATACTTTATAAGATAGAAGTTATAAAATATAACTTATTTGTTAAAAGTTAGTTATGATAAGTTATTTCTTAAAACTTATTTTTTATAATTTAGAAGTTTTAACTTAAAACTTAATTCCTATCCCTTAGAAGTTAGAACTGATAAGTTATTTCCTTTAAGTTTTAATTTAAAAGATATAACTTAATTCTTTTAACTTATACTGAATAGCTTAAAAGTTATTCTTTAGTACTTTGATTTTAAGTTATAAATCATAACTGATAACTTAAAACTTATCAATATAGGAGAATTCTTTAATGAGTGAAGTAATTGCGGTGATGAATCAAAAGGGAGGCTGTGGTAAAACAACAACAGTTGTGAATACTGCAACATCCTTAGCAGTAATGGGTAAATCTGTTTTGGTCGTGGATATGGATCCTCAGGCCAATGCCACTACAAGTTTTGGCATTGACAAGACCAAGATAGAAAATACAATATATGATGCTATCATTGGGGATATAAATGTAAAAAAAGCAACAATTCCTACGTTTATTAAAAATTTATTTATTATCCCAAGTAATATATCCCTTAGTGGCGCCGGAATGGAGCTTTCTAAACGTGAAAATTACCACATAATTTTAAAAGAAACTCTTAAAGATGTTGTACCATTATTCGACTACATATTCATTGATTTGCCTCCTTCTCTTGGAGTCATAACAGTCAATGCATTAGTAGCTTCAGATAGTGTTTTAATACCTATCCAAGCTGAGTATTATGCTCTTGAAGGAGTAGCTGATTTAATTAATACAATAAAATTAGTTGAAAAAAGGCTAAGAAGCCCTACACCTATTAAAGGAATTCTCCTCACTCTATTTGATAAAAGAACCAGACTTAGTAAAGATGTTCATAAGGAATTAAAAAATTACTTTGGCGAAACAGACTTATTATTCAAGACAATCATTCCTAGAAATATTAGATTGGCTGAAGCTCCTAGTTTCGGTAAACCATGTTTAATCTATGATCCGGACAGTACAGGTACAAAGGCTTATTTAAAGTTAGCTAAAGAAATTCTTAAACGTGACGGAGAGGATTTATAATGGCTAGGAAAGGACTCGGTAAAGGATTAGATTCTTTAATACCTGATTTTTACAACGAAGATTTCGACAGCAATTCACCTCAATCCCTGGAGGATATGCTCAAGGAGAATGAACCTGTTGAAGAAACTGAGGAAGAAGTTATTGAAGAAGTTAAAGATGATGAAAATGTTGAAGACGTTAATTCAGATTCCAATGGAAGTGGAGAAGTCCAAGAAGAGGTCCCAGAGGAAGAGGAATCGGAAGAAGATGAAGAGGATGATAGCACATCCGAAGACCTACCTAGCGATGAAAGCGTTGAAGATGATGTACAAACATCACAAGAAATCCAAGTGAACCAGGAACATGTGGATGAAGTCATTGAAATTGTAGAGAAAAATCCAAGGATCACTTTATGGTCATCAAAATCTTCAGCAGTTTTCAGATATTTAAGAAAAACCGAACCCGAATTCAGTATTTCCAAGGAAGCTTCTGTTCTGATTGAAGAAGCCGTTGCCAAAAAATATCCTGAAATTTGGGAGCTATTTAAGGATTTATAATATAATCTATTTACACTTGAAATTATGGTGAATAGATTCTATTAAAATATATTTGTTATAAGATTTTTTCTATTATTATACTGAAATAACCCACCATTTATTTTAAATTAAAATCACTCAATCATCAATATAATGACATTTCATTCTAAAAATCGAATGTGGTTTGATATTCTCCACTTATTTTAATGTAAGGCTCTGCCCTATCCACTACAACCCCTAATTTTTTAAGTTGCTCTTTATTGGAGAATGGCATTTTTTTACGAATAGATATTATTTCACGTGCTGATTTCACACCTATTCCCGGAACCCTCACCAGTTCGACAAATGGTGCTGAATTTATTTCTACAGGGAAAATGTCCATGTTCTTTGCAGCCATTATTTTTGGATCCTGGTCAAGTGAAAGCTGGTCATTTTCATCAAAAACCAATTCCTTTACATTATAATGGTAATCATTAAGCAAGCTGTCTGCATTATATAGTTTAGCGGTTCTGTCAGTTGAACAGGCTTCCTTATTTCCGAATTCAGTTTCCGCAATTGGGGTGAATGCTGAAAAGTATGTCCTTTTCAATTCTGAGTTCTTGTATATTTTTTCCATTCTCTGTAATATTTCCCTATCACTTTCATCGTTTGCACCGACAATGAGCTGTGTGGTATGGGTAGAATTTGGATATGTTGTGCTTTTATGCTGTAGACTGTTGATCCATGACAACCTTTTCAGGATGTCCTTGTTGTAGTCCTTGGTGGAGGACAGTTCAGCCAGTCCGGAAGGTGTGGCGGCCTCAATATTGATGCTGACCCTATTTGCCAGTGCCATTGCCCTTTTGATGTCGTCCTTGCTTGCCCCGGGAACTATTTTCAAATGGATATAATCGTCATAGCCGTACTTGTTTCTCAATAGATGCACTGTTTCTATCTGTTTTTCCATTGTAGAGTCTACATCACCTGAAATTCCTGAGCTTAAAAACAGTCCGTTTACAAGTCCCCTGTTGTAGTATCCGAGAAATGCCTTTGCAAGTTCTTCAGGTGACAGTTCCAATCTGGTAAAGTTCCTTTTGGATTGGTTTATGCAGTATTTGCAGTCGTTTTTGCATTTATTTGTAAGTAATGTCTTGAAAAGAGGAACCTTACATCCATTATGACCTATTGCCTCATAAATTCCGGGCAAGTTTATTTGAGAGCTCTTGTTATGACTAACATAATCACATAAATCATACTGTGCTGAGTCAGTCAGGATTTTCATTTTCTCCAAAGTGGTCATAATATCAAATTTTTTTCTTATTATACTAATATTATAAAAGTTATTAAATAAATATATATTAATGATTTGATTAAATTGTGTGATTAAATGAAAAGTGATAATGTAAAAAAAGGAATTCAAAGGGCTCCTCACAGATCTCTTTTGAGAGCTTGTGGGCTTGATGATGATGACTTTAAAAAACCGTTCATCGGTATAGCAAACAGTTTCACAGACATTGTTCCTGGCCATATTCACCTGAAGGAATTGGTTGAATTCGTCAAGGAAGGAATAATCGCTGCAGGCGGTGTTCCATTTGAATTTGACACCATGGCAGTTTGTGATGGAATAAGCATGAACCACGAAGGAATGAAATACTCCCTTCCTTCCCGTGAAATCATTGCAGCTACCGTAGAGTCAATGACCAAAGGACATGCTTTTGACGGTCTTGTATTGATTCCAAGCTGTGACAAGGTTGTTCCTGGAATGATTATGGGTGCGGCCAGAGTGAACGTCCCATCCATTGTTGTAACAGGCGGACCAATGCAATCCGGTGAATACAACGGTAAACCTGCTGATTTGATTACAGTATTTGAGGCAGTCGGTGCCAATTCCGCTGGAAAAATGAGTGATGAGGAAGTTTATGAGCTTGAAAGATGTGCCTGTCCTGGAGCTGGAAGCTGTTCAGGATTGTTCACAGCAAACACAATGGCTTGCATAACCGAAACATTCGGTCTGTCCCTTCCAACCTGTGCAACAACCCATGCAAGGACTGAAGAAAACAATCAGATTGCATTCGAGTCTGGTAAGCAAATTTTAAAGCTTGTTGAAGAGGATATCAAACCTTCAGATATATTGACACAGGAAGCATTCAACAATGCAATCGCTGTTGACATGGCTTTAGGTGGATCTTCAAACACTGCATTGCATATTCCTGCAATTGCTAGTGAAGTTGAAGGCGTTGATGTTGATTTGGAATTATTTGATGAGATTTCAAGAAATGTTCCTCACATTGCACTGATTTCACCTGCCGGTGAGGATTCAATGATGGATTTACACTTGGCCGGAGGTATCCAGGCTGTATTGAAAACATTAGGAGATAAAATCAACACTGACCAATTGACAGTAACCGGAAAGACAATTGCTGAAAACCTTGAGGATGTTGAAAACAAGAACACTGACGTTATCCACACACTGGACAGTCCTGTCCATGAGGATGGAGGTATTGCAATACTTAAGGGTAACCTTGCACCTAACGGAAGTGTAGTTAAGAAAGGTGCAGTTGCAGACCACTTGATGCATCTTAAAGGACCTGCAAAGGTTTATGACTCTGAAGAAGACGTCACAAAAGCAATATTCGACCATGAAATCGAAGAGGGCGATATTGTCGTAATCAGGTATGAAGGTCCGAAAGGAGGTCCTGGAATGCGTGAAATGCTCAACCCAACTTCAGCTCTTGCAGGAATGAACATCAAGGATGTTGGCCTTATAACAGATGGAAGATTCTCAGGCGGAACACGTGGACCATGCATAGGACACGTATCTCCTGAAGCAAGGGAAGACGGTCCGATTGCAGCAATCCAAAACGGTGACATCATTGAAATTGACATTGAAAACAGATACATTAACGTAGAGTTATCCGATGAGGAAATCGAATCCAGATTGAAAGATGTCAAACACCCTGAAAGTGAAGTGTCCGGATGGTTGGCCCTATATCAGAAATTGGTTCACTCAGCTGACACTGGAGCTATTTTAAGGTAGTGTTATAATGGATATTTTAAAATACTCTGAAATTGATTTAGAAGAAACCATTAAACGCTCAGAACAGGACGTCAATAATGTTTTAGGAACCGTGTCTGAGATTTTGGAAAATGTCCGTATAGAAAAAGACAAGGCAATACGCGAATATACAGAAAAGTTTGACGGTGTTTCAATAGAAAATCTGCAAGTATCCAAAGATGAAATCAAAGAGGCTTATGACACTTTGGATGATGAATTGTTAACTGCTTTAAAAAATGCTGCAGGTAACATTCGCAAGTTTCATGAAAGGCAAATTCCTTCAAGCTGGGAAATGGAAGTCAATCCAGGTGTAGTTGCAGGTCAAATCGTAAGGCCAATCAACTCTGCAGGATGCTATATCCCTGGAGGACGTGCGGCTTATCCTTCATCAATACTGATGACAGTAATCCCTGCAAAGATTGCAGGTGTTGAAAAGGTAGTTTGCGTAACCCCTCCTCAAAAGGATGGAAAGATTCTTGACGCTATTCTTGTTGCAGCAGACATTGCAGGTGCCGATGAGATTTACAAGGTTGGAGGCGCACAAGCTATTGCTGGGCTTGCATATGGAACAGAATCCATTCCTCGTGTCGAAAAGATTGTCGGTCCGGGAAACATATTCGTAACCGCCGCAAAGAAACTCGTCTATGGTCAAGTAGACATTGAGTTTCCGGCAGGTCCGTCAGAAGTTCTTATATTGGCTGATGAATCCGCTAATCCTGAATTTTTGGCAACTGACATTCTAGCTCAAGCAGAACACGACCCTAATGCATCATGCTTTTTAGTCACAGACTCAGAAGATTTGGCTCTTAAAACAGATGAGTTTGTTAAGCAATTAACACTTGAAGCTCCAAGACGTGAGATTATTGAGGAATCATTGTCTAAAAGTGGAAAAATCATTATCACAGACACTTTCGAAGAGGCAATTTATGTTACAAACGAATATGCCCCTGAACATTTAATCATATCCACAAAGGATGACGATGAAACATTATCACACATTAACAATGCTGGATCAATCTTTTTAGGTAGCTATTCTCCTGTTGCTGCTGGAGACTATGGATCAGGAACAAACCATGTTCTTCCGACAGGTGGTGGAGCCAAAATGTATTCAGGATTGTCCACAGAGGCATTCATCAAAAAGCCTACAGTTCAAAGGCTCACTAAAGATGGCCTTAAGGAATTGTCCAAAACATCTGTTCCAATAGCGGAATATGAAGGATTCTTTGCACATGCAAATTCATTCAAAACAAGATTAAGAGATGATTAGATGGATTTTGAACGAGTAGATGTTAATGATTTGTCTGAAGAGGAATTGCAGGAAGCATTCCGCATGAATCAGTTGTTATTTAAGCTCAATCACACAATGCCGATGACTCCGGAATATGAAAATGTTTTAAAGGAACTCTTCGGCGACAATATTGGTGAAAACTCAACAATTCAGGCACCTCTTGCAGGAGCCGCATTGGACAAAATGGTTATTGGAAACAATGTTTTCATCAATTCAAATTGTCTTGCAATGGCCCGTGGCGGAATCACCATAGAAGACGACGTTATGCTTGCGGCCAATGTTCAGCTGCTCTCAAATAACCATGATGAGTATGAAAGAAACGTTCTTCTATGCAAACCTATTCACATTAAAAAAGGAGCATGGATTGGAGCCGGAGCAAGCATTTTACCTGGTGTAACCATTGGAGAGTATGCCATTGTCGGTGCCGGTGCAATAGTAACCAAGGATGTTGGGGACTATGAGGTTGCAGTGGGTGTTCCTGCAAAGATAGTCAAGACATTGGATAAGGAGAAATTCAGGAAATAAATTTTGTATTTTAAGTTACTGGTTGGAGGTTTTGCGTAACTCTTCCCAACCTTATTTTTTATTTATCTCATTTTAAATCATTATTTTGTTTAAAAACATAATATATGCTCTTTATTTTTAAAAACAATCTATTTTTTAATAAATAGGTTAACTTTATATATTATGTTAATCTATTTAATATTTAGAATATGATTTTTCATATTCATGCTTTCTGTACAAGAAAGAAATCAGGTAATAAACAGTTGCCTAATCTGACGTAGTTTATAGATTTAAGCTCTATAAACTTAGGCAACACTTTTTTTAAATATTAATTTTATTTAAATTATTTTTACAACCTCGAGGTGAATAAATTTGCAAGGTTTATTAAAAGATTGGAGAAGAACAAACTATGCTAGTGAATGTGCTCCTGAAATAGCAGGAAGTGACATCACAATCATGGGTTGGGTGCACGAAATCCGTGATTTTGGTGGAATCATGTTTGTAATCATTCGTGATGTCACCGGCAGAGTTCAAGTAACCGCTCCAAGTAAAAAAGTAGACGAAAACATAATGGAAGAATTAAGAGAATTAAGAAAAGAATCAGTTGTAGCAATAAAAGGTTTAGTGCAAGAAGCAGGAAAAGCACCTAATGGTGTTGAAATCATTCCTAAAGAAGTAAGGATCCTCAACTTAGCTAACCAACCTTTACCAATGGATCCAACTGAAAAAGTTAAAGCTGGAATCGACACAAGATTAGATTCAAGATTCTTAGATATCAGAAAAGAAAACGTTTCAGCAATATTCAAAATCAAGGGACAAATGTTCCATACTATCCGTGATTTCTTCTATGACAATGGATTTTATGAAATCAACACTCCTAAACTTGTAGCATCAGCTACTGAAGGAGGAACAGAATTATTCCCAATCACTTACTTTGAAAAAGAGGCATTTTTAGGACAATCCCCTCAATTATACAAGCAAATGATGATGGCTTCAGGAATGGATAAGGTATTTGAAATCGGCCAAATCTTCAGGGCAGAAGAGCACGATACATTAAGACACTTGAATGAAGCGGTATCCATCGATGCAGAAGCTTCATTTGCAGATGATGAGGACGTAATGAAAATCCTCAACGACATGATTATTCAAGTATTGAAAGACGTCAATGAAAAATGCGCTGACGAATTAGACATCTTAGGTCATGAATTGGAAGTTCCAACTGGAGATTTCCCAGTAGTAACCTATGATGAGGCTGTTGACATTGTAAACTCAAAAGACGTAAGTATGGAATGGGGAGAAGACCTATCCCGTGAAGCTGAAAAGGCTTTAGGAGACACAATGGGAGGATTCTACTTCTTAACCAGATGGCCTTCTGAAATCAAACCGTTCTACGTAATGCCTGTTGACGGAGAAGAACAATACTCTCACGCATTCGATTTAATGTACAATAACTTAGAATTATCCTCTGGTGCTACCCGTGTACACCAATACGATTTACTCGTAAAACAAATCGAAGAAAGAGGATTAAACCCTGCTGGATTCGGAAGCTACTTGAAAGCATTCGAATACGGTATGCCACCACATGCAGGATGGGGTGTAGGTGCCGACAGATTAACCATGGTGCTTACCGGATCTGAAAACATCCGTGAATGTGTGCTCTTCCCAAGGGACAGACACAGATTAACTCCTTAGATACCTATGGAAGAATATGACATAGCTGTCATTGGTGGAGGACCTGCAGGAATTATGGCTGCAATTGCAGCCAGTAAAAATTCCTCCAAAGTGATATTGCTTGAAAAAAATCCAAGTTTGGGTCGTAAGCTGCTCATTACCGGCGGTGGAAGATGCAATATCACCAATTCCAAACCAATCAAAAAGCTATTGGATTCATATTCTCAAAAAAATTTTTTAAAACACTCTTTTTACTCATTGACTAATGAGGACCTACTGTCACTGTTTGATTTGGAATTCATCACAGAAGAGGACAATCGAGTTTTTCCAAAAAGCGGAAAGTCAAGTGATATCCTGGAAGGTTTAACTCGTCACTTAAAAGATGTCAGTATAAGTTATAACTTCGAAGTTAAAAGCATAAGTGATGACTTTATTATAAATGATAAGTTAAAAGCCGATAAGATCATCATTGCCACCGGAGGAGTCACATATCCGCAAACCGGTTGCAGCATAAAAAACTATTCCCTGACTTCACAGCCATTGACAGACATAAAATACGGCTTGGTGCCTCTCGTCACCAAAAAGGACTTGTCTGACATTGCAGGCGTAACATTATATGATGTTGTTATAAGTTATAAGAAAACTAGCGTCAGGGGAAATGTGCTCTTTTCCCATGTGGGACTGACCGGGCCTGGAATAATCAACCTGAGCAATGAGATATCAGAAGGTATAAGTTATAACTTATTGGAAAGCGAACCCGAAGTCGACCTGGAGATAGCCATAGACCTATGCCCTGAACTTACAAGAGAGGATTTGGCAAGCAAGTTCAACAGGGAATTCCAGGATAAGGGAAAAACAATGATTAAGAATTACCTCAAGCTATTTTTGACAAACAGTTTCATTGAATATTTCCTGAAGGAATGTAAAATTGATGGCGAAACCCAACTGTCCAGAATCAACAAGAAAAGCAAGAACAGGCTGATTGAAAAGTTGAAAAGATTCACATTTGAAATAACCGGATTCAATGAAAAGCTCTCCAAGGTGACAATTGGCGGAGTTGACCTGAAGCATGTAAATGCGAAAACCATGGAATCGAAAACAACACCTAACCTATATTTTGCGGGAGAGGTCCTGGATTTGCATGGTCCAACCGGCGGTTACAATCTGAAAATCGCTTTTTCAACAGGTTATTTGGCCGGTCTGTCTGCAAGTGAAAAATGATTTTTCCCAATAACAAAATATTTAACATATATATAATTCAAAAATTATAATATGACAGACAAAATGTTCATGGGTGCATCAACTAAGCAAGGCTTGGATATTGCCAACAAGAGTAGAGAAATTATCCGTGGCCTTATTGGAGATGATGTCAAAGACTTAAAACCTATAGAAAGAGACATCGTTGAAAGGATTGTTCACTCAACTGCAGATCCTGAGTATGCAAAATTGGTTAAAATCAGTGCTGATTTTGTAGATGCAGCTATGGCTTCCCTTAAGAATAATGAAACCATTCTAACCGACATTAACATGGTAAAATATGGTATTACTAGATATGAAGGGGAAGTTGAGTGTTACATAAAAAACGATGAAGTAGTTAAAATCGCAAAAGAAAACCAAATCACAAGGGCAGCTGCGGCAATGAGATATGCTGCAAGCAATGATTTTGAAGGTATTGTCGTTTCAGGTAATGCTCCAACCGCTGTTTTTGAAGCAATGGATTTATATGCCAAAGGCGAAATGAATCTAAAGGCAATTGTCGGAGTTCCAGTTGGATTTGTAGGAGCCGCCGATTCAAAAGAGGCACTGCACAATTCAGATATTCCAAATATCATTGTTGAAGGACCTAAAGGAGGAACACCAATTGCTGTTGCTTGTGTAAATTCACTAATACAACATTTATAACGTGATAATATGAATTCAGAAGACTTATTCAATGAATCAAAAAAATATTTCCCTGGTGGGGTAAACTCTCCTGTAAGAGCTTTTAAGCCTTATCCGTTTTTCGTTAAAAGTGCAGGAGGATCCAAACTCACAGATGCTGATGGTAAAACTTATATAGACCATTGTCTGGCTTATGGTCCTTTGATATTGGGTCATGCTGACCCTAAAGTTGTAAGGGAAGTTTCAAATCAATTGACAATGGGTACTGCCTATGGTACTCCAACAGAAAATGAAATTACTCTTGCAAAAGAGGTTATTGATAGAATTCCATCTGCTGAAATGGTAAGATTCTGTAACAGTGGAACAGAAGCCACCATGAGTGCAATAAGATTGGCACGTGGTTTCACTGGCAGGGATAAGATAGTCAAGTTTGAAGGAGCATACCACGGAGCACACGATTACGTGCTTGTTAAAGGAGGTTCCGGTGCTGCAACATTACCGGACAGTCCAGGTATTCCACAAGACACTACTAAAAATACCTTATCAGTACCATTCAATGATGAAGAGGCACTTACAGAGTTAATTGAAAAAGAAGGCGAAAACATTGCATGTATCATTATGGAAGTGGTCATGGGTAATGTAGGATGTATTGAGCCTAAACCAGGATTTTTGGAATTCATCCGTAAAATTACTGAAGAATATGGAATTGTTCTCATATTTGATGAGGTTATCACTGGTTTTAGAGCTTCACGCGGTGGAGCACAGGAATATTATGGTGTAACTCCTGACTTGACAACTCTCGGTAAGATTGTTGGTGGAGGACTTCCAATGGGAGCATTCTGTGGTAAAAAAGAGATTATGGAATTGATTGCTCCTCAAGGACCGGTCTATCAGGCAGGTACCTTTTCAGGAAACCCTGTTTCAGTTCAAGCGGGTATTTCCACATTGACACAATTGGATGATGCCTTTTATAAGGAAATGGAAAGGAAAGGCAATTACCTAAGAGGAAACATCCAATCAATAATTGACGATGAGGAATATGCCATTCAGCCTGTAGGACTTGCTTCAATGTTTCAGATTTATTTCAATCCTGCACCGGTATACAATTATGCCGATGCTCAGGAATCAGACAGAAAATTATTCTTAAGATACTTTAAAAGCTTATTAAAACAAGGTGTTTTCATTCCACCTTCACAATTTGAATGTAATTTTATTTCCAATGCTCACAGCATGGAAGATTTACAGAATACCTCTGATGCTATTGAATTAGCTTTAAGAGAAGCGTTTAGAAAAAGAAGAAGGTAATATAAATGGAAATTGATTGGAAAGAAGTTGCATCCTATGCAATAATTCTTATAATTGTTTTAATTGCCGCACAACACTTGAATGTGGTTGTTTCAGGAAGTATGGAACCTGCATTCTACAGGGGGGATATTGTCCTTGTTCAAAAGGCAAATTTCCTTGGCATAGATGAGTTCAACCCTGCAGATGTTCAAGTGGGGGATGTTGTTGTCTATGATGCGGCATGGTATGACCAGCCTGTAATTCATAGAGTTATTAATATAACTGATATTAATGGAACTACGATGTATGTGATTAAGGGAGATAACAATGACCGTGCCGACCCGTATTATGTTAAAGCAGACCAAATTCAAGAAAAGGTTGTTACATTCGGCGATAATCTGGTTATCATTCCTAAAGTCGGTTATCTTTCCCTCTGGTTAAGAGGTTTATAATACTTATAAGGTGAGTTAATGTATTTCGAAATTGAAAAACAAGCTATTGATGCCATCAATAAGGCATTAGATCAATATGATGTAGAAATTGATAGGAATTTTAAATTGGAATTCCCTCCTAATCCTAAATTAGGTGATCTTGCAAGTACCATTGCTTTTGAACTTACTAAAAAACTAAGGACTTCACCTCCTGAAGTTGCAAAAGACTTGGTTGAAAAGATTGAAGTTCCTGAAATATTTTCAAAAGTTCAAAACTTCGGACCTTATGTCAATTTCTTCATTGACTATAACGAGTTCTCAAAATTATTGTTACAGAAAGTAGATGAAAACTATGGACAGCTTCCGGAATACGGTGAAAAAATCGTATTGGAACACACTTCAGCTAATCCAAATGGACCATTGCACATTGGTCACATCAGAAACTCCATTTTCGGAGATTCCCTTGCAAGACTTTTAAAATTGGCTGGAAGAGATGTTGAAACCCAATATTATGTAAATGATATGGGAAGACAAATCGCAATCATCGTTTGCGGAA
Organism: Methanobrevibacter thaueri; assembly: GCF_015062915.1. GTDB lineage: Archaea > Methanobacteriota > Methanobacteria > Methanobacteriales > Methanobacteriaceae > Methanocatella > Methanocatella thaueri_B. Next base: position 50,350 of record NZ_SUTJ01000005.1, on the reverse strand, counting down.
TAACCGAATGTGGTTTGAAGATTGAGGATTATGAAGGAGATAAAATCGACCACAAAATCGGAAAATTATACTTTGATGCCAACAAAGCTGTCGAAGAAGATGAAAATTTAGCAGCAAAGGTAGATGAATTGATTCAAAAATATGAAGAAGGAAGTGACGATGAATTAAATGCAATATTCGAGCAAGTAGTTTCAAGTTGTATCTCTGGAATGAAGGAATCACTTCAAAGAATCAATATAAACCATGACAATTTTGTATGGGAAGGACAGTTTGTCAGAAGCGGTGAGGTTGATGACCTTGTGAACTATATTCAAAGGGAAGGTTTCACACGTGAAAACGATGTACTCTACATTGACCTGACAGATTTCAACATTGAAAAGGAATTTGTTTTACGCCGTTCCAATGGAACTTCACTATACTCCACAAGGGACTTGGCTTATCACAAATACAAAGCCACCTTGGGAGATACAGTTCTTGACATCCTAGGTTCCGACCACAAATTGGCTGCAAAACAAATCAAGGTAATATTTGAAGAAATCCTCAGACAGGAAGCTCCTGAAGTAATATTCTATGAATTCATCACATTGCCTGAAGGATCAATGTCAACAAGAAGAGGCAAATTCGTGTCTGTTGATGAATTGATTGATGAGGCGGTTCTCAGGGCTCATGATGAAATCAAGTCAAGAAATCCTGATTTGAGCGAAGAGGAAATCGCTCCAATGGCTGAAGATATCGGTGTTGGTGCTGTAAGATTCTTCATCGCAAAATTATCCCCTGAAAAACACTTGACCTTCAAATGGGATGAGGCATTAAGCTTTGAAAGAGGCTGTGCTTCCATTCAATACGCACATGCTAGAGCATGCAAATTGATTGCAAAATCCGGTAAGGATGTCTCTTCATTGACAGTCAGTGATGATTGGGTTCCTGATGAGGCTGAACAAGACTTAATCAGACAAATCGCTAAATTCCCACAAGTTGTTGAAGATTGTGCAAACAAGAAAAGGGTTCACAATATCACACAATACTGTCAAGATTTAGCAGGCTCATTCAACAAGTTCTACAAAACCGAACAAGTTATTGGTTCTGATGTAGAAGATACAAGATTAATCTTGGTTGACAGGGCTAAAACAACAATTAAAAACGCTTTAGATATTTTAGGTGTAGCAGCACCTGAAAAAATGTAGATGGGTAAATTTAACTCATCTTTAACTTCTTTTTTTAAGTAATTTTTAAAATGTCAGATAGACATTGTTATGAATCGGAATAGGTGAGTATTCCTTGCTTCCAATTCATCAATGTATTTAAGATTGAATAGTATATATTTTTTCAAATTCAGTCCACATAGTGGATGTAATCCTCTTTTCTAGGCAGTGGTTCAGGTGATTCCATATCACTGTAGCCTAACACAACATGGCCAATTCCCTCGTAGGTTTCAGGAATTCCCCATTCTTTCAAGAGCTCCTTACCCTTTTCGCTTGAAAACTCATCATATGCCCTGTGAATCCAGCAAGATCCGACACCAACTGCATGGGCAGCGTTCACTAGAACAGCCAATACGCTAGCTCCGTCCTCTTTCCAGGTTGGCACTTCACTGTCGGCCAAAACGATTAGCAATGTTTTGCCTCCATAGAACGGATCCATATCCTCCGGCATTTCAGTTGGGAAAAAGCTCCTGTTCCAAGCGGAAAGTTCCTTGATGGTGTCAGGGTTTTGAATCACAACTATTTTTGGTGATTGCAGTCCTCTTCCGGTTGGAGCATAGGTTCCAGCTTCCAATATGGTTTTTAAATCTTCATCTGAGATTTGTTCGTCCTTGAATTTTCTGATACTTCTTCTTGTCTTTAGGTTTTCGATTGTCTCGTTCATATTAAATCCTCACAGATTTTTATAAGCATATTTCTGAAATTGTCAAATTCTTCATCATCCAATGATTTTTTTAGTATGTCATCCCACTCATTATCATAATTCATTACTGTTTGAGCTATTTTGGCACCTTCTGAGGTAACGTTTATGATTTTTTTCCTTTTTTGAGGGGTTCTGGTTATCAAACCTTTGTTTTCTAGCTTTTCAAGGTTTCTTGTAACTGTGCTTTCATTTATGTGAAGGGCTTCAGCCAGTTCCTCCTGACTTATCCCCTTGTTTTTGTATGATTTTACAAGCAATGGGTATAGTCCTGAACCCAACTCCACATCCTTCAGCTTATTGTTCAGGAAGGTTGTCTGTTTCCTATGAAGAAGGGAAAGCAATGGGGATACTGGAATGTCATCATCGAATGCCATTGTCTCGGCCCCTTATCAGTTTATTTATGTAAAGTTCAATGCATGCGTAACAGATGAGGGAACCTAATCCTCCTCCTAAAAGCATTCCGCAATATATTCCGAATTCTCCCATGTTGAATACGAATCCGAGAACATATGCAAAGATCAATACCAGTATGAATTCCCTGAATGTGGTCAATGCAAATGAGATTGTTCCCTTTCCAACCCCTTGGAAGACGTTACCGGCACTTGCTCCAAACGGCACATATAAGATGAACAGGCTCATGATTTGCAGGAATCCGGCAATCATTGGTGCGAGATGGGAACTGCTTTCGGAATATGAGAATATCAATGCAATTTGGTTTGAGAATATTATAAGGATTATGCAGACAATAATTGAAGCTGCCAAAGCTATTTTAACTGCGTATCTTGCTGTAACCCTTAGGTTTTCATATTTGCGGGCTCCGAATGCAACTCCTGCCACTGAAATTGAAGCGGTTCCAACGCCTATTGCTGGAAGCATTCCAAGGTTGATTATTCTCCATCCTGCAGTATAAACTGCCACGGCAACCGGTCCTGAAACCAGTGTGAGCATGAAATTAACCACAATGGTCAATGCAGAGAGGATGAGCTGTTCAAGGCTTGCCGGAATACCTACAACCAGAATGTCCTTATACATGCTTAGGTTATTGTGGAAATATTCCCTTCCGTATTTAAGGTATGTGTCCTTTTTAATCAGCATCCAGTAAAGCATTGCAGCAATGGAGAGTATATGTGCAAGCACTGTTGCCCATGCGGCTCCTGCAACTCCAAGATTTAATGTGTAGATGAAGATTGGGTCAATGACCATGTTAACAACTGCTGTTATTGCAATAGGCAGTGTTGCCCTTTTAACGTCCCCTTCAGCTCTGAACGCTCCTCCGAAGATTGGCGGAAGAAGCATTGCAAATGCAAATGCAAAGATGATCACTCCATATTCCATTGCATAACTTAAAACGTCTGTTGCTCCCATTACCTTAAGCAAAGGTTCCAGGAATGTCAAAAGAATTATTGAAACGACTATTGACAGTATTATTCCCAAAATTAGGTTGTGTATTGCAGCATTGTTTGCTGATTTGGTGTTTTCAGCTCCGATGTAACGTGATATCAGTGAGTTACCACCTGCTCCAATACCGTTTCCGATTCCAATTAAAACCATGAATAATGGTGTGATGTATCCTAATGCAGCTAATGGTTCTGCACCGAGTCCAGCCACCCATATGCTGTCGATGATGTTGTTTGCAAATATTAGAAACATGCTTGCAATGATTGGTACTGACAGTTTGTTGATAGCTTTTTTCGGGTCTCCAGTAATCATTTCAATGTTATCATTCTTTTCCATAAATTAACCTCTCTTGCATATGCAATAATACACTTGTATATGCAAGTGTTAGTATTTAAAGATATTGATGATGATATGATTTAAAAAAAAGAAAAAGAAAAGATGGCTATTGTAAGTTGCCATCTGCGTCAATCATTTCGCCTGAGGAGTATGAGTTTCTCACATAGTCCGCAGACATTCCGTCGCTTTGACCACCACGAATAATGCCGTTGTCGTCATAATAGAAATTGTATTGGCTATCGTAGTGTAGAGGTCCTTGGGAACTGGAATTTCCGTTATATAATGAAGTTCCTGCACTTGAATTGCTTTGTACAGGTGTTGAAGTGCTTTGTTCGCCTGAATCGGAGGAACTGCTTGTTTCTGCGGTTCCTTCTTCAATTTTTATTGTTTGTTTTGCACTGCATCCATCATATCTAATGTTTCCCTTATAATATACTCTAACATCATAGCTTCCGGGAGCTTCATTGTTTAAGACCAGTGACCCCTTACCATCATTGTCAGTGATTATTGCGTAAGTTTGATTAGTGCCTTCTTCTGTAAATATGATTGTGACGTTTTGACCTGATAGTGCGTTACCTTCTTTATCCTTAAGTTGGAACTGGACCGCTTCACCATTCTTCAAAGCGTCAGTACTTAAGAATTTAATTTCTGTACTTACTTTACCATCATCGTTGATGCCGCTGTGCAGTTGTGTAAATACAAACACTCCCAAAATGATAACAACGATAATGATTAATGCTATTAATATGTTATTCCTATTCATAGCCATTCACCAATATGATGTATGTTATTCATAATATTTTAAGATAGTGTTAAATATTTTTAAAGATATAACTTAAAACAATAGGAGACTTAATCATGAAGGTTTTAGTAGTTGGAACTGGTGCTCGTGAACATGCTATCGCTGACGGATTGAAAGACGATGTGGAGCTTTACTGTTACATGAGCAAAGTAAACCCTGGAATGTCCAAAATCGCTGAATTCAAACAAGGTGATGAGGGAGAAGTAGAAAAAGTAGCTGAATATGCCGTTGAAAAAGGCATTGACATTGCATTTATCGGTCCTGAAGCTCCTCTTGGAAAAGGAATAGTCGATGAGCTTCAAAAAAATGGAATCAAATGTGTCGGACCTACCCAAAGTGCCGCACGCATTGAAACCGACAAGTCATTCATGAGAAAACTCTTCGAGGACTATGAAATCGAAGGATCACTCGTATATAAAGTGTTTGACAATTCCGATGATGTTTCCGCATTCTTGGATGAATTCGACCGTGATGTAGTGGTCAAACCTGTCGGATTGACTGGTGGTAAAGGAGTTAAAATCGTCGGTGACCATTTAAAAGACAATGAAGAGGCAAAAGAATACTCCTGTGAAGTAATCGATAATGTCATGGGCGGATTTGCACAGGTTATCATAGAAGAAAGACTCATCGGTGAAGAATTCACTATCCAGGCATTCTGTGACGGTGAACACTTGGCACCAATGCCTGCAGCACAGGACCATCCTCATGCATTTGAAGGCGATGTCGGAGCAATCACTGGTGGAATGGGCTCATACTCTGATGTTGGAGGATTATTGCCATTCTTAAGTCAAGATGACTATGACAAAGCAGTAGAAATCATGAAAGCAACTATTAAAGCCATTGCTGAAGAAGCAGAACCATACAAAGGTATTCTATATGGACAATTCATGTTAACCGCTGACGGACCGAAACTCATTGAATACAATGCAAGATTCGGAGACCCTGAAGCAATGAACGTATTGCCTTTACTTAAAACACCTCTCGTTGATGTTTGTCAAGCTATTGTTGACGGAAACCTTGATGAGGTTGAATTTGAAGACAAGGCAAGCGTGTGCAAATACATTGTGCCTGACGGATATCCTGAAACCGAATATGCCGGTGAATTGATTGAAGTTGATGAGGAAGCTATTGAAGATTTAGGTGCAAAAGTCTTCTATGCGGCAGTATCTCAAGAAGATGATGGTATTCACCTGTCCGGTTCAAGGGCATTAGGCATTGTAGCCAGTGGTGAATCCATTGAAGAAGCTGAAAAAATAGCTGAAAAGGCATGCGAGTTTGTTAAAGGTAATGTTTACCACAGAAGGGATGTCGGTACAACAGAACTTGTAAACAAACGTGTAGAACACATGAAAGAAATTTTAAACTAAAATTTCTTTTTCTCTTTTTTTAGGTGATATTATCAAACAGGAAGAGCTTGAAAATCTTGTAGGAAATTCTGATTTAAAAGAATTCATCAATAAAGAACTCTCAGAGATAAATGAAGAGATGGATGATGAGGATATTGAAAAAATCAGAAATCTCACTCGTGAACTAAAGGATAAGTACTCAGGCAAACCTTCCGTTGAAAAAAAAGTGGATAATATCAAAACAGGTTTTTATCAAAGGTTCATGCAATCATTTGAAAGGGATATGGATATTGATCCCGGAAGGGTGCTGGGCTTGACAGACGGCATTTTCGGTATGGTAATGACCCTTTTGGTTTTCGGTATAGCATTGCCTGAAGCACAATTGCTGACTTCCGGTGATTTTTCGGCCTTTTTACAGTCTATTTTTCCTACCGTTGGCGTAACTATCGTCAGTTTCATCCTTGTCAGTTCATTTTGGATATATCACCATGAATTTATTAAAATAAATTCTTTAAACATGCCATATTTATGGATAAATATCCTGTATCTGGCTTCAATTTCATTCATTCCATTTTCAACATCACTCATAGGTTCTTATTCCCATTATTTCTTAGCGGAAGTCGTGTTTGGAATAAATGTATTCTTGACATTAGTATTTTTCCTTTTGATGTACATGTATGCATATAATAGGGGATTTCTGGAAAACAAACCCTCAAAAAAGGAAAACAGATATATATTCAACACACTTATCATTATCATGGCATTAACTGTGGTTGTGAATCTTTTGGATTTCAATGTTTCAAGGAAGTTCATCTACCTGTTCCTTTTGGTTCCTGTGATATCAACTCTCAGGGATATCAGATATAAAATGAAATCATAGAAACATTTAATATATATAAATCAAATATATTTATTTTTCTTATGATTATTTAGGGGAATTTTAATGAGCAGTTTGTTATCAGTTAGTGATATTAAAGACGATGTCAAATACATTTTAGATTTAGCTAGTAAAATTAAAGCGGGCGAAGTTGAGGAAAAGCCTCTTGAAGGAAAGACTTTAGCAATGATTTTTCAAAAGTCATCAACCCGTACCAGAGTCTCTTTTGATGTTGGAATGTACCAATTAGGTGGAAGAGCAATCTTTTTATCCTCCAATGATCTTCAGATGGGAAGAGGCGAACCGATTTCCGATACAGCTAAGGTATTGAGCCGCTTCGTTGATGGAATCATGATTCGTGCCATCAAACACGGTGATGTTGAGGAACTGGCTAAACACTCTGATGTGCCTGTAATCAATGGACTCACTGATTTGGAACACCCTTGCCAAGCATTGGCTGACATGTTAACAATAAAAGAACATTTAGGCGATTGGGAAGGTAAGAAAATCTGCTTTGTAGGTGACGGAAACAACGTTTCAAATTCCCTTTTACTCATTGCTCCGTTACTCGGAATGGACATGTCCCTTGCTTGTCCTAAAGGATATGAACCTAATGAAAACATCTTAAAGACTGCTCAGGAATACGCTGATGAAAATAATACTGAAATAACAATAACCGATGATATAGGATTGGCATTGCAGAATGTCGATGCGGTTTTCACTGACGTATGGGTAAGTATGGGTGATGAAGCGGAAGCAAAACAAAGAGAAATAGATTTCGCACCATTCCAGGTTAATTCAGACTTGATGGGTCTCGCCAATGATGGAGCTATTTTCATGCATTGCCTACCTGCCATTAGAGGTCAGGAAGTGACCGCTGAGGTTATTGACGGGCCGCAATCCGTAATCTATGACGAGGCGGAAAACAGGATGCATGCCCAAAAAGCTGTTTTATACTATTATTTAAAAGATTAAATGTGGAATATTGCTCCAAATATTCCAAACACAATAAATATTACAACAAGGCAAATGCAGCAGTTCATCCAGTCGGAACTATCATTATTTCCTGTTGAGGTGGTTGTTGTACTTTGCTGATTTTGATATGTTTGTGGTTCCTCTATTATTTCTGTTTTTTTAACTTCTTCTATTAATTTTGTACCGCAGTTTCTGCAGTAAACTGCATTTTCCGGATTTTCCTCACCGCAATTTTTACAATACATATAAAATCCACCTGATTATTATTTTAAAAAAGATTATAAGGCCTACTCCACCAATGAAACCTGTTGCGAACCTTAAGGTGTTGGTGCTTTCCCTTGGGCCGAAGTACTGTGTGAATCCATCGATTGCAACCGGAACCATCAGGATCATGGAGATGAATAGCATATTCCAATCGTAAGGATGATGGTAAAAGAAGTTAAATACTAAATAAACGACCAGTCCGGTATAAAAACCTGTGCATCTTGCACATACTGGAAACTGATGGCCGTTAATGAAAAAACTCCTTTCAGGGATTCTGTGACATAAGTATTTAGTGAATTCCATTTTATCACACAAGTTGCTAACAATAGTATTAATTCAATAATTATATATATTTTTGTATTCATAAGTAATCTTATAATATATAAAAAGGTTTTTAAAATGAGAGGCGGAGAAGCGATAATTGAATCCCTCAAGAATATGGGGGTTAAAACAATATTTGGTTATCCTGGTGGACAGACCATACCATTCTATGACATGCTATATGATGCGGACATCGATCATATACTGGTAAGACACGAACAATGCGCAGCTCATGCAGCTGACGGTTATGCAAGGGCATCCGGTCGTGTGGGAGTGTGTTTGGCCACTTCAGGCCCTGGTGCAACCAACCTTGTAACAGGTATTGGAACAGCTTATATGGATTCTTCTCCAATAGTAGCTATTACCGGTCAAGTTCCTACTCATTTAATTGGAAATGATGCTTTTCAGGAAGCGGACATTGTTGGAATTACAATGCCTATTGTAAAATACAGTTACCAACCTAAAGACCCAGATTTAATACCTTCAATCCTTAAATCTAGTTTTGAAATTGCTTCAACTGGAAGGCCAGGTCCTGTTTTAATTGATGTTCCTAAGGAAGTTCAGGAAGGGGAACTTACAGGATTTGACGATTCATTAATAGAGACACCAGGTTACAGTCCAACCGTTAAGGGAAACATCAGGCAAATCAAGAAGGCTCGTGAACTGATTGAGCAGGCCAAAAAGCCAATGATTCTGGCCGGTGCAGGTGTAATCATATCAAATGCATGCTGTGAGTTGAAAGAACTTGCAAATACCATTAACGCTCCAGTAATGACTTCACTTTTAGGAAAAGGAGCATTTGACGAAACTGATGACCTGGCATTGGGAATGCTTGGAATGCATGGAAGAAAGGTTTCAAACGATTACATTAACGAGTCCGATTTATTAATAGCTATTGGTGTAAGATTTTCAGATAGGACTACCGGCAGACTTGACAGTTTCGTTCCGGATACAAAGGTCATTCATATTGATATAGACCCTGCAGAAATAGGCAAGAACGTTGAGGTTGACCTGCCGATTGTGGGAGATGCAAGAAATGTTTTATCATCCTTAAATAAGGTATTAAAAGATTATAAGGTATCATCAGATGTGAATGATTGGACTAACATGATTAAACAGAAAAAACAGGAATTGCTTCCTCGTGTTAGCTATGATGATGTTCCTTTAAAACCGCAAAGCGTCATTAAGGAAATTGCAGAGGCATTAAGCCCTGAAGCTATTCTAACAACTGATGTAGGTCAAAATCAAATGTGGGCTGCACATTTCTTTGACACTCAAAAACCACGTAAGTTCATCTCATCAGGAGGTCTTGGAACCATGGGATTCGGATTCCCAGCAGCTATTGGTGCTAAAGTAGCATGCCCTGATGATCCTGTCGTGTCAATAAACGGTGACGGCGGATTCCTGATGGTTTGCCAAGAGCTTGCCACTGTACGTGAATATGACATACCTGTCATTGCAGTTGTCCTTGAAAACAGGACCCTCGGTATGGTATATCAATGGCAAAGCCTATTGTATAATGAAAGACACTCACAAACATTACTTGGAAACAGTCCTGACTTTGTAAAGCTTGCTGAAAGTTTCGGTGTAAATGGAGTTAGAATCACCAAGCCTGGAGAGACAAAAGAGGCATTATCCAGTGCAATTAAAGATAACGAACCTGTATTATTAAATGTTGTAATTGATTCCGAAGAGGCATTGCCTATGCTTCCTCCTGGAGCAGGAATCAATGAGATGATTGGTGAATACAAACTTGAAAAGGATGTGATTTAGATGGATGAGAAATATCACGTTATTTCAACACTGGTAGAAGACAAGCCAGGGGTTTTGCAGAAAGTTGCCGGAATGTTCAACAGAAGAGGATTCAACATTGACGGAATCACTGTTGGAAGTTCAGAAGTAGAAGGACTCTCTCGTATGGTAATAACTGTTCATGCAGACGAAAAAGGTTTGGAACAAGTAATGAAGCAATTAAATAAATTAATTGATGTTATCAAGATTAAAGATATCACTGAAAAAGCTGTTAAAAGGGAATTGTGCCTTGTCAAGGTAAGTATTCCTAATGCGGAAGCAAGAGCAGAAATAATGCAATATTCCAATATCTTCAGAGCACATATATTGGATGTTACAGAAGAAACACTGATGATGGAGCTTACAGGAGATAAGAATAAAATCAATGCATTCATATCTTTATTAGAAGGCTATGGAATTAAGAGAATAGCCAGAACTGGCCTTACCGCTATGTCAAGGGGGGTATAAGAAAATGACTATTTTGGAAGATGTATTAAAAGACAATAAGGAATTCGTAGATAACTTTGAAGGCGAAGAAATGTCTCACCATGCAGCTAAGAAATTAGCTATCCTAACTTGTATGGACTGCAGACTAATTGACTTTTTTGAACCAGCACTCGGTCTTAAAAGAGGAGATGCTAAAATCGTCAGAAATGCAGGAAACTCAATTGTTGGAGAAGATGCAATAAGATCCATTGGTGCAGCTTTATACAACCTTGGTGCTGAAGAAGTGATGGTTGTAGGCCACACTGAATGTGGTATGGCTGGAGCAGATGCTGAAGCATTGAAAGAAAAGATGCTTGCAAGAGGCATTAAGGAAGAGGACATCGCTAAATATGACCTTGAAGAATGGATTGGTGGATTTGAATCTGAAGAAGAAAACGTTAAGGATGTTGTGGAAAAAATCAAAAACCACCCATTAATCCCGGATGTGCCTGTACACGGTCTTATCATCGATATTGTTACAGGTGAGTTAAAAGTCTTAGTAGATGGCTATTAAGTCCATCTATTCTATTCTTTTTTTTAAAATTTATTTCTCATTTTTCTTTAAAATTAATTTTGACCTTTTAGATTATTATAGATTCAAAAAAAATAGGAAAAATAAGGAAAATAATCCTTATTTTTTAACTTTAGCGGTTCTTTTTACAGTGTGTTTAAGGTAAGTCACTTGGTATTTGACCTTTTTGCCTTTTTTGAGTTTTTTAAGCACGTTCTTTTTAACTTTTACTTTAGCAACACCTTTCTTGTTGGTTTTTGCTTTGTATTTTTTGCCTTTGAATTTGAAGACTACTTTTTTACCTTTAAGTGCCTTTTTACCTTCTTTTAAAGTTGCCTTAAGCACAAGTTTTTTGGCAGATCTTTTCACTTTAACCTTTTTGAGTTTCAAGACCTTTTTGACCTTAATCTTGTTTGAAACCTTGATTCCTTTGTATTCGGCTTTCACTGTGTATGTTTTCGGAAGGTATTTTTTAGTGAATTTCACTGTAATGTATCCGTTCTTGTCTGTTTTAAGTGTTTTTGCTTTTCCGTTGATTGTCACTTTAACGCTAACGCCTGCACCTACGGTCTTGCCGTTATCACCGATTATGCGGAGCCTGTACTTGTAGTTCTTGCCGTAGTATGTCTTGACGTTCTTGTTTCCTGTGATTCTGCTAACGATCTTGAGTGTTTTGGTGGTTTTAACGCCATTATAAGGGTTAACAATCTCGACTTTATATGTTCCAACGGCCAGTTTAGGATTGATAATTGCAACACCATTTGCATCTGTTACTGCTGTGTATTCTTTACCTTTAATAACGAATGTGACAGTAGTGTTTGCTATTCCTGTTCCGTTATTGTCAACCAATTTTGCGGTGAAATCCATTCCACTGTTGTATACACGGGTCATGTCTGATGCAACGATTGAACCTTGAAGTTCAGTGACATTGAAATCAATTGCATTAACAAAACCTTCAACATTCTCATCCCCATTGTTATAAACAATGACTGCATATTCGCCGACATCAAGACCTGAGAAAATTACGCTCATTTCAGGATTTTTGTCCTCGTATTCGAAGGTAGCATTCATTACAGTAGCTCCATTTGGATCTACAACCTCGATATAAAATGTTGTTGGATAGTCATCATAGAACCTGACTACGACATCGGCACCATATGTAACGTTGCCTATCTCATAAATCTGGAGATTGGACTCAGCCTTGAATATGGTAAATGTTGTATTGGTAATGTTATTTGTATAATCAGGGTTGTCGTATGTGACATTTGCATAATAGTCTCCTGCAGGCAGCTGTAAGGTATCATCAAATCCTATTCCATCAACCACTTCAATAGTTAACTCGGTACCGTTAATGTCCACTGTATAATAGCCGTCAGCTTCGGCAATCACAATAACTAGAAGTTCCCTTCCATAATATTCATCATCAACGATGATTTCGACGTTGTTGGTGCTGTCTACATGGAAAATGTATGATGCCTGACTTCCCAATATGTTCTCATTACCCAAATTGGTCACGGTAATGTTATAGTTACCGGTATTAGCCAATTTAGGAATAGTATATTCCAAGGAAGTGGTATTTTCGCTGCTTACAATAACATTTCCTTCATAATAGATTGTTACGTTGAATTTGGTTATATAAACGTCAGTAAAATGTATTGTTCTATTTTGATTGATAATCATATCTCCAAAGTCCTCTATTCCAACATGGGATTTGGCCTTATCAATAGTGAATGTTGTATTTGTTGCATTATTCTTGTAATTCTCATGTTCGAATGTGACATTGGCTGAGTATTGTCCTGCATTAAGTTTAACTTTACTCATGCCTGTTCCATTAACAACTTCAATGGTTATGCGTGTTTCAACGGTGGAGTTGATTATTACAGTGTATGTTCCATCAATTTCAGCATTAACAGTCACGTTAGTTTCATTATTGAAACTGCTATTATTAACAGTGACGTTAAAGTTAGTAGTCGCCTTCAATACTCTGAAACTGCCAGAAGTGCTGTTTTCAGATTTAAATTCATTTCCAAGGTTGGTTATGGTGAAATTATATTCTCCGACATTCAACAATGGAATGTTCACTGATCCGGTGATATTTTCAGCCCTTATGTCTTCACTATATACCACATCATTGGTCTCGTCATAAATAGTGATTTTGTAGGAACTGCAATTGGCCTCTCCCTTAAAGCTAATGCTGGCATTTGAAGAATAGGTAATGTTTGTAGGAGAACTCTCTATATGAATATATGATTTATCTTTTTTCACCTTAAATACTATTGAATCATGGCTAGGCTTGCAAGTGGAATTACCAAGATTATAGACAGTAATGTTGTAGTATTCATTGCTAGGAAGCAGATTGTAGTCGAAATAATCATCTGAATCTCTTGAATATTTCTGGTCATATATGACTTTGGTACAGTCCTGATTTCTAACAAGCACTCTGAATTCGGTTTTATTTTCAAAAGTAAAGTCAATCTTTATATTATCGTATTCAAACTCTTTTTCATTCTCAGTTTTGATTTTAACGGAACTTCCGATATATGCATCATTTGTAACATTGAAGCGACCTACAATAGTTTTTGCATGATAATAATCACTATCAGGATTGGTCATCCAATATGTGTAATTTCCATCCTCGAGTTCATAGGTTTCAAATTTAATCTGGCCGCTTTCATTGGTTTTGAAGCTTACCTGCTTGACCACATGGCTGCCATATGCATCGTAGACAACCATGCTTATTGTTTCATTAACCATCAAATAGGATTTAATCGGATTGTCGGTGTTTTTCCACTGACCATGGTCCTCATAAGTAATGTTTGAGAATGATAAATCCATATCAGAGTAAATTGCATTAACATAGTGTTCATAACCCTTGAAAGTTCCAATCAAGTAATATCCTTCATTATCAATGACAAAACTTCTACTACTTGCTTTATTTAGACGGAATGTTGAATTTTCAATGCGGCCGGCTGTTCCATTCCATACCATAGCTCCCCCATAATAATTAGCGGAATTCTCATCGAATTTACAGTTGCTTATTAAAAGATTTGAAGCTTCAGAACTTACATATATGGCTCCACCGTATTCCGCAATATTTTTATTAAATTCGCTATTGTCTATTTTGGAATTTGGTGTTGCAATATAAACCGCTCCACCGTTGCTTCTTGAAATATCGCTTTCAAAAGTACAATTCAGGATTTGGGCATTATTTCCTTCACTGGAAAATATTGCAGCCCCCATATTTGCATCGGAATTATATATTTCGGAATTGGATATAATGAAATTATTTGCATTGCTTAAAAGAATTGCACCGCCAGAACTGGCTTTTCCATGTTTTAGTTCAATATTATTTATGACAACATCATCTGAGGCTATATTGAATATTCTGGACATTGACATTGCGTTAATTGTATGTTCATTACCGTCTATGGTTAAAGGCTTGTTAATCAAGAGTCCTTCAGTTATTTTATCCACACCCAGGGTATAAGTAAAATCACGTTCCAGCTTAAGAACTTCACTAGCATTGTTTATTAACTCCTGCAATACTTCAAAATCGCCCATAACCCATACATGTGTTGTTGCCGCCTGGTCATTTACTTGAGCGGAAATTAGATGATCGCCCTGTTCACTTGGCATGAAATAAGCAGATGTTTTACTGTCACCAACGGATTTAAAGGATGCTTTCTTATTGGACTTGAAAGCTACATCAAAACCATTTAACCTGTCAGTCAGGTCTAGAGTTCCGTCAGCCATAAATTTCAAGGTCAAAGTTGCATTATCAGATGGCATAATCTTGTCCTTATCACTAGTGAGAACAATTTTTAACGGATGGCCGTCACTGTGTTTGACATTTGATCCGATTCTGTGCCATTCCACAAGGTAAGGCTGGCTGAAATCAGGATTATTGGTTCCCCACCAGTTATATTCTACAGATTCATATTTTCCACAATTATAAACACCATAATCGTCATAAGCCTGATTGTTAATGAAAATATTATATCTTAAAGTCAACAATGCACTTGAGGAATCCATATAGATTGCAGCTCCGCAGCCTGAGGTGCCGCTTGATTTTTTAGCGGTATTGCCTTCGAATTTACTGGATTCAACATTGACATGACCTTTTGAATTAACATATATTGCTCCACCATACCATGCCTTGTTGCCTATAAAAGTACCTTTTACAGTGTTTTCAATAGTTTCTGCATAAATTGCGCCACCTTTATTTGCTTCTATTTTATTATCCGTATCAACATAGTTTTCTTTAAATTCAGATGGATTTTCTCCCCATTTCAAGGTTCCTTTACTATAAATTGCACCACCATCATCTGGGGCATGGTTTAAATAAAAATAACAGTTGTCAATAGTGATCTCACATAAACTATAAATTGCTCCTCCTGAACGGGTTGCGCTGTTTCCAGCAAAACTACAACCTTCCACTTTCACGACACCATTCCTTGCCGCAATAGCGCCTCCCACCGCAGTTGTAAAGAAGCTTTTGTAGGTTGCTTGATTGTTTATGAAACTTGAACCGCTTATGGTTAATCTGGAATCTTCAGTACCTGGATCATAAAGAATCGCACCACCATACACGTGACCTCTATTATTAGTGAATTCACAGTCAATTATTGTCAAATCAACCTTATAGTTGTCACTATCAACAGAAATTGCACCACCATTAGCCACTCCCTCACTAAACTTAATATTTTTAAGAGTAACTGAAATGCCATGGTTAAGATTGTCATCATCAATTTTTAAAAGACCATGCTCTCCACTACTAGAAATGTGATTCTCTCTCCCATCAATCGTGATACTTTTGGAGATATGTACTGTTGTAGTGTCTCCACTATTACTGTTAAAATCATATACAAGGTTAAGAGTGCCTCCTTCTTCAGTATTATCAATAAACTCTTGTAACTTATCAAATGATTGCGCTGCTAACATATCCTCATCGGTACTGCTCACCACTTCATTTTCTTGCGAATCCAATAGGATTTCATCTTCATTTGAGGTTAAAACCTCCCCACCATCATCGCTTAGCAATGTTTCATTTTCACTAGCGCTTACACAGGAAACGCATAGCAGAAGCAACATCATTAAAGCAATAACAAAAATCTTACTTTTGAATTTCATTATATCTTACACCAAAATAATCTGTATAATATTTACTACATTATAAGATATGTTAATCATGATTTATTAATTTGATGAAAAATAGAACAATTGTTTTTTAATATTAAATAATAAAAAGTTACTTTTATAAAGATAAAAAATCATATTTATAACTTGATATTTAAGATATCTTAATTTTTATTAATTAATTTAAGAGATGATTTTAATGAAAATGTATTACGACGACGATGTAAATACAGATGCTCTTGAAGGAAAAACCATAGCAGTAATCGGTTACGGTTCTCAAGGAAGAGCACAATCTAGAAACATGGCTGATAGTGGAGCTAATGTTATTGTAGGTTTAAGAGAAAATGGTAGTTCTTGGAACTTAGCAAAAGAAGATGGAATGAATGTAAAATCCATTGAAGATGCAGCTAAAGAAGCAGACATCATTCACATCTTGCTTCCTGATGAAATCCAAGAAAAAGTCTACAATGAACAAATCGCACCTTATGTTGAAGCTGGTAACACCATTTCATTCTCTCACGGTTACAACATCCACTTTGAATTAATTAAACCTGATGAATCCGTAAACATTGTAATGTTTGCACCAAAAGGACCTGGATCCATGGTAAGAAGAACCTACGAAGAAGGATTCGGTATCCCTGGTTTAGTAGCAGTTGAACAAGACGCTACCGGTGACGCTTTACAATTAGCATTAGGTATGGCAAAAGCTTGCGGTTTAACCAAAGCTGGTGTATTGGAAACCACCTTCAAGGAAGAAACCGAAACCGACCTCTTCGGTGAACAAACCGTATTATGCGGAGGTATCACTGAACTCATCAACGCTGGATTCACCACTCTTGTCGAAGCAGGTTACCAACCTGAAATCGCTTACTTCGAAACCTGTCACGAAGTAAAACTCATCGTTGACTTAATCTACGAAAAAGGATTTGCTGGAATGTGGACAGATGTAAGTAACACTGCTGAATACGGTGGATTAACCAGAGGTAATAGAATCATTACCCAAGAAGCTAAAGACGGTATGAAAACTGTTTTAAAAGAAATCCAAGATGGTACTTTCAAAAAACAATGGCATGATGAAAACGTTACCAACGGCGCTAACTTAAAAGAAATGAGAGCAGCTGAAGGTAAGAAAGACATCGAAATTGTCGGTGAAAGATTAAGAAAAGCTTGTGGATTACAAAAAGATGATTAAATTCATCTTTTAAACTTTTTTTATTTTAATTCTATTAATATTAACATAATCTTTTTTAACTATTGATTTTAATAACTATATCTAATTGAGGGGAGTTATATGGTTTTTATAGGAATGGACCACGGTACAACAGGAATATCATTTTGTATCATGGGTCATGATGGAGAGATAATCGATATTTTTAAAATTGATAGGGAAGATTCAAAAAGCGGAAAGGTATCCGCAATTGAAGAGCTGTCCAAAAGAGTCGATTTGGACTCAGTCAAATTGATGGCTATCACTTATGCGATGGGTGACGGCTTTAACAAGATATTGCCGATTGAAAAGGTTGAAGACAGGGGAATACTGTCAATCAACGGTGCAGGAAAGGTCACCGGTGGTGGAACATCAGTATTTTCAGAACTGGAAAGCTCAAATATTCCAACAATAATGATACCTGGTCTTCACAAGGATTCCACTTCTTTAAATGAACTGTTCAATGCAGCCTATTCCCATCAGGCAAGTCCTGAAAAAGTCAGCATTTCATATAATGCAGTCAAGGAAACCGGCTGGAAGAATTTCATAGTTGCAGACATATCCTCCAACAGTGTTGACATTCTCATTGAGGATTCTAAAATCAAAGGAGCAATGGATGCCTGCATTGGAGCAATGGGCGTTGTCCATGGTCCTTTGGATCTTGAGATGATACGTGACATTGATGAGGGAAGACGCACAGCAAATGAGTGCTTTTCACATGGCGGTGCAATCAAGATTGCAGGCATTGACGGCAAGGTCGCTAACATGAAAGACCAATTGCTTGAAAACTACAGAAACGGTGATGAAAAGGCAAAACTGGCCATTGACACACTGATAATGACTGTTGCAATGGAAATCGCCGGTTTGGATATAGTATGTGAAAATGAGATTGAAGGAATCGTCCTTACAGGTTCCATTGGAAGTGCAACCGAACCGTTCAGCTTTGAGGATGAAATCAATAAGTATTTCAAAAACAAGTATGAATTGAAAGTAATTTCCAAGGAATCCGGTGCAATAGGTGCCGCACAGATTGCTAAAGACGTGTATGATGGTGCCGATAATATTTTAGGTGTTGAAGTAGATTATTGATTTAAATATACAATATATTATAAATTTTAATCTACAATAGATTATTTTTGTGGTGTTTTAAAGGGTGATGCTATTCGTTTAGGCTAACGTATACTATATTTCCACCTTTTAAGGTTTCAATACCGTTATCATTTTCTAAAACGATGTTTAAGTAATTGTCGATAGCTATTATTTTTCCTTCAGCTTGATTGTTGTCTCTTAATTCCACTACTACGTTTTTATTTTTAAACTGTCTGAATAACTTGTTTACTTGATTTTTATCTGTCATGATTTTCAGTCCTTTAATAGTATATAATAATTTATATTCTAACTTTATATAGTTTAATGTTTTAATATTATACCATGGCAATTAATCAATTAGAAAGCAACTTAGAAGCTATAACAAGAACTTTAGCTCAACTTGAAAAAGATGGATGCACTGATGAGAAAATCTTAAATGAACTTCGTGAAGAAAGGGATAAAATCCTTAAGGATTTAAATCTCTAGATAATCCTTAAATTTTTTCATGTCTCCTGTCAAATCTATGTTGATGGGAGTTATTGTAGTTCTATTCAATTCACTTAAAGTATGACCATCGCTACCTGGCGCATGTGAATCGTAGGGGATTCCGCCAATCCAATAATATGGCTTTCCGCGAGGATCAAGGCGCTTGTCGATATCTGGAATATACATCCTTTCGCTTAAGTTGGCTATTTCAAATTTATCATCTGAAGGATTGGCAGGAACATTGACATTTAAAAGATCAATTCCTTCAGGCAAACCTTTTTTTAAAACTATTTTTGCCAGTTTGTTAAGCATTTTTCCCGCAAAATCAAAATCAACCTGATTTTCACCATTTTCAAACTTGATGTCATCACGGGTCACTTCCTGTGATATTGCAATGGTTGGAATTCCAAAGCTTGCCGCCTCAATTGCAGCTCCAAGGGTTCCTGATGTTGTAAGCTCCGCCTTTCCGATGTTGAATCCTGTGTTTATTCCTGAAATCATTATGTCAGGCCTTTCGTCCATGATTTCAAAAAGAGCAAGTGTCACGGCATCTGTCGGTGTTCCGGTAACACCATAGCCTTTACTTCCATCTTTCAATGTGTGTTCATTCACTCTTAATGGTTCATATAATGTTAATGCATGACCTATTCCACTCTGCTGAGTTTCAGGAGCAATCACATAGGTTTCACATATCTCTTCAACCGCCATTTTTGATGCAAGTATTCCTGAAGCGGTTATTCCATCATCATTGCTTATTAATGCTTTCATATATTTAATAAGATAGCACTTTGTTAAAATAATTTTTGCATTATAAAAAACTTTAATAACAATTTCATTTATAAAATATAATATTATTGTAAAAAAACACTAAGGGTGGAAACTTGGAAAAACCACAATTGATTAATTTCGTAGCAAAAGTAATGGAGGATTCAGGTTTTAAGGTTTACAAGAATTTTAAAACCTCACAAAAAGTTATTGACATATATGCTATTCTACCCACAACAATTGGGGATTTTGGAGTAGTTGTAGCATGTAAAAATTATGACAAGGAATTTCAGATAGGTGTCGATGTCCTGAGGGAAATGGAAGACGTTCAATCAACAATCAAGGCTTCCAAAGTGCTTATTGTATCTTCATCCTATTTCTCAGAGCAGGCCAAGAACTATGCCTTGAGGAAAAATATCAAACTGGTTGACAGGGACGGTTTGCTTGAGCTTGCACGCAAGTACCAGGACAGGACCAACCAGACAACACTGGACAACACACCTTATGACGGCGGAGCATCACAATACATCGAGGATGAATATCCTGAATACACTTATGACGCTTCTGACATGGAATATCTTATGCAGAGAAGGGATGCGCAGCCTCACGTTTACAAGAACACTTTATACAGGCAGGTTGATGAGGTCCACACCCCAATAAGCTCCCAGTTGCTCAACAGGTTTAGAGCTCCTGCAAGGGACCCTTACGCACAGACCAATCTCTACAATTACAATGCAAGAGCAAGCAGTTTCGGCCCTGACTCATTGGTGTTTAAGCTTATCCAAAACCCTATAGTTTTAATCATACTGGTTGTGGTGTTCTCATACATAATATCATTCATTGCAGGCAGCCTGCTTGGAATGGATTCCGGAATGACCGGTTTGATTGAGATGGTTGTTGCTTTGGCATTGTCCTACGGTTTATCCCTTTACACCGACAGGAACAGTGACTTTATTGTAAAAGGAACATTCATATTCTTCATTTCATTAATCATATTGATTTTATTAATCTTTGTTTAGATTAAATTGTGGTTTAAAAGTTAAATGAGATTAATTTCTCATTTTCACTCTCTTTTTTTTAAGGAAATTATTACATAAATCAGTCCTATCAGGTACAAGAACCAGATCATGATGTCTGTAGGTCCGGTTTCAATCCATATTATGGTGTGAGTCAGTATTATTGAGTATATTCCGATTCCAAATCCTTTTTTTAGCTTGTTGAGCAATCCGAGAAATGCTCCCATAAAAATCATCTGAATGGCAAGTCCGATGTATCCGAAATCAAGCATCACCGGTCCGAACAGTGTTGAAGTAAGGCACACTGTATAGTGCAGGACGTATTCGCCGACAAATGTTCTTGGACTTCCTGATGAGAAAATCATGCCTAATATATGCCCATTTGTAGTTCCTGCCAATGGTATTATCTTTTCAAACACTTCCAATGTAAAAGCGGCACGGTAAAAGACTAGTTCCAATGGGTTGAGTGTCCAGTGCTGGGTAGTGATTGACTGTGAGGCGATATAGCCGACAGCCATCAGTCCGATGACAATCAATGCAATGAACGCTGCACCAACCTTTCTTGATATTTTATTTAAGTAGTAAAGTGTGATGAATGAGCTTCCCATGATTCCCAATACTGATGTCCTGTATCCGTTAAGGCCAAAAATAAGTGCTCCTGCAAGTACAAGACCTAAATATTTCCTGTTGTAGTGTTTTGCAAGAAGCAGGTTAATCATGATTAAAAATAATGGATAGGCTATTCTCCAGATGTTTGTTGTGGCATTGGCCTTTAGGGTGCTGTTGAAAAGTGGTATTCCGCCAAGTAAGACAAGATTTAACGCCTGTAGAACTAGTGCAATGACTGCCAATCCCAATATCAGCTTTTCGCTTAAAAAATCAAAGTCATAATGGCTTTTGATGTCAATCTTGCGCTCAACGATGAAGTAGCCGGCAATGAACACTATGCATGCGAAAATGACTGTCAGTATCACTTCAAGCTTTAACGGGTCTTCAAACCGGTAGTTGAATGATCCCACATATCCCATTGCAAGAAACGCCAGTATCCCCACTACAAGTATCAGCGGATTGAAATAATCGATTTTGCTTTTCATTTTAATCCCCAAGGTCACTGGCTGAAATTGTCAGGTTTCCCCCAAAGTCAGGCATTGCGGCAACATGTGTATGGACATAGCTTGCAAGTGTGTTTTTCTCCATAAAACCGTCCTGAAGCTCATATGAACCCTTTCCTCTTGTTATCTTAAATGCCAGTGGATTTTCTAGTTTATCAACGATGACCTTTGAGTAATGGAATTCATGGCCATGGAAGACCTCTCCCTTCTTGGAGATGATATTGTCCTCCTGCACTTCAGCTATTGTGTATTTGAGTGCCTGCACACGGTCTGTCAAGACTGCCTTGTAGGGGTAGATGTCAACCACCTTATCATCATGTATTGAGTTCATAAGATACATTAGACCTCCGCATTCGGCAAAAATCGGCCTTGACTCCTCATGGAACTGCTTGATGTCCTTAAGCATTTGTGTGTTTGCGGCGAGTTCCTTGGAGAAGAGTTCAGGATATCCTCCGCCTATGTATAATCCGTCAACATCCGGAAGGTTTTCATCGTTCAGTGGTGAGAAATATTCTATTTTAGCGTTGTTGGCCTCCAGTGACTCAATGTTTTCCTTATAGTAGAAGTTGAACACCTCATCATAGGCAACACCAATCCTGACGGGCTGCTTATTTAATTTATTCCAAATTGGAATCGTTTCAGAGGTCAGTTTAGGTGCTGATTTGGCTATTTCAACCAATCTGTCCAAGTCGATGGATTCTTGAATGGTTTTTGACCAGATGTCAATGAACTTGATTGAGGTTTCCCTTTCACGTGCAGGAACAAGGCCCAAGTGCCTCTGCTCAATGGAGATGCCGTCGTCACGAATGATTCCTCCGATGACTTCGGTTTTTGTTATTTCCTCAATTGACCTTTTGGTCTTCTCATAGTGCGCCCTGTTTTTGACCTTGTTGAGGATCACTCCGGCAATGTTTATTTCTGGGTCAAGTGCCTTAAATCCCAATACCAGTGCGGCTGCACTTTTCACTAAACTTCTTGAGTTTATAATCAGTATGACCGGTGCCTTAAGTGCCTTTGCAACACTTGCAGTGCTTCCAATGTCATTGATTGAGTCTATTCCCTCATACAATCCCCTGACACCTTCAATCACTGCAATGTCTTTCTTTTCCATTGCCTTAAGGTAGGAGTCACGGATCTGGCCTTCCTTCATGAAAAATGAGTCGAGGTTTCTTGAAGTGTTTCCGGTGGCCAATGTATGGTATGATGGGTCGATGTAATCGGGTCCGACCTTGAATGGCTGGACATCATATCTTTCGCTTAGGGCCTTCATTATTCCGGTTGCGATTGTGGTCTTTCCCACTGCACTTCCGGTTCCTGCTAAAATTATTCTCATAATAATATATTATATAGTAATAAATAAATCTTTAATGTATACTATTTTTTACACCCATTTGTCGATGTAAACAGTTTTACTCATTTTTAGCCTATTGTTAAACACAATTTAGAAACCTTGCCCTAAAAATATGAATGTATTTAATAAAAATACCTTTTTTTTAAAATAAATCATTATCTTTAACACAAAAAGTTGAAAATCATTTAGTATAATTTAAATATAATGTGGAAGTTAAATATATATGGTTAATCTATCATTGTTATATAATCAATTATGGATTAAATCTAAATATGAGGTTGCGTAAATGAAGAAATCGAAAAGTATAATATTGTTACTAGCAATGGTAATGATATTAGGAATTTCTGCTGCTTCTGCAGCGGATATAGATAATACTTCAGACTCAGACGTACTGTCTGTGGAAGAAGCTACTATCGATGAGGTAGTTTCAGCTGACGCTGTTGACGAAGTCGCAACGGCCAGCAATGACGCAGAAGTGCTGTCTGCAGATGGAGACGGTAATTTCACCGAACTTCAAACCTCAGTTAACACCGGTATGGTCATGATGGACAAGGACTATGCCCGTGTTGAGGGAGAAAACGATATATCAATTACAAAAGATGTTACCATACTCGGTAACAATCACAAAATTGATGCTAACAATCTTGGTGGAATTTTTAGAATTAATTCAGGTTACACTCTGACATTAATTGGTGTGACCTTGATTAACGGTAACTCAGAATACGGTGGAGCTATTTATAACGATGGCGGATCTGCTACAATCGTTAACTCATATTTCCTAAACAACACTGCTGAGAAAAGTGGTGGGGCAATATACAATAATGCAGGTTCAATGAGTATAACTGGTTCTACCTTTGAGGGAAACGATTTGACTGACAGAACTGTAAACGGATATGGTGGAGCTGCA
The DNA here is from genome assembly GCF_015062915.1 of Methanobrevibacter thaueri. Lineage (GTDB taxonomy): Archaea > Methanobacteriota > Methanobacteria > Methanobacteriales > Methanobacteriaceae > Methanocatella > Methanocatella thaueri_B. The sequence continues at coordinate 26,269 of NZ_SUTJ01000005.1, read as the reverse complement.
ATTTACTCTAATGGTGGTACAATCCTCTTGTCAGGTGCTACAGTAACCAACAACTTAAAAGATATTGTTCACCGTGGAGGAACAGGAACATACACTGGTGATTTAAGCAGTGCTGCTGTTTCAAGTACAGGTTCTCTAACAGTAAGTGATTCATACTTTGAAAAGAATAGCGGTTCATACGGTGGAGCCATATTGAGCAATGGCGAAAATGCAATATTGCGTGTTGTTGGATCCACTTTCGTGGATAACTTTGCATTCAACGGAGGAGCTATAGACTTTGTAGGTAATGTTTACACTATTTCCAACTGTACCTTTAGGGACAATAAGGCTAGAGGCAGTGGAAGTACTACTTCTAACTATGCTAACGGTGGTGCAATCTGTGCACAAGAGTCAAACGGTGATTCAGTAATTGTGGACTGTATTTTTGAAAACAACTCCGGTGTAATTGGTGGAGCTATATCCAATACAGATTCTAAAGTAACCCGCTGTACTTTTATCAATAACACTGCACAAGCAAGTTACTCTGAAACATTCAACGGTAAAACTAATAACCGTGGAGGATTTGGTGCTGCAATATACAGCACTGAAAATATTGTAATTGAAGATTCTGAATTCAAAGACAATCTCAATACAAGAAAAGACTGTGTTCATATTCAAAATGCTGAAATCACTGGCTCTTCATTCGAAAACACTATCATCAATTTAAACAACAAAGGAACACTCACTGTGGCCAATAACACTTATGATAATGATGCAAAAGATATTGCAGGTGTTTCTAGTTCTAATGTTTATATTGGTGAAGGTCAAGTGCCTAAAGTGACTTCAGGTAGTGTTTATTCTCAAGCTGCTACTTTCACTGACTTGCAAGCTATGGTTGATAGTGGAACTACAAGTGCAATATTTTTAACCAATGACATTACCAAATTGGAATCAGAATATGATACTTTTGCTGATGGTGTAATCATCAATAGTAATGTAATTATAAACACTAATGGTTATACTATAACTTCCAACAGTGGTAAAGTATTCACTGTAAATGAAGATAAAACATTAACTTTAAGGGGTGCTGATATTGTTGGTGATGGTACTTCCGCTATCGATAACAAGGGTCAAGTAACTCTAGGTAAAGATTACACTTACACATTCACTAATGTAGGTGAATATGCTATTGATAACAAAGGTACCGTTTATGAAGCAAGTTTAACTAATTTCACTCAATTAGCCGACCTTATTGCATTGGTAAATGGTGGAGATGTATACATTGGATCTTCTAAAATAACTAAATCTGATAAGGAAAAAGAAGCATTTGCCGATGGTATTATTATTGAAAATGATTTAACCATCCGTGGTTTTGCTAACACTAATGGTATTATTTCATACATTGATGCTGCTAACAGCGGCAGAATCTTTTCAGTAAATGACGGTGCCACATTAACAGTTGACACCTTTATTCTCAAAAACGGTAATGCCGACTATGGTGGTGCAATCTATGTAGAAAGCGCAAATGCATTAGTTGTTAAAAATGTTGAGTTAATTAATAACACTGCTGTATACCGTGGTGGAGCAATCTACTCTGAAGGTACTGTTGAAATAACCGATTCCATCATTAAAGAAAATTACATCAGTAAACGAGATGGAGGAAGTACAGAAGATAAAGGTGGAGCAGCTCTATTTAACAACGGAGGAATCGCAACATTAGACAACGTTCAAGTTATTGATAACCTTAAGGACTATGTTAACGGTAATGTTCTTGATGGAGCGGTTGTCGCTATGGGCGAAACCACAATTACTAACTCTTACTTCGCTAACAACTATGGACGTTATGGTGGAGCTATAACTCAAACTGAAACAGATAAAACTTTAACTGTTGAAAACACTACTTTTGAAGACAATGTGGCAATCTTTGGTGCCGCTATTTATGATAGTGGTGCGCCTCTTGTTGTAAAAGATTGTAAATTCTACAATAATAGTGGTATCGGTCCTGGAAGTCCAGGTACTTCAAACAGTCAAGGTGGTGCAATTTTAGTGATGGGCACTAATGCTTCCGCTGACATTAAAGGATCAGAGTTCATTAACAACACTGCTGATTTGGGTGGTGCTGTAAGTTTAGCTGGTGCTGATGAAGATTCAATAATTGATGATTGTACTTTCATTGAAAACACTGCGACTACTAATGGTGGTGCAGTATACTACTGGTCCAATACATTAACAACTGATTTAGAAATCACCGATTCAACATTTACAGGCAACTCCGCTTCAGACGGTGGTGCAGTATACTTCTGTGGTTACTCTGATTTAGTTGTGACTGGTTCAGAATTCACTGATAACACTGCTGCATATGGTGGAGCAATTGAAAATGAAGGATTCGCAGGCTTAACTGTTGATGATTCTAAATTTATAGAAAACACTGCTACTACATCTGGAGGGGCAATAATATCTAGTGGTAATACTAGTGTTTCCAATTCAGTATTCGCTGATAATGAAGCTAATGTAGCTAACACAAATGCTATTTATATATATGCTTCTGATAACACATTAGCATTATCCAATAATACTATTACTGGCAGTGATGATGCACAAATCTTAACTAAAGCTGGTACTAGTGTAATAACTCCATTGAAAGTCAAAATCTTAGATAATGCAACTTACAATATTCATATGAGTCCATTCATTCTCAATGCTACAGTAACTGATGATAATGATAACTTAATCTTTGATTATAAATTCAGATTTGTTGTCGGTGACAAAGTAGTTGATGGCATTGATATTGATACAGCTGGTTTATACACCGCTACATTCACACCTACCGAATCAGGCACATTTGTTGTATCAACTAACCTTGAAGATACAAGTGAAGTTTTAACCGGTACTCTTAATGTTTACAGAACATTCACTGACCTGGCAAACATTATTGCTGGTGCTCAAGCTGGTGACACTATTGTCTTAGATGGTGACTATGCATACAATCCTGAATTTGATGCAGATTTAATTGCTGGTATCACTATAGACAAAGCAATAACTATTGATGGTAACGGATACACTATTAGTGGTAATAATACTGCAAGAATATTCAAAGTAACTGCTGCTACTACTATTGATAATGTAACAATTGCTGATGGTTATTATTCAGATAGTTATGGTGGTGCGGCAATTTATGCTACAGCAGCTTTAACTGCAACTAACACTAACTTTACAAACAATGGTGCAGCAGATCTTATAGATAAATCTGTTTATGGTGCTGTACGCACTTCAACCAGTGCTAGTTTTGATAATTGTATCTTCACCGACAACTACGGTCGTTGGGGTGGTGCTATAGGTGCTGAAGGTTCAGGCACTATAACAATCAAAAACTCCAAATTCGAAAACAACAAGGCTAGACAAGGTGGAGCAATCGATATTGAAGGTTACACCTTAAACATTGACAACACTGAATTTATTGGTAATGATGCTGTAATGCTTGGTGGAGCAGTTCACACTTCACAAGGTACAGCTACAACTGTTACTAACTCTAAATTCGAAAGAAACACTGACTATCAAGGTGGTGCAATCTGTTCTAAAGGATCCACTGGTTCATTAACTGTTGACAATTCTGAATTCATTGCAAATGAAGTGACTGGTACTGAAATGCCTAATAAAGAAACTTGGAGTAGTGGAGGAGCAATTTGGGTTGAAAACGAATTAACCTTAACCAACTCTAATTTCACAGCAAACAAAGCTGAATACAATGGTGGTGCAGTATATGTACAAGATGGAACTGTATCTGCTACTATTGATAATTGTAGATTTGAAAACAACTATGCTGGAGTTAACTACGGTGCAATCGTACTCTATGCTTTAACTAATACTGTGTCCAATTCTTACTTTGACAATAACTCTGCTAATGGTCAAGCAAATGCCATTACATTAAACAAAGGTAATTTAGAATTATCTGGTAACACTATTACTGGTGTTGATTCAGAAATTCTCGTCAAAGCAGGGACACTCACTTCTCAAATCAACATTACTGTGATGGATAATAAAACTCAAGACATTAACTCTGAAGTTGAGCTTTATGCTGCTGTCACTGATGATAATGGTAATGTCATTACTGATTCTGGATTTAAATTCCTAGTTGGCACTACTGAAGTTGCAGCAACATTCAATCCAGAAACAAAATATTATGAAGCTACATATAATCCAACCACTCTTGGTGAATATGTTGTAAACATGACTTATACTACTACAAATAATATAGTCGTTAAAACTGCAACTTTAAGATACATTAAAGGAACATTCACCGACCTAGCAAACATGATTGCTAATGTTGAAACCGGTAAGACTATTGTTTTAGATGGTGACTATACATACGACCCTGAATTTGATGCTGACTTAGTCGATGGTATCGTAATTGATAAAGACATTGCTATTGATGGTGATGGATACACAATTAACGGTAATAATGCTGCTCGTATCTTTAAAGTGACTGGAGGCAATACTCTCGCATTAACTGATGCTAGCTTAGTAAACGGTTATGCCGAATACGGTGGTGCAATCTATGTTGACGCTTCCACTTTAGTACTTGATAACTGTACTCTTGACTCAAACGATGTATTTGACTTAACTGGCAGCAACCCTAATGAACTTGGTGGTGCCGCTATACATGCTGTTGATTCAACAGTCACTATAACAGACAGTTACATAACCAACAATGGTGATAGAACTCTTGACCGCAGCGACAATAAAGTAATCAATGGTGCTGTAAACCTTATCAATTCCAACACTGAAATTACCGGAACCTTGTTTGAAAACAACATCGGTATCTATGGTGGAGCAGTCTTTGCAAAAGGCGGTTCATTGGAAGTTTCAGATTCTGAATTCATTAGCAACATCGCATATGTCGGAGCAGGAATCAGAACTGAAGGAACAACCTTGACTGTAACAGGTTCCAAATTTGAAGAAAACGAAGGAAGAGGTACTGGTAGTGAAGGTACAAGTAAGAATTCCGGTGCTGCAATCTGTTCCAATGGAGTTGCATCAATTAGCATCACTTCATCCAATTTCACAAGAAACAGTGCTGAAAACGGTGGAGCCATAAACACTAATGTAATAAGCTCATCCAATACAGTAGAAATCGACAACTGTATTTTCACCGATAACGTTGCAACCGAAAAAGGTGGAGCGATTTTGGTAAATAATGATGCTGCTGAAACCATAATTTCCAATTCCAACTTCACAGGCAACGACGGTGTATTTGGAAGTGCAATATTTAATTTAAAAACTCTTTCATTATCTAAAAACAACATTGACGAGGCAGGTGCTATTACTAGTGCTAGTGTAATCGCTTCCAAGGTCATTATCACTGTTTTGGATAACGAGAATGCAACATATAATATATATGATAAAATTACAGACTTCTATGCACAAGTAACTGATGATAATGGAAATGTCATCGTCACATCTGATAAAATACTTAAAATAGGATTCGGTACAAGCGTTCTCAATTTAGAATATGATGAAACCGACGGATTATATCATAAGGCCAATGTGAAAGTAGTTAAATCAGGTGCTCCTACTTTGCGTCCTGAAACTAAAAACTTATTCACTAACATAACATTTGAGTCACCATACATCACCGCTATAAAACTCAATGCTACATTAGAAGTCGAATATGAAAATGTCACCGATCAGGATGATGTTGTAATCGGCATTACATTGACCGGTAAGGAAGGTGAAACTGCTATTTCCGCCCCATCTGGTTCTTCAAAATTCACAATAACCGTCAATAATGTTCCATATTCAGTTAAAATCACTAAAGGTATCGGTAGTTTAACTATCTCAGATTTACCTGCTGGTAATTATGTGATTAATGCATCATGGACTGGAAACACTTATTATAATCCTATTGAACAATTATATAACTTGACTATCGGTCCTAAAAAAGGAACTTTCACTGATTTACAATACATAATCGATAACGATGAAACTGGTTTAGTGGTCTTACCATATGACTTCAAATATGATTCTGATTATGATGCTGACTTAGTTAATGGTGTTGTAATCGATAAAAACTTATATGTTCTCGGTAATGACTACACTATAGACGCTAATAACTCTGCAAGGATATTTAATGTAACCAATGGTGCTATATTCAAAATAGATGATGCTACATTAACAAACGGTCGTGCTGATTATGGTGGTGCAATATATGTTGATGCTGATTCATTCCTGAACACTCAAAATGTTGTGCTATACAACAACACCGCAACCTATCGTGGTGGAGCAATCTACTCTGAAGGTACTGTGGATGTTATGGATTCAGTATTGGATAGTAACGACATTACTTTCCGTACCAAAAACGATGATAACGGTGGAGCAGCAATCTACAACTTGAAAGGTGATTTATCCATTTCAAACAGTAACATAACCAATAACCTTAAGGACATTGTCATCCGTAACGGTAACGATGGTGACTTGCTTGTTGGTGTTGTAGTAACTTCTGGTTACACATTCATTGAAGACTCATACTTCGCTAACAACACTGGTTCCTGGGGTGGAGCTATTTCATCTCTCGGATACATGAACGATGAATCTTACTTATTATCAATTAAGAACTCTAAATTTGAAGGAAACAACGCTACCTTCGGTGGTGCAATCTTTGTTGAATCCTCAAAACTGGAAGTAGACAACTGTACCTTTGAAAACAATAAAGGTTTAGGTGTTGGTAGTTCTGGTACATCCAATACACAAGGTGGAGCTATTATCGTTCACCCTGCTCAGTCTTCTGTTTCAATAACTGATTCAACATTCATTGGAAACTCAGCTAATGTCGGTGCGGCTGTAAGTTTAAGCCGTGTAGATGGTGATTCAATAATCGAAAACTGTACATTCACTGACAACACAGCATCCAGTGAAGGTGGAGCAATCTATGGATACACAGTAGGAAAATTAACTGTTGCTAACTCAACATTCAGCGGCAACACTGCTCCTTGGGGTAATGCTATTTCAAACGATGGTATTTTAGTTTTATCCAATAACACTGTAAGCGGATCAAGCCCTGATATAGCAAACTACTACGGTACTATTGAATCAGAAATGAATATTGTTATCTTAAACAATGAAACAGTTACATTCACTGGCGAGACTTTAATTACTGCTAAAGTGACTGATGATAATAATAACCTAATCAAGGATATCAATTTCGTATTTGTTGTGAATGAAACAGAACTCGAAGCTAAATTCAATTCCACTTCAGGTTTATACCAAGCAGTTTATGAAAATGATAATGCTGGTTTCTTTGTAGTAAACATTACCTACAATGAGGAAGAAAACTTAGTTGTCAAAACAGGTACACTTAAAAACATTAAAGGAACATTCACTGACTTGCAAAATAAAGTAAATGCTGCTGATAACGAATTGTCCTTATCATATAACTTCACTTTTGTTGAAGGTATTGACGATGCGTTAATTAATGGTATTGTAATTGATAAAGCAATAACTATTAGCGGTAACGGATACACAATCAACGGTAACGATACCGCTAGAATTTTACAATTGAATACTAATGGAATCACTATTGACAATGTGACTTTCACCAACGGTTATGCAGATATGGACAGTACTAGTTCTGCTGACTGGGGTGGAGCAATCTATTCCAACGGTGCATATACCAATCACATAATCTCAAATTCCAGATTCTACAATAACACTGCTTACAATGGTGGTGCTATTTACTTGGCTGGAGATGACAGTAAAATTATTAACTCTACATTTGAAGACAACACTGCTAATGCATCCGGTGGTGCAGTATTCTTGTTTGGATGGGATTGTACTATTGAAGGATCCAATTTCACCGACAACACTGCAAATCAACTGGGTGGAGCTGTTGCGATGTACAGCAGTCATCCTGCAATAATCAGAGAATCCACATTCACCAAAAACATTGCTGGTCAAAACGGTGGAGCTGTTTCATGGCAAAGAGCAGCAGGCTCAATATTCGAGTCCACATTCATTGAAAACGAAGCAGGAGCTAACGGTGGAGCAGTATTCTGGGATGCTAATCCTGGTTCCGTTGCTGGCAGTGAATTCACAGGCAACATTGCCAATGGATTCGGTGGAGCAATATTTGTAAATGACAATGCTGGATTAACAGTTGCCAGCACATTCACTGAAAACGCTGCTTTAAACGGTGGTGCAATCGCAGCATTTGGTGACACTACTGTATATACTTCCACTTTCACTGAAAACTCTGCTGTTGATTATGGTGGAGCAATATTCGTAAATGATGGTGCAGAATTAGACATTAAACAATCCACAATAAAAGATAATACCGCTACTGTCGGTAACTCAATCTATGTAATGGATGGTACCGTTGATTCTTCAATCATCAATGCAACAATCTTGGATAACAAAACATGGGATGACACTGATTTAGGTGATATATACATACTTAATGCTACATTAACAGATGACAATGGCAATATGATTTATGATCCTAGTTTCAGATTCACAGTTGACGGCACTGTAATTGAGGATGTTCCATTATACGATGATGAAACCGGATTATACACAATACCATATTATATTGGAACCGCAGGTCCTAAAGTTGTTTCAACCAACTATGATGCTGAAAACCTTGAAATATTCACTGGTATCTTAGATGTTCCAAAAGCAAACATAACCGAATTTACTGTATTGACTATGGACACACTTGAAGGCGAAAACGCTACAATATGGATAACCTTAATCGGTGTCAATGACCAAGGTTTAAACTCCACTGTAACTGTAATCGTCAACAACAAGGAATATGCTGTTCCTGTTGAAAATGGTGAAGGTAACTTAACCGTTGAAGGTTTAACTCATGGCCAATACCCTGTTGTTGCAATGTTTGACGACCCTAGCTATAACCCTGCAATCAACTCATCCGTATTCTTTGTAAAAGGAAAATCAGTATTGAACATCACTGAACTCACTGTTGCTGAATATGGTGATGTAATTGAAATCGCTATCAATTTAACTGGCAGTGATGGCAAACCATTAACCGGCGTTGTTGTAGTTGATGATGTAATCAATGTCCTAGTTGAAAACGGTATTGGAACATTTGTCATCGACAATCAACCTGATGTGGGCAACTACACTTTCCAAGCTGTTTACGATGGTGATAATGACTACTTCGATGACTTAGCTATCTTTAACGTTACTATAAACACTAAAGTAATTGATCCTGAAGACATTGTTGTTGACATTCCAAACATCAACGAATTCGGCGAAGCTATTCCTATAACAATCACTTCCCCTGTTGACGGCACATACACTGTAAACATCAACGGCACTCCTGTTGAAGTTGAAGTCGTAAACGGTGTAGGTAATGCCACTATCACTCTTGATAAGCCAGGTATCTACAACGCAACCGTTGACATCGCTGATGAAGGATACAGCTTAGAAACAATCACAACTGATGAATTTGAATATTTAGTAACTCCTGAATTCAATGTTGAAATCACAGGAACCTACCCTGAAGCTGAAATCAGCATCATCGGTCCTGCAGGAACTTACCATATAACTATCGATGGAATGGAACCTGTTGACATTACACGTGAAGAATCCGGTCTTCCTTCTCTCGTAACAATCACTGATATGGATGCTGGTAACTACACTGCATTTGTATCCTTTGATGCACGCGATGAGTATTATGGTGATTATAAAGAGATTAACTTCACAGTAAACAAGGCTGCTTTAGATATTGAAGAACCTGAAGTAATCGGTGATAAAGTAATTGAAAGTCCAATCAACATTACTTTCACATTACCTGCTGATGTTGACCCTTCAAGTGTATCCGCATTCATGGACGGTACTCCTGTACCTATTGATGAGTTTGTAGTTAATGAAACCACTGGCGTCTACACTTTACCGTTAGACGGTTTCTCAGATGCTGTAGGCCACTTGTTCAGTGTTGAAGTGAATGACCCTAACTATGAGGAAGATGGAGCTCAAGTTACTTTCACAATTGAAAAGGTTGAAACCACCGTTACTATTAAGGTTAATGAGTCTGAAATTGGTGTCATGGGCGGATCTACTGTAAATGTTACAGTTTCCAATAATGCTGCTGGTTATCTTGTAATTGATAATAATGGTGTGATATCTGTTGTTGAAATTACCAATGGAACATACTCATTTGAAATCTATGACTTGCAAGCTGGTGAATACTACATCAACGCAACCTTCTTAGGCAATGACAAATATCTCAAGTCAAATGCAACCAAAGTGTTAAACATTCCTAAATCATCCGCAACTCCTGAAATCACTGATGTTACTGTTGAAGTAACCTTGGGAGAAGATGCTAGTGTTTTAGTAGACATGAACAATGACTTTGTCTCTGGTAATATCACAGTATTTGTTGATGGTGTTGAAAATCAAACAGTAGACCTTGATGATTATGGAACTGCTCTTGTTACAATTCCTGGATTGACAATAGGCGATCATACCATTGGAGTTAAATACAATGGTAATGACAATTTCAATGCATCCGATATTGTTGCTCATACTATCAATGTCGGCAAGGCTGGATCCAAAGTAACCATTGACCCTATTGACAATGTGACTTATGGTGAAGATGTATTTATATTATACACTGTTGATAATCAAACCAATGTTGTAATCACAGTTTTCGATAATACTGGCATAATTACTCCTGTAATGGAAACTGCTGATGGTATTATTGGTATTAAAGATTTAAAACCTGGCGATTACCAAATCATGATTGAAAACGAGGAAAGTGACGAGTATAAAGAAAGCTATGAGATGGGTTACTTCACTGTCGGCAAAGCCGCTTCAAGCGTAACCATTGTTGAAATTGATGATCTTGTCTATCCTGGAACTGGCGAAGTTCTTTATGAAATCGAAAATAAAACAGAAGAACAACTTATTATCCTAACCTTCAACGGTGCTGAAATAGAAGTCCAATATGACAATGAAAGCATTCAATTGACTGACTTGGCTGCTGGTGAATACAAACTCACTATTATAAATCTCGATGATGATTTATACAATGAAAGTGAATCATCCATAACATTCAAAGTATTGAAAGCTGACCCTAGATTCACTTCTGAAGTGGATGTTGGCGCTAAAGTTGGTGAAAATGTAACAATCACTGTTATTGCACCTGCTGACGCTACCGGTAATGTGTCTCTAGCTGTTGACGGTGAAATTGTCGCTATTGAAGTTCCTGTAGTTAATGGTACTGCAATTATTAATGTAACTGGTTTAGCTGCTGGTCACCACTCATATGACGTTTCATACGCTGGTGATGACAATTATAACTCTGCAACTGACGTCAACTCATTCGATGTTGCTAAGGCTGAAACCACTGTAACTATTGAAGTTGAAGGTGCCCTTGGTGTAATGGGTGGTGCAACTGTAAATGTTACTGTTTCTAATAATGTTTCCGGTTACCTTTCAATTGATAATGATGGTACAGTTTCTGTTGTTGAAATTACCAATGGAACCTATTCATTTGATATCTATGACTTGACAGCTGGTGACTACAACATCACTGTAACTTTCTTAGGAAATGACAACTATCTCAAGTCAAATGCAACCAAAGTGTTAAACATTCCTAAATCAAGTGTAACTCCTGAAATTAGTGAGAGCACACCTGAAATAACATTAGGAGAATATGCTGTTGTTCTAGTAGACATTGGTGATAATTTCGCTACTGGTAATGTTACCATATTTGTTGATGGTGTTGAAAATCAAACCGTAGCTCTTGATGAGAGTTATGGAATGGCTATGGCAATAATTCCTGGATTGACAACAGGCAATCATACCATTGGAGTTAGATACAATGGTGATAGCAACTACAATGCATCCGGCATTGTTAATACCACTGTCAAGGTCGATAAAGCTGATTCCAAAGTTACAATTGGTCCTATTGGCAATGTGACTTATGGTGAAGAAGTATTTATCTTATACACTGTTGAAAATCAAACCAATGTTAAAATCACAGTTTATGATAATAGTGGTGAAATTACTCCTGTAATGGAAACTGCTGATGGTATTATTGGTATTAAAGGTTTAAAACCTGGCGATTACCAAATCATGATTGAAAATGAGGAAAATGACGAGTATAAATCTAACTATACAATGGGTTACTTCACTGTCGGCAAGGCGGATTCCACTGTCACAATTGATCCTATTGACAATGTGACTTATGGTGAAGAGGTAATGATTTTATACAATGTTGATAATCAAACCAATGTTAAAATCATAGTTTACCATGCGGATGAAATAATTGAACCAGAAATGGTAACTGAAGATGGTCTCATTACTATTAAAGGTTTAACACCTGGTAATTATGAAATCTACATTGAAAACGAGGAAAGTGACGAGTATAAAGGAAGCCTTGCGATGGGTGAATTCACTGTCGGCAAGGCCGCTTCAAGCGTAACCATTGTTGAAATTGATGATTTTGTCTATCCTGGAACTGGCGAAGTTCTTTATGAAATTAAAAATAAAACAGAAGATCAATCCATTATCGTAACATTCAACGGTAATGTGATAGTCGTTCCTTATGATGAAGATAGCATTGAATTGACTGACCTCGCTGCTGGTGAATACACAATCACTATTAAAAATCTCGAAAATGATTTATACAATGGAAGTGAAGCTGCAATTTCATTCAAAGTAGTGAAAGCTAACCCTACCTTCACTTCAAACGTGACTGAAAACGCTAAAGTTGGTGAAAATGTAACAATCACTGTTCAAGCACCTGCTGATGCTACAGGTAATGTAACTGTAGTTGTTGACGGTGAAATCATCGGTGAAATTACATTAACTAATGGTGTTGCAAGTGTTAACGTAACCGGCTTGGCTGCTGGCCACCACTCCTATGAGGTAACATATGCTGGTGATGACAATTATGAAATCGCATCAGACCTCAACTCATTCGATGTGGTTAAAGTTGCTCCTGAAATCATAATTTCCGATCCTGAAAACCCTGTTGTTGGAAACTTAGTTCATGCTACTGTGACTGTTGCTGACGGAGACGCTACAGGATATATCATATTCAATAAAGTTGCTTACAAACTTGATAACGGTCAAGCAACCATTGATGTGGGCATTTCCGAAGCAGGAACACAAGTCATTACTGTAGAATACCTTGGTGATGACAAATACGCTAATGGCTCTGCTGATAAAGCATTTACTGCCGCTAAGGCACCTACTGAAATTACTCTTAGAGATGAAACACTCAACACAGTCGTTGACCGTGAGGTTGAAGTAGTATACACTATCAACCCAATGGTAAGCAAAGGTAATGTATCCCTTTGGATTGATGATGAGTTATACTATAATGAGGAAATTTCTCTATACACTGGTAGCATAGTCATTTCAGGTGAAAAATTCAAAAACAACGGTACTTACATTGTCAAAGTGCAATACATTGGCACAGATGACTATGCAGATTCAGAAAATGCTACATTAGTGGTCAACGTTGAAGATGAGACAGTAGTAATTAACATTACTGTTCCTGAAAACACTACTGTTCCGGTATTCAACATTACCGTGCCTAGTGATGCAACCGGTCTCTTGTTAGTTGACATTGACGGCAAACATTACTACGCACCAGTTGAAAACGGTACCGCAAGCATAACAGTTCCTGGTCTTGAACCTGGAAACTACACTGCTAACGTTACCTACACCGGTGATGAGTTCTATGATCCTGCAACCAAGACAGTTGAATTTACAGTTCCTGCAAATGCCGATGAAAACAGTATCACAATACCTGAAGGCGCAACCACTACAAACCCTACCTTCAGCATTGACTTGCCTAGCGATGCTACAGGTTACTTCGAAGTGGACGTTGACGGCAAGAAATATGTGGTTCCTGTTGAAAACGGTACAGCTAAGATTTCTGTTCCAGGACTTGCTCCAGGAAATCACAATGTTACTGTAAAATACTCTGGTGACAGCAAATACAACAGTATTTCCAAATCAACTACCTTAAAACTTAAGGAACCTGTTCCTAAACTCAGTGAAAACAAATACATTAAAGTTGTTTACTCCGGCAAGGCAACCTACAAGGTACGCTTGACCCTTGACGGTAAGGCTGCTGCTGGTAAGTATGTGACAATCAACTACAATGGTAAAAACTATAATGTGAAAACTGACAGCAAAGGATACGCAACCTTGAAACTCAACACTAAGGTAAAACCTAAGAAATACACTGTCACAGCGACATACAAAGGAGTTAAAGTAACCAGTAAGGTTAAAGTAAAACACGTTATCAAGGCCAAAAACAAGAAGGCTAAAAAATCCAAGAAACTTAACCTCTACGTTAAGTTGAAAAAGGTTGACGGAAAAGTTCTCAAGAACAAGAAAGTCAAACTTAAATTCAAGGGTAAAAAGTACACTGCCAAAACCAACAAGAAAGGTAAAGCTAAATTCACTATCAAGAAGAAAGTGATGCAAAAGCTTAAAAAAGGCAAAAAGTACAAATACAAAGTCTACTATGGCAAAGATAAAGTGACCAAAAAAATCAAAGTTAAAAAATAGAGATTTTCATTAATCTCTATACTTTTTTTATTTTTTAATGCTACTCATGTAGATTAGCAGATTCCTTAATTTCAATATTTATCTATACTTTAATTAAAATTAATTTTCAATCAACAATTAGCAATGTTGTTAACATCATTTCAATTTAATTGATCATAAAACCAATTAAATACACATTATTTTTCATCCGATTTTCCCGATCTTTTCGCCATTACTAATTTTTATATAACATTAAAAATAGAAATTAAATCATTAATATATTGGTGATTAAATGAGAATACTTCTTATTCATTCTGATTATTTAAACTACACTGTGAAAAAAGAAACACCTGTAGCCGAGGAAATTGAGGAAGCCAAAAAAGAAGGCTCCTTTGACGATTCCCTAGTAGTGTTTACAGCTGTTGAAAAAGACGACGAAAATAATCCAGAAGGTATTGTTGAAAATCTAGTTAAAGAAGTTTTAAAAACTAATGATCAAGTTAATGCTGAAAATATTGTTTTATATCCATATGCTCACTTATCTTCATCATTAAGCTCTCCAAAAGTTGCCGTTCAAATCCTCAAGGATGCGGAACAGGCACTTTTAGCTGAAAACTTAAGCGTTAAAAGAGTACCTTTCGGATGGTATAAGGCTTTTGAGATTTCCTGTAAAGGACACCCGTTAAGCGAACTTTCAAGATCAATAACAGCCGACAAGGAAGAGGCTAAAGTCGAAAGAAAACCTTCCAAATGGCAAATTCTTGAAGGGGACAAAATCACTCAAATCGATGACTTTAACTTTGAAAACCATGCATTCAAGCAACTTGTAGACTATGAGCTTGGACGTGGAGCATCCGATGAAGGCGAACCGCCACACGTTAAAATCATGCGTGAAAAGGAAATCTGTGACTATGAACCGGCCTCTGATGTCGGTAACCTCAGATGGTACCCTAAAGGAAAACTCATAAGAGACCTTTTATCAGATTACGTTTATGACCTGACCGTAGACCGTGGTGCAATGCCTGTCGAAACCCCAATCTTCTATGACTTGGACAATCAGGCAATCTACGAGCATGCATACAAGTTCGGTGAAAGACAATACAGAACCGACACCAAGAAAAACCTCATGCTCAGATTTGCGGCATGTTTCGGTGCATTCAGACTAATGAGCGATTCATACCTTACCTGGAAAAACTTCCCGGCAAAAATCTTCGAATTGACCAGATACAGTTTCCGTTATGAGAAAAAAGGAGAAGTTGTCGGACTTAAAAGGTTAAGGGCATTCACAATGCCTGACTGCCACTCATTCTGTACAGACGTACATGCATCACTTGAGGAATTCTCCCAACAAACCGACATGTGTATGCAGACCGGTGTGGACTTGAACCTTGACTTTGAAGTGATTTTCAGGGCAACCCAGGACTTCTTTGAAGAAAACGAGGAATGGATGTATGAGATTGCAAGAAAATTCAACAAACCAATCCTCTTGGAGATCTTACCTGAAAGACACCATTACTGGGTATGTAAAATCGACCTTGCAAACATTGACGCATTAGGACGCCCAATCGAAAACCCAACCGTTCAAATAGACGTTGAAAGTGGTAAGAGATTCGACATCACCTACCTTGGTGAAGACGGCAAACAGCACAACCCAACAATCCTTCACACTTCCCCAACCGGAAGTATCGAAAGGGTATTGTGTGCAATGCTTGAAAAAACCGCAATCGAACTCGATGAGAAAGCTCCAATGCTTCCAACATGGTTAAGCCCAATCCAAGCAAGGATCTTGACAATCAGTGAAGCACACAAGGAATTCGCTGAAGAGCTATACAGCAAAATCAATGCAGCAAACATCCGTGTTGACATTGACGACAGGGATGAAAGCGTAGGTAAGAAAATCCGTAATGCATCAAAAGAATGGATACCATACATTTTTGTTGTAGGAGACAAGGAAGTCGAATCAGGCAAATTCCAAGTGACTGTACGTGAAACCGGCGAAAAGGTTGACATGACAGTTGATGACTTAATAAATGAAATTAATGCTAAATGTGAAGGAAAACCATTCAGAAGATTACCTTTACCAAAAGATATCTCAAGAAGGATTAACTTCCAATAGTTTATTAAAAATAAAAATTATAGTATAATATGGAGGAAATTTAATGGACCCAATGTATAGAATAGGAGAAGCTCTTATTGGAGACGGCCCTGAATTAGCACACGTTGACTTATTAATCGGTGACAAGCAAGGACCAGTCGGTCAAGCTTTCGCTAATGGTTTATCAAACCTTTCCGTAGGCCACACTCCACTAACAAGTGTAATTAGACCTAATTTAATGACCAAACCAGCTACTTTAATCATTCCTAAAGTAACTGTTGGAGATTTAGACGACGCAAGTAAAATATTTGGACCTGCACAAACCGCAGTTGCAAGAGCAGTTGCAGATGCAGTTGAAGATGGATACATCCCAAAAGACATAGTAGAAGACATTGTAATTAACGTAAGCGTATTCATTGACCCTTCAGCGGAAGATTACAGAAAAATCTACCAATACAATTACGGAGCAACCAAATTGGCAATCAGAAGAGCAATGGAAGGATACCCATCCATCGAAAAAGTGCTTGCAGAAAAAGACCGTGGAACTCACCCAATCATGGGATTCAAAGTCAAAAAACTCTGGAGCCCACCATACTTGCAAGTTGCACTTGACCTTGACAACGAACAAGCAATGGAAAGAATCATCAACGACTTACCAGACAACGACAGGATCCTACTCGAAGCAGGTACTCCACTTGTTAAAAAATTCGGTGTTGGAATTATCGGAAAAATCAGAGCTTTACGTCCAGATGCATTCATTATTGCTGACTTAAAAACTTTAGACGTTGGTCGTGTGGAAGTTAAAATGGCAGCAGATGAAACCGCTGATGCAGTAGCTATTTCCGGTCTCGGTACCGTTGAATCTATCGCAAAAGCAATTCATGAAACCCAAAAACAAGGTATCTACTCCATCCTTGATATGATGAACGTTGCTGAGTTTGAGAAAAAACTGGCAAAATTGCCTGAAGACTTAAAACCAGACATTGTATTGTTACACAGAAACGTTGACATGGAAACCTACAGGGCAGAACACGGTGAAGACACCAGTGACATGACCGAATGGGGTAACATTAAGGATATCAAAGCTGCACTCGGCGCTAAAGGTTTAGTTGCTGTTGCAGGTGGTATCAAACCTAACAACGTTGAAGAAGCAATCACAAAAGGCGCTAACATCATCATTGCAGGTAGATACATCATCGGTTCAAGAGATGTAAGAAGAGCTGCACAAGACTTCTTAGAACATTTCGACCCAGATCCAGACAACATGAGACTTGCAATGGATGAAGACGAAAACATTGAAGTTAAAGACGAATAAGTAAATTAGATTAACTTCTAATTTACCTTTACTATTTTTTTTAAAAAAAGGTGTAAATTATGGGATTTTGTAACTCATGCGGACAGCCAATCGTAAAAGAAGATTACGGTACAAACAGGGATGGAAGTCTAAATCCTGATTACTGTAAAAAATGTTTTGAGAATGGTGAGTTCACCGAACCGGACATAACCCTTCAAGAGATGATTATCCGCAAAACTAAAGAAATGATGGAGAAAAACCCAGACCTTGCTGAAACTCAAGCTACTGGAATCACTGCCATGTTCATTCCGGGTTTGAAAAGGTGGAATCCTGAATTTCAGGACGATTATAAAACTCTCTAGCTTTTGTTCAATATAAACTCTCTAACCTTATTGGCTATGAATTCATCATGGCTTTTTTCTGTTTTTACTTTATATAGCTCATCGCTTAACTCGTTGTATTTGTCAACAAGATCATTGTATTCCAAGCGTAGGCTTTCATAATCTTTTTCCAAATCCTCATTCATTTCAAAGATTTCCGCATAGCTTGTTTTGGTGTTGAGGTTTTCCTGTTTCAGGTTATCGTATTTTGCTGAAACGTTGTGGTAGCTTTCGCGGATGCTTGCATGCTCATCTTTAAGGTTGGACCATTTGGTTTTAAGGTTCTTGTTTTCTTCCTTGATGCTTGAGTACTTGGTTTTAAGGTTCTCGTTTTCGGTTTTGATGTTGACGAATTTTGTCTTGAGGTTTTCGTTTTCTATAATTAGTTTGGAATGCTTATCCTTGATGGTTTCGTTTTCCTTTTTAAGAGTGTCTATGTTGTTTTGGTGGAGTGATTCATACTTGTTTTCCATTTCGGATAAAGCTTCAATTTTTGATGCTAGTTCCGCTTTCAAATCTTCGATTTCCTTTTCATATTCCAAAGCAGATGAATTATTGTTTTCACTTAATTTCCTTTCCAATTCCTTCACTTCCTCAACATATAAATAGTTAGCCACTCTTAAAGCACCGATTTCGTCCTCTCTGTTTTTGAATTCCTCGATTTCCGAACTAGGGATTATGAGAACTGGTTCCTTATTTTCATATATGTCTTCATTTTTTGGCACAGTGATTTGGATTTGTTCTGTGGTATATTTCTTTTTCTCACCGCTTTTCAGTGTCCTATTGTATTCCCTAGAATACTTTTTCACAATGCCGTTCCCATATCTCATAGTTTTCCCCTAATTATTAACATTATAACTTTGTTTCTTTAATCTAATAAATATTTGCCAAAGTATTTTAATTATTTTCTCTAAAATTATCTTCATGAAAGTTTTTGGAATTTGTGCAAGTCCGAGAAACGGCACCACAGACTATGTTTTATCTGAGGCATTGGCCAAACTTGAAAGCCATGGATTTGAAACAGTTTCTTTCAATTGCCATGG
Organism: Methanobrevibacter thaueri; assembly: GCF_015062915.1. Lineage (GTDB taxonomy): Archaea > Methanobacteriota > Methanobacteria > Methanobacteriales > Methanobacteriaceae > Methanocatella > Methanocatella thaueri_B. Next base: position 6,952 of record NZ_SUTJ01000005.1, on the reverse strand, counting down.
AAAGGATTTAAAGCCCTGCATGCATTGCGATTACTGTCTGGAGCATAAGAAATGTGTGATTCAGGATGACATGGGTGAGGTTTATGATAACCTTCAGGATGCAGACGGCATAATCCTTGCAACACCTGTCCAGTCAGGTTCGGTTTCATCAAACATGTCAATCATCACGGACAGGACCCGTGCACTTGAGGCCGTTGACTACAATCTCCTCAGGGGAAAGATAGGCATGAGCATTGCCGTTGGAGGCGACCGCACAGGAGGGCAGGATTTCGCCCATCTGTCAAATATAACGTACTTCATGATACATGGAATAATCCCTGTCAGCGGAGGGCCTTTCGGATCTAATTTGGGAGCATCCTTCTGGTCACAGGACTCAATTGATGAAATAAGGCAAGACACTTACGGCATGGAGTCATTGGAGAGGACTGTAAGGGAATTTGAAAATTTCTTAAATAAATATATTTAAATATTATAATCAAGTTAAAATAGATTAAAAAACTTTTTTTAAGGTTATATTATGGCTAACAAATTGGTAAGGGGCAGTTTGATAATTCTCATAGGTAACATAATTTTCCGTATTGGAGGTTACGTATACCGTTTTCTTATGGCTATACTCTTAGGACCTACTGCTTATGGTATATTGGGAATCACACTGCCGTTTCAGGGAATATTCCAGACCTTGTCCGCTGGAGGCCTTCCTCCTGCAATAGCAAAGTACGTTGCAGAGTATGAGGCCGTTGACGAGAAGGATATGGCAAGGCAAACGATTTACACAGCCTTGAAGATAATGGTCTTTTTGGGATTCTTCTTTGGGGTACTCATGATTTTTGTCGTTGCCCCATGGCTCGCCTATAACTACCTTGGCAAGCCTGCAGCATTGATTCCCTTGCAGATTGTTGGTCTAATCACACCATTCAGCGTAATTGTCGGCGCATTCAGAGGCGCATTTCAGGGCGTCTACAAGATGGAGTATATCGTATACACCCGTGCCGTTGAACAGTTGGGAATGATTCTCTTTGCAACAGCATTCGTTCTCATAGGATTATCCACTGTCGGGGCATTATGGGGTACAGTTCTAGGCTATTCCCTCTCTGTTGTTGCTGCAGTTTACATCTTCAAGTTCCACATGGGCAAATTGATACCTCCTGCAAGCGAGGACTTTGTATTCACCCGCAAGGACGAGATGAAGCTTGCCGGAACACTTGTCAAGTTCTCAATCCCTGTTATCATTACAGCCATTGCAGAGATGCTCATCTATAACATCTGCACAATAGTCATGGGAAGGTTCTTGACATTTGACGATATCGGATTTTTCGCAGCAGCTGATCCTATTGCACGCCTGCCTTTAATCATTTCCATATCCATTGCAACCACAATCCTGCCGGCATCATCTGAAGCGTTTAAATTAAAAGACACTAAAACCCTGCAGAAATATGTTTCAGAAGCATACAAGCTTTCCCTGCTGTTTGTTGTTCCTATGTGTGTTGGACTTGCAATGTTCGCGTCCCCTACATTGAGGATCCTGTACTTTAAGAACCCTGCCTATGTTGCAGGTGCAAGCGCATTGGCAATACTGTCAATAGGTATGACATTCTATTCCATATTCGCAATCTCAACAAGCATCATTCAGGGAATCGGAAACCCTAGAATACCAATGTACATTCTTGTTGGCGGAGCTATCGTCACAGGTATCCTGAACTGGATCATGGTTCCAAGCATGGGCATTGCAGGAGGGGCATTGGCTACAAGCGTTGCATGTCTTTTGATGATGGTACCGTGTGTCTATTTCGTATTCAGACTAACCAAGACAAAGGCACCTACCGCTTCCATAGTCAAAATTATAGTTTCATCATTGATAATGGGCCTTTTTGCATTTTTCGTTATTCCAAAAACCACATTATGGTTGTTCCCTGGAATTTTCGCCTGCGTAATCGTTTATTTCTTTGCATTGATATTGGTCAAGTTCTTCAAGAAAGAGGAAATTGAAAGTTTAAGACGCTTCTCTTCAAGATTAGGGCCGTTGGCTAAAATAGTCAATAAGGTTTTAAGTTTCATTGAGAGATTGGAATTCAGAGACTAAACTATTTAAAATATAAAATAGATAAATAATATCATTATATTTCGGGGGACTTATAATATGGCTGATGTAAGTGCAGGTGTCGAATATAAAATCAATGTGGATGGAAACTCTTTTTTACTTGACAGTAAAAAATACCAGCTGCTCGAGTCCATTTTGGAAACAGGTTCCTTAACAAGCGCTGCTAAGGAAATAAAGGTTTCATACAGGACAGCTCTAAACTACATTGAAAAGATTGAAGGGACACTTGATGTTAAAATTGTAAATACAACAAAAGGTGGAAAAGGTGGAGGTGGAGGAACCGCCCTAACCGAGGAAGGTTACTCTATCCTTAAGGAATGTAAAAAGATCAACGCCATCATGGAGCTTCACAAGGATGTCAACGAGATTGAAGCTGAAATAGTTGACATCAACGACGTTAAGGGTGTAATGACCATTAAGATGGAAAGCTTCCAGGTCAATGCTCCATTGAACAGGAATTATGAGATTGGAGACCATATCCTGGCCTTGATTAGTTATGACAACATCTTCCTTATGCTTGAGCCGCAGGCTTCAAGTATCCGTAACATCCTTAAGGGCCAAATCATTGAGATGAGGCTTGAAGGCGAAATCATCCGTGTAAAGGTGGATGTTGGCGGAGTTGTCTTATGTTCTGACATTACAGTTTCCGCTGAAAAGGAATTGAATCTCAGCATTGGAAAAGACATCTATGTTGGATTTAAAGCAATGTCCGTTGCAACTTTAAAGTTATAAGTGATAATTATGCCGTTACAGATTTTAGTTGATGAGGAGAAATGCATAGGTTGCGGAGAATGTGCCGAGATTTGCCCCAAATCCGCTAAAATTTGGAAGGTTGGTCGCGTTGCACGTATATTGGATTTAAGATATTGTCATGTTTGTACAATATGTGCAATGAAATGCCCTACAGACTGTATTACAATCATACGTCCGGGTGAAGAACCTTAAATCCTTTAATGTAAAATCAATTATTCGATAGGTTAAACTATGACTAGAATTTCAAATGTTTCAAGAAAGACATCAGAGACAGATATAACAATAAAAATGAATCTTGATGGGGAAGGTAAGTACAGCATTGACACTGGAGTCAACTTCTTCAATCACATGCTTGAATCATTTTCAAAGCATTCCATGATAGATTTGGACATCAAGGCAACCGGGGACATTGAAATTGATGACCACCATACAATAGAGGATGTTGGAATCCTTCTTGGTGAAGCTTTCCTTGAAGCAATCGGCGACAAGAAGGGAATTAAAAGGATGGCACATGCGATAGTGCCTATGGACGAGTCAGTCTCAACAGTGGCAATCGACATTAGCGGAAGAAGCTACTGCAACATGACACTGGACTTTAAAAACGAGAAGATTGGTGACATGACCGCTGATATAGTCATTCACTTTTTCGAGTCATTTGCCGCTTCAGCAAAGCTCAACATCTACGGAACAGTTGAGGGTGCAAATGACCACCATAAGGCAGAGGCCGTTTTCAAGGCTTTCGCAAAGGCTTTAAAGGAAGCAATCAAAATAGAACATGATCAGATTCCTTCTACAAAAGGAGTATTATAGCTAACCAATTAGTTATCTTTTTTTATTATTTTTAATTAAATTATTTTTTTAAGAAATAGTCTGTTTTTTTGTGGCGTTAAGTTTTGTAAAAAAAAGAAAAAATGAAAAAGTAGCGGTTTGCTACTTATTCTGGTTTTGAGATTAAGTCTGTTTTACAACCTGGGTTTCCTTCTTTCATGTGAGGGGTTCTTAAAACAGTATCATTTGCTTTTTCAATGTCTCTAGCTTCTTGAGCTAATTTAGCAGCGCATGCAGCAATTTCGTGAGCAGCAGCTACTAAAGGAATGAAGTTTTCGTAACCTTTGGTCATGAAACATCCTTTCATGTCTAAGTTAGCAACAGATCCAGCCATTTCGTATGCAGCAATAGCTTTTGCTTTTGCGTATGGGTTTGCGAATCCGCCAGCTTCTGCAGCTTTTTCAGCAGTAATAATGAGTTTAGGTAATTCGATTTCACCTGCTTCTGCTTGTGCGATTACGTCGTCAATGGTTTTTTGGACTAATCTTAATGCACCGGTTTCTGCGAGTACTTTTAAGATGTCGGAGTTGAAAATAGCCATTTCAGTTGGGTCTAACCATTCTCTTTTTGCACCGATCATTGGGTCGGACATAACGATGATGTAACCGAGACCTTGTTCGTCCATTTCATCTTTTTTACCTTTACCAGGTGCGTCACCAACGATAATAGCAGGGATGTCTTTTTCAGATAATAATTCTCTTGCTTTAGCTGGACCAGGTGCTCCTGGGTTTGGGCTAATGAAGATTGCGAAGTCAGGTTCGAAAGCGTCTATTTTAGGTACAACGTCTTCTACTTGTTCTGGGTTCATTTTTGCTCCAGATCCAAAGGTTCTAACATCGATGTTTGGTCTGTCTGCTCTTTCGTCTAACAATAGGTCAATTACTGGTGAAGTACCAATATTACCACTTTTAATAATAGCAATTTTAACTACCATAATTAATCTCCTTATTTGATATATTAAACTTTAATTAGAAAACTATTTAAATTTTATTATTTAAAAATTTTAATCAATAATTAATTTTTTTTCTAAATATTGTTCAGTGAAATAAAATAACTATTGGATTATTGAATGTTGACATAATTTTAGCTAAATTTCTTGTCATAAAAATTAATTTAAAGGCAGTAATTTCACTATTAAATTAATGTAAAACAGCTATAAAATTATCATGAAAGTAGTTAAAATTTTAGTAAAAATAGAATGTGAGTGGTTCCGACGAGACTCGAACTCGTGATCCCCTCCTTGTAAGGGAGGTATCATACCAACTAGACCACGGAACCAACAAACAATATTATGAATTTACTATTATATAAACCTTTCTATTTTTGAAAATTCAACTAAAAAATTTTATAAAATAATAACAATATATAATAACATATAAAAAAATGACGTGATAAAATGGCGTGGGATGACAAAGAAACAAAAGTTTGGATAGACGGAGAATTCGTAGATTGGAAAGATGCAAACATATCAGTACTTTCACATGTGGTTCATTATGGAACTAGCGTATTTGAAGGTATTCGTGCATACTCCAATGAAAACGGGGTTGCAGTGTACAGACTGGAAGAGCATGTGCAAAGATTATTCGATTCAGCAAAAATTTACAAGATGGACATTCCTTTCACCCAAGAGGAAATCGCAGAAGCAATCCTTGAGACTCTTCGCGTCAACGACCTAGGCGGATGTTACATACGCCCAATCGTATTCAGAGGATATGGAGAACTTGGAGTAAATCCTTTAGGATGTCCGGTCAATGTTGCAATTGCTGCATGGGAATGGGGATCATACCTCGGAGAGGAAGGAATGGCAAACGGTGTGGACATTGGAGTGTCCTCCTGGAGAAAGCCAGCACCTGACACCTTCCCGACACTTGCAAAATGTGGTGCAAACTACATGAACTCACAGCTTGCAAAACTCGAGGCACTCGACAACGGATTTGACGAAGCAATCATGCTTGACTATGAAGGACACGTTTCAGAAGGAAGCGGAGAAAACATCTTTTTAGTTGAAGGGGACAAGCTATACACTCCAGCAATGTCATCTTCCAACCTCAAGGGAATCACAAGGGATTCCGTAATGACAATTGCACGTGACCTTGGTTATGAAGTTATTGAGGAAACAATTTCAAGAGAAAGATTATACATAGCTGACGAAGTATTCTTCACAGGAACCGCTGCAGAAGTAACACCAATCCGTTCAATCGACCACAGAACAATTGGAATCGGTAAAAGAGGACCAGTAGCAGAAAAAATACAAAAAACATTCTTTGACATTGTTGAAGCAAAAGCAGAAGACAAATACGGTTGGTTAAGTTATATTTAAGCGGTGTAGACAATGGATATACTTCAGGGAATTATAATCGGTATAGTTCAGGGATTAACTGAATTCCTGCCGGTTAGCAGTTCCGCCCATTTGGTATTTATTCAAAATCTTTTAGGTGTTGAAAGCTCACTCGCTTTCGACACATTCCTGCATTTAGGAACATTGATAGCAGTCCTGTGGTATTTCAGGTATGACATCTACAAGATGCTCAAGTCCTGGTGGCTAAGCATAGGCGACATCCTTCAGGGAAGATTCAAGGAAGGGTTCTACTCAGATCCATACAAGAGGCTTGCATGGTATGTGATTCTCGCCACAATCCCTGTTGGAATTGTTGGAGTATTGTTTGAGGACTCTGTGGATGCATTGTTTTCAGGTGCACTGTACGTTCCGGCATTTTTCCTATTTGTAACAGGAACAATCCTTTACCTGTCCCAAAGAATGACAAGCGGTGAAATCAATTATGATACAATCACTAAAAAGGAAGCATTGTTCATGGGATTGGGTCAGGCATGTGCGATTCTGCCGGGTCTTTCACGTTCCGGTACAACAATCGCTGCAGGTTTAACAATCGGACTTGACAAGGAATTTGCCGCTAAATTCAGTTTCATATTATCCATTCCAGCAATTTTTGGAGCATTTATATTGCAAGTTAAGGACATTGGATCTGCAATGGATGCAAACTTCCTACCGGTATTCCTGGGATTCGTAGCGGCCATTATTGCAGGTTACATGGCTATTAAATGGATGCTTGATTTAATACAGAATAAGAACCTTGATATATTTGCCTACTATTGTTGGCTGATGGGTTTAATAGTATTCATGGGCTCAATCGCTCACATATTCTAGATGTATCCTTATACATCTAACTTTTTTTTTAGGGTGTCCGCCAAAATTAAATTTTGGCAGATTTGTTTGATTTTTTTTAAAATATTGTTACATCGAGTTTTAATTGG
>NZ_SUTJ01000004.1 GCF_015062915.1 Methanobrevibacter thaueri | reverse complement strand
AAATTATTAGAACCAAGAAAAGGTTACTTAACAGAAAGGAGGATGGCAATTCCATCCTCGACCTAAAGAAGTCGAGGTATCCTTGCCAAATTAAAGATGAACCGAAAGATTTTGATTGTACTTATTGCAATCGTGGCATTAATAGGAATAGGTGCTTTTGCAATGACAAATATGGGCACTGGACAAAGTGCTTCCGTTAATGTTGATGCAAACGCCCTTGAGAATATGGGAAACCTTGTGGTGAATGCCACTGAGGATTCCAAGGAAAAAGGACTATTTTTTACAGACACAAGTGACTTGAACAGCATACTAGTCACAAACAACGGAAAACTTACACTTAAAGACTCAATCGTGAACAAGACTGGAGATACACAAACCTCTGGGGATGACGCTGACTTTTATGGTGTCAACTCAGGAGTTCTTGTGAACACCAATGGAACACTTGACATTTCAAACGTTGAAATCATCACAAATTCCAAAGGATCCAACGGTATTTTCGTTACAAACGGTGAAGCTGGAAGCAGCGGTTCCTCACAGGGAGGAAGTGAAGGCGGCCAGGCACCTGAAGCAACCGGCAACGGTGGAGGAGACGGAGGACAACCACCTGAAGCAACCGGCAACGGCGGTGGAGACGGTGGACAGCCTCCTGAAATGCCAAGCGGTGAAGCTCAAAACGGTGGCGGCGACCCATCAGGAGCATCCGACGTTACAGGAAGCACTGAGGCAACCGTGAACAATGTAAAGATTACCACATACAGCGACAAGTCAAGGGGTCTTGATGCAACATACAGCGGAAAAATAACTGCCAACAATGTTGAAATCAACACCAACGGCCAAAGCTGTGCTGCTCTTGCAACAGACAGGGGTGAAGGGGAAGTTCATGTTGAAAATTCCATCATCAACACTGGCGTTGACCAGAAAAGCGGAAGAGGCTCACCTTTGATTTACTCAACAGGTAACATTTCTGCCAAAAACACTGAGGGTACTGCTTTCGTTTCACAGATTGCATGTATTGAGGGCAAGAACTCAATAACCCTTGAGGACTGTGACCTTACAGGCTATGCTGAGGGTAACAGGCAGGATGGTTCTGAGTATGTTGATTTGGGCGGTGTTTTCATCTACCAGAGCATGAGCGGGGACGCTGATGTTGGAACATCACTTTTCACTGCGAAAAACTCCAAATTGTCAATAGCTGAAGACTCATCAGTTTACAGCACTGCCCCAATGTTCCACATTACCAATACAGCCTGTGTAATCAATCTTGAAAACACCGAGCTCAACTTTGGAAGCGGAACATTCCTGGAATCATCAGGACAGAACCAATGGGGAACAACCGGCTCCAACGGTGGAGTGTGTGAGCTGAACACAGATAATGAAAAAATAGAGGGTAATGTTATTGTTGATGAGATAAGCAGCCTTAACTGGACCATGAAAAACACTGAGTTCAAGGGAGCAATCAATTCAACCGGAAACGCTACAGTTAATGTGGCTGACGGTTCAACATGGACATTGACCGGTGACAGTTCAGTGTCTGCTCTTGAATTGTCCGAAAACATTGAGTATGGTGATTATACATTGACTGTCAATGGCCAAACCTATGACAGTTCAAATCCATTTAAAAATTAAAAAAGAGTGAGGAATTAAATTTCCTCATTTAATATTTTTTTAGCAGTTTTTACCTGCATTGTAAACTTTTTCTAATGTGTCTTTTTGTGATTTGGCATTGCCGAAGACTTCAAAGACATCTTTTATTTCTGGATTTACTGAAAATCCGATGAAGCTTTTAAGGCCTGTGAGTGCATCGCCGCTGTGGCTTCCGGCAGCCATTATGATGTAGTAATCCTTGTTTTCAAGGTGCCTGAATATTGGATAGCACCTGTCAAAGAACATCTTGAGGGTTCCGCACATCTCAAAGTAATATACGGGCGTTGCATAGACTATGACGTCGGCTTCCATCATGTCTTCAAGAATCGGTGCGATTCCGTCATCCTGAATGCATTTCATCTCAGGAGTCTTGCAGGCGTAGCATGCCTTGCATGATGAAAACTCAATGTCTTCTAAGAAGTATTTAACTGCATCATTTCCCGCATCGATTGCTCCCCTGACGAATTCATCACATAATGTGTCTGAATTCTGCCCTTTTCTTGGTGAGGAGCTTATCACAACTACTTTCTTACTCATTTTCAATCCATTCCTTTGCGCCGCTTACATTGCCACGGAATCTCATTCCTTTTGCAAAGTCAAGGTCAGGATATGCGTTTTGCAAGTCACTTACGCAACCGTCAATTCCGGTTCCTCCAGAGGTGCAGAATGCCTTGATGGTCTTGCCGGACAAGTCAACGCTTTCTATGAATGTGTTTATGATTGTAGGTGCGGTGTACCACCATACCGGAAATCCGATGACCACAGTGTCATATCCGCTTACGTCACATGACTCGACTATAGGTGGCCTGAAGGACTTGTCGTTCATTTCAATGGTTGATCTTGACTGCTTGTCCATATAATCCAAATCAACTGGAGTATAAGGCTCCACTGGTTTGATTTCAAATAAGTCATAACCGTTTTCATTTGCGATTTTTTCTGCGATGCTTTTTGTCACTCCGCTTGCGGAGAAGTATGCTACTAATACGTTGCTCATTTTATCACCTATTTATTGCATAGTTTTTCAGGTTATATAATTGTTTACATTCACAACAATTTTAAAAAATAATATAAACAACCTGAAAGATAATATATTACATTATTAAATTAGTGAAGGTAATGAAAAATGTCAAAACCTGTCGTTGCAATAACAAGACCTATTGACAGAGCGCAAAAAGCCTGTGAAATCGTTGAAGAATTGGGTGGTGAAGCTTTCCTCGCCCCAACCCTTGACCTGAAGCCGGTGAATACCGACTCATTAAAGGAACTGGTGGCAAGAAAGGATGAGCTTGACTGGATAGTTTTCACATCCCCCACCACAATAGTTTCACTCAACAAGTTCTACCCAGGATTCATTGAAAGTTTAAGCTGCAAGCTGGCAGTTATCGGAAACAAGACCGGAAAGCTGGCTGAAAAGCAGGGAATCAGTGTTGATTTGATGCCTGATGACTTTACCGCAGAGGGCCTGGTGGCAGAGTTTAAGAAAAGACAAATCACAGGAAAAACCATTGGAATTCCAAGAACCGCATCTGCAAGATCCACACTACCTGAAGGATTGGAGGAACTTGGAAACACAGTGATACTCGCTGAAGCATACAAATCACTCTTTCCGATGGATGAGAAAAAAGTCAGGGAACTGATTTCAAAAATTGAAAATCATGAAATCGATGCGATAACATTCACAAGCCCATTGACCGTTGAAAACTTCTTTGAAGTTGCCGATGACAAGGAAAAGCTGGCTAAACTGTTGAATGATAATCTTTTGACTGTCAGCATCGGCCCTATTACCGCAAGAGTCCTTGAGAAATACGACATTGACCACATTTACCCTGACACTTACACTGTTCCGGACATGATGGAACTCTTATTTGAAAAGCTTAACGGATGATTATATGAAGGAATTTAAATACGTTATAGTTGGAGCAGGATTATCCGGCCTTACAATTGCTGAAAGAATTGCAAACGAGCTGGATGAAGAAGTTCTGATTATTGAAAAGCGTGACCACATCGGTGGAAACGTCTATGACTTTTACAAGGATGATTTGCTGATTCAAAAGTACGGACCTCACATTTACCATACAAAGGAGAAGAAGGTTCACGATTACCTTTCACAATTCACAGAATGGATTGATTATGAGCACAAGGTATTGAGCTATGTTGACGGAAAGCTTGTCCCTATGCCAATCTGCATAGACACATTGAACAAGCTCTATGACCTTGACTTGGATGAAAACTCAATGCGCGAATGGATTGATGAGCACAAGGAAGACATTGATGAGGTTAAAAGCTCAGAGGATGTTGTTCTGAAAAATGCCGGAAGGGACATTTATGAGAAGCTCTTTAAGAACTACACTGAAAAGCAGTGGGGTACATCAGCAGCTAATTTGAGCCCTACAGTGATTTCAAGAATACCTTTCCGTTTCAATCATGACACACGCTACTTTGACGACCCGTATCAGGGAATGCCTAAGGAAGGCTTCACCCAGATGTGCAAGAACATGATCAAATCCGACAAAATCCATGTGGGCCTTAAAGCAGACTACAAGGACTACATCGACAAGATTAAATATGAAACCCTGATTTACACAGGCCCTATCGATTACTTCTATGATTACAAGTACGGAGAGCTTTTATACAGATGTCTGAACTTCGTTTATGAAATCCTTGATGTGGACTCATATCAGGAAATAGGAGTAGTGAACCATCCAAACCATCCGTACTATACCCGTATAACCGAGTTTAAGAAACTCACCGGCCAGGAAGTGGATGGAAAGACCGCTATCATGAAGGAATATCCTGGATTCAACGGAGAGAAATGCTATCCATATCCAACCCAGGAATACCTTGACAAGTTCAAGCTATACGAAGCGGAAATGGAAAAAGAGGAAAATGTCATCTTTGCAGGCAGATTAGCAAAATACAAATACTACAATATGGATTTGGTTGTAAAGGATGCATTGGAAATATTTGAAAACGAAATAAGGTGATTATTATGATTGCAATTTGGCCACAATACCTAAACAAGAACCTGACACTCAATGAAGGCCGTAAGATTTCAAAGGAAGACTGTGTCAAGGACCCTACAATAAATGACATTGAAAGGGCACTTAAAAGGCTAAACCTCCCTCACAGCATTCAAAAGGAAAGCTCATACCCTGGAAAATGGTACGAGAAATCCGGAAGGGTGCTTGTTGAATGGGAAGGAACCAAACTTGAACTTATACGTACAATTAGTTTAGAAATTAAAAATATGAGAAATTGATTATTATGCAAATACCACAACAAATGTCTGAACAATACAAGCAAGCACAGGAAATCATCGCCTCAGCGGAGGATATCAAGATATATTCCCATATCGACTGTGACGGAATTTGTTCAGGCGCAATACTATCAACCATACTAGACAGACAAAACAAGAAACATGAAATAGAGTTCGTCAACCTTGACGTTCTCGATGACATCGAACTGACCCATGAGCTTACAATCTTTTCAGATTTGGGTTCAGGTCAAAGAGTTGACGGAAAGGCCAAGAAAGGCCAAAAGATCATCATCCTTGACCACCACCCACCATTGAGGGACCTGAGCTATAAGGATGGAAAGGACTACACTTATCTTGAGATCAATCCTAACCATTATGGCATTGACGGATCATATTACGTGTGTGGCGGAGGACTGTGCTATTTCCTTGCAAAGGAATATGGATATGATGACTTGAGCTGGATTGGGCTTTTATCAGCAATTGGTGACATGCAAAACACCCGTACAGGCCATTTTGAAGGATTGAATGAGATAATCCAGCAGGATGCAATTGACGGAGGATACCTTGAGGTTACAAAAAACGACCTCAACATCTACGGCAGGAACACCCGTCCGCTCTTTATGGCATTATCATATTTCAGCGATGTAAAACTACCGATTACAAACAACACCAATGAGACAATGGCAGTTCTTGAAGAGCTTGGAATTGATGAGAAGCACAACCGTAAAACCCTGAACCAATTGACCATGGAAGACAAGGGCAAGCTTTATCAATACCTTTCAGGAATGATTGCAAAGGTTGTTCCAAGCGAATACGTCAAGTACATACCAAGACTGTTGCTCGGAGACTCCTATACATTCCTAAAGGAAGACCCAACCAGTTTCTTAAGGGACGCATCTGAATTTTCAACTGCAATGAACGCTTGTGGAAGGAACCATGAAGAACAGATAGCAATGGAAGTTCTTAAAGGAGACAGATTCGTTCAACTTGACCAACTTGAGAGCGTAAGCCGTGACCACAGAAGAAACCTCGCCCAAGCAATTGAGAAAGTAACTGAAAGTGGAGAGTCAAGTATAATTGAACTTGAAAACCTCCAATATTTCGATGGAACCGGCATCAAACCAGAAATAGTCGGTACCATAACCGGAATGATACTCGGATACTGCAATTGGAAAAAACCAAATATAGGATTTACCCAAACTGAAAAAGACGGATTGAAAGTTTCTCTCAGATGTTCTAGACTTCTATCCTACGACGGAATACACTTCGGTAATATAATTCGTCAAGTGTCAAGTGAAGTCGGAGGCACAGGAGGGGGCCATTCAATGGCTTGCGGAGCCTACATCCCTATTGACAAAAAAGAAGAATTCCTCAACAGATTTAACAATGAACTTAATGGTAAATTGAGAAATTAAATTTATATACTATAAAATTAAAAATAGTAATTAATCAATTACAATTGAGGAATGAAAATGATGAAGGCATTTAAAAAGAGAGGAGCGTTAACACATTTCCAAATATTAAGTGAAATATCCAAACAAGACCCTCATCTCAAACAAAAAGATTTGGCTAAAAAATTAGGAATCACAATTCAAGCAGTATCAGAAAATATCAAAACATTAACCGAATTAGGTTATATTACTTCCAAGGACGGAAGATCACCATATAAGATTACACAATCAGGTATTGACAAGGTTAAAAAGGACGCAATAAGTCTTAGGAAATACTCCGATTCAGTGCTTGAAACAATGAATCACTACAAGACCATCTGGCCGGCAATCGCAAAAGAAGAACTTAAAAAGGACGACATTGTAGGATTGTTCATGGAAAATGGTGTTTTATACGCACACAAGAAAGAGGAAAACGCAACAGGTGTTGTTCTAGACGATGCAGAAGCAATGATGGACGTTTCCTTAACCAACCTAACAGGAATCATTGACATGAAAGTCGGTGAGGTTACAGTCATCAACGTTCCAACCATCAAGGATGGAGGATCCAAGAACTGCGATTTCGACTTGATTAAAAACGTTTATGAAAAAGGAACAAACAGCGGCGAGGAATTCAACAAGATTGCAGTTGCAGGTACTGTTTCACGTGCCGTTGTGCAAAAGCTCGGATTAGATATTGGCATCGAATTTGCAGCACCACAGGCAAGCGCAAATGCTGCCCGTAAAGGATTGAATGTTCTTGCAATTTGTGTCGGCGACATGAGCAAGGCTTTCACCCGTGAGCTTGAAAAGGAAAAAATCAAATTCAACATTATTGATGGTGGAAAATAACTACTTTTCCCTCATCATTTTCAATAATGCAGCAGTTATCTCTAGGTAACTCTCATTTGAGGAATATTCTCTTACACTATTAAGATATTCTTCCAAATTCTCATTTTTAACAATATTTGTGGCTTTTTTTAGGATTTCCCTGTTTTTAATAGTGCTTATTTCTGCATGCGTGGGCAATTCCCTTTCAATGATTTTAACATTGTTCACCTTTTGAATATTAATAAAACGGGAGGTTTCATCCCTTGAAACCAGCATGATTGCAAGGCCTGTTTTTCCCGCCCGTGCGGTTCTGCCAATCCTGTGAACGTAATCGTCATGGTTTTGCGGAACATCATAGTTAATGATTACATCAACATCATCAATGTCCAGTCCACGTGCAGCAACATCGGTTGCCACGAGAATATTGATGTTTCCGTTTTTGAACTTGTTCATTACCTTGTCACGTGTCTTTTGGGTCATGTCCCCGTGAAGGCTGTCCACTGAAAACTCCATCTTTTTCAAGTGTTTTGCAACATAATCCACACTCTTTTTGGTATTGCAGAATATCAATGCCAGATTAACATCATATGCCTCAATCAGTCTTGTCAATCCGTCGAACTTCTCCTTTATATTGCACTTGAATGCATATTGGGTGATTTTTGGGATGTTCCTTTTCTTATCTGCAATTTTTATGAATTTGGGATTTTTCTGGTATTTCTCGGCAATGTGCCTTATCTCATCAGGCATTGTGGCTGAAAAGAGCAGAGTCTGTCTCTGCACTGGTGTTCCTGCAAGGATTTTTTCAATGTCTTCGCGAAATCCCATTTCAAGCATCTCATCGGCCTCGTCAAGAACAACGCTTTCAATGCCGATGAGGTCAAGATTGCCCCTTTCGATATGGTCAATCACACGACCAGGTGTTCCGACAACAACATGAACGCCCTTTTTCAAGACTCTTGTCTGCTTTCCGATTGGCTGGCCGCCGTAAACCGCAAGCACCTTGAATTTTTTCATTTTGGATCCGAGCTTTTCAATCTCGCCGGCAACCTGCATGCACAGCTCCCTTGTAGGGCATAGGATGATTGCCTGAGGTGATTTGTCGGGAAGGAATATTTTTGAAAGAACAGGTATTCCAAAGGCCAGGGTCTTTCCAGAACCTGTCTGTGCCTGACCGATTATGTCCAAACCTTTTAGTGCAGGAGGTATCGCCTGATTTTGGATTGGAGTCAGTTTGGAAAAGCCCATTTTCTCAATGGAATCTTTTATCTCATTTGAAATGTTTAAATCATTGAAATTCATTAATATTATATTTTAAAAACAAGCATTATAATAATTTTGATTGAACTGATTTTTCCGGAAACTCATGAAGATAAGAGAATATCTCATCCTGATTGTGCATTATCCCATGCTCATCGCATCTGTTCCTAAGAATCTTTCTCAATCTCCTGTCATCCCTGCTGTGGATGAAATAGCTGTCCCCATACTCCTCAATATATCTTTCCTTAAGGCCTGGAAAACTCTTATCCAATTGCTCGTAGAAATATTCACGGTTGCCTTCACGCAAGGACAGTCCCATGCCCATGTTCAAGACCCCCTTCACCTCAGCATCTATGCAAAAGTCAAGCAATGCATTGATGTTTTCCTCAGTGGCGTTAATGTGAGGCAAAAGCGGACACAGCCAAACGACTGTGGGGATGTTTTCCTCCTTCAATCTTTGAAGAACCTCCACCCTACGGGAGGTTGCGCAGACATTCGGTTCAATCATTCTGCATAAGTCGTCATCGGCGGTTGTTAATGTGATTTGAACCACTGCCTTTGTCTTTTCATTGATTTTCTTTAAAAGGTCAATGTCCCTTAAAACCAGATCGGATTTGGTGATGCATGCCCATCCGAAACCATACCTATAAACAAGTTTCAGGGATTTTCTAACATACTCCAATCTCTTTTCAAGAGGAATATAAGGGTCGGTCATGGCTCCTGTCCCAATCATGCAGGGCTTGCGCTTGATGAGTTCCTTTTTAAGCAGTTCAACGGCATTCTCCTTCACCTCAATGTCTTCAAACTTGTGGTTTATGTTATACACTGCACTTCTCGAATCGCAATATATGCAACCGTGGGTGCAGCCCCTGTAAAGGTTGATTCCATAATCTGATGTGAAGATGCCCTTTGCCTTGACGTAATGCATACATTTATTATACTTCTCATATTATAAAAAGTACCTTATATTAAAATAAACAGATATTAAATTATGCAACAAAAAAACATTACCGAATACGAAAAGGAATATGAAATTAAAGACCATCCTTCAGTAAAAGGTGTTAAGATTATCGAAGGTAAAAACAATTTCCCAATTAGCTGGTTAAACCAACAAGGATATTGTGAGTACCAGCTATATCTCGAGAACATGGAAGGTGTAAAAACACAACCTACCTCTGCAATGACACACGGCAGCCAGATTCACCACCAGCTCGAGGACATTTTCAAGCAGGATGCAACCCCCGCAAAATTCGAGGATGCGGTTGAGGCATCAAAAACCGAGGCATCAATGTCAAGGGAAGTTACAGTTATTTCACCGGAATACGGTATCAGGGGAGACATTGATGAAATCTGGATGAAGCCTGACGAAATTGTGATAATCGACGACAAGCCTGGAAGAACACCATACCAGTCAACAATGAATCAGGTAAGAGCGTATTGTCTTGCATACAAGGACATGACAGACGATGAAAGGAAAATAAAGGCAGCACTGAGGGAACGCGGAACAGAAAACCTCTTCTGGATAGAGATTTTCACTCCGGAAGTTGAAAAGGAAATCAAGTTCACAATAGACCGTGTGCAAGGATTGATTAACGGCACAAGGCCTTTTGTCCCTACTAAAAACCCTAAAAAATGCAGGTCATGCAGATTCAATAAGGACTGTGAGCACGCATTATGAACAAGAAGACAATTTCAGTAATCCTACTTATAGTATTTCTGGTAACAATAGTATTCACCGTGGCAAACACTTTCATGAGCAATGATACTGCAATTGAAAACCAGACCGGAACAATAACCGTTGGAAACAAGACCGTGAACTATGAAAAATCAGGAAAATGCGTGGAAGTGATTGACGGAAACACCATTCAAGTCTATGGAGTCGGAAAGGTGCAATTGACACAGGTGGGCTCACCAACTGCACAGGCAACAAAGTTCGTCAATGACAAATGCCTTGGAAAAACAGTATACCTTGACGTTGACGATGAAAAGCCAACGGACAACTATGAAAGGGTGCTTGCAATAGTCTACACTGACAATTGCGACATAAACAGGGCACTGATAGACAATGACCTGGCAAAAGTGTCCTACTTTGAGCCAAGCGAATTCAAAAAGGGAGAAGTGTAGCTAAACAACTCTGTTCAAACCGAGATGGATTTTGTTTTTCTTATACACTTTATCCAATATCTCATTCCATTCATCAACAGTTATATGGCCCTTGTTCGGTATCATCTTGTCAAGTGATGACTCATTGATATTGAGGATATCCGCCAAAATGAAGGACAATGTCTTTCCTGTCAGTGACAAGTCATAAGGGTCATAGCCTGTAACCGCCAAAACCCACACATTATCCTTTGATGATGAATTGTACTCACGCCTAAGTGAATCGAACCAGCTGGCGATCACATTGCCATCCTCACCAAGACCGTCACCGATTGAAATATAGTAATCCTTACCGGTAAAGTCAACTGAATCAATAGCCTTTTGAATCTTTCCGTTAAGTTCGGGAGAGTCAAGCTCCAAATCCAGTTCATTGTTGGTAATGGTGTCTGTCAGATAGTTTTCAAGTTCCTTGACGTTTTGAAAATAACCTAAAGGCTCCAGCCTGTCAGGGTCACGGTCGCACAAGTCATAGATTAAATCCTCATCCACATCAACTATCTCATATCCGTCAAGCTTGTGGGACTTGTACTCCTTAAAATCAATGCAATAGTTCTCCAAGTCCTCCTTGTTCAAATACCATAGAACCTGAACCTTCTTAATCATAAAAATCAAAAAAAAAATAGTGAAAGGCAATTAACGTGCGTTAATTACCACTGTTCTTGTAATGTTGTTTAATATTCTGTCTGTTTTCAAAAGTTTGCCAACAAGCCAATCAAATATAATTGGAATCCAGTAGATTTTAGTTATATTACGTACAATAGCTTGCGGCCATGAAATTTTAGCACCATTGTTTGATCTCACTTCCAGATTCATTATGGCCTTGCCGACACTTGCACCTTTGAACTTTTCAGTTAAAATGAAGTAAATCCAAATGAGGAATGGAACAATATAAGGTAAATATTGATATACAATATAAACGTTACTGGAACCCATTACTAAGAAGAACAAATAGGATAAAATCCACATTATCGCTGAAACCACAATGAAATCAAGAACATATGATACAACTCTTCTTGAAAATATACTAGCCATTCTATCACCTTAACAAACTCTTGGAACCGGATCTGCTATCGGTGCTTCAAGGATTCTTTCACCGCCGATTGGTGTGTTGACGACAACATAATCCCCTTCAACAACCTCACCGATTATTGCTGCATTTTCACCGTACTTTTCACCCTTGATAGCCTCAAGGATAGCTTCAGCCTTGTCAGCCTTAACTCCCATGACGACTTTACCCTCATTGGCTACTTCGAACGGGTCAATACCCAGCATTTCAGATACAGCATGAACCTCTTCACGTATTGGAATAGCTTCCTGTTCAAGAACAACACCAACACCTGCTTTTGAAGCCATTTCGTTGATGGCATTTGCAAATCCTCCACGGGTAGGGTCTTTCATGGCTGTAACTCCACCGATATCCAAAGCTTTTTTAATTATGTTCCACATAGGAGCAACATCAGATTTCAAATCAGTTTCAAAACCAAAACCTTCCCTAAAGGACATCAGACTCATTCCATGGTCCCCTAAGCTTCCGGTAACGATGATCTTGTCACCGACTTCAAGACCTGAATCACGAACAACTCCACCTTTCTTGGCTATTCCTATACCTGTTGTCACCATTACGATACCGTCAAGCTTGTCTTGAGGCATTACCTTGGTGTCTCCGGTAATAACTGCAACATCAACCTCTTCACAGGTTTCATTCAATGATTTCATGATTTTATCCAAATCTTCTATCGGGAAACCTTCCTGCATGATGATTGCATTTGAAATAGCTAACGGTTTAGCGCCCATTACTGAAACGTCGTTGATTGTTCCTGCAGCAGAGATTCTTCCGATGTCTCCACCTGGGAAGAATAGCGGATCGATTGTGTGACCATCAGTGGTCATTACAATTTCATAATCTCCCATTGGGATGGAAGCCCCATCATCTAAGGCATCCAAGCTAATACCACCGTTAACGCTTTTTTTAGTGATATTATCCAAAATTGTGCTGGATATCAGATTAGCCATTACTTCTCCGCCAGCACCATGATTCATATTAATTTTATCTTCTGACATTTTATCTCCTAATTAAATAATAATTAATGAAATGATATTTGTAAAAACAAGTATATTAAAATTATGAAAAAAAGTTAAAAAAAAGAGAATTTAAAGAAAATATCTTTAAATTAAAATTCCGTTAATAACACCGTCTTGACCAGGTCTGGATGTTACTTTAGCATTACCTTCAGGGGTTTCTACGATAGCACCTTTGGTAATGATGTTCCTTCTTACGTAGTTTGGGTTTGCACTGTTTTCAACTACACCGAGGATGTCAACGACTTTGGTTTTACCGTTTGCGTCGGTAACGTTGATTTTATTACCAGTGGATAATCTGAGTTTTTCGTTTCCTCCACGGGTTCTGATTTTTCTTAATCTTTTTTCATCTAACCTAGTTTCAGCTGGGTCTCTTCCTAATTCTGATTTCCTTTTTCCACGGTTTGCAACATTTCTTGCACCGGATGGACTTCTTGTTGATTTTCCTTGAGAAATTGCCATTATTTCACCTAAATAAATATAATCTGTAATATAATAATCGCAGTCTGTAAGCCTCTTTTCAATCAAGCCGTTTGCAAGATTATTAACAGCCCGATTATTGAGAGCAAAAAAGAGCCTTAAAGAATAATGATAATTAAATATTACTTTATCATTATATATAAATGTTTTATTTTTAAGGCCAAAAATAGGAAATTTAATTTTTATTTTTTAAAATAAATTCATCAAGAAGCTTGTCGAATTCCTCTTCAGTGAGATTCTCATCGGAGGCCGCTTCAAGAATCTTTTGAATTTCACTTTCTGGAACGTCATCGCCAAGCAATTGAAGAAGCATTTCCTTTAACTCGCCGTCATCAATGTATGCTTCACCGCCGGATGCAACAACATCAGTGTTTCCTTCCTCATCAAGAGTGTAGTACGGGATTTCTTTTGACATCACTCATTCCTCTTCGTCCTCATCCGGAAATTCATAATAGACCACGTTGTATGGGTCGTCATCAAAATGCCATTCATTAGGCTCCTCGATGAAATCCTCGTCATCATCATCTGAGATATCGTCTTCAAGATCTTCAGCTCCTTCAACTTGAATAACGATATTGACGTCATCACCTAATGATTCAACATCAATTCCTAATTCATCCAAGTCTATTTCAAGCTCTCCATCCTTAATAGCTTCTTCAGGTACGACTATAACTATTTCATCTGCAGAATTAATATTGATTTTTTCGTCATCCATTTTATCACTTCAATTATAATATTGATAAACTCATATTTAAACGTTAATAGATAGCAACTACATGTTACTATCTATCTCATATTCCATTTCAGGAATGGGAAAATGCTTTTTGCATTTGGCTGAAAAGATCAGCAAATCCTCAATGCACATCCTGAATGTGAGGAATGCCTCATCGCAGTCGATTCTGATTTTAACGTCAGCGCTTTCAAGGATGCTTTTTGAAGTGTTGAGAACTTCAGATGCGTTTGAAATGAAAACTGATGTTGGCAAGTTGGAATTGTTTATTCCAAGAAAAATCCCATCACTTATTCCGTAATCTGCCTTGTATCCTTTCTCATCATCAACCTTTCCGACAAAGGTGTCATTTTCCTCATCATAGCTTGAAATCAATCTTTTCTTCATAATATCAACCTCACATATACTATATCAGATTTTACATATAACCAAAGT
This sequence comes from Methanobrevibacter thaueri, assembly GCF_015062915.1. GTDB lineage: Archaea > Methanobacteriota > Methanobacteria > Methanobacteriales > Methanobacteriaceae > Methanocatella > Methanocatella thaueri_B. Next base: position 157,381 of record NZ_SUTJ01000004.1, on the reverse strand, counting down.
CCAAGAGCATTTGAACAGTAATGAGAGGAATTTTTAGGATAAATATTCCACTTTAAGGGCAATAATGTTTGATTAGTAAAATATTATAACAACATCAAATATAGTTAAATTAGGTGTCACAATGGTTGAAGAGACAAAAGAGCAATTGGCCCTTGAAGCCGAAATCAAGCAGCAGGCCCAGAAATTCCTGAAGTATCTCAATTCAACACTGCCGGAAAGCATGGAATTGGAATATGAGGGATTCTACAGAAGAGGGTTTTTTGTCAGCAAAAAAAGATATGCCGTAATTGAAGACGGAGAAATCATAGCCAAAGGATTGGAACTGGTGAGAAGGGACTGGGCACCTATCGTCAAGAAAACACAGGAAGCAATACTTATGGCAATCCTCAAAGAGGGGGATGCGGACAAGGCCATTAAGGAAGTCAAGAAAGTGTTGAAAAGACTTAGAAAAGGGGATGTCGAGAGAAAGGAACTCATCATCCACACTCAAATAACCAAGCCATTAAGCCAATACAAGCAGGTTGGACCCCATGTTGTTGCCGCTCAAAAGATTGAGGAGCATGGAATAAGGGTCAGCCGTGGAACCATCATACAATACATTATCGTTAAGGGAAAAGGCTCAATAAGCCAAAGGGCAGTCCCCTACGAGTACAGCGAAGGATACGAATACGACAAGGATTACTACATAAACAACCAGCTCATACCTGCGGTCGAGCGGATCATGTACTCATTCGGATACACAAAAAAGGACCTGCAGGACATGGCAGTCGGTGAAGTTCAGCAGAGCCTTGACGCATTTTTCTAAAAATTTAAATATTTTTAAAATATATATAAACATCATATGATTCAAAATGATGATGACCGAGTAGTCTTTTTCGATATCGATGGAACATTGCTTGACACAACTGATTTTGCAGAAACAGCAAGAAAAGCAGCAATAGGACTTATGGTGGATAACGGATTGCCACTGGACAAGGATGAGGCATATGGACTTTTAAAGACAATCATCCGTGAAAAGGGATCCAATTATGGGAAGCACTTCAACGTATTGACACAAGTCGTATTGGGTCATGAGGACCCTATGCTTGTTGCTCTTGGAATGATAACATACCATAACGTTAAGATGGCGCTTTTAAGACCATTCCCTGAAACAATTGACACATTAATTTATCTTAAAAGTCAGGGATACCGTTTAGCAGTCATATCAAACGGAATAACAATCAAGCAATGGGAAAAACTTGTAAGGCTTAATGTCCATTCATTTTTCGATGCAGTGATTACCTCCGAAGAGGTCGGTAAGGAAAAACCAAACAAACTCATTTTTGACGTTGCACTCAGAAAAATGAAAGGAAACCCTGAAAGGTCCGTGATGATTGGTAACAAGTTCAAGCCTGACGCACTGGGTGCTGTCAATGCTGGAATGAGAGCAATTCTTGTAAACTCTGACGTTACCGAAGAGGACAGGGATTACATTAAAAAAGAAAAACTAGATATTACAATAGTTGATGATATTGGTGATGTGGACACCATATTATAATCATCACTTTTTTAAAATTCTATTTCTAAGGTTACCGGACAGTGATCGGAACCGTATACATCAGCCAGTATCTCGGCGGACTTAACATTATTTTTCATTTCCTCGTTTACATAGAAATAGTCAAGTCTCCACCCGGCGTTTCTTTCACGTGCACGGGTACGGTAGCTCCACCAGGTAAAATTGTTTTCACCCTCATCAAACATTCTGAAAGTGTCAACAAAACCTGCTTCCTCAAGTTGGTCGAGCCATGCGCGCTCTTCCGGCAGGTATCCGGATTTTCCCTCACAGTTTTTAGGATTGTAAACATCAATAGGGTTGTGGGCAATGTTATAATCACCAGTGATGATGACGTTCTTGCCTTCGTTTTTAAGCTCCAATAACTGTTCAAGCAATGCATCGCAGAATGCAACCTTAAAGTCGAGCCTTTTTGCGTTCATGCCGCTGTTCGGGAAGTAAATGTTATATAGGAAAAAGTCTGGATATTCTATTCTCAAGACCCTGCCTTCGCTGTCGAGCTCTTCAATGCCAAGGCCCTTGACGACTTCAACAGGCTCTATTTTGGAGTATGTTCCAACACCACTGTATCCTTTCTTTTCCGCCTCATTGAATGACTGGTGGAATCCGTCAATGTCAGCCAATTTCTTTGGAATCTTATCTTGTGTTGCTCTTACTTCCTGAAAGTTGATAATATCTGCATCGGTATTGTCAAACCAGTCCCAGAACTCATCCTTTTTGGAGACTGCCCTGATACCGTTAACATTCCAAGAAACCAGCTTGATGGACATTATAACCTGACCCCTTTGTCAAGTGGGACTTCACGAAGCCATTTGATGTCACTCTTGTAGAGCATACGAATGTCTTCAACGTCGTATCTGATCATTGCAAGCCTTTCAATACCCATACCGAATGCAAGAGCAGGCTTGTCAATTCCTAAAGGTTTCAATACTTCAGGCCTGAACATTCCAGCTCCACCGAGTTCAATCCAGCTTCCTTTCTCTTCAAGGTAGATTTCGGATTCTGTGGATAGGTATGTGTATGGGAAGTATGCTGGTCTGAACCTTACTTCAAATCCGAGTTTCTTATAGAACTCCTTCAAGGTACCTAAGAGGTTTTGATAGCTGATTCCGTCACCGCAGACCAATCCCTCCACTTGATGGAATTCAGGTAAGTGCTTGTAGTCGAAGGTTTCCCTTCTGAACACTCTTCCAACTGAAAACATTTTCATTGGTTCTTCATGTTCGTACAGGTGTTTTGTGGATATTCCTGTGGTGTGGGTTCTCAATACGCTTTGGCGTGCAATGTCTTCACTCCAGTCGTATTGCCAACCGATTGAACCGGTATCTGCACCGGTTTCGTGGGTTTCAGCAGTGAGCTTGACAAGATCATCATCAGGCAAGTCACAGGTCAATGGATTTTTAAGGTAGAATGTGTCCTGCATTTCACGGGCAGCGTGGTCCTGTGGCTGGAAAAGAGAATCGAAGTTCCAGAATGCTGATTCAACATATTCGCCATTGTCCTCGACAAATCCCATGTTTAAAAAGATTTCCCTAATCTCATCGATGATTTCTCTTAATGGGTGTTTTTTACCTGCAAACACAAGTGGTGCTTCTGCGTTAATGTCATATGGACGGTATTCGAGGCTTTTCCATTCACCGTCTTTTAGATGCTCATGAGTCAATTGGGTAGCTTGTTCTTTAATGGTGAATCCGACCTTAAGGATTTCTTCCCCTTTAGGCAAGATTTTAAATGAGTGTGAGGTTTCCTTTTTAACATTTAGAATATTCTTCCTACCGGTTAACTTTTTAAATCCATCCATCAAATCATCAGTGAAAAGTTTAACTCCATCTGCATTGAGTTTAAGATACTCCAGTACCTTTTCGTCAACTCCTGCCTTGTCCGCAAACTCCTTACCCATTTCAGTGATGTTGATTACACCCTTATCGATTTGGGCCCAGTCCTTTTGACGCAACCAGCCAAGTGCAATTCCGGTTTCCTTCTTGTCAATGCCCGCTTCTTTGGCCAAATCCTTCATTGCGATTTGCTTTTTGGTGGCAAGGGCATTAAGTATCTTACGTTCAGGAAGTCCGTGCTCAGCATATTCAAGACCGTCCTCGGTCAGGGAGTATGTCTTTTGCACTTCCTTGTCCACTTCAATAATGTCCTTTGAAGCAAGTGATCCTGCAGCACTCATTACTGACTTGATATCCATGCCGGAATTATCAGCAATTTGGTCAGGAGTTGCTTTGGGATTAGCTTCAAGTTCCTTTAAAAGTTTCTTTTCGTAAATATGTAATTCTCTAATGGTTTTTTTAATATCCTCACTCATTTAAACACCATAATTTATAGATTAATAATATGATAATATATGTTTAAAATGATTTATAAATATGATGCTGATTTTGAAAAAGTTGCGAAAAAAAAATTGAAAAGAATTTTGTAATTTATTTCAAACATTTTTTGAATAATCTTCAAAATTATAATGTGTAAACTTTATAAGTCATCCTATTTAAAAAATCTCATCGAAAGTGACAAGGATTTCAGGGTCAATTTCAAGGGCTCTTACAACACACTCATTCGCCTGCCTGTACTTTCTCAATTCATTCAATGCCATTGACTTGAACATCCAGACATACGCCAGACCATCATTGAACTTCAAGCACCTGTCAAAATAGCTTACGGCCTTCTCATACTCCTCGGTGAAAATCATGTATTTTCCTCTCTCGATGAGATATTCAAGGTCGCAATCGTCAATTTCTGCAGCCAATTCGAAACACTCCTCTGCTGATTCAAAATCATCCAGTTCCATATAGACCTTAGCCTTGCCAACAACAGGATATACATCCTCAGAGTCAAGCTTGATGGCATTGTCATAGCATTCCATTGCCTTTTCAAGCTCACCGCACTTATGGTACAGCACACCCTTGTTTGACCAGTTGTATGATGTGGATTTAAGCTTGATTGACTTGTTGAAGCACTTATGAGCCTTTGCGACATGGTTGAGCTCTGAGTGAAATGCCCCCTTGTCGTTCCAGTAGCTGCTGTTGTCCGGATTGATGTCAATGGCCTTGTTGATTGTACGGATTGCTTTTTTATAATTCCCCAATGATGCAAGGGAGAGTGCCTTGTAGTATATCACTTCACTCTGCTTTGGAAGCTTTTCTAATGACATGTCAAAGTTTTCAATAGCCTTTTCATAATCTCCAAAATAGAAATTAGTCAAGCCGCAATTAAAAAGGTCATTTGGGTCGTTCATGTCAATTGGCACATATTTCTCTTCCATATCAACAGCATCCTCTCCAAGTTCTTCCGCTAATGATTTCTTGAACAGTTCAAATGATTCCTCTTCATCACCAATTATTCCAAGAAACATTGACTTTAAAAATAGTGCCATTGAGAAATTGGGACTGTCTTCAGGTATCAAATCCAGAAGCAGCAATGCCTCCTGCAATTTGCCCTGAGCAGATAATTCATCTACATCATAAAATACTGCTTTTTCTTGCTTTTCCACTTGTTCTTCCATGTTTCACACCTTTTAATTATTGGATAATCAATATGTGTTTTCAAAAAGGTATAAAACTTGTTTAAGTGCGATTTTGCACAAAAGCACATGTGCGACTGTGTGACCAGCCGCATTAAAAAAAATTAGATTAAATCACCAATCAATTTATTTAATTTCTCAGTGATTATTTTGACACATTCTTCAGCTTCACTATCTAATCTGAAAGGGTCTTTTGCAGATACTTCATAGTCCTCAAGAACTTCATTAACTGCAACTGTGTCAGCTACATCAATTCCCTTGTTTTTTAAAATCTTGTTGACGCAACCGTTTGGACAACCGTTGACGGCAACTATAGGGTACTTCTTAAGCATCCCATTGTTTTTTCCCTCAAAATCTGCTGAAGTTGAACCCATGCAGATTGATATTACATTACCGTTCTGTTTTCTGCAGTCCCCCACGGCAACACGTGACACCAAACCGTTTGCACTCATGCCATTGCATGGTGCTAATGCAACTTTTTCATCCATAATAACCATCTCGTCTTAACTTAAGCTCAATATTTCTCTTTTGACCACATTCAATCAATAGACTCTTCATATAATCTGACTTATCATCCAATTCCATTTCAGCTGTTGACCCATCAGCTTTTTCGATGATAATCTTTAAATCCTCAAGATCCAACAGGTTGACTGTCATACAGAAAAACACATCCCTTCTGCCGTTATCATACTCCCTTAAAAGACAGTCAAGGATTTCCTTTTTGGCCAATTGCTCCTCATGGTACTTTTCAATACCCATTGTCTTGGCCTTTATCATGTCTGTCTTTTGGTTTCTGTGAGACATCAATGAGTCATGCTCGTCAACACCGTCATATTTTGGGCAGGGATACTCCTCACACTCATAACAGTATGTCAAATCACCATGCTCCACACTGCACGGTGCAAATTCACAGACTTCAGCGCATGGACTTCCCGCACGGCAACCCGGACAGTTTTCCCTTATGAACAACGGGCATAAACTGCAATTCAAACCGCAAAGTGAGAATAAGTCATCCACTCTTCCGAAAGTATTAGTCATAGTATCTTGTTTATCCTCTGTTATAGATAGTCTTAATCATTTCATAACCCTTTTCAAGATGAAGAACATCAATTTTGAAAATAGCTTTTTAGCAATGTTCAAGTTGACTTCAGGGGCGAAGTCATGACTTACCAAATCCCGATTGAACCAGAATTCCCTATCAGCGGGAATCGGATCATTTGAAAGTGCCATTGCCTTCCACACATCATAAAATACAATGTCCCCGAATTTTGGATTGTGGAGCTTTCCTGACTCGACATCACGAGCAAACTTTTGTGAAACATCATCAATGTTTTTAACGTCTAGTGAATCCTTTCCCCCGCAGGCATAAGTAATCTTGTATACCTTGTTGACTCCCCAATGCCTCAAAGTCTCATCAATGTATTTTGCAACATCCTTCTGGCCCGCACCGGCAGTGGAGACAACAACCAGTGCCTTTTTGGTGAAAAACTCTGGCCTGTGATAAAAATAGGCCGTGTGGTCAAGGAAATTCTTCAAAAGTGCAGTGACGTTCATTGCATATACAGGACATGCCATGATTATTCCATCGGCACTTTTCAGCTTATCCACTATCGGCTGAATGATGTCCCTATGAGGGCATCTCTCCTCGCCCTCAACGATGCATTTGAAGCATCCGTTGCATAATGGAATCTTTTCCTTCATCAAATGGATTTCCTCAAACTCCCCATTCAAATTCTTTTTGGCCTGCTCGACCATTTTCCAGGTGTTCTTGCGCCTTGGTGAACCGTTTATAATAACATATTTCATAATCATAACTCCTTAAGCTGAGTGTCCAAAACTAGCTTTTCCTTAAATTCAAACTTTCTGTCAAATTCATCCACTTTCTTTTCATCCACGTCAAACACTTTGGGATTGTGGAAAATTCCCAATTCATTTCTCAATACGCTTTCATCAAATATCTTAACCATAAAAAACGGACATTCATCATCGGTGTCTGTTCCCTCCAGGAATATGCCGTAGTCTGATGCTGATTCAAATCCGAACCTGTGATAATAATTTTCATCACCTATTACAAGAACAAATGGAATTTTTTTATTTTCCGCAAGGCTTAAGGTGAAGCTAATCAGTTTTGATCCGACACCCTGATTTTGATGGTTCTTATCAACTGAAACCGGCCCCAATACAACAGCATCAATTTCTTCTTCCCCGTAATCGATAAATCCTGTCGAATAATTGATGTGAGCAATGATTTTATTGTCCTTTTCAACCACATATGCCAAGCTCCTGATAAGGCTTTCATCATCTCGCAGGTGATGCACAATGTAATGCTCAAAAGCGCCAGGACGATACACATTCCAAAATGAGTCCCTTACAAGTTCCTCAACTTCCAAATAGTCATTTTCATTTTCCAGCCTAATTTCCATGATTTTACCTCCTGACGGAATTATAGATCAGTTCGATATGATTTCTTGACTTTTCACACAGTGTCTCGACAAATTCATTGTCATCCTCAGGGTAATTGACAATATAATGCTCATATAAAAGGAACATGCCGTACTTGTAGAATGATTCGGCAAGCTGCCTTGAGTCAACATCCTCACGAATCAGTTCCTTGAACTTCATAAGGTCGAATAGCTTGACCCATCCCTTAATTGCATCATCGATTATTCTCTTTTTGAGAAATGCATTTATCTTTTCGTTGTGATAGGATTCAATCAGGATTATCCTTGTTATCTTTGACATCTTATCGTCTTTGAGATGTGTTGCAAAGGATTCAAGACCTGATTGATAGAAAAAATCGAAACCCACATCAAGATTTGCACTTGCATCCTCCAGGGGAATGTCTTGAGACAGCATTTGGGCAATGTAAAACTCGAGAATAGAATCTAAAATCGATTCCTTGCTTTTGTAGTGATTATATATTGAACTTTCCTTTATTCCCACTTCAGAAGCTATTTGGCGAATGGAAACACCATCATAGCCATGCTGGGAAAACAGGTCTATTGAAACATTGAATATTTTTTCCTTATTGTTGACCTTCATTATACTAACAGTTGTTAGTTATAGGATATAAAACTAACGATTGTTAGTTTAAAAATTATAAAAAAATAAAAAGATTATTTGAAATTGGATTTCAAATAGCTTACAAAAATAGATGCTGCTGTCAAATCAGCGGTTGTTCCAGGATTATACTTATTTTCATATAGATAATCATCAAATTGGGCAACTGTTTCCATGAAATCAGGTGAATCCTTCATTTTAAGCAGGTCCCTGGTCATCATGGAGATTTTAAGTGCCTCATCATCACCGTATTTCCTTGAAATCAATGTGTCGGGAACATGTGAGAGTATTGTAAGGAATGTTAAAAGACAAGCCTCATTTTTGGTTTTGCTTTCCTTAAGCTCATGGTATTTCGGATAGCCTATCTCAAACACTGCAGGCATGTCACTGGTCATTTCACGTGCAAGCATGTCCCAAGGGGCTGAGATTTTCAACACGTCATACATTGTCTGGTTGTTTTCCCTGAGTTCCTGTTTTGCATTGTCGCTTGCAACGTCATACTCATCCTGGTCACCCATTCCACCGGCATCGGCAATGTTGATTGCATCATAAAGGTCACATGCATCATCAACAGAAGTGTTTGACATTAACAATTTGATGTTTTCCCTTATATCATCGAATGAATCGCTTATGGATGCTGCAACAGCTATAGGTGTTGTCATCATGACAATTCCAAGGTTGGTGTTGTTCTTAATCCACCTGTCTGTTTCAGCCACAGCCTGAAGGATGTATTTGCCTAATCTTGGGTTTTCAACGTCAACGTCAGTGCATGCCTCACGGATGGAGTCACCAATTACAATTCCGCTGATGATGAAATCCTCAAATTCCATATCGTCATAGTCACGTGTACGGTGAACGTTTCCAGGCTTTGGATATCCACTCACTTCAAGTCCAGATGCAATCTGGGCGATTTTTGCGATTTCATTTGCATTCATTCTATCACATCATTTAAAAGCAGGTATGGTGCAAAGTTAGTGATTATTAGGTCTGCTCCAGCCCTTTTAATTGAGAGCAATGATTCTGTTATTGCACGCTCTGTTAAAAATCCTTTCTCGATAGCTGCCATGAGCATTGCATATTCTCCACTTACGTTATATGCCACTAAAGGCAACATGAACTCGTCACGAACCATGCGGACAACGTCAAGGTATGGCAGTGCCGGCTTGACCATTAAAAAGTCACAGCCTTCAATCACGTCAAGCTCGCATTCCCTTATGGCCTCAACTGCATTTGCAGGATCCATCTGATAGGATTTCCTGTCACCTGCATGAGGTGATGAGCATGCCGCAACCCTGAACGGTTCATAGAATGCTGAAGCGTATTTTGCTGAATATGACATGATCATTACATTATAGAATCCGTTTTCATCCAATATGTCACGTATTGCCCCTACTCTTCCATCCATCATGTCGGAAGGTGCCACGATATCAGCTCCGGCTTCCGCATGGGACAATGCGACCTTTGCAATATATGGCAATGACTCGTCGTTTAAGATTTCAATTCCGTCATCTGTGTCATCATTTTCAACTATCATTCCGCAATGGCCGTGTGAAGTGTACTGGCACAGGCACACGTCTGTTATGACTACAAGGCCTGTTTCCTTTTTAAGTCTTCTTACAGCCTTTTGAACGATTCCTGTTGCGGAATAATCGGGAGTTGCGATTTCATCCTTGGTATCTTCCTTTGGAATTCCAAATACGATGATTGATTTAAGTCCTTTTGCTTCAAGCTGTTTTGCAAATTCCACTCCACTGTCCAAGGAGTACCTGTATTCGCCAGGAAGTGATGATATCTCTTCCTTTTCATCACCGGTTAACTCTTCCTTGAAATAGATTGGATAAATCAAGTCATCCTTTTCAAGCTTGGTTTCACGAACAATATTTCTTATTTTAGCATTTTTTCTAAGTCTTCTCATTCTTGTAATTGGAAATACCATAATAATCACTTAGTTAATTATTTTGATTTAGAATTATTTAAAATTTTTATAATATTAAAAAAATAAATAATTCAAAGAGGTCAATTATGTCAAATTCAATTGGAGAAAAATTTCAAGTAACAAGTTTTGGAGCAAGCCACGGCCCGGCAGTCGGAGCCATTATTGATGGATGCCCTGCAAACTTAGAATTAACAAAGGAAGACATTCAAAAGGAATTAAACAAGAGAAAACCAGGAACCAGTAGTGTAACCACTCCAAGAAAGGAAGATGACGAGGTTCAAATCTTATCCGGTATTTTCAATGGCAAAACAGATGGAACACCAATTACAGGAGTTGTTTTCAATAAAAATCAAAAATCAAAAGATTACTCCATGTTCAAGGACACTCCACGCCCATCCCATGGGGATTACGGCTGGATGATGAAATACGGAAACTACGACTACAACGGTGGAGGCCGTGGAAGCGGAAGAGTCACCATCGGACATGTGATTGGCGGAGCAATAGCTAAAAAGCTGTTGAAAACTCAAGGCATTGAAATCGTTTCACACGTCACTCAAATCGGAGACATTAAAGCAGAACCTCAAGACTTAAATACCATTAAAGAAAACATTGAGAAAAATCCCGTTCGCTGTGCAGACCTTGAAGCTGCAAGTGAAATGGAAGAACTTATTTTAGCCAAAAAACAGGAAGGAGATTCCATTGGAGGAATTGTTGAAACCATTGCAGTAAATGTGCCTGCAGGGCTTGGAGAACCTGTTTTTGAAAGGCTTGACGGAGATCTTGCAAGAATATTGATGAATATCGGAGCCGTCAAGGGTGTTGAGATTGGCCTTGGATTTGACGTTGCAACACACACCGGTTCTGAAATAAACGATGCATATGAAATCATCGACGGTAAAGTTAACACTAAAACAAACAATTCAGGTGGAATAATCGGTGGAATGAGCAATGGAATGCCTATTGTTTCAAGAATTGCAGTTAAACCTACTCCATCCATTTCAAAATGTCAGGATACAATTAACTTGAAAGAAATGGAAAATAAAAAAATAGAAATTAAGGGACGACATGACCCTTGCATCTGTCCTAGAGTGACAGTTGTAGCTGAATCAAGCACTGCAATCATTCTTGCAGACCATATGATTCGCTCAGGATTCATTCATCCGTCAAACTTGGAATGCTGATTTTTACTATTCTTAACCATTGCCAACTCATCAAATTCCTGATGCTTGAAGGCCAATTGGTAAGAATTTCTTTTTTCACTGTCATACAGGTTGTGGCTTGTGCTGTGCACTGATGACTGGACATCCTTGAGTGAAATCAAGCGGAACCTTTTAGGATTGTTGTAATTCACATTGAAGGATAAACCATCGAATGCAGCAATAGTCTTGACTCCTGTAGCCTTGGATACCTTTTTGGCTTCAGTTACAGGATTGCTTGAAATCATCTTTAAACCCAAGTGTGTCATGACGGCAACCTTAGGGTTAACCTCATTAATAAGGTCAATGAAGTTGCGTGTGCACATGTGGCCGCTTATTGACTTGTTTCCCGGCCTTAAGACACTAGCGATAAGAATGTCAGCACCCTTATGGTCCTCAGCCAGTCCGTCAAAGTAGCCTGTGTCTGAAGTGTATGACAATTTAAAGCCGTTGTAGTCTATCTGAAATCCTGCACCGGTTGGATCGCCGTGTGAGGTTCTGGTACCTTTTATTGTAATGTTGTCCAGCTTATTAGTATAGCCAGGCTTTAGAATCAACTTGTCTGATTTTGACTTGTGATAATTTGAGATGCACGGACCCCATTTCTCATATCCCTTCAGGACACTTTCACTACCTATGATTGCACCTGTCCTTTTGGTCATTCCCTTGGTCATTGCCTCAATAAGGATTTCAGCATCATTGTAGTGGTCAGTGTGGGAATGTGAAACGATGACACCGCTCAGGTTACGCGGATCAAAGCCGAACTGATATGTACGAATCAATGCGCCAGGACCCGGGTCGACATGATAGTTCTTGCCTCCCAAGTTGTCAATTCTGAACCCGCCAGTCATTCTTCGCTGGCTTATGGCGGAAAATCTTCCTCCACCACTTCCTAAAAACGTAAGTTTCATTTAAAATCCCCATTTACAATGAGCATAAAATTACATCACATTTAAGAGAAGACTTATCTTTTTTAAGGCATAAATCCTCGTTTTCAATGACAACTTTATCTCCTAATTTTACATTATCACTTTCGGTAAACATCAATACGTTCTGGCCTGGGGCTGCAAGCTGTTTCCAGTTTCCGTCGACAGCCTGAACATCCTTGTTCAACTGGACGTAAACCATGTTGTCATCTATATTGACGACCTTGCCGACTTCACCCTTGTCAATTATCTTATTGACCATGTCTATTTCTATTTGCTGCTGAACGATTTGTTCTGTCAGTTCCTGTCTGAATTTTGTCAACACTTTAATGTCATGGTCGATTGTAATGTTCAAATGCCTTTGGGCTTCCTGCTCGTTGAATTTAGGCTGCTGTATCAGCACATCCACTTTCTTTCCAACAGTCGGTGTCTTGGATGCAACCTCCTCTATAATGGCCTGGAAAATCTCACCCATATATCTTAAGCTTAGGGAAGCTTTCCATTCCCTTTTGAGTAATGTTTCAGCCATACGCTTTGCAAAGTCATTTCCAAAAATGATTATTCCGCTTTTACCTGCCTTACGGGATTCAGTGTCTGATCCCAATAGCTCCACCATCTGATAACCGTAGGTGGTTCCGTAAATACGCCTTCTTCTTGTTTCAAATGTTCCTTTAGTACTTACCTCTCCACGAATGGTCTTTCCTATAATTTTCAGCTTATTGGCATCGTCGGTAATCTTTGTTGAAATTCCCAGCTCTTTAGCTCTTTTCAGGAAATCCTCATCATTGGAAATGCGTCCATCATACAATTCACTTTCTAGTAACTTTAAATTTTCTCTATCACCAAAATATCCTATCTTTCTTTTATCACTCGCCATTACACATCCTTTTTTTCCAACATAAGCGATAATTAAGCTCATAATATCTCCTAATTTGATATTTTTATTTTAAAAAAAAAATTTTAAAATATCAATCTTTTATTATTTATATATAATTATAATTATCATACATTATATAGTTTAATGAAATTAGTTAGAAAAAACAATTATATTAATCCTTTTAAAAATTATTTAAAACAATTAAAACAGTCAAAACAAAATTATTCGGATTTTTGAATGTTTAAACAATATCTTTAAATAATAACATGACATAAATATTATTATATTAATTGTTAATTATTTATCATGATAATATAACATGAAAATATAAAAACAACAGGAGAGAAACTAATGAAAGATCTCAATAAGATGTTTAAACCTGAATCTGTGGCAGTTATTGGAGCATCCAATACACCTGGAAAAGTAGGATACATCATCGTGGACAATCTCATTAACGATGGTTTTGAAGGCGAAATATATCCAGTAAACCCAAAAGGCGGTGAAATCCTCGGAAAAACCGCTTACGCAAACATTAAAGACGTGCCTGGAAAAGTTGATTTAGTAATCATTACTATTCCTTCTCCATTTGTAAACACTGCTGTTAAAGAATGTGGTGAAGTCGGTATTGAAAACATGGTAGTCATTACCGCAGGATTTAAAGAAGTGGGCGAAGAAGGGGCAAAACTAGAAGCTGAATTAACCGCACTTGGTGAAGAATACGGAATAAACATTATTGGACCTAACAGTTTAGGAATAACAGATTCCCACACTCCATTAAACGGATCATTCTCACAAATGATGCCACCAAAAGGAAACATGGCATTCATCTCCCAAAGTGGAGCAATGATGGTAGCTATCATCGATTGGAGTGTAACCTCAGGTATCGGATTCAGTAAAGTAATCAGTCTAGGAAACAAGGCTGGAGTAAGTGAAATAGAATTATTACAATACTTAGCAGAAGACGATGAAACCAATGTAATCATCTGTTACCTAGAATCCATTTCTGATGACGATGACTTTGTAAGAACCATGAGGGAAACCGCACATAAAAAACCTATTATCGTGCTCAAATCCGGTTCAAGTAGTGCAGGAGCAGCAGCTGCATCCTCACACACAGGTGCATTGGCAGGAAGTGACCTTGCATTCGACACAGCATTCCACCAATCCGGAATCATGCGTGTTGAAACCATGGCAGAACTCTTCGACCTCGGTTTAGCATTCTCAAAAGCACCACTTCCAAAAGGTGACAATGTGGCAATTATCACAAACGCAGGTGGTGGAGGAGTATTAACCGTAGACGCTATGGAAAAAGCCGGTTTAAACCTCGTTCAATTCGATGAGGAAACCACCGCAAAACTTAAAGAATGCGTAACTGAAGAAGGAAGTGCCAAAAACCCTATTGACGTATTAGGTGACGCACCAGTAATCAGATACAAAGAATCATTAGAACTCGTTCTCGGCTATGAAGACGTTGACAGTCTAATCGTAATGGTTTGTCCAACAGCATCCGCTGACCCTGACGGAATTGCAGAAGCAATCATCGAAGAGAAAAACAAATTCGACAAACCTGTCATCGTAGTTAACATGGGAGGACCATCATTCGAAGATGCAAACGATGCATTAAGAGAAAACGGTATTCCAACATACGTATTCCCTGAAACTGCAGTAACCGCACTTGAAGCAATGGTTAAATTCGCAAGACTGGAAGATCGTGAATACGATGACGTTATTGAAAAAATCGATGATGTCGACAAGGACGCAGTTCAAGCAATATTCGATAAAGTTAAAGCTGACGGAAGGGACACATTGCTCGGTAGTGAAGCATACGCAGTGGCTGAAGCCTATGGAATTTCAGCAGCACCAATCAAACTGTCAACCAGTGCTGATGAAGCTGCAGAACTTGCTGAAGAAATGGAATTCCCAGTTGTGCTTAAAATCGCATCCGACAAGATTTTACACAAGTCCGACATCGGCGGTGTAAAAGTTGGAATCAGCAGTGCTGAAGAGGCAAAAGCAACCTATGAGGAAATCATCGCTAACGCTAAAGCAGCTCACCCAGACATCATACCTGACGGTGTAGAAGTGCAAAAGATGATGGATTCCGGTGAGGAAGTCATTGTAGGTATGATTCGTGACAAGCAATTCGGTCCTATGATTGCATTCGGTATGGGTGGAATCTACGTAAACCTCATTGAGGACGTATCATTCAACCTGGCTAAAGGAATGAGCTCACAGGAAATCGAAGAGCAAATCGCTTCAACCAAAGTATCCAAACTGCTTGAAGGATACCGTGGAGAAGCACCTTGCGATGTTGAAGAAGTCAAAGAAGCTATCAAGAGAGTAGCTAGATTGACCTTAGACTTCCCAGAAATATCCGAGCTGGACATTAACCCAATCTTCGTTTACGAAGAAGGTTCATCCGCACTCGATATTAAAATCAAATTATAATTTCTCAACTGAGAAATTCTCTCTTTTTTTATTTTTTTCTTACATACATGGTGATATTATGTATGGTGAAATCGATTTGGAATCATATACACTCTCAATTATCCGATTAAACACTGCCCTTCAGAAACTGGAGGATAATGGAGAAATTAATGAAATCAGGAATCTGCTTGAAGAAAGCCATGCCGAATTGGAAAAGCTATATAAAGATATCGTTGATGACTTGAATCAGGATGAAATCAATGTGAACGAGTACTATCTGTTTTTCCAAAACGGAAAGCAGACATTTCCACAATACATTGAAATTTTAGGAAATATTGAAAACAGCGAGATTAATGATGTTGTCATGAAATTGATCAATGTCTTTAGAAACCTCAACAAGATAGCTGACGCATTTAAGGGATAATAATATGGATTACGATTTAG
This sequence comes from Methanobrevibacter thaueri, assembly GCF_015062915.1. Lineage (GTDB taxonomy): Archaea > Methanobacteriota > Methanobacteria > Methanobacteriales > Methanobacteriaceae > Methanocatella > Methanocatella thaueri_B. The sequence continues at coordinate 141,440 of NZ_SUTJ01000004.1, read as the reverse complement.
GTAAAGTTGGAATTGAAAAGGACTTGCAGTATGAATGCATTATCACAACAATCAGCGGCGATGGTGTTAAAAATGCTGGCGCTTTTGCATTCAAGTACCTGGGCGAGGACATGGTCCACTGCCACATATTTGAAGGGTCAAAAACATTGAAAAACATTCTGGAAAGCAGGGAGTATGTAGTTAACATCACACAAGATCCACTGGTTTTCACATATGCCACATTAGATTGCTTGGGCGATGAATATTATACTGATGATACTGACATTGCCATCATTAAAGACACCCCAGCTTACATTATTGTTGATGTTGAAGACATTGACATCAAGACCCCTGAAAATTTCCCAATCAAAGCGGATAACGACATCTATTTCATAACCGGAAAAATCAGGGATTTCGTCATTAACGATGATAATGCTCAAGCGTTCAACAGAGGCCTGTCTGAGCTGATTGAGAGTCTGGTCAACTTCGGAAGATATAAAATCGTTGATGAGGAGAAAAGAAAAGAGTATCTGGATATTCTGATTGAAAATCAAAGAATCATTGAAAAGGTTTCAGATGAAAAGACAAAAAAGGCCATGGTCGATTTGAAATCAGAATATGAAAAGTACTGATTTTTAAAAAAAAAGAAAATTAAAGCATAGTTAAATTAACTATGCTTCCCAATATAAATCATCTTGGGAAATTGTTTGGTTTAAGATTCCTAAATCAACTTCTAATTGTTGGAATGTATCCACATTTGCTTTGTAAGCGTCATCTAATCCATAGATGAATGGGAAGCTTTCTAAGGAATCAGCTTCTGCTGCAGGATCTGCAACAATGTCGTCAGGTAATAATTTGACTATTTCATCAGTTTTACCTGCTTTGATTTGTTCATTGATGTATTTGGTTGCATTTTCATGAATTGCCACAATATCTTTTGCAGTGTCTTCATGGTTTTTGATGAAGTCATCTGAAGCAACAACAACACAGCATGGGTGTCCTGGCATGATTTCAGAAGAGTCAACGAATTCTGTAATGTTATCGTCAGTTTCACCTAAACTTACGTAAGGTTGGAAAGTGATTGCTGCAGGAAGGTTACCTGTTTTTAAAGCATCGTTAATGGAAGGAACTTTCATAGCAGATTCGTTAATGTCATCCAAGGACATTCCATTAGTTTTCAAGTAAGATGCAAGTAATACATGTTGAATGGATGCTTCACCAGGAGTTGCAATAGTTTTTCCAGCTAAATCCTTAGCATCTGCAATTCCAGAATCGGAAGTTACAATGATTCCACTACCTTCAGTTTGAGCGGATGAGATAACTTTTACAGGAACCCCTGAGGATATTGAGGACAATACAGGTGAGATTCCAACATAACCTACATCCACGTCACCACTGGCCATAGCAGTCATTAAATCTCCACCGTTGTTAAATTGAACAAGTTCAGTGGAAATGTTTTTTTGTTTGTATAAGTCTTGTGCGTCAGCCACGAATAATGCGGCGTCGTGATCGGACGGTAAGTAACCGATCTTTACTGTGTCATCTCCTCCACCCAAAAAGTCGAAGAGACCTGCACTAGCTGAACCCATTACGAGAAGTGCAGCGAGTGCTAACACAAAAATAAATGTAATCTTTTTATTCATGTTTTTCACCATTTAATTCTAATATTAAATTACAGTAATTTATTTAACTTGTATATTATATATATCTTGCTTTAAAGTTAACAGACAAGCAATTATTTAACTATAATTAACAATTGTTATATTTGAATCCCTATTTGTAATATTTAAAAAAATAATATTTAAAGTTTTTTATGATTATTTGCCAACAAGCGCTATATTGACATATTTTTCATACTTTGAGCAGTTGACATTCCCTATATTTTTCAAATTGAGAATGCTTATGTTCTTGTTGTTCTTGGACAATTTCATATGAGCGTTGATGTAACCGTCCTTTTCAATGAGCCTCAAAAGTCTCTTTCCATAGGTGAACTCAGGATTTGCAATACGGGTAAGCATCAGATTCAATGTGCTATCCTGGTCAATGCCCAGCACCTCACACATTCCATACATCTCATTGATAATCTCAGCCGCCCATTCCCTTAGGGTTACCTCTTCACCATCTCTTAATAGCCTCATTGAATCTACATAGGCCTTTTCAGCAACATTCTCCTCATTTATCTTGGCTTCCTTTTGCCAGAGAGGATAGTCTGACTCTTCCTTGACATACATGTAAATCAAAAAGAGATGCAAGAAATTCATGTCGTGCAGTACAAGGCCGCACTTATAGAACGGATTGATGTCTAATGTCCTTATCTCAATGTATTCTATTCCATCCCTGTTCAATGACTTGAGCATGTCCTTAGGATTTTTAGGCTTCAACCTGATTTGGGTGTAGAGCTCCTTGGCCTCTGACAAGTCGCCGTCATCGATGAATTGCTGAATATCAGCTGTAAAATCCTCAACAGTATCATATGACGGACATAATTCCTTCAGGTTCTTATATCCGCAGGATGCATTTCTAAATGACGGCCCCCTTGTTGAATAATAGCTGCCGTGCTCATCCTGGGCATCCATCAGGTGAATGCAGTCGTTGGAAAAAGTCTTATGAGATCCTATTGAACAACCGGTCAAATAAATAATCAGCCAGCAATATCTAAGGTAGTTTCTGGCTATCTTTAGGTAAACTTGATTTTTAAACTCCTTGAATGATAATTTGGAGTTTTCAATTGAGTGCAATTTCTTTAAAAAGCTGTCTGTAAATGAGAAGTTGAAATGCACTCCTGAAATCATCTGCTTTTTAACACCATATTTTTTAGCCAATTCCTCACGGTACTTTTGAGAGGCCTCCCCCTCCTCAGAGTATTGGGCTATTGGAATCTGGTCCCAATACGGCAGGATACATGGGATTGACTGAAACCACAGGTATTCATCATCTGGAAGAGATGAATTTACCAGGTCAGACAATAGGGAAAATGTGGAAAACGCCTCCTCAATGGTGTCGAATGTGGGAGTGATAATTTCGATTTGACTTTCTGAAAAATCAGTAGTGACCAGAGGATTTGTTAATTTATCACCAAAAATAGCTGGATGCGGTGTTAGGGACAACTTACCATCCGCATTGGCGCGCAGGCTTTCCCATTCTATTCCAAATGAACCTTCCAAAATTTCATCTGAGGGTATTTTAGCTAAATTCTTTAAAATCATTTACATCCTCACTTAAAGATTAAATTTGTATTTAATTAACTTATATAATTATGTCTAATTTTCCATAATCCCTGATGATTTTTTCAATATCCATTCCATTTTTTGTCAAATGAATTAAATCTTTTCCAGGATTTGAATGTTTTTTAATTCTATCATACAATGGTTTTAGAAATATCTCCTCACCTATGGCTCTTTCCTTTAGTCCATCGGAGGAGAGATCAACAATGTCCTTTGATAAACGGCACAAATCATTTTTATTAATGAATTCGGGAAGTTTTTCCTGAATCAGGAGCTTTCTAAGTTCCCCTGCAGTGTATCCCCTGTGATACAATACGGTATCATTGGTTATGATGTCTTCCAGCTCATCCAGTTTATCCTTAAGTCCCAAGTGGAATGCAGCTACGCACATTGAATCCCGTATCGGCTGTGTGCATATGCTTCTGAATTCAACGGTTCCCCTGAATGTAAGATTGATAAACTTGAACGGCCTTAAGTACTTAATATCGTTGATGCATGGCTTGATGTCAATCTGGCGATACATTCCATTGCAATAGATTTCACCTGAAACGTAATCCTGTGCAAAGTATTCCAAAAGATTCATAGACGGGAAGTTGATATATGCACCATCACGCATCACGCAATAGATATTTAATGATTCCAGATATGATTGAAGGTCATTCAAGTCCTTGAAGTCAACGTCATAGACTCCAATATTATGAGGATTTACACCATGGGTTGAGTACTCCCACAGTGCATCCCTAAAGCAAGTAAATCGGTTATCTTCACCGTATAATACTGAATTTGAAAATAGCAACGCCTTAATCGGCTCGATTTTTGAGAATACATTGATTGTCTTTACCAGGTTTTCTTTTGTAACGTCAAGCTGAACCTGGGATGCTGATGAAAACATTCCATATTCCGGGTATTTGTGGAAATGCATTGGAATATTGGCGTAATTCCTGAATGATTTCAGATGATGATAAAGCATCAGGTATCTTTCTGATGGAATCGGCTCATTGAGATTGTATTTCCTGTATGGGTTGATTCCCATTCCTGTCAATGTGTGGTTATGCTCTTCAAAGGATTCCTTTACAAATGAGTAATATTCGCTGAATCTCTCATTGATTGAGAACAGATCCCTTTCACGACCCATTGCGAATTCAATGTTGTTGTAGGAACAGTCATAGCAGACTATATCATCATTCAAATGATTTTTCAGGGCAAATATGTTGCCGTCATAATCGACGCCATCGGCTTTGAAGTCAGCGAACTGCTTTTGGAACTTGCCTGTTATTTCATGTACAACATTGAAATCAACCGCTTTTTTATCAAGATTAATAATTGGAATTTCAATTTCAATGCCTATGAAATTCTTGTTCTGATTGGTTGGTTTTATAAACTCTTCATACAATTTATTTCTAACCATCTCTTTATTAATCATCATTACCATCCTGATTAACTGTTTTCAAAAATTCTTCTATTGCCTTTTCATGAAATTCTGTGAAAATGAATTCATTGTCATGCTCCTCGCTTTCAAACACTATATTACCGTCAATCAAACCGAACAGCTTGTTCATCTCAACTTCCTTCCAATTATCATCGTCATTTACTGGGGTTGAGGCCACCAAAAATCCCTCATCGTTTTTAAGGTAGTACAACGATTCCTTCATGTTGGAGTGGATGTAGGTCAAGTCCCCATCGTAAATCATTATGTTGAGCTTGTTGTTTTTTGACAAGTCTGATATTATTCCGGTCAATAAGTTGAAGCGTTCCTTTATGGTTGAAGGTGCGCCCTTTGCGCTTTCAAATTCATTCACTTTATCTATAATGTATAAGAGTATTCGCTCAGAATCAGTGTCCCCATTCTCCTTATCTTTGTATTTGTCAAGTTCTGGATAATCAAAAATGGTTCCATTATGAATTAACATCCATGATCTGTTGTTATCATCTGCTTCGGTAAATGGGTGGCAATTGGGAGATATTATTTCACCAACCGTAGCTAACCTGATGTGAGCGAACACATTCTTTCCAACTACAGGATTTGATAATATGTCCTTTAGATGCTGACTGCATGTTGCTTTTATAGGTTCTTTTGTAATAACAAATTCATTTGATTGCATAGTTGCTAATCCCCAACCGTGGGGATGTTCTTCTGAGTGATTATAAAAACATTCCAAGCATTCGTTTATCTGTTTTGGCGTATCTGAATTAAAACAAAAAATCTCGCACATATTTTCTCCTCCTATAATTGGTTTATCACAATTGTTATATTGCAATAACATATGTTATATGAATTATAGTATATAAAAATTTTGCTAAAAAAAAAGAGAAAAGGTAATTAGAATCTAACTACCTTCCCAAAAAATTTTATCTTCAGAAAGCGGTTTTTTCAATATGCCAAGGTCAACCTCCAAATCCATGAAGTCCATGACGTCCTGCTTATAGGAGTCGTCCAGACCGGAAATGAATGGGAAACTTGCCATAGACACTTTCTCAACTTCAACATCACTTACGATATCGCTAGGCAGCAATGCTGCAGCCTCATCAGTGTTGTTGTTGATGAAATCGGTTGCATTCTTATGGATATCCACAATCTTTTGTGTTTCATTCGGATTGTTCTCAATGAACTTGTCAGATGCAACCACAACACAGCATGGATGGTCCGGCAGAATGTCCTGTGAACCTGCTAAAACCTTAGCGCCGTTCTTTTCTGCAATTGATACGTACGGTTCAAATGTGATCATACCGTCAATCTTGTTGGTTTTGAGTGCATCATTCATTGAAGGAACCTTCATTGCTGAAACCTTCAAATCCTTAATGGACATTCCATTCTGCTCCAGATAGTATGTAAGAAGCATGTGCTGAATTGATGCTTCACCAGGTGTTGCTATCTTTTTGCCTGCCAAATCAGAAACTGAATTGATTCCTGAGTCTTTGGCCACAACTATTCCAGACCCTTCTGTCTGTGCTGCTGAGATTACCTTGACCGGAACTCCATTTGCAATGGATGACAATACCGGTGTGATACCTACATATCCCACATCAACGTCCCCGCTTGCCATGGCAGTCATCAAGTCCCCACCATTATTGAACTGCACCAATTTGGTGTTAATTCCGTTTTCTGCAAATTTACCTTGCGCATCAGCGACAAACAATGCCGCATCATGGTCGGATGGTAAGTAACCGATAGTCACTTCCTCACCGCCACCTCCCAAAACGAAGTATGCGCCAACTGCAATCACAATGATTGCTATAATTATTGCGATAATTTTATTATCCATATTATCACCAATATTATATATTTAAAAAATTATTATAAAGGTTTTGATTATGGTTGGCGAAAAGATTACCCAATGCATGAAGCCCCATGGAGAAGAGGGTTTAGAGACTATTGAAAACATGAATGAAAACCACAGGGAGATTTCCGAGTTTGCATTTGAATGCATTGATGTCAATGGGGATGAAAGGATACTTGACATTGGCTGCGGAGGCGGGGTCAACATTGAAAAGTTCCTGAAATTGACCTCAAATAATGTTGACGGGCTTGACTACTCCGAAGTGTCTGTAGCCTCATCAATTAAACAAAACAAGGATGCGGTTGACAATGGAAGATGCACCGTCATTCAGGCGGATGTCAGCGACATGCCAATTGAGGATGAAAGATATGACCTTGCAACCGCATTTGAAACCATATATTTCTGGCCAGAAATTCAGGAGACCTTCAAGGAGGTTTCAAGAGTCATCAAGCCTAATGGCAGATTCATGATTGCTCAGGGGACAGACGGTAACCATCCGGATGATGAGAAATGGCTGGCGACAGTTGAGGGCATGAGCGTTTATACCTCGCCCGAACTTGAAAGGTATTTGCTTGATGCCGGTTTTAAAAGTGTTGAAAGTTACGTTAAGGAAAATGATTATATATTAGTGGTTATTGCTCAAAAGTAACTCTAACCACCGTATATTATTTGAACGAGTTGAATTTCATCACCATCATTAATGACACTCTCCTCGATGGTCAGATCGCCATTCTGTTTAGCGACTGTTGTTTGGGAAGATAGCTCCAAATCATCCAACAGGTTTTTTATTGTGTAGTTTTCTTCCAACGGCCTTGTTTCATTGAGTTTCTTATATCTTAAATTGAAATCCATTGAATCACCTTTTTTCCAATTATATTAACAATTGTTATATAATTCTTATTTCTTTTAAATATTTCGGCATACAATGCAATGCCCGTTAAAAATAATTTACCAACGTTTAACGCAACTAATTGAAAATTCAAAATATTTATATAGTAATATGACTAACTTAATGTTGTGGAAAAAAATAACTATTGTTATATAGTTTATATTCTACTTTTTTCCATAATCTCGGGCAATATTAAGAAAAAATAACTTGACAAAACAGTAATATCGAACTTCAAATAAATCAATTCAATAATCTCCAAAAATACCAAGTTATACATGACTAATGGGTTATTAACTCCTTAAAACATATCTTATAAAAAACGTTCCCATATAACCCATTAATCTAAAGAGCATCTCTCTCCCGATGCTCTTAACTATTTAAATTTTCAATTACAGATACTAATGTGATAGAATGAATTTAGAAGAGAAAATTAATATTGTTGAAAATATCCTGGAAGATGAAAAAGTAGCGATTGGCTTTTCCGGCGGTGCGGATTCCACACTGATAGCCTATCTGGCATCAAAAGTGGCCAAGGACACATTGGCAATCACCATAGACAACCATCTGTTCCCAACCGGCTTTGTTGAAAACGTCAAAAACGCTGCAGAATCATTTGGAATCACACATGAAATAATTGATATTAATTTTTATGAAGATGAATACTTCCTTTCAAATGACTCAAAAAGATGCTTCACTTGCCGCAGCCTGATGTATGGTGAAATCAAAAGGCTTGCAAGCGAAAAGGGATTTGACTTCATTTGCGATGGAAACAACATCAGCGACCTGGTTAACGACAGACCAGGCATTCTTGTAACATATGAAAAGGAATTCAAGACCCCCTTGATTGAAGCCAAACTGACTTCAAGGGAAATTCATGAATACCTGCTGGAAAATGACATTCCCTATTCCAGATCAACCACTTGTCTTGCAACAAGAATCCCAACAGGCACAAGGACAACAAGCGAAAAGATCAACAGAATAAGCCATTGTGAGGATTACATCCTATCCAACACAGGCTGTGAAATTGTCAAGGTCAGAGACAGGGGAGAGACTGCAATGATTGAAGTGGACAACATCTTCGAAATTCAAAATGAGGATAAGTTTAAACAGATCACTGACGAGCTAACCCTACAGGGTTTTGAAAACGTCGAATTGAATTTAACCGAAATTGATGATGACGAAGAGATTGTGATAGATTATGATGACGGCTCATTTTCATATGAATTGCCCTTTACTATAAACCTTGAGAATACAAAAGAACAAATCAAGGACAAAATTATTAATGAAAGCGAAAATAAAATAGAACTAGAAAACATTGCTATTAATCAGAATGGATTGATAAGCGGAAATGATTTTGATAGTTATGAAGATGCTTTAGACAAGTTCATGGACATCTTAAAAATTATTAGACGAAATATAGGTGAATAACATGCCAACAAGATACATAGGAGACGGATACTGGGAAATAGCTTCCCGTCAAATGAGTATAGTAACTAGAAGTGAACAGGAAAGATTCAAAGATGCCAAAATCACAGTAATCGGCTGTGGAGGAATTGGAGGCGAAACCATTGAAATGCTTGCAAGAATGGGAATCGGCGAATTGGTTCTTGTTGATGAGGATGCATTTGACCTGTCAAACCTGAACAGACAGACATTAGCCTCAATAGCTGATTTGGGTCTTGATAAAAATGCCGTTGCAGCAGAAAAGGTCAGACTAATCAATCCATACGTTAAAGTCACCTCCTATAATGAGCATGTAGACCAAAGCAATATCGACAAGATCATTGGAGACTCAGATATTGTCATTGACGCCCTTGACAATGTCCTTACAAGAGTCATCGTATCCAGAAAGGCAAAGGAAAAAGGAATTCCATACATTCACGGTGCAATTCACGGAACATTAGGCCAAATTACAGTATTCCTGCCAAACAGTGAAAAAAGCTATGAGGAAATGTTCAACCTCCCATCCCTAGGCAAGGAATTGAATGAAGAAACAATTGATGATTTGAAAAATGTAACATCAGGCGTTCCACCAGTAATCGGACCAACACCTAACCTGATAGGTTGTCTTGAAGCGATGGAAGCCTATAAAATTATAACAGGAGTAGGTAAAGTCACCGTAGCTCCAAAAATATTGACTTTTGACTTATTAGACTTAAGTTCATTCTTTATGGATGAACTTTAACTTTTCTTATTTTTTTAGATTCACCCGTTCAGGAGCGGTGAAGACAGTAAATCTGTTGTCACGCACAAAACCAACCATTGTGATGTTTCCCGCTTCAGCCACATCAATACCTGATGATGCAGGCGCAGCATTTGAGATTATTATTGGAATGCCAACACGTATCACTTTAATGAGCATGTCTGCAGGCATTCTTCCACTATAAGAAATGTAGCATCTTGAAAAGTCATAACCCTCTTTTGACGCTGCCCCAATCACCTTGTCAACCGCCACATGACGACTTACATCTTCTCGAATTATTATTTTATCCTCGTATTTAAGTTGCGCCACATGAACTCCAGCGGTCTTCTGCCAGATTTTAGCCTCATCGGTCAAGTGCTTGATGTCAGCTATGATTTGTGTTGCATCAATTGTCAAATCGGAAGTGATGGGTTCAATTGTCTTCAATTCTGAACGTATTCCTCCTGCATTATCGGAGTTTACCCCTTGATATTCCAAAAGTCTGCATACACATGCATGTTCGCAGTTTCCCTTTCTTTCCTGAACAATTCCCTCCTGCTCAAGGTCCTCTTCAGGATCATGTGATAGCTTTGTTGTCACAAGCACATTTGTTCCATCCAATTTTATAGATTCAATATCTGAATAATCCTTTATAAGGCCTTCTCCAAGACAATATCCAATTGCAAAGTCTTTTAAATCCTTAGGATATGTTGAAAACTTCCTTGGAGGCAAATAATCAATGAACAAATATGTGTATTCATCATCAACACTATTTTCCTTGATTGCGTTATATTCACCGTCTTTCCATTGAATCACTTCAGTCTGTCTTATGAAATCCATTTTTTCTCAACTCCAATAATAAATATTAACAATTGTTATATTTATATTTTAAAAAAAATATTGAAGTTATTCGAGTAAACCCAATAAACCTAAATCAAATCTTTTTCAGCCAAGTATTTTCCTGTCAGACTAGTTTTAGAGTTGATTACATCATTCAAACTTCCGTTTGCAAGAATGTCTCCACCACAGTATTCATCATCAATTCCAATATCAATAATGTAGTCTGCATTGGCAATCAAGTCCAAATCGTGTTCAATGACAATGACTGTTGCTCCCCTATCGATTAGATGGTCAAACACATCAATCAACCGTTTCACATCCAATGGATGAAGACCTATTGTAGGCTCATCGAATATGAAAATGGAGTTCTTTTGTGACTTGCCTATTTCAGATGCAAGCTTCAGCCTTTGTGCCTCCCCTCCGGAAAGGCTAGGTGTGGCTTCGCCTAATGTCAGATATCCTAAACCCAAATCGGAAAGTTTCTGCAATTTCTTTGTGACCTTGTCAAGGCCGAAAAGTTCCTCAAGAGCCTCGTCGATTGTCAGTCCCATAATATCAGCAATTGAAAGACCATTATACCTTATCTCATCAACCTTTTTATCATATCTAAGTCCGTCACATTCAGGACAAGTTATTTCAACGTCAGGAAGGAATTGAACATCCATTGATACTCTACCGGTACCATTGCATGTTTCGCATCTCAATTTTCCAGTGTTGTATGAAAAGTCAGCCATCTTATACTCATCAGTGAGCTTGGCAAATTCTCTTCTTAAATCGTCAAGCACCTTAGAGTATGTTGCAACAGTGCTTCTAACATTCTTTCCTATTGGAACACTGTCAATCAGGTCAATTTTCTTGATTCCTTCACAGTCAATGTCTAATACTCCTTCAGGCAATTCTTTACCATCAATTGTGGCTTTCACTGCAGGATATAATGCCTCTAAAAGAAGAGTGGTCTTTCCACTTCCGGAAACTCCAGTTACAACTGTAAGCTTGCCTTTTGGAATGTCAATATCCATACCTTTTACATTGTGAATCTCATCAGTCTTAATGTTAATGTGGCCTTTTTCAAAAATTTCACCTGACTTGTCCCTGATGATAATGTTCTCTGAGTTTGTAAGGAATGGTGCGATTTGTGATGCATCATTGCTTTCAATCTCCTTTAATGTTCCCTGAGCGATGATGTTTCCGCCGTCGGCTCCTGCTTGAGGACCCATTTCAACCATGTAATCTGCAATGGAAAGGATTTTGACGTCATGGTCAACAAGAATGATTGAGTTTCCATCCTCAACCAGTTTTCTTATGACGCTGATTAGGCCGTTGACGTTATCTGGATGCAGCCCTATTGAAGGTTCGTCCAATACATAAAGCACTCCGGTTGTACGGTTTCTTAATGTCTTTGCCAATTGCACTCTTTGCAGTTCTCCTGTGGATAGGGTGTTTGAAGGCCTGTCAAGTGAAATGTAGCTTAATCCCAAGTCAAGAAGTATTTTAGCATCGTTCATGAACTCTTCAGAGATGGCTTTTGCCATGTCCTTCATCTCATCAGGCAATCCCTTAATGACTTCAGGAATCCACAATACCAGTTCCTTAAGGTTCATCCTGCATGCTTCAGGAAGGGTTTTACCTCCAAGAAGGGTTTGTCTGGCTCTGGCGTTTAGCCTTGTTCCTTCACAGTCACTGCAGACCTTTGTGGTGAGGAATTTGCTGATTTTGGTCAAACCCTTTTCAGTCTTGGCGTTTTTCAAAGCCTCCACAATAGCCTTATGAGCGTTCCTGTACTCAGCATTCAATTCGAATAGCTTTCCGTTTTTTGATGGGATGTTAATGTATTTCTTGACGGCAGGACCGTTATAGACAATGTCCTTTTCCTCATCTGTCAAGTCCCTGAATGGAACATCAAGCCTTACTCCAAGCTCTCCTGCAACATGATACATCCAGGAAATTCCAAACTGGTTCCATGCATCCACTGCACCCTCTTCTAATGTCTTGGATTCATCCATTACCAATGTTGTATCGTCAACGTCACGTATGAAACCTGTTCCGCTGCATGTTGGGCATGCCCCATCGGAGTTGAATGCATATTCCTCAGCACCAAGACCATAGAATTCCTCACCGCATTCAGGACACACTATAGGCATTTCACGGGCAACGCTTAAAGTAGGTTCAAGCAGGTGTCCGTTCGGACAGGTATAGTTTCCACATCTTGAATACAATAATCTAAGGGAGCTGAGAAGTTCTGTTGATGTTCCAAAAGTGGATCTGATGTTAGGAATGTTGGGCCTCTGGTGAAGCGCCAGTGCTGCGGGAACATACTGGATCAAGTCGACACTGGCCTTTTTGGACTGGGAAATTCTTCTTCGAGTGTATGTGGATAGTGCATCCAGATACCTTCTTGAACCTTCCGAATACAACACACCCAATGCCAATGATGATTTTCCGCTTCCTGAGACTCCGCTGATTGCAACGATTTTTCCAAGGGGAATGTCAACATCTACGTTTTTGAGATTGTGAACCCTTGCTCCTCTAATGATTATCATATCCTGGTACATGGTATTATATTGAAAACAGGATTTAATAAAAGTTAGCAAAAAATATATTACATTTAGACATGAAAAATGTTTAAAAGTTATGAAGAATATTCAATGAAATGAATACTTTTTATACATTATTGTATATATAATAACCCATGAGTGAATATGGACAATGGGATTCAACATTAACATTCATTTTTGCAATGATTGGAGTAGCAATAGGTCTTGGGAACATATGGAGATTCAGCTATATAGTATATTCCAATGGTGGAGGCTCCTTTTTCATTCCATACTTTATTGCAATAGCAATTATGGGAATTCCTTTTTTAATACTTGAATATGGTATAGGATTTTCGTTCAAGCGGTCTTTTTCTGAAATCTTTAAGTCGATAAATCCGAAATTCGAATATATCGGATGGATAATGATTTTTTCAATAGCTATCGTATTGATTTATCTTTATAATGCAAGAATACCACAACCTCTTTAGGTCGTGAATGAATTGCACTGTTGTGTGTACTATCTTTTTTAATAACTTTTATTTTTATTTATTTTGTGTTTTTATAGATGTTATTTTTTTTTACATGATTTTTTTTCAGTATGCATTTTTTTTCATGTTGATTGTAATATTGTTTTGGGTGTGAAAAATTGTTCTGAGTATGTTATTTGATTATTGTCCAAATGCTCTTGCTCTTTTTTTATATAGAATTAATTTACAAAGGATATGTTGTGCAATATTAATTGTGGGTTTAAAAAAAGAGTCAAAAAGAAAAAAATTTCTTTTAGTTTCATCTTTTTTTTAGATCATGAATAATCAATAAATGTAAAACTGAGAAGAGGATGTGGATTTTTTTATGGGTGATTTTATTCGAGGATTGATTGTTAAACTTCATGTAACTCCCGAACAAGAAGTAGAATTTAAAAAGAACTATGGTTGTACTCGTAAAACATATAATGAACTTTTAAGCAAATACAAAGCCGAACATGGTGAGGATTCTACTGAAATTCCAACTCAAAAAGAATTAAATCAATTCTTAAAAGAAACTAAAAAAGAATTACCCTACCTAAACGATACAGAGTCCACCAGTCTTCAGCAGGCACGTGATGATTTGCATAAATCTTTTAAAAATTGTCATAAAAGCAAAAGGCATAATCCTCCAGTTTATCATTCTAAAAAGAAAACACGACCTAGCTTCAGACAAACCGTGCGAAAAGATAAAAGACCAGTAGAAAACAACACACTAACATTAAGAAAACATGGAAAAGTAACATTCAGCACAAGCATAGAATATCTGGATTTACTAAACCACCCAGACACTAAATTCAACAGCATAACAGTATACTATGATGGATTAAATCACTATGCATCATTCAACATAGAAACAAATCCACCAGAACATCTAGAATTAACTGAAAAATACATTGGGTGTGATATTAATTCCAATAAAAATGGATGGTTAGTCACAAGCGAAATGCAGAAGGAATTTTTTGATGTTGATCATGAAAACCAAATGATCAAACACATCAACAAATTAATGTCACAATGCAGAAAAGGAAGCAGACGATGGAAAAAACTACAAAAAAGACTACTAAAATGGTACAACAAAAGAACAAACCGATTAAAAGACTACATTGAAAAATTAACCTTTAAACTAGTTCAAGAATACGACACCATAGTCTTTGAAAAAAACTATGCAAATATCAAAATTTTAATCGGGGGAGAGCAGAACATGATATTTCCACTATCAAGATTCATACAAAGACTAAAAGACAAATTTCAACTCTACAAACCCAAAGCAGACGGCGTACAATTCGTAAAAAGCCATAACACAAGCAGAACATGTCACCACTGCGGACACATAAAAAAAGAGTTAAAAGTCAAAACACGCAAATGGAAATGTCAAAACTGCGGAAAAACACATGATAGAGACATAAACGCCGCAATTAATATACTAAACCGCTGGTTCAACGGGGATAGCCTGAAAAAACATTAAAATTAACCAATCAAATGAAAAAAAATTCAGGAATCCCCACCCTCTTAAGGGTGGGGTGGTTCAAGAACGCCAAACAATTCGAACTGATGGTTGACATCACACTTATTGTGCTTGTTCTGATATTTTCAACAATATTCAACAGGATGAAATCAACAGAGCCATAAGATTTCAATCATAATTTCAATCATTCAATATAAATATTATTAAAAATATAAAATATATGGGTTGTTGGATTTTTCATTCCAACACTTATAAGGAGAATAAAAAATGAGATGTGTTGGTACCGTAGTACGTGGAATAAGGACACCAATTATTAAGGAAAACGATGATCTAGCCACAATAGTCGTAGATTCATTGATGGCTGCAAAAGAAAGTGAAGGATTTGAATTTAAGGACAAGGACATTGTTGCAATTACCGAAGCAGTTGTAGGAATTTCAGAAGGAAACTATGTGACCGTTGATGATGTTGCACAAGACCTTCAAAACAAGTTCCCATCCAAAAGCATTGGAGTTGTAAATCCAATCTTAAGTAGGAACAGGTTTTCAATAATTCTAAAAGGTATTGCAAGAGGAATGGACAAAATCACATTACTGACCTCATTCCCTGCAGATGAAGTTGGAAATGGAATATTAGATGAAGACATTTTAGATGAAAGTGAATTTAATTTAGCAAGCGTGATTTCCGAAGATGAATACAATGAAACTTTCGGATCATGGAAACATCCGTTCACCGGAATAAACATGATTGACTTTTACCGTGAACTGATTGAAAGCGAAGACTGTGAAGTAGAGTTTGTCTTTTCAAACGACATTAAAACAATACTTGACTATACCAAAGACGTATTGACCTGTGATATTCACACAAGGGAAAAATCAACAAAACTTCTTAGGGATTTAGGTGCCAACGTATACGGATTATATCAAGTTTTAAGCGAACCAATCGGTGATTCAGGTTACAACCCTAATTTCGGTTTGCTCGGTTCCAACAAGGCTACAGAAGAAAGATTAAAATTATTCCCAATAACCGGTGACAAACTGGTAAATGAAGTGCAAAAAAGATTGATTGACATTACCGGAAAACAGATTGAAGTAATGGTTTACGGTGACGGAGCATTCAAGGACCCTGTCGGAAAGATTTGGGAATTGGCTGACCCTGTCGTTTCACCTGCACATACCAGCGGATTAGTTGGATATCCAAATGAAATCAAATTGAAATACGTTTCCGATAACAAGTTTGCTGACTTGAAAGGCGATGAGCTTAAAGAAGCAATCAAAGAGGAAATCAAACATAAGGATGCTGACTTGACCGGCCAAATGATTACTGAAGGAACAACTCCAAGAGTATTGACCGACTTAATCGGTTCATTATGTGATTTGACCAGCGGTTCCGGTGATAAGGGAACACCAGTCATATTCATCCAAGGATACTTCGACAATTTAGCTAACGACTAAATGTCGAAAACCCTTTTTCTTTTTTTATATTTAAATACTAAAAATAAGTTCTAATTCTAAAAAATTCTTTTTTTATCAAAGGATTAAATTAAAAAAAAATAGTGAAAAAGAATTATAATAATTCTTTTCTTAAGTCAATAGTGTCTTTTAAGTCAGGCCCGGTTGAAATGATGGTTACTGGCACACCTGTTTCTGTTTGAATGTCTTCAATGAACGCTTTGGTTTCAGCGGACAATTGATCATAGTCTTGAACACGTGCACAGTCAAATAATCTGTCAACACAGGTCAAAGCGATTTGTGTTGCACCGTTGATTCTGCATGATTCTTTTGCAAGTTCCATGTCAAAGTATCCGATTCTTCTACGTCTTCCGGTTACAACACCGTATTCCTCAAGACCTTTGCTTTCAGCTTCTTCCTGAGTCATTTCAGTTGGGAATGGTCCTTCACCAACACGGGAAATGTAAGATTTAAATACATTAATGACTTCATCAACTTTAGTTGGGCCGACACCCACATCAGCTGCAAATGTTGATGCAGTGGTGTCTTTACTTGTTACAAATGGGTATGTTCCGTAGTAAAGTGAAAGAGCAAAACCTTGTGAACCTTCAATGAATACGTCTTCACCATTGTCAATAGCCTCATTACATGCAACTGACACATCGGTAATGTATTCCTCAAGTTCTGGAATGTCTTTTGCAAGGTCGATTGTTCTCAATACTCTGTCTGAATTTGCAGGTCCACATCCTGAACCAGTACTTCCGATCTTTTTAGCCAAATGCTCTGATTTAACGTCCCTTTCAAGATGTTCTTTTGAAATGATTGCACATCTTGGGTCGACACACATTCTTTCTTTTACGTTATATTTTTTCAAGTTCTCAAATTCGTTAAACAGCACATCCGGATTCACTAACACTCCTGCACCAATCATGAGTTTAGCGCCGGTATGTACGAAACCTGATGGGGTTAGTCTTAAACCGTATTTTTCTCCATTGAATTCAACGGAGTGCCCTGCATTTGGTCCAACACCTGCACGAGCTATTATGCTTGGTTTGTCATTGTCACAAAGGTAAGTTATACATTTTCCTTTACCTTCATCACCCCATGCTCCACCAACTAAAATACTACAAGTCATTTAATAACTCCTTAATCATTAATAGTTGAAAATCTTGTAAAATTTTCATAACAATAATATTATATAATTTATAATTAAAAAGCTTTTTGAATAACATTCAAAATATGGGAAAATATTGCAAGAAAAAAGTATTGTTTTAATTAAAAAGAGAGCTCATAATTAATACGAGCATGAAAAATAAATTAAGTAAAATATCCGTTAAGTTAATCTGCTAACAGATATTCTTAAAAACAATATGATGTTATTTGTTAGTATATCTCAACGGATGATTTTCACACATTGGGTCCTTGATAAGGTTTCTTTTCATATGATAATTCAGGAAGTAAAGCATCCACTGATTGGACAACTCTCTCAATGAAGCATCATCAAGCCTTTCGAACGGTGAGAAGAAATCCATTTGATTTCCGCCAACGACAAAGGCAATGTCCTTTGTTTCTACAAGCATGAAAAAGTCATTTCTGATGTTGTGAATGTCAAAATCATCCACGCTTGAAATGGTCTTTTCCTTTTTGAAATTATAGAAGAAAGTATTGAGATACTCGAAATCAATGAACTTGATATCCTTGACTTCAAAATACACTTCCTCACTCAGCAACTGATGCTTGAAGTTGTATCCTGACATGAATTCAATATCCCAGATGTTATTGTAGAATGCTGTGAAAAATGAATCCCCTGCAAACCTGACGGTCAATGAAAACTCCTCGTCATGCTTTGGAGTTCCAAGCTCAACATCCTTGAACTCAATGTAAATGGAGTCCTGGGATATTTCTATTGATGCCCATTTGCCTGAATTGATAATTACATCACGGATTAACTTTAAAGATCTTACATTCATTCTAACACCTGACTGGTTGTAAACACTTCATATGCTCCTTCAATTTCATATTCCTTTTCACTATCATAGGATTTGTCCCAATTAAAAGGATCAATCTCAATCTGGTTGTTAACAGTCTCATCCCAATCGATAGCGAATCCTTCATCCTTCAAGGTTCTTGCAACTGCCTTACCTATTTCCAAGGCCTTTGCCTCATCGTTTTCAAAATCTCCAAAGGTGATTTTCAGCTTATCATCAAACACCGCATCCTCAACATCCTCAAAGGTGTAAAAACAAAAGCCTTTAGCCTCAAATTTGTTGTTGAGCAAGTGAACCTGAAGCTCAAATGCGTCACTGACCCCTTCCTCAATGTCAAAGCCACAGTTATGGATAGCTACAATATTCTCGCTAGCCAACTTTTTAAATGCCTTTTCCAATTTTGAGAAATTTTCATTAGAAGAATCTCTTAATGAGATTTCATGATTTGAAAAATCAATCTCCTCTTCTATGAACTGGTCTTCCAATATTTCTATGATTTCCCCAACTGAAAAGAATCCTGATTTAGTGAGCAATTCTATCAGATAGTCTATTTCCTCAACTAAATCCGGGCCCATATCCTCACCTTTCATCGTCACCAAAGATTAAAAGTCTTGTAACGTTTCCCCTTTCGGTATATCCTGCCATTACACGGGCTTCACCGATTTTTGCAAGGGCGAAATCATCATGTGGCTTGAAACCATAACCTTTAAGTTTTGTGTATGATTCGAATGCTATTTTTGGGTAGATGTTGAAGTTCTTTTGGAAAGTGTAGAAAGTGTCCCTGAACTTTTTAGGGGAATTAATCTCTTCGATTAAATCTGATTTGATAAGCACAAAGATGTCCAATCCTTCTTCTGAAACCCCATAATAAGCATCCATTTTCAAAATGCCTGTAGCGGTCATTGCCAAAGTGTGGCAATCATTAAAGTCTGCATTGAGAATTGGGGAGGTGAATTCCTTGATTTCGAATTCCTCTCCGATTGCCTTGATTTCATTTGCGGATTTGATTAAATCTCCACCGAAGATGTCCTCATTGTCCCATGCCCAAGACCATTGTTGTGAGTCTTGCATGTAAAATCCTAAAATCTGAACGGGAAACTCAATATCTCCAAAGGTCAATGTGCCTTTTTCGATGTCCAAATCGCCAGCTTCATCTCCAATTAATTCTGATAAGTTTTCTTGCTTGTCGAGTGCAATTGCACCATATTTTGATAATAATATTTTAAATGAATCTCCTTCTTCAATCTGAACTGGTTTTTCTATTATTTTCAATTATAACACCTAAAATTCTAGTTTTGAAATTCTATCCATTGCCTCTTTAGTGTTTTCCAATGTGTTGAATGCTGTGAGTCTTAAGTAACCTTCACCGCTAGGTCCGAATCCTGAACCTGGAGTTCCGACAACATTAGCTTCTTTTAACAGTATGTCAAAGAAGTCCCAGGAATCCATGTCGTTAGGGGTTTTAACCCAGATGTAAGGTGAGCTTACTCCACCGTAGACTTCAAGGCCGATTTCGGTTAAGCTTTCACGGATTAATTTTGCGTTTTCCATGTAGTAGTCAACGACTTCCCTGATTTGTTTTTGGCCTTCAGGAGAGTATGTTGCTTCAGCAGCCCTTTGGACAGGATAGGATGCACCGTTGAATTTTGTGGTTTGTCTTCTATTCCATAATGGGTTGATTTCCACTTCATTTCCTTCGGAATCATATCCTTTCAATTCCTTAGGAACAATAGTGTATGCGCAACGGGTACCGGTGAATCCTGCGGTTTTTGAGAAACTCTTGAATTCAATAGCCACTTCTTTTGCTCCTTCAATTTCATAAATACTGTGAGGAACATTGTCTTCATTGATGAACACTTCATATGCTGCATCGAATAATATGATTGCCTTGTTTTCTTTTGCGTATTCTACAAATACTTTTAACTGGTCTTTGGTTAAAGTGGTACCTGTAGGGTTGTTAGGGTAACATAAGTAGATTATGTCAACAGGTTCGGATGGAAGTTCTGGAACGAAACCGTTTTCAGCATTACATTTGAGGTATGTTAAACCTTCATACATACCGTCGTCACCCATTTCACCGGTTCTTCCGGCCATTACGTTGGTATCGACATATACTGTGTAAACAGGGTCAGTCACTGCGATCTTGTTGTCGATTCCGAAGATTTCCTGAATGTTACCTGTGTCACATTTTGCTCCGTCACTAATGAAGACTTCGGAGGTGTCAAGGTCGATTCCATATTTGTTGTAATCGTTTTTAATGATAGCTTCAGCTAAAAATCCGTATCCTTGTTCCGGACCGTATCCCATGAATGTTTCACCATCTGCCATTTCGTCTACTGCTTTTCTGAATGCATCGATTACTGCAGGCACTAAAGGCTTGGTTACGTCCCCAATACCCATTTTGATTATGTCTGCATCAGGATTTGCTTTTGCGAATTCCGCTTCTCTTCTAGCCACTTCTACAAAGAGGTAGCTGCTTTTCAATTTTAGATAGTTTTCATTTATTTTAACAACCATGATTAATCCTCATAAATATTAATCTAATTTATATTTTATTTTCGCAATATATAAATTAAGTGATTGAAAAATAATTTATGAGAATGTTGGATTTAACCTAAAACTTTTTGATAATGAAGTTACACTAGAATAATCTTAAACCAGTTATTTTAAACATGTTAACTATTATTTACTATTTCAATAGGTGAATTGGAAATAATTCAGAATGTAAAATTTATTTTAAACCATTTTTATCAAAATTACATTGACTATAACAATATTTAAATTAATGAATATAACATAAATATAAATATACTAAATAAGGGTTGGGAAATTATGAATGACATTACCATAATACTTTGGATAACTATAGCCCTCATCGCTATTATCGCAATAATTTTAGTCAAATTGCACTATAGAGGCGATGAGTTAGAAAATGACGAAGGATCAATACTGCCAAGCAGTGAAAGCATAAACAGCGCATTGAACGCTGGTAAGCAAACAATCAATTCACTCAGCGGCAACAATAATGAACAAAAGCCTTCCAACCAACGACGTAGTTTATCCCCACAGAACACCCAACAGACTCAAAAATCACATAACTTATTTAGAAAATCAGAACCGGCATCCCCTAAAAACGATGCCTATATTGTTCCCGAAGTTGAACCTATTACATTAAACAACTTCGAATATGAATCACAAAATCAAGTACTTATTAATTATGATAATACAGTTGAAAAGTTTCAAGAACCAATTAAACAAAGCCAGATGGATATTATGACTCAAAATAACAAGGACACAACCGAATTAAAAGACTTATTTACAATTGATGAATTGATTAAAGAATCAAAAAGAAAAGACAGTGAGAGGGAAAAAGAATCCAAAACAATCAAGAAAGAAGGCGAAGACCCTGAACTTGAAGAGATAAAGGAAAGCATCAAGAACAAAACTGAAGAACCTCTCATTGAAGAAATCATCAACGAGGAAAAAGAGGAAAAAATCAGCGACATAATTAAAGATACAAAATCCAGTGAAGCACCGTCAGTAGCATCACAAAAGGATATTGATGAGGCAATCAGCAGCGCATCCGAAGAAAGCGAAAAGACCATTGAAAGCATTTCCGAAGATGACAACATCACTGAAACCCTATTGAAACAGGAAAGTGAAGAAATCGAAGAGCCTGCACTTAAGACCCCAAGCAAAGTTGATGATAAAAAAGATTACAAAATGGGTGCTTCAATTGATGACGCTAACCTATTTGAAGATGACCCAATGGATCTTGACTACAGAAAAGACCTGGACAAAATCACAAACAAAATCAAAGGATCCAAAATATTCCAGGAAGTTAAAGACAAGCTCGTTCAGGAAAATGAGGAAATCCCTCAAAAAGATGATGGGGAATCATTCATCAGAAACGTTAATGACTACGACCCATACGAACCAATCATAAATGAAAGACACATTGACTTTGACGCTGACTACAACCAGCTACATCAAATGGACAATGACGAAAGGTTAAGGCAAGCAAACACCAGAAGAGTGTTCAACATGGCTAAAAATTCACCGGAACCAGAATTGGCAAGACCAAAAGTCGGTGCAATAAAAAGCAAACCTTCCAGAGACAATATAAAAATAGAATTGAACAACAATGAGGTCGTTCTTAAAAAAGGAGATGAAATCATCTTCAATCACTTAGGCGAAACCTATTCAAGTCAGGTTTATGCCATTAACGGTGATGATATATCTGTTAAGTACAGACGTCAAAATATTACAATAAAACCAAGTGATGTGAAAAAGATATATTAAATATCTTTTTACAAAACTTTTCTTTTTTTTAATCCATTTCATTCAACCTGTATCCACCATCCTCAACAATGTATTTTGGAACACTGATTTTTAAAGATCGGATAATGTTTAGATAGAAATCATCCAATTCCCTGTCAGCGTAAGGATAGGTGAATTCAAATATGTAAAGGTTGCTGTCCTCCACATACAAAAACTCATTGCGTCTAAGCTCATTCTCGCCGTCGGAAAATGAGGAGACAATCATATAGTAAATGTTATCGTTTATGACAATGAAATCTGAATTGACTAGTTCAATCCTGTCATTGTTGACAATATTCTTTTCAAAGTCCTCCTTTATGTTTGGAAGCCCCACGAGTGTAGGTGTTGTTGAATACTTGATGGACATTGGAATCTTGGTGTTGACAAGGTAGAGTTCATTGAACTCATCCTTGGTGTTGACTGCCTCAAAGCCTTCAGGCATCTGCAGTGTTGAATATCCGTTTGTAAACATGGTCATTGTTTCACCTATTTGTGAGC
This sequence comes from Methanobrevibacter thaueri, assembly GCF_015062915.1. Lineage (GTDB taxonomy): Archaea > Methanobacteriota > Methanobacteria > Methanobacteriales > Methanobacteriaceae > Methanocatella > Methanocatella thaueri_B. The sequence continues at coordinate 118,267 of NZ_SUTJ01000004.1, read as the reverse complement.
GTAGTAGAATATCATTTCATCATCAGTGACTTCATCGAGACGCGCAAATCCAACCCTTTCGAATTGTACGACATCACCGACTGTCAAGCCCTTGAGTGCGCTTTCACCAAGCCCTGTCTTGAGGGATGCGTCATCCATCACTATTTTAACGTTGACATTCTCATCTACTGGCACCCATTGGATGATTCTGGCTTTTGCTTCACGTGCATCCTCAAATGAGGTGGAGTGGTATGTTACATCCTCACCGTTAATGTCAACATTGACTGCATCCATCAGCCTGAATAGGCCATCATTCACATCGGATTTTGCAAGGTATGCTGTTCCGTCAAACGGCAAGTGCCTGTTGCCCCTGTCCATGTGGTCTGCGTGAAGTGGTCTTTCAATATCTACTTTTCCGTCTTCATATCCTTCAACCTCAATCTTTACAGGGTCTTCACAGAAGAAGTATCTGTTTGCGATTGGTTCAAGGAAATTGCGGTTCAAACCATATATCTTTTTCCAGCTGATAGCTGAATCAGCCATTTTCACACCGATTTCAGTAATCAGGTTGTAGATGGTTCTTGGGTCAATTCCACGTCTTGCAATAGCCCTGAGTGTTCCAAGTCTTGGATCATCCCATCCTGAGTATGTTCCATCTTCAATTCCAGCCATTGCCTTTGAGGTACTGAGTGCAATGTCCTCCATTTTCAAACGGCCATAGTGGATGTATTCAGGAACGTCCCAACCCATATGGTCATAGAGGTATTTTTGCTTTTCAGTGTTTGCAAGATGGTCTTTTCCCCTTAAAACGTGTGTGAGTCCCATGAGATGGTCATCCACAGCTACGGAGAAGTTCATCATAGGATAGATTCTGTACTTGTTGCCAAGTCTTGGATGGGTTTCATCAACAAGTCTCATTGCAACCCAGTCACGGATTGCAGGGTTTTTATGCTTGATGTCTGTTTTTACACGAAGCACAGCTTCACCTGCTTCCATGGTGTCGAATTTATCCCATAATTCAAGGTTTTCCTCAACAGTGTTGTCACGGCATGGGCATGCTTGGCAATTGTCCTTCAATTCCTTGAAGTCCCCTCCGTCACATGTGCACATGTAAGCTGCACCCTTTTCAATCAATTGACGTGCGTAATCATAATATATTTCAAACCTGTCGGATTGATAGATTATTTCATCTGGATTGACTCCAAGCCATTCCAAATCCTCTGGAATCATCTCATATGCAGGTTCGTATACCCTTTTAGGGTCAGTGTCCTCTATCCTTAAAATCAATTTACCGTTATGTCTTTTAACGTATTCGGCGTTAGGAACTGCTGCACGTGAGTGTCCGATATGCAACGGTCCGCTTGGGTTTGGAGCAAATCTCAATACGATGTTTTCATGTGTTCCAGGAAGTTCCTGAAGGCCTTTTTCCTTTGCTTTAGGTTTTTTGTCTTGAACTTCAACACCTAACTTTTCCATTTCAGCCTGTTGCTCTTCTGGAGACAATGCATTTACTTTTGCTACAATCTTACCGGACATTGGACCGATTTCTTTTGCCTTACTTCTGAGTTCAGGTTCGTTTGACATGATTGAACCCATTACAGCACCTGGATTTGCTGAACCCTTATGTTTGGCTGCATTGAGTAAAGCATGCTTATAGATAATTTCTTCTAAATCATTCATTTAATCATCACAGTTTTAAATTAATAAAAATAAGTACTATTATTTATTTAACTAAAAATATATAAATATAGTGAGAGTAGTTGTTCAATCAAAATTACTTAAATATTAGGATGGTATAATGAGCGAATATGTTGAAAGCGCTAAGAAATACATTAGCGAAGGAAATGAAAAAGAAGCTCTTAAATTAGCTAGGAAAAGACACGGGAAAGATGATGCTGAATCATACATAGCTATTTTAGACTTATTAATTGAAAACGGACATTTGCCTGCACTTGAAGAGAAGGGAATGTACTATCAGTACTACGATTCCACTCATGACAATGGGGATTACGGCGAAAAGTACTTTGACGAGTATCTAGAACAGCAGCCACGCTCCATCAATGCATTGTGCGACAAGGCAATGTCAAGGTTCAACAAGGGCGATGTTGATGGAGCCCTTGAGTATATGGATAAGGCAGTGGACAAGTACAAGTCATATTCAAGCATTGAAAAGCCACGATTGTCAAAAAAAGAAGTAATAATGGCCAGAATTGAATTATTGATTCAGGCAAAGCGTTATGATGAAGCTTTGAAAAGCATCAAGCAGTATGAAAGTCAATTCGGTTCAAATCAAAAGACAGACTTGTACATGGGCCAGATGCTTCAGAAAAACGGTGAAAACCGTGAAGCTCTAGAGTATCTTGACAAGGCATTGCTTCAGGAAGACACAATTATCGCATTCAATGCAAAAGGCGATGCGTTATATGAACTGAAGGAATATAAGGAAGCTCTGAAATGCTATAAGAACTGCATCCAGTATGAAGGAAAAATTGATGATGATTTGGAACTGGTCACAAACTTCAACCATAAGGCGGCATTCTGCTGCGTCAACATGGGCGATGACAGCGAAGCGGTTAAATACTTGAACAAGACCATCAACATGCTGAACGAGCATGGAAGATTGCCTAATGACATTGAAAAGATTTATCAGAAATGTTCCTTTGAAAAGGAAAGGATTATGAAAACCGGAGAAGTCAAGGACAAGGAATTCAAAAAGACAAAATTCTTCTCAGCAAGAACATCAATCATAATCCTAATCATAATTATCATTTTATATGTTATTTTAAAAATGAACGGTTATGGATAATGTGAGACTTGGAAAAACTAATCTAGAAGTGAACAAGATTGGATTTGGCGCACTGCCGATTCAAAGAAGAAACATGGATGATTCACTTGCGATATTGAATAGGGCATATGAATCAGGAATTGACTTTTACGATACTGCACGTTTCTACACTGACAGTGAGGAAAAGCTGGGCAAGGCATTTGAGGATGTCAGAGACAAAATATATCTGGCATCAAAGACTGCTGCCGAGGCTCCAGAGGACTTTTGGAATGATCTTGAAACCTCCCTTAAGGAGTTAAGAACTGATTACCTTGACCTGTATCAGCACCACAACATTTCATTCTGCCCAAAAGAGGGTGATGAAATGGCAAATGCAATGCTTGAAGCAAAAGAGGAAGGATTAATCAAACATATCGGTATCACAACCCATAAAATCACTATCGCTCATGAGGCCCTTGACAGCGGACTTTATGAAACCCTGCAGTACCCATTCTCCTATTTAAGTGGAGAGGAAGAGTTAAAGATTGTTCAAAAGTGCAAGGATCTTGATGTGGGTTTCATTGCCATGAAGGCAATGGGCGGAGGACTTCTCAAAAACGCAAAGGCCAGTTTCGCATACATGAATCAATTCGACAATGTGCTTCCAATCTGGGGAGTTCAGCACATGAGCGAACTTGAAGAGTTCCTGTCATTGCCAAGCGACCTTCTTGTGGACGAAAGCCTGCAGAAGGATATTGAAGAGGATAAAAAAGTGCTTGGTGACAATTTCTGCAGAGGATGCGGATACTGCATGCCATGCCCTGAAGGAATCAACATCAGCCTATGCGCTAGAATGTCACTTTGGATTAGGCGTTTTCCGACAGAGCCTAACATGGATGAGAAAACCCAACAGACCATGCACAAGACAAAGGACTGCATTGAATGCTACGCATGCGTTGACAATTGTCCATATGAACTGGACATTCCTGAGCTTTTAAAAGAGAATTATGAAGATTACATGAACGTTCTAGAAGGAAGGACAATAATATGAAACAATGTATTGAAAACCCTAATGAAATAGATTGGGCAGGCTTTTGGGCTGAAAGGCTGGAAGGCAAGGTCAATAAGGACTGGGACAAGGCTGCACCTGGATTTTTCAAAAGAACCCGAAAGGATGACTACCAGGATGCATTATTTGATAAATTAATCTTGGATGAGAATGATGTTGTCCTTGATGTCGGCTGCGGAGAGGGATCAGTCACAATACCACTGGCCAAGAGAGTAAAAAAGGTCATAGGCCTTGATTCATCCCCCAAAATGCTTGAATATCTTGAAAAAAGGGCAAATGAGAATAACATCACCAATATTGAAACTGTTTTAAAGCCTATTGAGGAAATCACCTATGAGGAGATAGGAGACGTTGACGTGGTGGTCTGCTCAAGGTCATTGAATGGAATCATCCCAATAGAAGATGTTCTGGCTGAATTGGATAAAATAGCTAACAAATACGTTTTCATAACCATCTTCGGACCGGAAAACAAGAAAATCGAAAAGGACTTCGATAAGGAACTTGGTATAAAGACAGAGGATTTTCCGGATTACAATTACTTCTTTAACATATTATTCAACATGGGAATCTATGCAAACGTCGAAAGGTTTGACTTGAACAATTACCGTGAATATGAAAGCATAGATGAGGCAATGGACAATGGAAAGTTCCGCCTTGACTTGTATTCCAATGAGGAAAAGGAATTGTTAAGAGATTATCTTGAAAGGATTTTAACCTTTGAGGATGGAAAATACTTCAACGTCAAGGATAAGGCCGATTGGATAATGGTCTGGTGGAAAAAGTAAAAAAAAGATAAAATGAATTTAATCACTTTTTATCATGGTTAAAATCATTTTATATGGACTGTTTTCAGCTTGAAGCGCATGTGGCTCATTGGCTGGCATGATGATTATTTCACCTGCCTTGACGGTGTGCTTTTCACCGGAAATGGTAATTTCAGCCTCACCGTCAATTACCTGAACCATTGCATCAAAAGGAGCTGAGTGTTCAGACAATCCTTGGCCTTGATCAAAGGCAAAGAATGTTACTGTACCTAACTCTTTTTTGATTACTTCACGGCTGACTACTGTATCATCTTGATACTCAACTAATTTTTGTATATCTAATGCTTTTGCTTTTAAATCACTCATAACTTATTCTCCCATAATTCTTTTAATGTCAACAAGAGCATTGCCAGAAGTAGGAGTTAAATTATAGTTTCCAACTAAAACATTTAAGATATCGTCGTTACACCATGCAGGGAGAACTGGTCCAATCCACATGTCGGTTTTTCCGAGGTAGAGTAATGCCCAGAGTACTGCTGCTGCTTTTTGTTCCATCCAGGAGAGAACGATTGTTAATGGCAATTCGTTTAATTCCATGTCGAACAGTTCGCATAATGCTAATGCAACGTCAACTGCTACGATGGTGTCGTTACATTGACCTACATCGAGTAATCTTGGAATACCTTCAATGTCACCTAAGTCGAGGTCGTTGAATTTGTATTTACCACATGCTAATGTTAGGATGACTGTGTCTTCAGGTAAGTTTTGTACGAATTCCCTGTAGTAGTCGTTGTGTTTTGCTGCTTTGTCACATCCGCCGACTACGAAGAATCTTGAGATTTTACCGTCTAAGACTAATTCCTTGATTTTGTCAGCATGCTCTACAATAGCTCCTGCACTCCAACCGGTTGTGATTGTGGTTAATTCTTCTGGTTCTAATGATCCTAATGATTTTGCACATTCAATTACTTCTGAGAAGTCGTAATCTTCTACTGTTTTTACTCCTTCGAGTTTTGCTACATCCATTGTGAACATTCTTTCCTTGTAGGAGTCAAGTGCTGGCAATACACAGTTACTGGTTCCAACAATTGCCGCATTGTATTTTTTAAAGACTGTTCTTTGGTCGTGCCATGCTCCACCGAGTTGACCTGCGAGGTTTTCGTATTTGTTGAGTCCAGGGTATCCGTGTGCAGGTAGCATTTCGGAGTGGGTGTAGACTTTGATGTCAGTTCCTTCAACCTGTTTTAACAGTTCTTCCAATGCTTTTAGGTCGTGACCGGTTACGATGATTGCTGGTCCTTCCTGTGCTCCGACTTTAACTTCCACTGGTTGCGGTTCGCCGTATGCTTCGATGTGTGCGTCCTTGAGTAATCTCATTACGTCAACGCTGACTTTTCCTGCTTCTAAAGCGAGTGCAACTAAGTCTTCAACATCAAAGTTGACGTTTGTTAATGTAGTGTATAATCCTTTGGTTAGGAATGCGTCTATTTCAGGGTTGAATTTTCCTAAAACGTTTGCATTGTAGTTGTATGCACTGATTCCTTTCATAGTGAAGATCAAGTTATCCTGTAATCTTGCAACTGTTGGTTTTTTACCGCAAACTCCACTAACAGTACATCCGGTACCTTTAGCGGTTTGGGAACATTGATAACAAAACATATCTAATCCTTCTGCCATAATAATAACCTCTTTTTAGTTATAATTATAAGTTGACTTGAAGCATATATAAAGATTTTGTCACTTCGTAAGGGTGAAAAGTAACAATTATATATTATTAAAGAAATAATAAAAAACATGGACGAGAATATAGCTACACTTAAGGGAATAGGACTGACAATGTATGAGGCCGAAGCATATGTAACACTCACCTCATTAATATCAGCAACTGCAGTTGAAGTATCAGAAAAATCAGGCATTCCTCGCAGTAAAATATATGATGTTTTGAAGAAGTTAAGTGAAAAGAATTTCATTGAAATCGAGGACGGAAGGCCACTGACATATAATGTGAAATCACCGGTAGAGGTCCTGACACGTGAAAAGGAAAGGTTGAATGCAGAAATTGACGATACAATCACAAGATTGACATATGTCTACGAAAACGGTATGAGCCAGGTTCAAGCCCCAATTTGGAGAATATACGGTGTTGAGAAAATCATTGCCCAGGAATTGGAAATCATCAAGAGGGCAAGGGATTCCATAAACATGAGAATAGGATTCCTCTTCGAAGGGGAAGGGGAAGCACTGGTCAAGGCATTGCAAAACAGGTCTGATTTAAGGATAAACATCCTCGCTTCACCGACATGCTACATCAACAATGAAGAAGTGGATATCATAAAGTTATTCAAGAAAAATGACATTAACATTCAAAAGGCAGACATTCCATTCGTAAAGCTGATAATATCCGATTCAAAGGAGATGATGCACACCTACACCAAGTTCAGTGAGGACAAGCGTGAAGTGATACCTGAAACCGCAATCGGAATCTGGAACAAGTACGAGGACATTGCAAGAAACTATGATGAGCGTTTCATGAACCAATTGAAAAAATTAAAAAACAGAAAGAAGAGAAAAAAATGACTTGACAAAATGTTATTGTTATCTAAACGAATATTTCAGTCATTTATAAAATTGCAAAAACTGGATGATTGTTGAAATTTGAATGGTAAAAAAAGAAATGGAAGCATTGAATAGTATTTTTAATTATTCAATGCAACTGATTGGCTATCAGGAACGTAGCATGAAATTTCTGGGGAAAATTCATGAACATGTGCGACATCACCTGATCCATTTAAAGATTATGTTTTTAAGAAATAAAATATTATATTTTCTTAAAGTTCAATAAAGCGGACAATCCGAATCTAAACAGAACAACACCTGCCGCTCCGCCCTTCTTGGCGTTTTTGGCATCCTTCAAAAGAGCACTGTAGGACAGTTTCTTGATGTTCCAATCGGATTTGTATGACTGCAGTCCCGCCCAAATCTTGGAACCCGTAGTCTGCTTGACGAACTTTTTGGTAACCTTTTTAATCCATTTGGAACTTGCATGATAGTTTCCCTTATAAATCATCGGAATGACAACGTCCAGATACTTGGATATTGTTGGAACGTCCTGACCGTAGTAATATTTCATGGAAGACGGCTCAGGCATCACTGCCGCTGAAACAATTATGTTTGGATGCACACTTCTAACCTCGCTGCATGCTTTCTTTACAAAATAGTTGATTGCACTGGCAGCGTTCTTGTACTTATATGCATTTCCTCCAAACCTCAAGTAGTCAAAGTGGATTCCGTCAACTTCCTTGAATGAAGCGTAGTATTTTGCCAATTTGATTTTTTCGTTCATGTGGGCATAATTATAGACACCCTTCTTGCTTGAAGCGTGAATATACTTTCCGTTATTGTAGAATACTGCCATCCATATATGAACCTTGATTCCATACTTATGGGCTTTCTTGATCCATTTGATGACTTTGTTCTTGCCATAATGGGAGAATGCAGTATGCTGAAGGAAAATGTGCTTGGTTCCCTTTTTGGAAAGCTTTTTAAGATTGACTTTCTTCATGCTCCACTTGTTAACCCAATATCCGTTTCCCTTGCTCAAGGCGGGCTTTACGGTTATTTTAAATGTTCCTGATGAAGCCAGGTATAATCCTGAACCTGCAAAGGAATATGAAACAGTATATGTTCCCTTCTTAAGGCTTAGATAAATAGTTGCAACACCGCTTGCACTGGTTTTGACATTATATGTCTTGCCGTTGACATTAATCTTAACATATTGGCTTTTTACAGGATTACCGTAAATATCAGTCAGTTTCAACTGAAACATTGATTTCAGGCCTTGACGATAATTGATATCCTTGTCTACAACCTTCAAATATGTTACAATGTCGGGATTGACAATTATTTTAGCTGTCCCATTGGATGCAGTGTAGTTGTCATCACCATAGAAGAAGTATTGAACAGTGTAGTTTCCTGTCTTAAGCTTGAAGTTTATGCTGTACTTACCTTTATCATCCGTGATTCCATTGTATGTGACGCCATTCAAGATAATTTCAACTGATTTATTCGCTAGAGCTGTTCCATTTGACTTAAGGCTAACCGTAAAAGTGTCCTTCAAGTCAGTGTATGTCTCCACATCAGAGGCATTAATCACAGTAGAGGACTTATTATCCTCATCTGAGCCATCATCAGTTGGAGCTTCCTGCAAAACGGGACTGGAATCATTTTCCAAATCCGCAATGTCAGATGAATCATCATCCAAACTAACAGTGTCAGTTAAATTATCTGTAGCTGAAATGCAAGAAATGGATAACAATAATGTTAAAACTATTAAAAAAGTAAATAATATTTTCCTATTCATTCATTCACAACCAATTAATATTTAACATTTTAATATACTTAAATATTTGGCAATATGAACTTTCCTTCAAATTCAGTGTAGACTGCAAGCAATGTCTCATCAAGATAATCGAGTGACTTTTCATACATGTCAAACGGAACGTCCCAGTATGCTGATGCAATGCTTCCAGCAATAGCCGCTTGAGTGTCAGCATCCCCTCCAAGAGATATGGCGTTTCTAACGGTATCCTCAAAGTCCTCCGCTTCAAGAAAAGAGATAATGGACTCAGGAACACTTCCTGCACATGAAATGTCAAATTCATATACCCTTCTGATGTCATCCAGATTTCTTGAAAGGTCATATCCATATGTCTCTTCAATGTGGCTTTTGATTTCATCCTTGCCGGCGCCGGTTCTTGCAAGATAAATGGCATCACATGTGGAAAGCGCCCCCTTGATTCCTTCAGGATGGTCATGGGTGACAATGGCCGACATTTCAGCAAGCTTCTGTGCCTCTTCAAGAGAGTTTGCAACCCATGCGCATGGTGAAACCCTCATTGCTGATCCGTTGGCCCAGCTGTTGTATGGCTCAGGTTTTTCCGCAGCTAACCAGTGAATGAATCTTCCCCCATAGCCTGCATTTGGATACAGGTTGCCGAAAAACTGCAGATTATCCACCAGAACCTCAAGTGAATCCTTATCCTCAATCAGCCAGTTTGCAACAGCCAATGTCATGACAGTGTCATCAGTGGCGGTTGAGCCACGGGGAAACAATTCAAAATCTTTTGTTTTTATAGGGCGATGTTCTTTTGTTGATCCGATAATATCACCGGATATTGCTCCAATTATACCTTTCATATGTTAATTTTTGTGTATAAATGGTTTTTAAGATTTGTTGTAGGGATTCGTAAAATTGTTTTCAGTTGGTAAAATTGTCTTGAATTGAACTTATTGACCTTAAAACAAAGAAAAAACTTATATCAAATGGAAACAATACCTAATTTTGATAATACTTTGTATTATCATGAAACACGGAAATTTCTATAATGCATTTCTTTTAAAACGTTCTCGACTCACTTCCAAGGATTAATTAGAATACAACATGTTACCGCATTATGGAAATTTCAACCACAATATACAGCTAATGTAAAAACCGTATTGATACCGACTTTCAGATTCCATGTTAACTCATGGAATCTCAAAAATTTTTAAAAAAAAGTGAAAAAAATGAGAGAGTTTAAGCACTTCTCTCAAGAACGAAATCTGCAATGTCAGCAAGTACCTGTTTAGATGAAGAATCGTCTAATATTTCGAGTACTTCTTTTGCTTTATCAACAGATTCTAATGCCAAATTGCGAGCATATTCAATAGCGCCACAATTTGTTAAAATTTCAATTGCCTCATCTATCTCATCTTGTGAATTATTTTCAGCTTTCAAGATTTCAAGTAATCTGTCATCTTCAACATTAGCTAAACCTTTTATTGCAATAATGGTCATTTTTCCTTTTCCAATATCTGAACCGATTGGTTTACCTAAAGTCTCCTCATCAGAAGCGAGATCAAGATAATCATCCTGAATTTGGAAAGCAAGACCAATTAAACGACCGTATTCATACATTGCATCAATGACCTCTTCAGATGCTCCGCCCATGATTGCTCCAGCTTTGGTGGCTGCTGCAATTAAAGCACCGGTTTTCTTGAAAATCATTTCCATGTACTCATCTTCAGTAACGTCAAACCTTTCTTCAAAGCCCATGTCCAATGCTTGTCCTTCACAGATTTTTACACATGCATCTGCAACGGTTGCAAGTGCCTTGTTGTTCTGTTCTGAACTGGTACCTTTTGAGCCGATGATTATTTCAAAAGCCTTTGAGAATAATGTGTCTCCAGCAAGAATAGCTACATCATCACCCCATACCTTGTGGACGGATGGCATTCCCCTTCTCATATCATCCTGGTCCATGATGTCGTCATGGATTAAGGAGAAAGTGTGAATCAATTCAATAGCAGCACCTGCTTTAAGAGCGGATTCACGTTTTCCGCCAACAGCTTCAGCAGCGATTAATGTCAAAGCCGGTCTGAGCATTTTTCCTCCAGCTCTTGTAAGATAAACGGAAGCTTCTGCAAGATTATCTGGAGTAATAGTGGCTAGTTCGTCTTCAATAGTTTTTGTAATGTCGCCTGAATAGTTTCCAAGTACTTCTTTTACATCACTCATTGTATTTCCCTCTTTTTAACTTTTAAAAACTTGTGCTTGAGCATTTCTTAAGATATGAATGTCATATCCGATTCTGTAACCTTCTTCTTCTGCAAGTTCAGCATAAGCTGAAAGCATTGATAAGTCTCCGTGAGCAGGAATGATATGCTGCGGTTTGAGCATTCTTAAGAATTCCCTGTGGTCTTCTCTTCCAGCGTGTCCGGAAACGTGAGCATTTGGATAGATTCTTGCACCTTTGAGTTTCAATCTCCTTTCCATGATGTGCCTGTTTGCGGCGTTTGTAGGGTTTGGAATGATAGGTGCTGAAATAATAACGTTGTCCCCTTCCTTAATGTTGAATGGAGTTCTGCCACTTGCGATTCTAGGCAGGAGTGCATCAGGTTCACCTTGGTGTCCGGTTGTAACCAACAGGTAGTTTGCACGGTCCTCATCAGCTTTCATCAAAGCCCTGTTGACCGCTTTTGGAGATCCGTAGATGCTTGCATTTTTAGGCAATTTCAATATGCCTAATTTCTGTGCGATTCCACAGAACCTTTCCATGGATCTTCCAAGGAAAAAGATTTCCCTGTGGCTTTTCTTTGCAATGTCTGCAATTGCCTGTACACGTTCAACGTGTGATGAGAATGTTGTGACAATCATTCCGGTTTTCTCATGCAATGGTTCCCTCATTACGTCTTCGAGGATGTTTCTTGCAATTCTTTCGGAATGGGTCTTGACCTCATTGTAGTTTATTGCATTGGTGGTTTCAACTATCAATGCAAGAACGCCCTTATTACCTAACTCCTTAAGCCTTTTATAGTCAGGTGGCGGTGATACTTTTTGGTGATTGTCAAATTTGAAATCAAGCGCGTATACGATTACACCTTCTGAAGTGTGCAATACCGGAAATACTGCTTGTGGAATACTGTGTGTTGATTGAACGAATTCCAAAGTAATATCTTTTGAAAGCTTAACCTTGCTTCCAGGATTCAATACTTTAATAGGGTTTGTTACCTTGAATTTGCGTTCTCCTTTAATCTGTTTTTCAATTAATGCAGCAGTATAAGGTGTTCCAATCAATGGCGCATCATACCTGTGAGCCAATTTTGCAACAGCACCTATATGGTCAAGGTGCCCGTGAGAGAAGACGATTCCTTTTACTTTCCCGTCAACATCCTTCATCAATGTATCATCTGGAATGACTCCCCTTTCGATTAAATCTAAACTGTGCATTCTGTCAATATCAGTGTCCTCGTGCATGCTGATCCTGTCTAGGTGAATTCCCATATCAAAAATAACAACATCATCCCCTATACGTACAGCAGTCATGTTTTTCCCGACTTCCTGATATCCACCTATAGCGATAACTTCAACGCTCATGTTTTATCTCCTTGAATAGTTCTTTGTGTTAATACCTCTTTCGTTTAGCCATTCCCTTGTTTTTCCGCGAATGACTAATCTGGATTGTTTCAATTCTTCAATGTTATTTGCTCCAACTAAAAACATAGCAATTCTTAGTGAATCATTAAATCTGTTAATAAATGTGTTTAAAGCCTCTTGTGAATTGCAATTCTTTAAAAACGGCAATGCCATACCCACTGCATCTGCACCAAGAGCAATAGCTTTTGCGGCCTCAAGACCAGTTCTGATTCCTCCTGAAGAAATTACCGGAACATCAACTGCACTTACAACTTCCGCAGTGCTTATTGCTGTTGGAATTCCCCAGTCCCAGAATATTTCGCCAAGGTACCTGTCCTCTGCACGGTATGTTTCAACGGCTGCCCAGCTTGTACCGCCTGCACCTTCAATGTCAATGAAATCAACGCCGGCATCAACCAAAGTCTTGGCTGATTCAGCGGAAATTCCACAACCGGTTTCCTTAGCCACAACTGGAATGTCAACTGTGTCTGTTATCTTGGCTATGAGGTCAGTGTATCCTCTTGCATCCAAGTCCCCTTCCGGCTGAATTGATTCCTGAAGAGGGTTTAAATGAATAGCCAAAATATCCGCATCCAATATCTCAACTGCCTTTTCAGCAAGGTTCAATTGTGGAGCCCCAATGTTTCCAACAAGCAAACAGTCCGGTGCGTTTTCACGCACTACAGTGTATGTGTCCTCAAGTTCCGGATGTTCACATGCGGCCCTTTGGGATCCTACTCCTAATGCAATGCCATTGTTTTCAGCTGCAATAGCCAATTCCTTATTGACCTTGCGGGCTGCAGGATGGCCTCCTGTAATTGCTGTGATAAATAAAGGTGAATCTAATTTCTTACCGAAAACCTCTGTTGACAAGTCAATCTCGTTTTTATCTATTTCCGGTAAAACATTATGGATCAGTTCTATATCTTCAAATCCAGTAGTCTTGTCTTTAAACTCTACATCATAATTTTCACAAATTAATAAATGCTCTAATTTTCTATCTGAAATCATTTCCTAATTTCCCCTTGAAATTACAGTTCCTTTAACTTCCTTGTCTTCTAGCACTTTGAAAATATTATCTTCAACTTCAGCATTTATTATTTTAGATTCAATTCCTAAATCTGCTAAACTTAAAAGTTCTTTAATTTTCCCGACCATTCCACCGGTCACGTCTACATTTGTGGTTCCTTCCAGGGTATCCAAGTCCTCTAGTGATGAGAACTTTTCAAAAAAGATTGCATCTTCATGTGTTTTAGGATTCTTGTTATAAACACCGTCAACATCAGTTCCCAAAACGACAACGTCCGGATTAAGATTTTTCGCCAAGTACTGAATCAGCTGGTCGCCTGATATGACACAGAACTCCAACTCATCATCCAAAACAACATCCCCATAGATTATAGGGACAAAACCCTTATCCAAGTATCTCCTAAAGAGGTCAAGATCACCCTCGGTGATTCTCTTGTCTGCTGCAGTTATAAAACCAGAAGCGGGAACTGCAATTGCAGGTATTCCTTCATCAATGAAAGCCTCACAAATGAACATGTTAAGCTTTTTGACTTCATTTTGAATCTCACAGAAACCCAATCTCTTTTCCGGATATTGGGACTTGTCGAATTCCTCCCCGATTTTATGTTTCTTGGCAGGAGGATGGCCGAATGAACCGGCACCATGAACGATAATAAGTTCCTTTTCGGAATTGTCGAGAGATCTTTTTATCTCGGATGCAATTCTTTTAAGGCTAGCCGCATCTACTTCACTGCTTTGTGAATCCTTGTTTGTCAGGATGCTTCCGCCAATTTTTAAAATAATCATTAAATCACTTGTAAACCCTTGAAGAAACTCCTTTTCTTGTAAATCTGATTTTTAAAACATGGTCATCACGAGCGATTGCCTGAGCGACTTCATCGACTTTGCCAGGACAAAGCGCAATTATGCTTCCTCCACCACCTGCACCGGTAGTCTTGGAACCGATTGCACCGGCTTCCCTTGCATTATACACCATACGTGACAATTCCAATGTGTTTACACCCAAAACATCCAAGAATCCATGATTAATATTCATCAACTCACCGATTTTGGCGAAATCCCTTTTCAGGATTGCTTGTTTTGCGTAATTGGTAAGATTGCCCATTGAAGTGATTACGGGATTGATGATTTTAGGATTTCTTGTCTTGAGCTTTCTGACATCCTTAACCATCTTGCCAGTGTTTCCATGCTTTGTGGTGTATCCCACAACGAACGGGACATTGAAGTTGACCTTGAAATGCTCAACCTTCTTGTTCCTTGACAGGTAAACGAGTCCCCCGTAAGTGGAAACCAAAGTGTCAAGAGGACTTGCAACGCCCTGAACCGCCTGTTCAACCATATGAGCATCATGAGCAAGTGATTGCTTATTGAAACGAATATTATGATAACGGTATAATGCCGCCAATGTGGCAACTGTAACTGCCGCTGACGAACCCAATCCGGAACCTATAGGCACCTGGGAGTTCAATGTTATGTCAATCGGCGTGTGGTCGTGAACCTTATAAAGAGCTTCTAAAATGTATCTAATAATACCTGGTTTTCCCTTAAGTAGAATATATTTTTTCTCATCTGTAAGTAATTCAGCTTCAAAACCAATATCTGGAGCTCTGAAAATAGTTCTATCGTCTTCAGAATCCTTAACGGTAACATAAGCTCTTTTATTAACAGCACCTGCAATAGCAGGTTCATCATAAACAACAGAGTGTTCTCCAAATAGAATAGTTTTTGCCGGAGCAGAAGCTTTAGCTATCAATTAACTCACCTATCTAAAAATACCTGAAGCATAACCAACCACTGATGTCATGTCCCCGGTAACGTCACCACTGGTCCCATAAGCCAATATGTCACAATCATTCTTGTCACACCGCTTTGAAAGGGAAATTGCAGTCATTACCGCACCATAGCCGCACATTGTGATATTGTACTGAACAACCTCTTCGAAAAGCTTGAACTCGTTCATCTCTCCAATGTCCTCAAGGACAAACCCGTCAACCTTGTTTGCCCTTTCCTGAGTGTTGAAATGAGACAAATCAGTGCTTGCAATAACGCAATATGACCTGTTCAATTTCTTTCCAGCCTCATAAATCGCATTGGCAAGATCGGTTGAAGTAACAAAATCCTGTTTGCCCACTGTAATAGGAACAATCTTAAAATCAGCGGAAAAATATTGTAGGAACGGCAGCTGAACTTCAATACTGTGTTCTCGAAGATGGGCTGTGAATTCAGCAGACGCAATGTCTGAAAACTCAATAATGCTGTCTGCAAACTCCCCATCCACAGGAACGTTTCCCAATGGGGTGATCCATTCGCCCTCATTGAAGATGGAAATTTCACTACCGAATCCAGTATGGTTTGGACTTAAAATTATAAAAACTTCAGGAAAACCATTTTTAACGATTTCGCAATAGCCATGAGAAGCTATTGCACCAGAATATTGATAACCTGCATGCGGAACCATAACGTTGATAGGATACTCTGTACCTTCAAATGATTTCAGTTCAGGTATGTATCCGACGCCGGAATCATCTAGAAAACAGCTTTCAATAAGCCTAACTAGAGTTTCAGGGTCATCCGGATAGAACGCTCCAGCAACAGCAGGTTGTCTTAACATGTTAACTCACTTAAAATTTAAGTTCGAATTCAGTTGCATCAATATCAAGGTCACCGTCTTCTGGGATGTCTCCTCTTTCTCTTAAGATTTGTCTTGCGAGTAACCAGTAAACTAAAGCGATAGCTTTTCTACCTTTGTTGTTTACAGGTACAGCAATATCTACGAAACTGAGTAAGTTTTCAGTATCACATAATGCAATAACTGGAATACCGTTTTGTTTGGATTCTAAGATAGCTTGAGAATCTGATC
Organism: Methanobrevibacter thaueri; assembly: GCF_015062915.1. Taxonomy (GTDB): domain Archaea; phylum Methanobacteriota; class Methanobacteria; order Methanobacteriales; family Methanobacteriaceae; genus Methanocatella; species Methanocatella thaueri_B. Next base: position 101,848 of record NZ_SUTJ01000004.1, on the reverse strand, counting down.
TTGGGTCAGTTACTACAATGATTTTTGGTTCAATGAATTTAGCGTAATTTGGGTTTGTTAAGGTACCTGGGATGAATCTACCAGGAATGGTTTTAGCGCCGGTTAACTCACCGAATTTTTTAACAGGAGCTTGACCGTATTGACGGGTAGCTACTACCAAAATGTCTTCAGGGTCGTATTTAGCGAGTAATTTTGCGATTTGTCTGATTCTTTCATCAGTTTTTTGAATGTCTAATACATATAAACCGTCAGATCTTACTCTGAAAATGTATTTTTCCATGTCACTAGTCTTTTGCTGGGTACCAATGTGTAATCCAGCAGCTAAATAATTATCTAAGTCTATTAAAAGTTCTTCATTTACCATATTTTCACCTACAATTTAAAAATCATCTTCAATTTGAATACATTCGTTAGGACAAACGTCCATACATACTTCACAATAACTACATTCTTCAGGGTCGACAATTTCAATTTTGTCTCCTTTAAGAACTAATACTTCCATTGGGCAAACGTCAGCACATTCTGCACAGTCAGCACCATCACATTTATCGTAATCTAAAATTACTTTTGACATAATCTAATCTCCAAAATTTTAATTATAATTTACCCATTTTTGAATTTGGAAGTTCTTCCTCTATGCGAATTAACTCATTTAATTTAGCTATTCTCTCACCGCCGATAGCGCCGGTCTTAATCAATGGAGAGTTAAAACCAACAGCCAAGTGAGCAATAGTTTCATCAGTAGTTTCACCAGATCTGTGAGAAACAACCGGCACAATATCATTCTCTTTTGCTAGCTTAACTGTAGCATAAGTTTCGGATAATGAACCAATCTGATTGGGCTTGATAATGATAGCGTTTGCGGCTTTCATTTCAATTCCCTTAGCTAGAAGTTCCTTGTTGGTTACAAACAAATCATCTCCACAGACAAGACATCTGTCACCAACTTTGGCAGTTAATTGAGCGAATCCCTCAAAATCTGATTCATCAAATGGGTCTTCTACATAAAACATTTTATAAGTATCAATGATATCCTTTACGAAATCAATCTGATCTCCGGTATCTCTCTTGATACCATCTTGAGCATAAACGTATTTCTGCTCATTTGCATCCCACAATTCGGATGCTGCCATATCTAAAGCAGGTCGAATTTCAATTCCCAATTCATCCCCAACCTCTTCACATGCTTGGGCTTGAATTTCCAAAGCATCGACGTTGGTTATGTTAGGTACCCATCCGCCTTCATCTCCCTTACCTCCGGTAAAGGCTGAATCTTTAGATTGGATTAGTTCTTTTAACTTTTTGTGAATAGAAGCGTTTGCAAAAATTCCTTCAACAACATTGGATGCTCCAATAGGAACAACCAGGAATTCCTGAATATCGGGAGCATTGACGCCTGCATGAGCACCACCATTCATCATGTTACCTAAAGGATACGGCAATTCATTGGTGAAGTTGCCTCCAAGGTACTGGTAAAGCGGCATGTTGTATGATGCAGCAGCAGCCTTGGCTACAGCAAGTGAAATTGCAACTGTAGTGTTGCCTCCTATAGCGGCCAAATTGTCTGTTCCATCTATCTCTCTAAGCACTTCATCAATTGTTGTGATATCGCATGCATCCATTCCAATAAGCTCGGAAGCAATAAGGTCTTCCATTTCACTTACTACAAGATCCACTCCTCCTTCAGGGAAGGACACCACTTCTCTTGAACCAGTGCTCGCTCCGCTTGGTGCAGCAGCTCTACCGTAACCACCCCAAGTCTTTACATCGACTTCAATGGTCGGGTTCCCCCTGCTGTCCAAAATCTTTCGAACCTGGACGTCTTCTATTATACTATCCAAAAAAACACCTCAGTGTCATTCAATTTATTACCAACCAACCTATACTTTGAAAAAATTAGTAAGTTTCTTTATAGAGTCGTATTGGTATTTACTATTTTTTTTAAATAATTGGAGAAAAATAGATTGAATCTATTCATCTCTAATAACATCTAATGGTAAAACTCCAGCTTTAAGTTCCTCGTAAGCTATATCAATAGGATCTAGGGAGTCTTTAATTTCCACTAAAGGCCTTGCACCCATAGATATTTGAATTGCTCTAGCCCCGAGAAGTCTAGCTCTTTCAAACCTTGTTAATTTTTTTTCAACATCCATGAATATTACTCCATTTTTTAGGCATATATTTTACCAAGATTAGTTTTATCAAGAAAATATCCCTACAATTTGTCTATTCCCAAGTTTCAACGTGGGAAATTAACATTCTTCTACAACAGTATCTTGTTAAACCTAAATCATCTAAAACATCTTTAGACTTTTCACCAGCAGCTACTCTTTTGTTGTATTCATCAAAGTATGCTGATACAGGTTTTCCACAACTTAAGCATCTTATAGGAATCATTTATATCATCTTTTTTAATTTAAATAAAATATAAAAGTACAGATGAGATTATCTGTAACTTTTTTGTTTACGTGCTCTTGCTCCAGGACCACCATATTTTTTAGGTTCTGAACGTCTTGGGTCACCAACTAACATGGTTCTGTCATAGTGAGTGAATTTTTCTTTTAAATCCATATCTTGAGACCATTGAACGAGTCCTTTTGCAATTACCATACGTGCAGCTTCAGCTTGACCCATTACTCCACCACCAATAACATGGATATTGATATCCACTTCGTTAGCTAAGTCTCCAGCTAAGGTTAATGGTTCTTGTAATTTTAAGTTAGCAAGCTCAGGAGAGTAGAGTTCTAAAGGAACTTTGTTGATTCTTACTTTACCGGTTCCTTCGCGAACAGTACCTCTTGCGATAGCTGTTTTACGTTTTCCACTAGTATGAATAACTTTAACCATAATTACACATCCATTTATCTAAAAGGTAGCTCCTAAAAGTTTGGAGATTTCTCCTAACTCGATACCTTTTTTAAGATCTCCGTATTCTGCTTCAGGAACTGCAGTGAGTTCAGCATCAGCATATTCAGCAGGAACACCTACGAAAGCTTTTAAGCCTTTGTATGCTGTTTTACCTTTGGATTTTTTGAAAGGTAACATTCCTCTTACAGTTCTTCTAAATATGTCGTCAGGTCTTCTAGGATATTTAGGACCTAAGTCACGAGGGTTAGAGATACTTGCTCTGTCCACTCTTTGTTTGTATTTAGCATAAGCCCAATCCTTGTTACCGGTTAACATGATTTTTTCAGCATTAAGAATTACTACTTCTTCGCCTTCTAAGAGATTTTTACTAGTGATACTAGCTAATCTTCCTAAAACGCATCCTTCTCCATCTATAATCATCATAACACACATCCCCTATTCCATAATCCTGATGTTTGATCCTTTAGGATTACTTTCCATAATTTCTTCGATTGAGATGCATTCTCCGCCAGCAGCTGCGATTTTTTCTTGTGCTTTAGCTGAGAATTTTAATGCTACAACATCTACTTTGTTTTCCAAATCACCGTTTGATAAAACTTTACCAGGTACTAAAACAGTTTCGCCTTCTTCAGCGTATCTTGCGATGTCTGATAAATTTACTTCAGCAGTTCTTCTGTTTGACCTTTCAAGTCTTTGTGCAACATCTTTCCAAATAGCTGCATCTTCATTTCTTGATTGTTCATAAAGTTTATTAATAAGTTCAATAAGGTTAGGATTTGTTTTTACTACTTTCTTAACCATTATTTACTTCCTCCTTCTTCACTAAATCTGATAAACTTATCCGCTTTTTCACCTAATACGTCACAAGCTTTTAATAAAACTTCTTTAGGAGGCATTGCACCGTCAGTTTCGATTCTGAAAATGAAATCGTTTTCACGGTATCCGACATTAATGTAGCCGTTGTCTGAAGCTCTTACACAGCTTTTACACATGGCACAGTTTTCGATGTCTAAGATTTTGATTTCTTTAGATCTTCTATCGGATTTCAAAATACCTCTTGGACATGCTTGAGCACAGTCGTAATCGATTTCGACATCATCATTGAATGTTATTTCAGGATATTGCTTGTAAGCGCACACGGTAGTTGGCATCCATTTAGCATGTTCCTTTCCGTATCCGACTTTTGCAACCGCTTCAATGTTGATCTCTTCGCCTTCTTTAAGTTTTACTAAAGGTATAGTGTCGTAAACTGGTTTAATTTTTGAGTCTGAAGATATTAAATCCTTGGAGTATACTGTTTTTGGTCCTTCTTCATTCAAATGGAACATGATTCCATTGGTGTAGTCATCCCAGTCATCGTCTTCAGGTAATGACATTCCTTCGAGAGCATCCAAATCAGAAACTAAAGGAGTTAAACCGAGTCTATGAGCAAGTACCTCATTAAACATTGCAGAATCATTTTTGATGATATTAACATCTTCAATAGCTATTTTTGGAACGTTGACCATTGCAACCCTTCTGATAGCATTGATGAAAGGCACTTCTGCATCACGTACGATGAAAACAATTTCATCATCACTTTGACTTCTTACTTCTATCTCCATATTAAACCCTTCCGCTTATACTCTTCTTCCTCTCTTACCACCAGGTCTTCCAGTACCGTCGTGAGGAATAGGAGTGATATCTTCGATTTTTCCTATTTTAATTCCAGCTCTTGCTAAAGCACGGATAGTAGCTTGTGCACCAGGTCCTGGACTTCTTGGTCCATTTCCACCAGGAGCTCTTACTTTAATATGTAATCCAACAAATCCTTTTTCTTTAGCGTCATCAGCGATTCTGGTTGCTGCTGCCATTGCTGCGAATGGTGAAGCTTGTTGCCTGTCTGCACGAACAACTTTACCACCAGACCATTGTGAAATAGTTTCAGCACCAGTGATGTCTGTTACAGTAATAATAGTGTTGTTAAATGATGAGTAAATATTAGCTATACCCCATTTTTCATCTTTTGCCATAGTTACACCCTTTATTCCTCTGTATTAGCTTTATTATCCTTTGCTTTGTTGTACTCTTCAATTTGTTTTGCTACAGGTGAAGAACGGTAGAAACCGATTTGATCTTCTTGACCGTCTAAAACTACATAGCTTGGTGAGTTGATTTTTTTACCATTTAATGCTATGTGACCGTGTACAACGAACATTCTTGCTTCTTTAGGAGTACGAGCTAAACCTTTCTTATATACAATAGTTTGTAATCTTCTTCTTAAGATATCTTCAACGTTTAAGTCAAGAATATCTTCGAGAGCAGCACCTTCTGGCAAAACACCGGTTCTAGCTAAGTGTCCTAATAATTGTAATTTTTCTTTTACCATTTGATCAGTATCGAAACCAAGTAAGTATCTTGCTTCCCTACTGTATCTTCTGACTAAAGTATCAGCTTTCCAAATTTCTTTTTTGTTTTTAAGACCGTATTTAGTCATTAATTTATTTTCATTTTTAATTCTTTCCGCATTCCAAGGATGTGGTGGTGTATTATACTTTTTCCTTGATTTTCTAGGTTGTCCCATTAAAACATCTCCTTAAAAATTGAATTTCAATAATTTAATTTATAAAAAAAGCTCTTGCCTATCCTCTTGAACGTTTTACACCAACTGAAGAACTTTTTCTGAAAGTAGATTTGGTTCTTTGACCTCTAACAGGTAAACCAACTTCGTGTCTTCTACCTTTGTAGCTTCTGGTCTTTTTCATTCTGTTCAAATCATCCCTTAAGGTCATGTCAAGATCTGATTCGATTAAGTGAATGTCGTCACCAGTTTCGTAGTCTTCCCTTCTGTTTAACATCCATGATGGGATATCGAACTTTTGAGGGTTTTCTAAAATTTCTTCAATTTTTAAAACATCTTCGTCAGCAATGTATCCAATTTTAGCATCTAAATCTAAGTCTAAAACGCGACAGATAGTTTTAGATAAAGAGATTCCAACACCTTTGATTTCAGTCAAAGCATGTTCAATGGTTTTGTTACCATTAACGTCCTTTCTTGAAATACGTACTAAATGTTTGAATTCGTCTTCCATTAAATAACCTCCATTTATAGAGCGAACCTACGAGACGTAAAATATAGATTCGAATGTTTTGAATTTCAAAACACAGTTTTTTTCAACAGTTATAAACTTAGCCTATTGGCTAAGAGTGCAATAAATATCAGTTTAACAAGTATTTTTATAAATTATCAAAAAAATATAGTTAAAAACTAATAAACGCCGAGACTGGGATTTGAACCCAGGAGGGCTGAACGCCCACGAGATTTCCAGTCTCGCGCCTTACCAGGCTAGACTATCTCGGCATTAAAATAGTTAGCAATACTTGTCCATCATATTGTCTAGAATAATATGATAAAATAATATTTAATTGTCAACCTATATAAAGGTTTGCTTAAAACTAAGATTTTAATAAAAAATGCTATTCTCATGAAATATTATATTTTTCATGGTTATTAAATCAAATGGCAAATTATATTTTATACCTTAATATATTATTAATTAGGTGATATAATGGATATCCTATTTATAATAATAATGGTAATACTGGTTATTTTTGTTATAGTGACATTCGTGCACATGTACAATAACCTGGTTGGACTTAGAAACCGCGTGAAAAACAGCTATGCGCAAATAGATGTTCAACTTAAAAGAAGAAACGACCTGATACCTAACCTTGTCGAAACCGTTAAGGGCTATGCTGCTCATGAAAAAGGTGTTCTTGAAGAAGTGACAAAAGCCAGGACAGGAGTCATGAACGCAACAAGCATTGAGGAAACAAGCGCTGCGGACAATCAGTTGACCGGAGCATTGAAAACACTGTTTGCTGTTGCTGAAAACTACCCTGACTTAAAGGCAAACAGCAATTTCCAACAATTGCAAACTGAATTAAGCGAAACCGAAGACAAAATCGCTTATGCAAGACAGTTCTACAATGATGTTGTCTTGAAATACAACAACGCTTGCCAACAATTCCCAAGCAGCCTCATGGCAAAAATCTTTAGATTTAAGGAAGAAACCTACTTCGAAGCTCCTGCAAGTGAAACAGCCGTGCCGGAAGTGAAATTTGAGTAGGTGAATTATATGAATGTTAAAAACACATTTATTATAATTCTACTTTTTTTATTATTATTTTCAACCCTAAGCGCAGTAACCGCAGATGACGACAGAAGCTACACAATAGATCAAGCATTCATTGACCTGACAGTTGGAAGTAACGGCCTATTGCATGTGGAGGAGGAGTACGATTACTCTTTTGACGGCTCATTCAACGGAGTCTATCGAGACATTCCCCTGAAGCCTGGAGAAAGCATAGACAACATTGAGGTTTACGCCGAGGGAGCCTATCCCGTACTTAAGCAAAGCGATGAGGACGGTAAAAAGCATCTGAAAATCTATCTCTACTCCGATGCTGCCCATACAAGAGGCATCAGCGACTGTGACGTTAAAGTCCACATTCATTATGACATGAAAAATGTCGTAACCCTTTTCAATGATGTTGGAGGACTCCAATACAAGCTCTGGGGAGACGAATGGGATGTTGGAGTCGAAGAGGTTAATGTTAATGTCAAGCTGCCCGGCAAGACCGGCAACGAGTACTTCCTGAACCCGCAGGAATTCAACGTTACAAGTGACCTGAAAGGCAACACAATTACAGCAACCACAACATCAATTCCTGAAGGGGACTTCTATGAAATTCTTGTCCTTATGCCGTTGGACGATTTTGATGATGCAACCTATGCAAAGCATGTGAACCGTGACGGGCGTGACATGATCATGAAGAATCTTGAGAACAGCGTCAACGGACGCAACTTTTGGAACACAACATACCTGATTTTAGGATTGCTTTCAATACTGAGTCCTGTCGGTGCCGTGGTGACCTATCTGAAATATGGAAGGGAGCCTAAGGTGGAATATGACGGAATCTATGAGCGAGACCTGCCGACAAATGACCCGCCAGAAGTGATCAATGCATTGATTGAGGACAGGACAGACCTTGGAACCCCTAATATGAAGGGCTTTGAAGCGTCAATCATGAACCTCATCGACAAGAAGGCATTCAGACTGTTCCAGGAAGCGGATGTTGACACAGAACTTAACGATTTGATTTTAACATTCAACAATGAGAAGTTTTCCGAGTTAAGCACAAGCGAACAGATAGTGTTCAACACCTTGAAGCATTTCTCCCAAAACAATACACTGAATCTTTCCGCATTGAATTCCCAATTGTCTTCTGAAACCAATGCAAAATGGTTCATGAGCCAGTTTGAACACTGGGAAGAAACAGTTAAGGACCAGATAAACCTGCCGGAATACTTTGATGACAGGGGTTCAACAGCAATAGCCGCAATTTCAATAGGTGGCCTTGCCTTTGGAGCGATTATTGCAATATTGGGTTTCACAACAGAACTTAAAAGTGGAGTGTTCGCACTTGTTGGCGGCATATTACTCATCATAATTTCATTAGTTCTGATGCGTCTTAACGAGGATATTTTTGGAAGATGGACTGAAAATGGTAGGACCTTCTATCTTAAATGGAGAAACTTCAAGAAGTTCTTGAAGGACAACAGTTTAATTAACGAACACCCTCCGGAATCAATAGTTGTCTGGAGGAAGTACCTGATTTATGGTGCGGCTCTTGGAATAGCTGACAAGGTCTATGAGAACATGAAACTCCAGGTTCCAAATTACCTGGATTATGAAGATGATTTGTTCATGTATCATTACTATGGCGGTTATGGCCTGATGTATTCCGCATTCAGAACAGGTGAAAGTGCTGCAAATCCTTCATCCGACTCAGGAGGCTTCGGCGGCCTTGGAGGAGGATCAGGAGGTGGAGGCGGTGGAGCGTTCTAGCTTCCCACTTCCTTTTTCTTTTTTAATATAAAATAATTTTTCCATCACACACTAGAACGGCAAGCTTGCATACTTAGCGTGAATGTGATATGACTTGGTGTTCCAATTGGCAATCTTTCCAAGGGAATTCCTGTAGCTGGTCGCATCGGCGCAGACCCAGTTCTTTCCGATTAGCACCTGAGTCCATACATGGCCTGTGGTTCCACTGTAAGGGAACTTGCACACTCCATGGACATATCTTGCCTTTAAACCTGCAGTCCTGAACATTGAAACCAGCAAGTGTGAATGATCGACACAGTTACCTCTCATATACTTCAATGTTTTTGTTGCACCGTATTTAGTGTCATAATAGTAGCTGTAGCCAAGGTTGTCCCTTACCCAATTGAATATTGCCCTTGCCTTGTCCACTTTGGACTTCTTGCCTTTAGTCAGGGATTTAACCAGTTTCTTGATTGCCTTAGTTCCGACCTTACAGTGGCTGGATGATTTAATATATGACTTGAGGTATGAAATGGTGTTCTTCTGGTTTATACCATTCTTATACGTTGACAGCTTAACCTTAATTGTTTTTGATGAGGCACTAGGTGCAAAGTCATTGCTTCCGAGGAATTTGAATGAAACCTTATAATGACCTATTGCAACGCTTGTCTTGACTGTTGCATATCCTTTGGAATCGGTTTTTGCATAATAGGATTCGCCGTCGATTGTCAATTTAACGCTTTTGCCTAAAATCGGATTCCCATTTGAATCCCTCACCAATATCTTGAAAGCCTGCCAGGCGTCCTTGAAGGTTTTTGGACTTTTCCAGGTTACTTTCGATGGTTCCCTTTTGAATACGTCAATAAAGCTTGAACCGGATGTGCCGTCAACCTTAGAGTCGCCCTCAGCCTCATAGCTAACTTCATATTTTCCAATATCCAAGTCAATCGGCAGATACACCAGTCCCTTATTGTCGGTGGTTTCAGTGTAAGTGATACCATTCAAAGTAATGGAAACGCTTTTCTTGGCCAATGGAACGCCACCTGCAGTGTAGGCGACCGTTAGGGATGAGCCCGCACCATAACCGAAACTGGTTATGCCCTTAACATTCAGTTCTGTGGTTCTGGTATCAAGTATTGTCAATAGCCTTGTTGAACTTGCCTTTTTGAAGTATTTGGTTCCATCATAAGTGTATTGGACCTTGTAAAGACCCTTTTTTAAAGCCGGAAGGTTAAAAGTAACCATACCCTTAGAGTCTGTTTTTTTGTAATATGTTTTTCCGTTGACCTTTATCTTAATGACCTTTCCAATGTTTGAATAGTCATTCAAAGCGGTTGACAGCTTAACCTTGATGGTTTTTGTCTGATTTGTATAGTATGTGTAATCCCATGCGGTCAGTTTGGTGGATGCCTTTTTCTTGAACACCTTGATTTTATAGGTTTTGGTTAATCCGTTATTGTAACAGGTTACATAATATGTTCCCTTTTTAAGCTTTTTGACAGGCAAGCTAACTTTTCCAGCAGCATTTGTCTTATACTTTTTAGTCTTTCCCTTGAATTTGATTTTAACATATTTTTTGGTTAAGGCTTTTCCGTTGCTAGTAAAAAACTTAACCGTGAATTTCCTGCCGTCACCTTCAACCTTGTTCAGGTTGCTTGAGCTGATTGTTGACAATATCCTGAAGGTGGTTGTCATCTTATAACCTGTGATTGGATCTGTTGCAATAACCTTATAGGTTCCTGGTTTTAGGTTAACCGCCAAGCTGACAACACCCTTACTGTTGGTTTTTGCAGTGTATGACTTTCCGTTGACACTAATTGCAACATTTCTGTTTGCCAATGGATTGCCCAGACTGTCATAGAAAGTTGCAGTGTATTTTGTGCCTCCCTTGTAATATTTAGTTATATCCTTAGATGTGACTGTTGGAAGTATTGAAAAAGTGGAGGTGAAATTGCTGGACTCAAATAGCTCATCCCCGTCAAAATATGCTGATACACTATATTTTCCAGGTGTTAAATTCAAGTTTAGCCCTGCAATGCCTGAAATTCCAGTAACGATTGTATAATTAACGTCGTTTATAACTAAACGGATTTGCTTGCCTTCAAGACTATTGTTGGTATTTGAATCCTTCAAGGAAACATTATAATCCCCATAATAGTAGATATTATCGGATTGCGGTGCTAACTCTGTACTGTTTTTAGCCTTATCATTTGAAAAATCTTCTGCTAAAGCATCCAAGTTTGAATCAATTGTTAGAGTTTCATTAGCATTAATGCTTGCTACTGTTGAGTTAACATCCCCTGCTTGAATCGCAGTGATTGAAAAAATAAGAATTAATACAAAAAATATCGGTAGAACAAATCTTTTGTTCAAAATTAATAACCTCCAACTCTAACTTTCATATAATAATATAACTGAAAAATTAAATATAAAGTTTTTGGATATTCAAAAATAAATTACAAAGGGAGAAAATAGACAGGCGAATTTAAAAAAGTTTAGGAATTCACCCATCTAGGTTAATCGAGTATCAAAAGTACTTAAAAGTACAAGTAAATATATAAAACTATCCATATATAAAGTTTTTCGCAAGCAAGTGCTCACTTGCATTCTTATATGTTAAATAAATTAATAAAAATAGTTTAATTGAAAATTAAAGTAATATAAGTTTGAATATTAAAAATTAAATGAGTTTAAGTGGAAAAATTATTTCCAAAACCTTGGATATGTATCAGGTTTCATGAAAACCTTATTGACATTGACGGCAAACCCACTGTCCGCATCCAAAATCTCATTAGAAGTCAATAATGAATTTCCAGCACCGACCAACTCTCCCTTGAGAGTTTCAATAGCCACAATATCATTTTTCTGGATACTGTCCGCCAGTTCAACAATACCACCATTGGCAAGATCCGCACCATGGCAAACCGCATCAACGGCTGAGTCCTTTATGATAATCTTTGGAAGGTAATCTGCAGCCCTTTCCATTGGCATTATTGAGTTGCGCAGGAATGACTCATCACCATCTTCCTTCCAGAAGTGATATGCATCGGTAACATCCTGCAATGTCACCAGATTGTTCTTTTCATTAAATGAACCGACTTGTGTTCTTCTAAGCTCTGCCATATGTGCTCCTACACCCAATGCCTCACCTATATTGTGGCAATAGGTTCTGACATATGTTCCGGCTTCACAACCAATCCTGAAAAGCACGTCACGACCTTCTATCTCATAGATTGTTGAATAGTAAATGTTACGGGTTCTCATTTCACGTTTCACTGCACTTTTAACAGGAGGCAATTGGAAAATCTTTCCTGTAAATTCAGCGAAAACTTCACGAATCCTTTCCTCATCAACATCCTGATGGAAAGTCAAAAGACAGACATACTCCTTTGGAGCGGTCAATAACAGTTGTATTGCACGGGTTGCATCATTAAGTCCCACTGGTAAAATACCAGTAACCTTAGGGTCAAGTGTCCCTCCGTGACCGGATTTTTCCAGGTTTAATATGCGTTTAACCCAAGAGTCTATTTCATGAGATGTCGGTCCGGATGGCTTGTCCAAATTGATAACACCATGAGAAATGTATTCTTCAATCGGCCTGTCTTCAGGCTTGCAGCCGAAATCAGGAGAAGTGAATCCTTCAGATTTTTTAACCATATTGAATTTCATGAAAAAGTACCCTTAAAAAAATAGTAAATAAAAAAAGTTATGAATAATTTTTTTTAATTATTCATTGAATTTTATAAGTCAGCTAAAGCTGCTTTGATAGATTCTGCATCACCAGAAACATCGATGGAATCTGCAGTTGGTTCTAAGTGAGCGATGTTACATCTTCTGTTTTTAACAGCTTCACCAATAACTTCTACATAGTTTTCATCGATAATTTCAACGATTGCGCATTTTTCGCCTGCTTCTCTACCAGCAGTTTTAACACATACTCTACCTACTTCGATTGATGCCATTTATATCACCTTTAATGTTTGAATAATGATTTCTGATACGCTTTCAGGATCGAAGGTATCAGTATTTATAATTAAGTCATAGATATCCATATTGCTGATGTCAATGTTATGGATTTCCATGTACCTTAAGGCTTCGCTCTCTTCACGAATGATTATTTCATCTTTTGCTATTTCAACAGTTTTTTCTTCCCTTTCAGCAATTCTTTGTGAACGAACATCAAAAGGAGTCACCAACCATAGTCGCAAGTCGGCATTGTCCACAAAGTATGCGGATAATCTTCCTTCGACAATGAGGTTTTCTGCTTCCTTAGCTTTTTGAGCTTGCCTTTTGTCTATTTCTTTATCAATATCATCATTACCTTCAGCAAATTCACTGAATTCAAGAACGCTCATTCCTTTTTCCGCAGCCATTTCCCTAAAGACAAAACCTGCAGAGATGTATGGAATATCCAGTTTTTCTGAGAGTAACTCAGCAGTGGTTGTTGTTCCGGTTCCAGCTAATCCGCCGATAGTAATTATCATTATTTTCTAGCCTCTTGTTTGAAAAGTTTACGAGCACAGCTTGAACATAAGTAACCACCGTAAGGACGGTTAGGTCTTTTAGCTGTTTTTGATAATTTTCCAATTTCATATGGACGTCCACGAGGAACACCATGTAAGACTGCACCACACTCAGCACAAACATGCTTAGATGGTTTTTTCTTTTTGTATCTTAAAACATTTTCCCCTCCGGGAGTGTTTTTGCGAACTCTTTTATATGATCTTGATCTAAACCTATTTGCAGGCATTTAATCACCTTAAATTAATTTTTAAATAAATTATATAATAATTGTGTAATAGCGTATTCAAAATAGAATACTATAATATATATTTCTCATTATTAATAAATGTATGGAAAAAGGGTTAAATTAGAACCCTTGTTTGAAACCTAAAAATTTTCTTAGTATCTGACTCATACCGAAAGTACAAATCATATACCATAATAACCAACCGATACCATATGGGATAGTGGCTTGACCACCATAGAAAATGCTACCGATTACATGCCATAATGGTGTTAAAGTAACCCAATAAACGGACGGAGGCAAAATGATAACCAAGTTACTGATTGCAGATGTTCTCATCCAGAAGAAAATCAAAATGATCGGAACGAAAGTTACAATCATAGGCTTGAACTGATTGGACATCATAGCAGATTGGTCTTTCATCATTTCGGTCTGTTTAGCCTGGAGCTCTGCAATTTTTTTACCGTCTCCTCTTTTTTGAGCGTCACGTAACTCTTTTTGGAAAGCTTTATTACGCTCTTGGATAGCATTCATTTCATCTTGGTCAACTAAATACTTGTTAGCAATAGTTGTGATTAATGAAACGAAAAATGCAATGATCAATACAGTTAATGCAGGATTAGTTGGATTCGGATCCAAAGCTAAAATAGGATTAAAGATTGTATTCAATGCACCGTAAACCATTCCCATTATATCTGGCATAATTAATCACCTATAATTTTAATACATTTACCAATTTCTTAACTGAAGAATTTAAATGATTGTCATGATTTGCAACAATTTTGACAGTTGCACCGGTTAAAGTAGCATAAGCCATTGAGGTTGCCCTGTTCATTTGTTGATGCAATTCAATCTCTTTCACTTTTTGAATATCTCTTTCACGAGTATCATCATTTAATCTTCTGTAAATAATCTCATCAGGATTTGCTTCAATTAAAATGAATTGATCAGGTTGTAATTCTTCTAAAACCCAAATTGGAAGTCCTGGTAAAAATCCAGCAGGAGTGTTAATGGTACAGTGAGTATCTACAATAACATTATCCTTTTCGGATCTTGCTTTGATTTCTTTAGCTGCTTTAGCCTGAATTTCTTTTTGTGTTTCAGCAGGCAATTTCCTTAAAGCGTCCCTGTCATTTACAATTTTTTCCTTAATTGCAATTTCAGTCATTATGTCTCCGTAGTTTAAGTGGACATAATCAACTTCTTCTAATGCTTTTCCAAGTAATGTGGTACTACCAGAACCTGGAATCCCTGTTAATACTACTAATTTCATTTTAATCCCTCGTTTAAATAAAAGAGAATAGGAGAGAAATTAATCTCCTCCTAAAACTTTCCTAAGGACAGGATTTGCGGACATGAGTTGTTCTTCAGCCATTTCTTCGTATAGCTTGTGAAGAATACCTACAGTAAGCAATACACCAGTACCTCCACCTAAAGCACCGGTCAAGTCTGCGAGGAAAGCAATAAGACCTACATAGATACCACTGATAAGGGTAAGTGCAGGAATATACTTTTTCAAAATTTTATATAATTGACGTTTACTACTTCTGAAACCTGGAATTTGAATACCTGATTTGTGAAGTTGTTCTGAAATCTTTTTAGCATTCAAACCACTGATTTCAACCCATAAGTATGAGAATAACATACAGCATGCAATGAAGAATACTGCATAAACTAAAACATGTATTGGTTCAGTGACGAAGTTTTGCAAACTTGGTGTGGATAACAACCATGCAATACCATCAACAGGTTTACCTTGTTGCATATGGCCTAAAATAGGAACTCCTATTTTTTGGAAAACATTAGCAAATAAAGTTACGTTTACAAGTAAAGCACTTGTTAAAATTACCGGCATGTTACTTGAGTAAACAAATTTCAATGGATATTTACCAACAGATCCTCTGATTCTACCATGTCCTCTTACACTACCATGAGAAATAGGAATTTCCACTCTCATTGATTCACCATATAATACAACTAAGAATACGATAATAGTTGCAATCAATGGGATTAAAATAGATAAGTCAGGAGTACCAGCCATGATTTGTTGGATGAATTTTGGAATGATACCAGCTAAAAATCCATCAGTACCAGGTAAAATACTGAATGAACCTACCATAATTGCTTGACATACACCAGCAGCAATGAACAAACCAATACCACTACCGAATCCCCATTTTGAAACAACTTCATCAAGGTAGATGATAACCAACGCACCAAGAACAAGTTGGAGGATTAATAACCAAGTATATGATCCGTCAATAGGGACTAGGTTTCCGGTAAGTACTAAAACACTTGCCTCAAACACTGTGAACACAATGGATAAAACCTTTTGTGTTGCCTGGAAATGAGACTTGTCCTTATGGGATGAAAGGTCCAAATCTAAAAGATTTGAACCAACTAATAATTGTAAAACAATAGAAGCAGTAACAATAGGGCCAATTCCTAATGTAAGAATGGAACCAAAACTTCCAGCCATAACTGCTCTTAATTGAGCAAAACTGTCAATAGCTCCAGGAGCTAAACCATATAATGGTATTTGAGTTAAAAAGAAATATAAAATTAAGACAACAGCTGTCCATTTAAGTTTCTCATTAAAATCTTCCCTGTGAACCGGAGATTTAACTTCTGGAATAACTTTAAATATTGGCTCTAATACTTCTAATGATGACATTTTATCCCCTGATTAAGGATAAAGCTATAATAATATAGCTTCTCCTCCTAATTCTTCAATTTTTTCAATAGCAGATGCTGAGAATTGAGGTGCTGAGATTTTGTAAGCTTTGGTAATTTTACCTTTAGCTAAAACTTTGTCATAACCTAATTCAGTAACATCAATAACGATTGCGTCTCCATCTTTGGATGCAATTCCTTTTGCAATTAAATCGTCAGCATGCTCTTCTAAGTAATTTAAGTTAACAGTGTTGACTTTTTTAATCATTTTTTGAGGTCTTTTGAAACCATGTTTTCCGAAGTGGTTTGGGTCGTGGATTACAGTCCAGGTCCAGTGTTGTTTACCCATACCTGCTTTACCTTTTCCACCTTTGTTACCTGCACCTCTACGTTTTTTGGTACATCCTCCACCGTTGGATCTAGAACCTCTTTGTTTGTTGATTTTACGTTTTGTTCTAATCATAAATACTCACCTGTTTAAAGCATTCTTTTACCAAGGTCTTTAATTTCTTCTCCCCTGTAACCTAAAGATCCACCTTCTTTAACAGATAAACGGATATCTTCGTAACCTTTTCTTGGAGGGTGTAAACGGAATACAGGTTTAATACCTACATCAGCTAATTTAACTTTAGATTCAACTACAGCTTTAGCCAATTCTTCGATATTAGCGTAATCAGTATTTTCAGCTACATACTCGTCAGTAACTTTCACATTACCTGGGAGTCTTCCTCTTTTAGCAATCATAGCTGCAACGAATTCAGCGTCGATTTCTCCCCAGGTGATGTAATCCTTAGCTTTTTGAAGCATACCTTCGTAACTAGGATTTTCTTCAACTAACACTGCATGGCTGATTCTGTTAAGTCTTAACATATCTAAGGTGTCTGCAATATTTTTAATGACACCGGTAGTTCCTCTAACTCTAATAACTAAATACATGATATCACCATTTAGTAGTTAACTCCCATTTTCTTGAGATCTTCTTTACTTGCTTTAACGTTACTTAATTCTTTTAAAGCATCAAATACAGCGTTAGCAAAGTTAACTGTGGTTTGAGTTTGACCGAAAGTTTGAGACCATACATCGTGAATACCAGCGAGTTTTAAGATAGTTTTACCGACATCTCCAACTACTAATCCTACACCTGCAGGAGCTGGCATTAAAGTAACACTTACACTACTGGTTTTACCGGTTACTTTGAAAGGTACGGTGTGTTCTCTTCCACAAACACAACCCCAATCTCCACAACCTCTTCTTACTTTAATAAGGTTGTATTTAGCGTTGTCAACAGCTTTTCTAATAGCAGGACCGACCTCTTTAGCTTTACCTTGGCCTAATCCAACGTAACCATTCTTGTTACCTACAGCAACAATTACTCTGAAATTAACTTTTCTACCAGATTTATGCATCCTTTGAACTAAGTTAACATCCATTACTTCTTCTTCTAAATCTGGAATTAAGGCATCAACTATTTCTAATTCCATAATTGGAAGACCTTTTTCAAAGATTTCATCGATATCAGTAATGGTTCCATCTTTAACTAATTTACCCATTTTAGTTTTAGGTTCCCATTCATCAATATTAAAACTCATAGTTATACCTCTGCCTCATCAATATTTTTAACAGTTTCATCAAAGTTTTCAGGTAACTTTTTAGGGTCGAGACCTCTTTCAAAGTACTTTGAGAATTTTTTAGCTACTTCTTCAGCATCTAAAGATTCAGCGTAGTTAGCAACATGTTCTCCTCTGATACGTTCATCTTCTGGGAAAATGAAGTCACCGTGAGGGATTTCTAAACCAGCGTCTAATGCACCTTTTAAAGCTGCAAAGATTTTAGAACCTTTAATTGGTGATTTTAAACCAATGTCTAAGATTGCATATTCAACACCAGCTGCTAAAGCTCTTTTAGCACATAAGTATGCAGTTAAGTAGAATGCTGAAAGGTTACCGGTAGCACCTAAGTAACCGTAGTTAGCTAATTGTTTACTTACAGCGGATGCAACAGTAATATCTCCTTCAGGAGCGTAATCGATAACTTGAACAGTAGCGTGAGAGTTGGATACTCTTACAACTAAACGGGATTTGTCGTAATCGACTAATTTCATTCTAGCTGCGTAATCAGTTTTTCCTTGTCTTCTTCTTCTGAATGCTACTTTATATTTAGTTCCTTGTGCCATGCTTATTCCTCTCCTTTAATTAAATCATGGTCACGGGCGTAGTTTCTCATGTAAGATTTACTTCTGAATGCGCCACCCTTAGCCATCTTGTATAATTTACGATAGGTAGTAGCATCAATTACTTCTTCTTCACGCATTTCTTTAAGATCTTTTCTTAAAGCTCTGATAGTAGTCATCCATGCTTTTTTCTTAGGTGTACGTGCTTTTTGAGCCCCTTTAATACTACCTCTACCTTTTCTTTTACCTTTTGCTTTTTGTTCTTTGATTTTTTTAGATCTGTAGCTACTAATACCTTTTTGAGGTTTTGCTTTAATAGCTCCATCGTTAATTAACTGCTTTACACCTTCTCTGGTAATTGCCATAGAGACTTCTTCTAATCTTTCTGGATCAATCCATACACGATTAAGTCCTACTTTGAGGATACTAGCAGCTAATCTTTTTTGAGTTGTAAGATTCATGTATATAATCCTCCATTTAGACAAATAATCTAAATTCCCTAATTTTAATTTAACCAGTCAAATCAATTCAAATTAAAGCCCCGGAATTGATTCGACTTATAAATATGATTTATTTATTTAATACTTTAATTCCGAGCTCAGATGCTTTTTCTAACATCAAAGCTTTTTTCCTTTTACCGATAGAAGCACTTATTCTTGCAGCGTCAGTAGCTGGGTCTAAGTCTTCTAACTCTTGCATATTGTGAACAAGAACATCATTATACCCTGAAGGGTGTAAGTCCCTTATTGCTCTAGGGGTTCTGTAACCAATAGCTGGCATATCAGGTTTGCCTGCTTCGTATCTTCTCATTTTACTGGTTTTACCTCTAGGGCGTCTCCATTTGATTCCAAGTTTTTTATAACGAGCATATTCTTGTCTTTTAAATCTTTTATTAGCCATTTAAATCACCAAATCTATTCTTTGCTAGTTAAGTATATTCCGTCTTGGAATACTCTAGGATCTCTTCCTTTAATTTTAGTTGCTTGTTCTAAGTTAGCCATAGTTTGACCAACATGTTCCTTATTAATACCAGTGATTGTTACCTCATCACCTTTAACTGATACTTCAGCAGAACCTACAATTTTAGCGGTTCTTGGGTGTCTTTCCCCGAGGAAGTTGTCAATTACCACTGTATCATTTTGAACTTTCACAGTCATTGGAAAGTGAGCAAATACAATTTTCATGTGATATTCGAAACCGTCAGTAACACCAATAATCATATTGTTGATGTGTGCTCTTGTAGTTCCGATCATTGCTTTGTCTTTCTTTTTAGGAAATGCTGTTTCTAAAACAACAACATCGTCTTCTTCTTTAATACTTACATTAGGATAAGTAAATTTTCTGGAGTCTTCTCCATTTGGTCCTTTTACAGAAACCACATTGTTTTCAATTATAACTTCAACGCCTTCAGGGATTTCAATTTCTTCCCTTATAGCTGCAGCTACTACCATTTTATCACCTAATACATGTAAGCCAACAAACGTCCGCCGATACCCCTTTCTTTTGCCTCATAGTGAGTCATAATTCCTTCAGGAGTTGTGACGATTAAAATACCAAAGTTTTTTGCTGGCAAATATCTTTTTTCAAATTTCTCAAATTCATCTTTTTTAACAGCATGACGAGGTTTGATAACACCACATTTGTTAATGTTACCTTCTAATTCTACTATGAATTTTCCTGCCCTGTTGTCATCAACATATTCAAAATTACCAATATAATTCTCTTTTTGCATAGTGCTTAAAACTTGTCCAATTAATTTGGAAGCAGGAGAAATAACACAAGAGTCGTTCACTTGTAATTCGTTATTTCTAATGTTAGTTAAAGCATCAGCGAGAGGATCCATAAGACTCATATTTATAACCTCTAATTATATTTTTTAAAACCCATTTTAGGAGCTACTTCCCTAAAACATTGTCTGCATAAATTTATACCATATCTGCTTACCATAGCAGAGTGGTCTCCACAACGACTACATTTTTTTGAAGCTTTACCGTATTTTCTTGGCAAAATATCACCTTTATTCAGTTACATAATTTACGTTGAAATTTTCTTCCATAAATTTCATAGTTTCTTCTTTTGAGATTCTATGTTTTTGAGGAACTTTCTTTTGTTGGATTTTTCTTTTAGAAATTCTGTAACCTGGTTTTTCAAAAGTAACAGAAACATTCATACCGAAAATACCAATATCTGGGTTGTATCTCATACCTGGGATATCAATATGTTCTCTAATACCGAAAGAAAGGTTTCCTTGAGCATCAAATTGAGTAGGTTTAATATTTCTACTAATACCTTCTAATACCATATCAATAGCTTTGTCAGCTTTTTCTCCACGTAAGGTTAATTTACATGCGATTGGTTGTTTTTTCCTGATTCCCCATTCTGGGTTAGTAACTTTAGAAAAAGTTTTAACAGGAGTTTGATCGAACATTTCTTCTAAAAGGGTAATTGCACGTGATAATTTTTCACCTGCTTCACCAACACCAATACTGACAGTAGCTTTTTCGATACGTACTTCATTCATTGGGTTCATTTATTAACCTCCAATAAAGATATTACTGGTTCATCGTTTCCAACTACAAATGCATAATCTTTTAAAGTTAAGAATTCATCTTTTGCACTATTTTCAATAATGATAGTGTTAGGATTAGAAGATTTATTTTCAATAATTTCGGATACAGTACCTAATTCACCGGTGTGTTTACCACCAGTAACAAGAACGGTAGCTCCTTCTTGTAAGGAGTAGGTTTCAACAATTTCTTGTTCAGGTACTTTTAAGCAAATAACATCTCCAACAGAGTATGCATCTTCATCAATGATAACGTTTTTACCATCGTGAAGGTTTAATTGAGTTTTTCCACCTTTAATAGTGGATTTGTTAACAATCTTGGATAATTTAGCACTTGAATCTTCGATTAAATCTAATTGTAATCTTCCTTTTCTATCTAAAAGAACTCTGTAAGATTCACCAGTTTTTGGAATTTCAACAACATCCATGAATCCAACTGGGAACTTGTAATCTTTAACAACTCTTCCATCTACTAAAACATTACCTGAGTTGATAATCCTTTTAGCTTCTCTTGCGTTGTCAGCTAATTTTAATACATCTCTGATAACTAAAGTTAATGGAATAGCTTTATCAATGGAGTGTGCACCTGCGGAAGGTTTTACAGTCCATGTGTCTTCTTTAGGATGAATAGGCCAAGATTTTGGTGCTTTATATCTTTTAAGATGTTTTCTAGATCCCATTTTAGCCATATTAATTATCTCCTTTATTTTTTATTCTTCTATCATCTTTTAAATCTGCTTCAATAATAACTAAGTTAGATGGGTCAACTGGGAGAAATGAACTGGTTCCATCAGGTTTAGCCAAAGTAACTTCTTCAATGGTTACTTTGTAAGAACTGTAATCCACAGTGAGAACTTCTCCTTCATGTCCTTTAAAGTCTCCACGGACTACTCTAACTTTGTCTCCTGATCTTACTGGTAAAGATTTTTTGCCTACTTTTTCTCTTAAATCTTTACTTAAGGAAGCACTGAGGTATTTTCCACGTGCGTGAGCAGGAGCATTGTAACGAGCTTTTCTTTGTTTTCTTGGTTGAATTGACATTTTTTCACCTTATACTAAAATACTTGCTGCACTACCAACACTAGGCCATCTGTCAGCTGCTTCTTTAGCAACAGGACCTCTGATTTCAGATCCTTTTAATATTCCTTCAGGAGTAATAATAACTGCAGCATTATCTTCAAATTTAACACGAAGACCATCAGCACGTCTATATTCCTTTTTTTGTCTTACTACAACTGCATTAACAACTTCTCTTCTCATATCTGCAGTTCCTTTTTTAACAGATGCAACAACTAAATCGCCAACACCAGCAACGTCGATCCTTCTTCTTACACCTTTGAATCCTTTTACGGAAATGATTTCGATTTCACGAGCACCAGTATTGTCAACACATTGGAGTCTTGCTCCAATTGGTAATGCTTTAGTCATGCTTGAGGTTAATGGTTTCATAATAATTACTCTCCTTTAACTTCAACTAAAACAAAATGTTTAGTTTTACTTAATGGTCTACATTCTGCAACTTTTACAGAATCACCAACATTCACATTTAAGCAATCTGGTTTGTGAACATTGATTTTAGATTTCCTCTTTTCGTATCTTTCATATTTTTTAATGAATTTATAGTAACTACGTTCAACAGTAATAGTCCTTTCTGCTTTGTTACTTACAACAATGCCTTCAAGAACTTGGCCTCTTACAGGCAAAGTTCCGTGAAATGGGCAGTTAGGATCATCACATGTAGTTTCTGGTTCTTGAACGTTAAGCCCAACCATATTATCACCATTTATATTTTTTTAAACCTTTTTTTTATTCTATCTTCAGGACGAATAGACAAAATGTCACCATCAATTTCAATTTTTTCCCCGTTAGGAATTTCAAAGACAAATATAGAACCTTTTTTAGGAATAACCCTTTCTATATTGTCACTTCCTTCAATCTTAATGGTATTTTTTGTCTCATCAATTATAGTTCCTTTTAAATTAAGAGACTTGTTCTTCTTGCTAGTTGCATGCACATCCAAACCGATGAATTCATGATGCACTAGATTCTTTGAAGTAATCATAATCCCAATCTCTTAATGTAACATTTACAATAAATTATGCAGTAAAATTACAAAATTTAATTGAAAAACATATCGAACAGATGAATTATCTCCTTTTCTTATTGTTCTTTTTGGATTCACGAATTTCGATAGTATCTGAAGAGAAACCCATGTCGGATAAAACTTGTTT
The DNA here is from genome assembly GCF_015062915.1 of Methanobrevibacter thaueri. Lineage (GTDB taxonomy): Archaea > Methanobacteriota > Methanobacteria > Methanobacteriales > Methanobacteriaceae > Methanocatella > Methanocatella thaueri_B. The sequence goes on along the minus strand of NZ_SUTJ01000004.1, from coordinate 78,723 downwards.
CACTTTGACCTTGTGATCACCTTGAAGTTCTATTTGACCGTTTTTAGCAGTTCCTCCACAAGCGCATTTTGCTTTAAGAGTTTTTGTTAGCTCTTTGATATCAATATCGTGTTCATCTATACCTTCGATAATAGTCATGAGTTTTCCGAATCTTCTTCTAACTGTAAATACTTTTAGAGTCTGAACTTCACGTGCAATTTCTTCGCAAACACAAAGTTCTTCAGGAAGCCCACATACATCACAGATTTTTGACATTTAATTCTCCTTTTGTTTTTCATTTAAAATTGTAAGAACACGAGCAATTGTTCTTTTTAATTCTCTAATTTTTCCAGGGTTTTCAACTACCCCAGCAGCTGCACTTTTAGAAACGTTTTTGGATAATTCAGTTCTGAGTTCAACTAATTTGTCTTGAATCTCATCAACTTCCATGTCCCAAATTTCTTTACTTCTTAAAATCGCCATTGTTCCAACTCTTTTGGGATAATTAAATTTAAATATTTAACTATCGTCTTCCTCTACTTCTTCAGTAGATTCTTCTTCAACAACTTCTTCTAATTCGTCAAGATCTTCGATTTCCTCAATGATTTCTTCTTCGATGACTTCTTCAGTTTCAACATCGATTTCTTCTTCGATGACATCGCCATCTTCTTCAATGATCATTTTTGGAGGAAGAATTTCGACTGAATCAGGCAATACAGTTTCCGGAGGCATAATTCTTACATAAATACCTAATACACCAGGTTTTAATTCAGCAGTAGCGAAACCTTCTTCTACTAATCTGATGGAAGGTTCTCCACATTTTTTGATGTATCCTTCTACGAATTTTGCTACAGCAGATCTAGAACCTCTGATTTTACCAGAAATAGTAACTTCTACACCTTGAGCTCCTGCACCCATGATCCTACGGATAGTAGAGTAAGCTACTCTTCTGAAGTGCATACCTCTTTGTAACATGTTAGAAATTTTGTAAGCCATGATTTTTGGGTTGAGTTCAGGAACTTCAACTTCTTTAACTTCAATTTGAGGATTGTCTAATCCAAATTCAGTTTTAAGAACGTTAGTGATAGATCTTACGTTTTTTCCACCTCTACCAATTACCATACCAGGTCTTTCTGCGTAAACAATAACCATGGTACCTAAAGGTGTGATTTGAACTTCCATACCACCGTATCCAGCTCTTTCAAGTTCTTTTTCTAAGTATTCATCAATTCTAGTTCTTCTAAGGCCTTCTTGGACAAAATCTTTTTCTATCATTAGTTAGCCTCCTGTAATACAATTTGAATATGAGTAGTTGGAGTATTGAATGGAGTCATTCTACCGAATGCTCTTGGGATGTAACCAGGAATAACAACTCCTCTGTGGGATGAGATATGTTCAATGACTAATTTTTCAGTGTCCATACCTTTGTACTCTGCGTTAGCTTCAGCGTTTTCTAATACTTTTAAGATTTGTTCTGCAGCTTTTACAGGGTATCTACCAGCAGCCCATCCTTCTTGTCCTTTTCTGTGACCAACTTTTTTGTTGTGTCTTTTGAAAGGAACAGATTTTTTCATTTCAATAACATCTTCTAAGTAAGCTTTAGCTTTACCTACTTCCATTCCTCTGATTGCACTGCAAATCTCAACACTGTGCTTAGGGGAAATCTTAAGAGATTTTGCCATAGCACGTGCAGTTTTTGCTTCATCAACTTCTTCATTATAAGCATATTTGTTAGCCATGTTCTAATCTCCTTATTTAAGTGGTACAAACATGGATGATCTTGTAGCACCCATACCTGGGTCTCCGTGTTGAACCATTTTTCTGGTTGGTGCGTATTCACCGAAATAATGTCCGATCATTTCAGGTGCAATAGTTACTTCCACAAAGTTTTGACCATCATAAATACCGAAAGTGGTTCCAACCATTTCAGGTATAACAATCATGTCTCTACAATGGGTCCTGATTACAACAGGACGGCCATCTTTAGTTCCTTCTTTATTCAATTTTCTCATTTTATCCAAAACAATTTGTTGTCTTGGTAAGAATCCTCTTTTTAAAGATCTTCTTTGTCTTGCAGGGAGTAATTCCATTACTTCCTCTAAGGACATTGCTTGAAGTTCTTCAAGAGTATAACCTTTATATTTAAATATTTTTCTTGCCAATGAAACACCCTCTATCTATCTTTTTAAACCTGTTCTCTTAGCTGCAATTGAACCAACTTTTCTTCCTGGTGGTGCATGTCTTGAAACAGTAGTTGGACGACCAGGATGTTGTCTGTTACCTCCCCCGTGAGGGTGATCTACAGCGTTCATAGCTACTCCTCTTACAGTCATGAATTTCTTACCTTTAGCTTTGTAAGCATGCCATTTTTTACCTGCTTTAAGGAATGGTTTATCTTTTCTTCCTCCACCAGCTACTACACCAATACTAGCACGGCAGTTAGGATTTAAGTATTTTAATTCCCCAGATGGTAATTCAACAACAGTTTGGTTAGCATCATGAGTAACAACATTAGCGTAAGTTCCGGAAGATCTTACAAAACGACCTCCATCTCCAGGAGTGTTTTCGATATCATAGATTGGAGTACCTTCAGGAATTTCAGCAAGTGGTAAAGTATTACCGAATTTGATAGGAGCAGAAATACCGCATTCGATTTCATCATCAACTTGAATGCTTTCTGGTGCTAAGATGAATTTCCTTTCACCGTTTTCAAATTTAACTTCTGCAATTGGAGCGGTTCTTGCTGGGTCGTGAACAATGTCAATGACTTTACCTTTGATACTACCTTCTTTTTCTAATGCATCGTAAGATCTGTATTTGATTTTATCTTTAAAACGATGAGAAGCAACACGGTGAGCAGGAGTTCCTCTTCCTCTTCTTTGGTGGATTAATCGTTTTCCCATATTTCATTCCTCCTTAGAATACTCCTAATCTGACAGCAAGTTCTTCTGCCATTTCTTCTTCAACAAGTTTGATATATGCTACTTTAACACCTTTAGTAGTAATGTGAGTGTTGACTCTTTCTACTTTTTCTTCGTATAAGTCTTCGAAAGCGTATTTGATTTGTTTTTTGTTAGCTTTACGGTCGACAACGAATGCAATCTCATTATTTAAATCGATTAAGTTCATGGTCTTCTCAGTAACATGAGGTTTAATAATAACTGAATATGAATCCATAATAATCACCTTATTTATCCAAGATTATTGGAATAAACCTCCTAACTTTTCAACAGCTGATTTGGTATAGACTGTGAGTCTTCCTGGGTGAGTACCTGGTGCTAATAATTCAGCGTTTAGGTTTTCAACAACCACAACATCTACACCAGCGTGGTTTCTTGCACCTAAGGAAATTCCTTTGTCTTCACCGACTACAACGAGAGGCCCTTTTACTTTTTTGTATTTTCTTCCTCTTGTTTTACCTCTACCAGCTCTGATTCTTTTACCTTCTTTAGCACGGATGATATCATCGTAAACTCCTAATTTTTCAAAGATTTCACGAGTTTGTTTAGTAGTTTTTACTTCTTCAATATCATCTTCAACAATGATAGGCACTTGAGCTAAATCATCTACAACGTGACCTCTGTTTTCAACAATCTCTTTGTTGGTGGTTGCTGCAACAGCAGATCTGATTGCAAATCTTCTTTCTTTTATGTTGATTTTTTCATGATGATTCTTTTCAGCTCTTGTAGGGTGTGCTTGTCTACCACCGATAGCCATTGGTACGAAAGCTGCTCTTGAACCATTTTTAATCCTAGGAACTCTTGCGGTACCTCTACCTGAACCCCATCCTTTAGCGGAAGTTCTTTTACCTGCCATTGGGTCATTACCCCATGGTTGTACTCTAGCAGATTGTGCAGAGAGCACTGCTCTTTTGATTAAATCTGGTCTGTACACTTCATCAAAAATAGCTGGAAGTTCAATTTCTTCTTTGACTTCCCCATTAATAGAATAAACATTAACTTTCATGATTATACCCCTTGTTTAGATTTTGTACTAATGTAGTTGATTTGAGGTATATCCTCAGCTTTATTATTAGGTCTTATAGGTTGTCTTAAGATTACTAATCTTTTGGAAGGACCTGGTAAGGAACCTTTAACTAAGACATAATCGTTTTTGACAAGTCCGTATTTTACAAATCCACCATCTGGGTTGATTTGGTCAACTTCATCAGCTGATGCGATTTTTAAAATCCTTTTATTGAATTCAGTTCTTTTGTGGTAACCCATTTGACCTGCTTGAGCTACAGTCCACATGGTTCTTCTTGGTGTCCAAGGACCAATGGAACCGACGTGTCTTCCTTTACCTGCTCTTACAGCTTTACCATATTGAATTCTAATTCCCCATCTTTTTACTACACCTTGGAATCCTTTTCCTTTTGTAGTTGCAATTGCATCAACAAATTCGCCTTCATTGAAGATTTCACTAGCTTTTACTTCGTTACCTAATAATTCTAATGCGGTATTTAATTTTTCTTCAGGATTTGCTCCTCCAATTCCACATTCAAATATATCTGGTTTCTTCTTAGGTACGCTAGTTACTTTTGGATTTGTGTGTACTAAGACTCTAATTTCTTCTGTGTTTTCTAATGCACCTTGTATTTTTGCAATAGCTTCAGATTTATTGTATTCTTTAGGAAGGGAAATCTTCCTGGAAAGTTCTTGATCTAAATTGTCTGCAAGTACTTCGGTGATTACTTTCAAACCACGAGAAGTTTTTTCATAAGCTCTAATTCCCATTACTACGACCGGAGGTACTTCCAATACGGTTACTGGAGTGAAAACTTCCATACCTTGGGTTGGAGAGTTTTTATCAGTATCAGTGACTAAAGCGTGAGTCATACCGACTTTATAACCTGCGAGGCCTAGTAATTTTGGTTCATCTGATTTTGGCCAAGATTTTACTCTAGGGGTTTCTTTTGCTGCTCTTTTTCTTGGACTAAAAGCAACAGACCCTTTTCTTGGCTGATGATGTCTAACCATTTAATTTAACCTCCTTATTAATATTTTTCCTTATTTTTTAATTATTTTAATTTTTTTGAATTAACAGCTTAATTAAAAGCCATTAAACAAGTTTTGATGAAATAAATTCATCTAAATGATAAATAGCCATAAACAAGTTTATAACTAGATAAACATTAAATCACAATATATTCCATTGAGTTTAGCCAAATTGGAGCACAATGAAGAATATATTCAATGTATAAATCATTCTGTGCTAAGCATATTTCTAGGGAGTCCTAAAAATATAATCTGTATAAAAAGTTGAGCAAGTTATCTATTAGCGTGTAAAACTAATAAGTTATAAAGAGAATTAAAATCTCATAAAGTTAAATAAAGAAAGTGTAGCGACAACTGCCTCTTCAGTTCTAACAGTTTCAGTTCCTTGTCCAGGAAGGGTATTTACCTTAAATAAATCCCAGTTTGGATTGGAAACATCTTCTGAAATTGAAGAATAAGGGCCACCAAATAAAATAGCAATACTTTTACATTCATCTACTTTATGCTTTAATTCATCAAAAATAGAATCAATATAATCTCCGTATCTTGTAGTTTCCACAACAAGATCAGGTTTAATTAATTTTAAGCTATTTTTAAGACTCTTATTAGAGGAGATCACTTTGTATCCCCAGTAAACGTCATCTGGTTTATCAGGTGTGACTATTACTTCTTTCTTAGCAATTTTAGTAATCTTAAAGTCAAAAATTTTCTTGACTGTAAGTTGCTCTTTACAGAATGCAAGTTTATCCATACCTATATCAACATAAGTTCCTTTCTTATTTCTTTTAACAGTGAAACCTTGTCTATAATCACCCACGTCTGGTTGACTATTAACAGGATGATGAGGAGTCCTAAGCGGCGGAAGGATGCCCACATGCTTAAGTTCTGCCTTAATAGGAATAGCTTGTTTCCTCAAGTATTGAGGTGTATTCATATAATTCAAAACTTCTGCAATAAAAGCTCCATCCTCTTTCCCATCTTCGTTTTTTTCGTGAGTATCATTGTAGATAATCACATTATCTGCTTTAAAAATAGCTAAAGCTCTTGCTATAATTCCCACTTTATAAGTACGAATTTTAAGATCTTTAGACTCAGAAAGAAATGAGTTTGGAATAAATATAGATAGCTCATCTTTATACATTAGTAATACATTTGGCATGTAAACTATATAAAGATTACCCTACATTTATATAGCTATCACTAAATAGACTTACACATTTACAAAATATTATATCAGTTATAATATCTGTAGCTTCATTTTGCTACCAACTTTTTTATACTCAGAGAATATATTAATATAAAATATGTGCAATCCACTATATAAAGGTATTGTTTTTTAGGGTTAAAAATGAGAATTTTAAAAAAATAAATTATTTTAGTTCGGCCCTTATGACAATAACATCAACATCACGCTTTTCTTTTGTGTGAAAATCATAGATTTTCGGAATTGGAAATTTATACCTGAAAATATGGGTTATTTCAAGATTATTGTCATTATAGTATTTTATCAAAAACTCTTCTGTAGATGCCATGTGGAAAGAGTACAATACTTGAGGATCAAATCTGATTGCCCTTTGTATGAACTTTAAATCCTGGCCGGAATCGGCATTTTTCTGTGATCCGAAGGGAGGGTTTTGAAACACAGTATCTGCATCGAAGGGTTCATCAAATTCACAGATATCACATGCAATGAAATCTGCATTGTCGACTTTCAGCTTATCCTTAACCTCCATCGCCAAGTCTATTGAATCCTCATCGACATCTATACCAACTGAGAGATTAGCCCCCATAAGTGCTGAGCCTATTGCAAATACACCTGTGCCGCAGCCCAAATCAACAATGTTTCTGTTTTCAACATCCCCCAATGAATACGCATTCCAAATCAAGTCGGAAGCAATGACAGAAGGGGTGGTGTACTGTTCAAGGCCAACCTTCGGTTTCGGATGAGTCGGAATTGACTGAAGCCTCATTTCCAAATGCTTTTTACGAGTTATTTTTTTCATTAATAAAATATTTAAATTATTTAGTATATAATTATATAATGAATAAATTACTTTGAGGTTTCAAATGTTTGAAAAAGTATTAATTGCAAATAGAGGAGAAATCGCTATCAGAGTAATGCGTGCTTGTCGTGAACTCGACATCAAAAGCGTGGCAATCTACTCTGATGCAGACAAAACATCTCTTTACACAAATTATGCTGATGAAAGTTATCCTCTCGGAAACCCTTCCCCAGCAAAATCATATTTAAACATTGAAAAAATTATTGACATTGCATTGGAATCCGGTGCAGATGCAATTCACCCAGGATATGGTTTTTTAGCTGAAAACGCTAAATTTGGTGAAGAATGTGAAAAAAATGGAATTAAGCTTATCGGACCAACCGGAGATGTGATCAACAAGATGGGTGACAAAATCACATCAAAAGCCCTTATGAAAAAAGCAGGAGTACCAGTAATAGAAGGAACACCTGAAGGAGTAACAGACATTGAAGAGGCAAAAGAGATTGCCCGCCAAATAGGATACCCTGTAATCGTAAAGGCATCAGCAGGTGGTGGAGGAATCGGTATGCGTGCAGTTTACGAAGAGGATGAACTTGTACGTGCAATCGAGTCAACCCAATCAGTAGCATCCACCAACTTCGGTGATTCAACAGTATTCATTGAAAAATACCTTGAAAAACCACGTCACATTGAATTCCAATTATTGGCTGACGAACATGGAAATGTCATTCACGTAGCAGACAGGGAATGTTCAATCCAAAGAAGACACCAAAAGCTTCTTGAGGAAGCTCCTTCCCCAATCATGACAGAAGAATTAAGAGAAGAAATGGGCGGAAGCGCAGTTAAAGCTGCAGAATACATTGGATACAAAAGTGCAGGAACAGTTGAATTCTTATACGACAACGGCGAATACTACTTCCTTGAAATGAACACACGTATCCAGGTAGAGCACCCAATCACAGAACTGGTCACCAACACTGACCTGATAAAAGAGCAAATCAAAATCGCAAACGGTGACGAGTTAAGCTACGAACAAAAAGACATTCAAGTAACAGGTCATGCAATCGAATGCCGTATCAACGCAGAAGACCCACTTAACGACTTCGCACCAAACCCTGGCAAAATCACAGGTTACAGATCACCTGGAGGACCTGGTGTGCGTTTAGACAGTGGAGTCTACATGAACTATACCATTCCAACATTCTATGACTCAATGATTTCAAAATTAATCACTTATGGAAGAAACAGGGACGATGCAATCAACAGAATGAAAAGGGCATTGAGCGAATACATCATCTTAGGTGTAAAAACCACAATCCCATTCCACAAGGCTGTTTTGAGAAACCCTAACTTCGTTTCAGGTAACCTCAACACCCACTTCATCGACACCTACAAGAAAGGTATTGAAGAGGAAATGGCTAACGTTATTGCTGAAGACCTTGAACTTGTAAACAAGATGAAATCCACATTCATGCCAGGTAAAAAGATTGCTGCAATTTCCGCTGCAGTCGGATCATACCAGAACATGGCTAAAAATCAACAAATGCAAAAGAAATAAAATTTTTGGAGATTTTTAAATGAGAGATGAAATTATCAAACTATTGAAAAAGGAAGACAAACTTTCCGAGGAAACAATTAATGAACTTAAGGACATTAACATCCATGACTTTTCAAACTTGGTTGAAGAGATTGGAAAAAAACCTACTGAACATATTAAAGCTTCTGAAATCTCTAAAGATTTAGACACTGAATGGGTGGGTAAAAACCTATACGTTTTCAATGAAGTGAGCTCCACAAACACAGTTGCCAAATTCCTGGCAATGAACGATGCTGAAAGCGGAAGCGTAGTCATATCCGAAAAGCAAACCGCAGCAAGAGGAAGATCCGGAAAAGCATGGGAATCTCCAATTGGTGGAGTATGGCTATCCATTATTGTGAAACCTAATGTTGATTATTCAAAACTTCCTTTAATAACAATAGCAACAGGCGTTGCAGTTGCAAAGGCAATTGAAAGAACCGGAATCACAACCTCCGAAATCAAATGGCCAAATGACATCATGATACATGACAAGAAGGTCTGCGGAATCCTTACCGAAGCTGTAACCAAGTTCAACACCATCGAAAGCGTGATTATCGGTGTCGGAATTGATGCAAACATTGACATCTCAGACTTCCCAGAAGAATTGCAAAATGGAACAACCACTATTGCAGAAGAGCTTGGAAGAAAAGAAGATGAAAACGTTTTAATCAGACTATTCCTTGAAGAATTTGAAAAAATCAGTAAAGAATTTACCGAAGAAAACTATGAAAGCATTCTCAAGGATTGGAGAAAACGTTCATACAGTGTCGGTAAAATCGTGGAAGTTAGAGAACCGTTCAACAAGAACTATGACGCATATGTTGTAGGTATCGGCAGGGAAGGTGCTCTAATAGTTGAAAAAATTGACGGAACCTTAGAAAAAGTAATTTCTGGAGAATGTATTATAAAAAACTAAATTCATGATGTTATACTATCATAGTATAACATTCATACATCCTCTATTCTAATTTTAAAAAAAAAGATTTAAAATATTATTTCCCTGCATTTATCTTCATCACCAATCACACTAAGCAACTTATCGAATGAAGATTCTATTTTTTTGCCCAGATCATTCAAATCCATGTTGAACGCATCATTTGTTGACAGGTCGAACCTTATTGTGGCAGATGCACCAGGCATTCCAACGGCAGGAATTGTTATTATTCCATAATCTTCAAGCAGAATGAATGACAATACAAACGCCAAGTCATTGTCAGACAGGTTATGGTCAACATCGATTTCCCTAGACAATCCTTCAGGAGAAATCAACACACCGTTAGGTGTCTTTTGGAAGTTATTGAATCTCTTGTCCAGGATATCGAAAAACTCATCTTTTCTTGAAAAGCTTTTGATTAGATTTTCACCGCTGAAGTTCTTGATACCGTTAAGCATCGCAAGCACAACAGGAGGTTGCGCCTCAAGGCCGAACTGATTTACCTTAACCTTAATCAGGTCAATCAAATCCTCACGACCAGCCATAAGTCCACCCCTTGGACCTGGCATCAGCTTATCAGTACTTGTTATTGCAATGTCTGCTCCCAAATCACATGCACGGGCCTGATTGAACACAACTGTCCTGAGCCTTGCTCCTGAAGCGTCATCAACCATGACCGGAATGTTTTTCTCATGCGCCATTTCAATGACTTTTCGAAACTCATCCTCATCAATAACCTTAAGGTCCATTGTGGAACCTGTGATGACAACCAGTGAAGTGTTATCTGGTATTGTGAACTCTTCAAAAACATCAGTTTCAAAATAATTCGCCCCAACAAGCTTGCAGCTGCGAGGTATTGACGGATGGGCCGGCAACTGTTCAAGGTAATGTACAACATTAGTGCCTTTCCCAACCAATGCTAAAATAGTGGCCAAAATACCTGAGGAAGTTCTGTTCAATGGGAGAATCTTTTCTCCACCCATATGCTCAATGCCAACTTCCTGAAGGGCATCTTCAAAAATAGCAGGACCAACATAAGTCTCCAAAAGACTTAACTCAGATGGACTGGCTATGAATCCACCTGATAGTCCAGTTAAATCATATAAGGACTCTCGTCCATTATTTTCAACAATATCCCTTATAATCAAAAGAGCCTTTTCTCTTTTCTTGACCTCATCAAGGGAACTTTCAATTATCATCTAATCAGAGTCATCCAATTGTAATTTATAATCTTCAAAGAACTCAATGATTGATTTTAATTGTTTTTCTGTGATGTCAACTGAAGTGAATTCTTCAGTTTCAGGAATCATGTAATTGTATTCAGCGAATAGGACCTTTCCGTCAGGATTAGTGATAATACTAATATCATCAAGTAGTTTTTCAGGATTTTTGTTTTGGAATTCAATTCTAAAAGTAGTACCGAATTTTTGAGAAAACTTTTCTTTTTCTTCAGGTTCTCTGTTACACTTTCTAATTTTAGTCATTCTTGATTTTAACTTCTTTTCTGCAGTTTCTTCAATAGTAGCCATTAAAAACACTCTCTCTATTTTTCAAATTACCTCAGTAATAATAATTTAAATATACTATAAATTAATTCATATATAAGTATTTCTTATGTGTCCCATCAATCATACAAACTTTTGCCGTGACAGTCCATGGCAACTATAAGTGGTCCGAAATCCTTTACTTTCAGGTTCCACATTGCCTCAGGCATTCCAAGGTCCAGCCAGTCAACGCTTTCTATCTCTTCAACGGCATCAACGTACAATGCAGCGCATCCACCGGTTGCAACGACATACAATGCCTCATTTCTGATTAATGCTTCCCTGACTGTATCGTCCATTCCACCTTTACCTATGACGATTTTAGGACCCATATCCAATACGTCTGCCTGATACGGATTCATTCTCATTGATGTTGTAGGTCCAACTGCTACCATCTCATAGCCATCATCCTTTTCGGTTATGATCGGTCCTGCATGGAAAAGCACTGCACCGGTAATGTCCAATGGTGCGCCTTGTTCGATAATTCTTTTGTGTGCCTGGTCACGTGCGGTTATAATGTTACCTGTCAAATATACAACATCGCCTGCATTCAACTCTTTTAAATCATCATCTTTAATGGGAACATTTAACTTTTTTTCCATTTATTACACCTTATTTTGTAAAAATTTATTTATTAATAAAACTAACCTATAAATATATAAAATTTTTAGATTTTATAAATTTAATGGCTAAAAAAATTAAGTGGAGAAAACATGTCAAGTATGAGCAGTGTGGCAGGACTATCAAAATACATCAAAACCCTGCCAAAAACCAAATTTACAATAATTGGAATATTAATAATAAGTTTTTTAATCGGTAGTACTTATTACTTAATTGATTTAGTGCCAAACCAAGGAATTATACTCGATTTCATATATGGAGGATTATTCGGATTTATGGTCTTGGGTGTCGCTTCCATCATGAGCGGAGCGCTGAATCAGCAGGTGATAAAGTCACTTCATGGAATAAATTTGAAAATCAAGCATTCAATGTTCCTGTCAGGACTTTCAATGTTTATATTAGGAATCTTTATCCTTGGAGGCTGCGTTGTCTCCAGAATCCTGAATGTTGACATTTTTGTCAATTCAGCATTATTCGGATTGGTTATAGTGTATGGATTCAACACATTGGTCTTCTGGGCCACATCCAAAGTCAGATTCACTGTAGCTGCCATAACAGGATTCATTCAGCCAGTGCTCATTGCGACAATGTACATTCTCATATCCTTCCTGTTTATCGACACCAGTTTCATGGGACCTGTTCTCATTCAGGTAATATTCAAGACACTGGTGGCTTCCATAATATTCGTTTTAGCCATTTATGCATTCATTACAGTTATTGCTTCCCCATTCAAGAAAAATCTGGGAATTGGGGTTCTTGATTTGCTAAGCCTGTTTATTGCACATATGAATGAGGGATCAAACTCACTTGAGGGACTTTTTGAAAACATGAGTGAGGCAATCGATACCCTTGTATCATTCGTCAGTTTCAAGGGCGAGAATGGAATTAAGGCACTTTTCATATCCCCATGCGTGCATCCAGGTCCATTGGGAGACATTGGAGGCTCAAACATGCCAACCATTCTTGCAAATAAATTCGACCATTTCACAATGGTTGCTCATGGTCCGTCAACACATGACTTCAACCCGATTGCAGTGTCTGAAATTGACAAGATAGAAGATGCAGTGAAAGATGGCCTTGAAAGAGTGGAATACTCTGAAAATGCAAGCCGATTCGTAAGATACAACTCCAAAAAGGCAAACATTGGTGTGCAATTCTTCAACAAAGGAATGGTGATACTTTCCACATTTGCACCTGAAGCGGTTGACGACATTGAATTCGGTGTGGGACTTACCATGATGGCTCAAAGCAGAAGCAAATGCAGTGTTGAGGACTCAATCATTGTTGACTGTCATAACTCCTTCACTCCGGAAAGCGGAGAGGTTCTGCCTGGAAATTCTGAGGTTTTCCAACTGATTGACGTTATCGACAAGATAGACCCTAACCAGGAAACCCATGAAATCAGGGTCGGATGCTACGAGGACACTATGGGAGACCTTGACAAGCATGAGGGAATTGGTGAAAGCGGAATAAAAACCATGGTCATTGAAGTTGCAGGCCAAAGAACAGCTTATGTCCTATTCGATTCCAACAATATGGAAATAGGATTCAGGCAAGAGATTATCGATGCTGTAAGTGATCTGGAAATAGATGAGATTGAGGTAATGACAACAGACACACATACAGTGAACACACTTTCAAGAGGATACAATCCAATTGGAATTGCAAAAAGACCTGAAATAATTGAATATGTAAAAATCAGTATCAATGAAGCCATTAAAGACTTAGAAAAAGTAGAAGTTGGAACTGGAACTAATAAAATTGAGAATCTCAACACTTTCGGTCCGAAGAATTCAACCGAATTAATATCAACAATCAGCTCAGTGGTTGCGGTCAGTAAGATTATAGCTCCAGTCTTGCTTATCACAGCATTATTAATAGTATTTATATGGATATTCTTTGGTGGATTATAGGTACATTACAAATAATGTGTATGCAATAACCCAGGTGAAGTAAAACGGTGCAATTCCGTCCCATAACCATTGGGAGAATCCGGAAATTTCATCTCCAGCAATCTTTTGACAAAATTGACCAACGAAATATAGAATAATTACTGCTACAAAGAATGCAAATACATCATTTTTGAATCCTAACCAACCTAAGGAGAGGGCAGCTGAAACCAATGCAGCGATAAGTCCAAAAACAATGTGAATACTTGTAATTTTAATAGTTATGTCCATTCATATCCTCCATGTAAATTAAATAGATTAATATAATTTTAGTTATTATAATATATTAAAGTATTGATTAAATAAGGTGTTAAACTATGAAATCCATGTCTAATGTAGACATTTATACAGTAAGTAATGAATTGAATAATTTATTGAGCGGTGCTAGAGTCGACAAATCATTTCAACCAACTAAGGATATTGTTGTAATGAGATTCCATGTTCCTGGAACCGGAAGAGTGGATTTGGTAATGCAATGTGGCTCCAGAATACACACTAGCCAATACCCATTGGAAAATCCGACCACCCCGCCAACATTTCCTATGCTTTTAAGAAAAAGGATAAAAGGAGCTCACGTTGAAAGCATAAAGCAGCACAACTTTGATCGTGTTGTGGAGATAAGAGTCAAGAAGGACAAGTACTACACTGTCATCGTCGAACTCTTCGACAAGGGAAACATCATTCTTCTGGATGACGAAAACAATATCATCCTGCCTCTTAAAAGAAAACACTGGAGTACCAGAGACATCAGCTCCAAAAGGGAATACATTTTCCCGGAAGAGCGTGGAATAAATCCGTTGACAGTCACTGAGGATGAGTTCAAGGAACTGTTTAAAGACCCTGAAAGCGATGCTGTAAGGACATTGGCAAAAAACGGTCTTGGAAGCTTGTATGCTGAAGAGATAATCAAGAGAGCCAATGACAACATTGAAGTTGACAAGAACACTCCAAACAGTGAAATAACAGAAGAGCAAATTGTGGAAATATATAATGCGTTTAAAGGATTATTCGATAGTTTAACACAGGAATCCATCAAGCCACAAATTGTCAAGAAGGATACAAAGGAAGATGTGGTTGCCCTTGACCTCAAGAAGTATGATGATTTTGAAAAAACATACTATGAATCATTCAATGAGGCATGCGATGAGTTTTACTCAAAAAAGGTCAACACTGACATAAAGAATGTCAAGGAATCAGCATGGAACAAGAAAGTAAAGAAGTTTGAAAAAAGATTGCATTTACAAGAAGAAACACTCGATAATTTTTACAAGACCATTGAAGATAGCCAACATAAAGGAGAGGTTATCTATTCTAATTATCCGACCATTGAAAACATCATTAATGTTGTAAACCAGGCAAGGAGTAACGACTACTCTTTCAAAGAAATTGGCAAAACATTGAAAAAAGCCAAGAAGGAAGGAATGGCAGAAGCCCAGATTTATGAAAGCATTGACAAGATGGGTGTTTTGACACTTAACATTGACGATACATCACTAATCATTGATCCAAAATTGACAATAGCTGAAAATGCTGAAAACTACTATGAGAAAGCTAAAAAGGCTAAAAGAAAAACCAAAGGTGCATTGATAGCTATTGAAAATACCAAAAAACAGCTTGAAGACATCAGGGCCAAAAAAGACATTGCCATGGAAAACATTGCAGTGCCTAAAAAGAGGGTCAAGAAGAACCTCAAATGGTATGAAAAGCTTAGATGGTTCATAAGCTCAAACAACATCCTTGTTGTAGGAGGCCGTGACGCAAACAGTAATGAGAACATTGTCAAGAAATATCTTGAGCCTAACGACATTTACCTGCATGCAGATATACACGGTGCGACTTCAACCGCAATAAAACTTAACGGCCAGAAATTAAATGACACAATCCTTAAAGAATCCGGGGAGTTTGCAGCATCATTTTCATCTGCTTGGTCAATGGGCTTCACATCCCAGGACGTCTTCTGGGTCCATCCGGACCAGGTGTCAAAAACCCCAGAAGCAGGAGAGTTTCTGGCAAAAGGATCATTTGTGATAAGGGGACACAGGAACTATATCAGAGGAGCCAGGGTAAAGCTTGCTATTGGAATAGTGGACTATGAAGGAAAAAGAATAATGGCAGGGCCGATAGAGGCAGTTGAGGCACATTGTGATAATTATGTTGTTATCAAACCGGGCTTTACCAAAAAAGAAGCCATTGCCAAAAAGATTATTGGAAGAATAAATGAGGATGACCTGTTAACACTTGATGACATAATCAGAGTGTTGCCATCCGGAAAATGCGATATTGATGAAGAATATCATCAAAGAAAAAAATATGAAAGGAATTAATCCTGATAATCTTCAGGATTATATTCAAAATATTCATTAGGATTCATAACCACTACATCAATGTTAGGGTTGAATTGACTAACGAAATTAGCAAAAATAGCTGGATCTTGTTCTATCGGTGGGAATGTATTGTAATGCATTGGAATGACCACTTTAGGATTCATCCACATAGTACCGAGTGCAGCTTCGAAAGGACCCATAGTGAACTTGTCACCAATTGGAACCATCACAACATCAGGCTTGTAGATTGCACCTACAATGTCTTTCATGTCACCGAACAGTCCAGTATCACCACAATGATAAATCTTTGTTCCGTCTTCGAATGTTATTAAAAAGCTTGCAGCAGTGCCTCCAGGAACGATTTCTTCAACCATGTCAATATCTGAAGAGTGTTTCGCTTCAAGCATTGTGAACTTAATGTTTCTGAAAATGAAAGATCCACCAATGTTAACGCTAATGTTTCTTATCCCTTGTTGAGCTAAAAAGAGTGATATTTCATGGATACATGCAATTGGAGCATTGGTACTGTTTGAAATTTCCAATGCATCACCGAAATGGTCTGAATGTCCATGAGTAAGTAATATTATATCCGGATTCAATTCCTCAACCGGAACATCACAAGTAGGGTTATTGCTGATGAACGGATCAATGAGAATTCTTACATCGTCATCGGTAATTATCTCAAATGCAGAATGTCCCAACCATCTTATTTCCATTATGCTACCCCGCCGGTTGCATTAGCCATGAGAACTGAGTCATCAAGGTTGGATGCAATATTCCAAGTCTTTTCAAAGTCGGCACGAATGCTTGAAATGGAATTTCTGTCATTGTATATAGCTCCGTATTCCATATCATTGCTGCCTTCTGAAATAATCATCGCATATGAATCATCAGTAATCAAGTTGATGGCATGCACTTTAGGCACGGTCTTGATATGTACCCCTTGTTTTAGGAGGGAAGATATCAGGAACATGTAGGACATGTCTGAAACGTCAAATTCGTTGATGATCACTCTGGAATAGATTGTTGGCACATGAGATAAAAACCTGTCTGATAAGTCTTTCAATGATGGAATTTCAAGCATGATTTCCTTATTAACATTAACTGCCAAGTTTTCAAATGCTTCCTGTGAAGTTAATACACCAGTGTCTGAGAGCACGTAGCTGTTGAGGGATTTTGGAATTGGTAAACTTTCAGGATTGTTCACGTCAATCTTGATATCCCTTGCAGGCACTTCAGGAGCAATCTTGGTTGGAGCTTCTAAAACCGGCTCTAAAACAGGTTCAAGAACTGGTTCCTCTTCAGTCAATGCACGTTGAATCTCTTCCGTCTTGTTGACAGGTTCAACAATGAATTCAGGACTTTCTTGAGGAACGTACTCGCCACTGCGTCTTTTAGGAGACCTTGTGACCTTTAAAGGTTTGCCGTAATGAGGAGTAAATTCAAGTTGCTTGTCAAAGTTAACTTCGCTTTCACTTTGAGGAACAACATTCAATACAGCTTTTGGATTGTCCTTTAAAGATGAGCCAAAAAATTCGCTTGTAGAAGAGTCTGGGTAGTCATCAACTACAATATCATCATAAGATATTTCATCAAAATCATTATAATCTCTTCTGACTTTTAAAGGTCCTTCAGTTTCTTCGGATTTCCTATCAAATCCTTTGAATGAAGGAGAGCCATTCTCACGAGATTCTATAAATTCTTTAATCATGTCAGTAGTTCTGGTAGCATTTGAATCTACGAAATAGCTAACAATTATTATCACTCCAACAATTGCGATGATTACACCGACTATTAAGAGAATGTCTATCAAGTTGTAGACACTAGTTTCATATGCTAGGAGAATACCGATTACAAATAAAATAAAACCTGAAACTAATTTTATTGTATTTCCCACGTTTTCACCCTTATCAATTATTATCACTCTATTATTTAACTATTATTTTATTTATTCGAAACCATTTATAAAGTTAATGGAAAAAATAGGAAAAAATTGATAGAAAAAATATTTAAGTAATACTTTTTATTAAAATAGTAATATTAATATAGTATAAAAACCTATATGAAATTGGTGAGAAAAATGAGCAAACTGAAAAAATTCATGAATGAAAATTCCGGCCAGGGTGCCGCCGAATACATTCTCCTATTCGGAGGAGTTATTGTTATTGCACTACTCGCATTAACAATATATAGGTCATATATGAACACAAGTGATGTCAGCCTCAAGGCAAAAGATGACATCATTGATGTGAGAAACACCATACTCGACAACAGGACCCATGTTTAGAAAACCAGACAATAAGGGTCAGGGAAGCGCAGAACTAATCCTGATAGTTGGAGGATTGATCATAATCGTGCTTCTAGTCGGAAGTTATATGTCTAATATAACTGAAAAAACACAAAATAACATTCAAAACTTATTAAAAACAGAAAAAGATTCATTAATAAATAAAATATGAAAAATGAGAGTATCACTCTCTATTTTCCAACCAATAAACTATCCAATATTTCTTTCCATGATTCAGAATTAACATTATTCAATTTCATTGCTGTTCTGGACACGACTCTAATATTTTGTGGACATGCATTTACACAGGCACCACATAAATTACAGAAGTCCAGGTTAGTAACAGATTTTCCATCAACAATTTCTACTGCATTACATGGACATACATCAAGACATGCGTGGCATGAGTCCCCTTTACAAACCTTTTCATCACTTTCAACCAATTCCAAAGTACCTTCAAATGGTTTAGTGATATTGATTGCATCAACTGGACATATTTCAGAACACCATGAACAGTTTACGCAGGTTCTTTCTAAAATGAATGTTTCACCAGTAATTTCAGGAGCAGGAATTTCATCTCTCAACATACAAGTAGAACAGATTTGTTTAATTGCATTTTCAGGACATACTCTCTTACAAACTCCACAGAAAATACATTTTGATAGGTCGACTTCAATTGAATTGTTCAACAAGTCACTTGTTGATGTTGGAACATTTTTAACTGTAATAGCTCCAGCAGGACACATATCTGCACAGAAAGAACAGTAAATACAATCGTCTTCATTGATTTCGATTTCTCCTCTAACCAGATCAACCGGATTAGGGAGCTTTCTTTCAAAGAGAATTGAATCCCTCGGACATGCCGAATAACATCTACCACAATACACACATTCTTCATCATCAACACTTGATTCAACATCCCAACTAGGATACTCATCCATTTCTTTAATATCAGTGCCATCGATAGTTAATGATAATGAATCAAATGGACAAGCCACTGAACACAATCCGCATAGCACACAAGAATCTGCAGTGCAGGAAACCAAATCCATTTCAATTAATCCACGTGCAACAGGCACGATAGGACCCAATCTTAACGAATCGGTTGGACATACATTTACACATATTCCACAGCCAACACAGTTTGAGTCTTTGTATGACAAGATACGGTGCTCTACACCCTCTCTTTCAACATTAAACATATTATCCCTCATGCTTTAGAAATGGCTTGATTTGGACAATTTTGTATGCAAAGATCACAATCATCACAATTTTCAGGAACTATTTTTACGTCCCCGTCTTCTTCTATGATTGCTCCTTGTTCACAAAGTTTAATACATAATCCTTGCACTGGACAATCTTGGATGTGTCCGCAAGCATCAGCGTCTATTTTTACTGCCATATAACCACCTCAATTTACATAAAAAAATTTTTTATGTCAATTAAATATTTATCGAAATGAATATATAAACATATCGATATATTTTCCGATTATTCGATGAAATTCCCTTTCTGATTTATTTCACCACTCCTAATTCGTGTGGAGGAAATGGGATTTCCATCATAAGCTAAGACGAAGCTAACAACAACAATATCCAAAGGTTTCATACCTTTTGAAATTCTAATCTTATTGATTTCAACTGCAGTAGGTTCAGTCTCCTCGCTGACAACGATAGCATCAAAATCGGCATCATAAATTGTTGTCCCATACGGGTCTTCTAAAGGAATGACTATAAAATTAGATCTCTCGGCAAAAAAAGACTTTAAATTACTCATTCTCTCTTTACAAGAATCAATGTCTCCTTTCAAACCGCCAAAAGCATCGGAAGTGACTCCAATTTCAATTTCATCACCTATCTCAAAGGCAGTTGATAACAATTTCTTATGACCGTCATGAAACTTGTCGAAAGTTCCCCCAACAGCCACTTTACTATACTTTTTAGAATTCATGATATTGTCCTAACATTAACTTGTGATTAAATGTATATTAGAACTATTTTATAAAATTAGCTATAAAAAAAGAAAATTATTAAAAAAATTAAAAAAAGGAGATAATTAGAATGAAATACTTGATGAAAAACTCTCAAGTACATATGTGTTTGTATTCCAATTAGCTACCTTACCTAACGAGTTTCTAGAACTTGTAGTATCTGCAACAGTCCATGTATTTCCAATCAATACCTGAGCAAATACATGCCCGAAAGTGTTTCCACTTGAGAAGGTACATTTTGCATGGACATATCTGGTTGCCAGACCTGCGGCCCTAAACATTGCCACAGTTAAGTGTGCTTGATCTACACAATTTCCAGATTTAGCATTTAATGTGCCTACAGCACCATATCTTGTGTTGTAATAGAAACTGTAAGAAATCTTGTCCCTTACATAATTGTAAATGGCACTTGCCTTTTCCTTTTCGGTTTTACAATCCTTGGTCAATTTTGTGACCAGTTTTTTGATTTTAGCATTGTTAACTTCACAGTTCTTGGAAGCTGCAAGATATGCTGCCAAAGCAGTGATTGTATTTTTCATGTTCATAGCTCCTTTTGCTGAAGAAGTTGAACTTGATAGGGATTTTACAGCAATGTATGAAGGCATTTTATCTTTCTTGTCATATGAAACAAGTACCTTTGCAAATGCACTTACAATACCCTTGTAACCTATTTTTCCGATTTTGGAATTTACATAGTTAGGCAATTTGCCTTTAGATTCTGCGGTCTTTACAACACTTTTTGCAACACTAAGATAATCCTTCAGATAACCTAAATCAGTCGCTGCCTTAGGGCTGGACGGATTGGTTAAAATCTTAATGGAGATTGAATTTTTACTTCCATCTTTCAAGTTTACAATAGCCTTGGAAGCCAAATATAAATAATCTGCAGTCTTTACTGACACATCTCCGAGTTTTACTGATGAAGGCAATTTCGCATGTTCTGAAATGTACTTTTTAACTTTCTTTGAAGCCTCAAGTATTTCTTTTAGGGATACCTTATTAACAGCATAAATCTTTGCTGAACCATCAGCAGAACCATGGTTGAACTTAATGTTGTGAGTACCTTTAGAAACTACACCTAAACTGACTTTAGCTATACCTTTGGAGTCTGTCTTGACAGTTGTGTCCTTTCCATCGAAAGTGAAAACAACATCCTTGTTTGCAGCCACATTATTCTTTTCATTGACTAACTTGACTGAATAGGTCGCCTTACCATTAGCTGAGATATAAGCGTTTTTAGCAACGAACTTGTATCCCTTAACCAGAAGTGTCTTAGTGACCACACTGGATTTGTAACAAGGGTCTGCCAAATAGGTTTGAATCTTATATGATCCTGCTCCATTGGTAATTTTCAACTTAGCTACACCATTTGCATCAGTTTTGTAAAGATATGGCTTGCCGCCTATGACGGATTTGACAGTCACGTCCTTAAGGACCTTACCTGATTTATCCTTGACAGTCACCTTGTAAGTGGAACCGTCATTGGCTTTCATTGTTAAGTCACT
Organism: Methanobrevibacter thaueri; assembly: GCF_015062915.1. Lineage (GTDB taxonomy): Archaea > Methanobacteriota > Methanobacteria > Methanobacteriales > Methanobacteriaceae > Methanocatella > Methanocatella thaueri_B. The sequence goes on along the minus strand of NZ_SUTJ01000004.1, from coordinate 57,011 downwards.
GGCACTTACTTTAGCAGTCAGTTTAAGGATTATGACCCTGTTTGAACCGGAACTATAATCCTTTGCCCCTTCAGTAGAATGGGAATATTTCACCAAATAATTGCCCGGCTTAACATCCTTTAAGGAGACATAGACATTACCGTTCTTGTTAGTCTTGTAAGTTTTGGTTTCACCATGGAACTTAATCTTGACTTGCTTATTGGCTAACTCCTTGCCGTCACTGTCGGTTAGTTTTACCTTGAATTTTGATCCGTCCTTGTAATCAACAACAGTAATCTTTGATTCGAACTTTGTTGTTGGCTTTGCAACAACAAGTTTTGCACTGCCTGAATCAGAATAGTAATTGTCACTACCATCGTACTCATAGTTGATTGTGTAGGTACCTTTAGCAAGAACAGGAATAGTTATGGTAGCTTTCCCATTCGCATTAGTCTTTGCGGTTACTTTCTTATCATCATAAGTGAAGGTGATTTTCTTATTCTTAAGCAGGTCATTATGTTTTGATTTAAGGGTTACGCTAAAAGAGCCTTTCTTGTTAGCGTGGATATAGGTTTTTGCCTTTGATCCAATATCAGTCTTTTCCTTTTTCACGGTGACCTTGTGTGAAACCTGTTCACCTGAATAAGGATTGATTGCAGTGATTGTATACTTACCTACATGCAACTTGATATTGAGGCCAGCAACACCGTTACTGTCTGTGGTTTTAGTGTAGGTCTTGCCGTTTACTTTGAAAGTGACCTGGGTATTTGCCAATACGCCATTGTCTTTCCAAAATTTAACGCTATATTTAGATGTTTGTCTATAAGTTTTTGTTAAATCACTTCCAACTGCAGAAGATAACACTTTAACTTTCTTGGAAAGTGAGGATGAAGAGTAACCTGAACTTCCGGCATAACTTATGATAACGCTGTATGAACCAACCCTCAAGCTGGCTGCCTTGATTAATGCAATACCTTCATCATTGGTATATGCGGAATAGGTTTTCTTGTTCACTTTTAAAGAAACTTTCTGATTTTTTAAAGGGTTACCTGAATCGTCTTTCAAAGTAACTTTGAAGTAAGTGGCCGCCTTGTTATAATGGGCATTTACCACAGTTAACTTTGTAGATACTGGAGCAGAACTTTTGGATGAACTAGCAGCACCAACCATGTCATCACTTGAACTTACAGAAACAACACTATCGATACTTGAACTAGATGTGGTTAAATTATCCTGATCTACTACATCAGCATTGGAAGTTAAATTTTGATTATCCTCATAATATGAATCGGCACTGGAATTGAGCACCTCATCATCAGGATAACTCCCCAAATTATCATCATGAGAATTAACTATATTAGTTTCTGAGATAGAATCCTCGCTAGAAATTTCTAATTTATTTTGTGTGGACAATGCATCAGCACCGTCACTTATTAAATTTGAATCTTCTGTATCTGAAACATTGATTGATTCTGTTGCACTAACAGTTCCTAATGCTAGGAAAAACATTAACACAAGAGATATCAATAATGTCTTATTTTTTATCGAAATTTTTCCACCTCTTGGTTCTCATTACGAAAATTTTATAGTAAAATATGATTATACTAACATATAGTATTTCATAATGAGTGGATAAAAATTATTTTTTTTATCTTATATAAATGTTTTTAAAACTTAAAAATATGAAAAACTCATTAAAATTGCTCAAATGAATCAAAAAAGGATATAAGTAACCATAAATTACAAATAAACTAATAAATATCATAAAATTAATTATGATTGAACAAAATTTCTTAAATCTGAAATAAAATTTTAAAAAAACACTAAAAATGGATATTTAAATATAAAATGCACTTATAAGTAAAATCATTAATTGTGATAAAATTAAAACAAATTTCAATTAATTATTGTTCAGATTAAGAAAAATTATACGAAATGACATTATTAAATTAAAAATAACTTATTTAATTAAAAAAAGACAAAATACTATGTAGAGCCCTCAAAAAGATGATTTGATGTTAAGTGAAATGAACATATTCAAAAAAGATTATAAGCAGGTGGATATGCGATTTGGATTGTGCTATCCCAATGTTTATAGAACCGCAATGTCTTCATTAGGTTACAATATATTGTATAATTGCATCAATGAGCGTGAAGACACTTGGTGTGAAAGGATAATTTTTCCTAGCGTCAATTCATTGGAATCAAATACTCCAAGCAGGCATTTTGACATATTGAGCTTTACCCTTCAGTTTGAGGAAGACTATTTCAATTTATTGAAAATGTTGAAAGAAGCTCAAATTCCTCTTAAAAGAAGCGAACGTGGAGATGAGGACCCGTTAATAATTGCTGGAGGGCCCTGCGCAACCGCAAACCCAATGCCGTTATCAGATTATGTTGATGTTTTCATCATTGGGGAGGCAGAAAATCTCATAAACGATTTTATTGACGCTTACCTGTCAAATCCCGATAAGAACCTGGAAAAGTTCCTGGATATCGAAGGAGTCTACATTCCGGAATATGACAACAAAACAAGCATTGCAATCGTTGAGGATCTTGACAAGACATATCACATCACACACCCAATAGTGAGCGATAGCGATGATGATGATTTCATGAGTGTCTTCAACAACACAATCATGCTGAACGTTTCAAGGGGATGTACACGAGGTTGCAGGTTTTGCATGGCAGGTTACCTCTACAGGCCGATGAGGCAATGTGACCCTGAACATCTAATCGACATTGCAGTTGAATGTCGAAAGAATTCTGGACTGAATAAGATTACATTGATTGGTGCAGCAGTTTCAGATTATGATCATCTGGATGAACTTATTGACGGACTTGAAAGTGAAGGGTTTCAGATTTCAACACCATCACTGAGAATCGAATCAATTACACGCCACACTTTAGAAACTTTAAAAAACAGTGGACTAAAAACAATTACCCTAGCACCGGAATCAACAAGCACCCTAAGAAAAGTCATAAATAAGCATATACTGGAAGAGCAAATTTTTACAGTAATAAAAAATGCCGTTGATTTGGATTTCAATATCAAACTATATTTTTTGATTGGAATTCCAGGTGAGACCATGGATGACATTCATGAACTTTGTGAGTACATGAAAAAGATTGCTGATATGCACCATAATCCAAAAAGAGTGAAATTCAGTGTCAATCCAGTTATTCCAAAACCCCATACACCATTACAATGGGAGGGTTATGATTTTAAAGATGTTAAAAAGAAAATCCGATATATTCAAAAGGAAATGAAAAATTATAATATTAAGTGCGAAAGTCCTAAAAAAGGACTAATCCAATATACCCTCTCTTGTGGAAATAGACAAGTTGGTGCAATTATTGAGAAAAGCTTATCAAAAAATGTTATACTAAAAGAATGGAGAGATATAGCTCCAAAATATAATATAGATGATCCACTGCCTTGGGACAATATTGATGCCGGTGTAGATAAAAAATTTCTGAAAATAGAACATAGGCGATTGAGAAATCTCAAGCAAACACCATGGTGTGAAACCTGCCCATGCTATAACTGCGGGGCATGTGAAAAATAATTACTAGAAAAAAATAAATTTACTATAATAATATATAATATAATAAGCGAGGCAAAATTTATGATAAATCCAGCAAGCAGAACAAAAAAGATTGAATTGTCACAAATAAGAAAGATGTTTGAAGCAACCAAACCAGGTGCAATTAACCTGGGAATTGGAGAGCCAGATTTTGATGTTCCACAAAACATCAAGGATGCAATGAAAAGATCAATTGATGATAATGATACCCATTACAGTCCCAACCTTGGATACATTGAACTGAGAGAGGAAATAGTTAAGAAATTCAAGAATGACAATGGGATAAACACAACACCTGAAAATGTCATTGTTACCGTTGGAGCAAGTGAAGCATTATATGCAAGTACACAGGCATTCATAGAAGCAGGCGATGAAGTGATTCTGCCTGACCCAAGCTTCCTGTTATATGAAGCCATACTCAACATATCCGGAGGAACAATCGTGCCTGTTGACTGCAAAATGGAAAATGAATTCAAGTTAAAGGCCGATGATGTGGCAGAAAAGATAACTGACAAGACAAAAGCAATTATCCTAAATACACCATCCAACCCAACCGGTGCGGTAATGGAAAAGGAAGACATCAAAGCAATAGCTGATTTATCAATGGACCATGATTTTCTAATCATTTCAGATGAAATCTATGAAAAAATTATCTATGACAAGAAACATCACTCTCCAGGAAAATACAGTGACAATGTAATTACAATCAACGGATTTTCAAAAACATATGCAATGACAGGACTGAGAGTCGGATACCTGACTGCAAATGAGAATATTACTGAAGAGATATTCAAAATCCATCAAAACAGCATAGCCTGTGCAAATTCAACTGCACAAAAAGGTGCATATGAAGCATTGACAGGTCCTCAGGATGAGGTTAATAAGATGGTGAATGAATTCCAAAACAGGCGTGACCTCGTAGTTTCCAGATTAAATGAAATGGGCTATGAAACCGTAAAAGCCGAAGGAGCATTCTATGTATTCCCTAAAATAGAAGATAAAGACTTCGTTAAAAAGGCTGCAGATGCAGGAGTCATTACCGTTTCAGGAGCTGCATTCGGATCAAACGGCGAAGGCCATGTAAGAATGTCCTACGCCAATTCCTATGAGAATATTGAAAAAGCTATGAACATATTAGAAGAGCGTGTAGTTAATGGATGAATTGAGAAGTGCCGGCGGTAAGAAAGCTGCAAAAGTGGCAATAATTGCTAATTGCGTTTTGACAGTTTTAAACATTGCTGTTGGAATAATGTCTGGAAGTTATGCATTGGTTTCTGAAGGTGCCCATACCCTTTCAGATGTAGCAACTTCAATTATTGCATATCTAGGATTTGTAATCGGTCAAAAGCCAGCGGATAAAGAGCATCCAATAGGTCACGGCCGTGCAGAAGCAATCAGCGGATTGGTTATTGTAATATTTTTAGTAGTTGTTGCCTATGAAATCATCACAGGCGCATTAGACAAGATACTCAATCCAGGATTGATTACAGTACCGGATATTTTCGCAGCAATAATGGCAACAGTCGGAATACTTGTCAATCTAAAGATAAGCGATTATATAATAAGCATTGGAAGAGAAATCAACAGTCCTGCAATCGTTGCTGATGGAAAGCATCAAAAAACAGATATTTTCTCATCAGTAGCAGTACTTGTTGGAGTAGTTGTCTCCAATATGGGATTTCCAATATTGGATCCGATAATTGGATTAATAATAGGATTGTTGATTATAAAAACAGCATATGAAATCGCTAAGGAAAACATTGACAACATCATGGGCAGAATACCATCTGAAAATCTGATAAAACAAGTTGAAAAAATCGCAAACAATACAGCAAAAACCAATACCGCCCACAATGTTAAAATCGATTATCTGGGCTCATATGCAACAGTAACATTACATATTGAACTCGATGGAGACATGACTCTACGAGAATCACATAAGATTGCACACGCAGTTGAGAACAATATCATCGAGGAAATTCCAATAATTAAATCAGCATTGGTACATACATGCCCTATTGGCGTGGACTATGACCATCATCAAGAAATAGATAAATAATAATTAAGCGCCGGGACGGGGATTTGAACCCCGGAGGTCATATGACCATCGGATTAGCAGTCCGACGCCGTACCAGGCTGGGCCATCCCGACATATAAAAAACAGTATATTACATTATATGTTAAAACTTATTTATAAAGTTAATCATTTATTTAAATGGCATGTGAAGGAGTGGACTAATCTCAAAAATATAAGTGATCTAAAAATCCAACTCCACCCCGGGATTCTACAAGCATTGAATGTTAACAGTAGAGCTGCTCCCTTCCGGGCCTGACCCGTTCCCATATCGAAGATGACTAATTTTTACCCTCCAGTAAAAACTTCACCACCACCAATCCTGCAGGACGAGGTTTCTATGTTGTTTTTCTAGGCTTATACTCTCTTAAAAAGCCGCCTCCTAAACTTCAACCGCACCAAAGGGGGTGTGTGCTTACAGAGGACCCCTAACCCTCCAGTCTAGCCAAATATAATATATGATTTTAATATTATATAAATGTTAGTAAAAACCTATCAAATCGATGCAAAAACAAAGGAAAAAATAATAAAAAAATATTTTCTAGAAAAAAATTTTCTTACAGTAACTCGTTAAAAAACAGTAAAATTTAAAAAAATAAAATAAAAAAAGAGATAATTAGAATATCTCTTGAATAATATCCCCGTCAGAAATTATGCCCACTAATTTACCATCTTCAACAACAGGAAGTTGGTTTAATATGCCTGAAGAAGAAACGCCCTCTTTCATTACTTCAATAGCTTTTTCAATAGTGTCATCAGGAGATATTGTGACCACTGAAGTGATCATTATCTCTTCAACGCTAGTGCCCAACTCATACTTGTCAAGTATCAAGTTATGGCCCACATCTGTTGCAGTTATTATTCCAATCAACTTATCATCTTCCACTACAGGAAGAGCGCTGATTTTATATTTCATCAGTTTCTCAAATGCATACACCACATCTATGTCTGAGGTTGTAGTGATAACATCTGTTGTCATTATTTCCCTAACTTTCTTGTTCCTCATTATCAACACCACCAAACTCATTGAGAATATCATTAACCATAATGTCAATGGTTTCATTAATATCCACGTTATTGATTATACGAGTATCATGAATCTTTGCCTGATCAACTAAAAAATTTTGTGTTTTTCTTATTGTTTCAAAATTATCCATATACCTTTCCAAGGACCTTTTCACCCAAGGCTGCCTACATCTTGAATAGAACCTTTGCTTATGTGCTTCATCATCTTCAACAGTCAATGTGAAAATGATAATGTTATTGTTCTCCATCAGGTCCTTTCTGATGAAACCCGGAACAATATGCACGCCTTCAATAATTGTACTTATTCCCTCTTTTACAGAACGTTCGATAATTGCCTCAATACCAACATTAACAACATCCACATGACTGATAAATCCTTCAATGACGGAATCTATCCTGATGGATGGAGTTCTGATAGCCTCGTATGCATCGAAACTAGATTTATGAATTACTGGACTTAATTCCTTTGAAACAATCTTACGCATTACTTCACGAATCATGTCTGTACTGATAAGGTTTTTTAATCTTAAGCGATTAGCCAGTTCGAATGCCATTGAAGATGTACCAACCCCTGATGCACCACCAATGAGAATAATCAATGGCTTTTTAGAAGTTCTAAGTGATCTCCAATTCTTATATTTTAAGGCAATTTCAGGGTCAATCTTATTTAGATGATTTAAAACAACATCCGCCAAATCCAAACTGGAAATTTCTGTGATGTCGTCTTCAACTAAACGGGATTCAATATCGCTGGCGATACTGTGAGCCCTTTCTATACCAATATCTGCAACATTAAGAGAACGAGACATTATTCCTTTGGAAAATGGTTCCTTATACTTTTTCCCATCTACTTCTCCAGTAACCCAAATCATAATAATCACTTCTTAATGTATATGAGTAACTATCTAAAATTAATATTAAATAAAATTTGTTATTTAATTCTGACAAGAAAAATTAAGTAAAAATAAAAAAAAGAGAGAATAGATATCTATTCAGCTAATGAAATAATATCTATGTCATAATTTGAGCCGTCTTTAACATCAATTAAAACAGCACCATTATCTTTAAGCATACCTGGATTTGCTACATCAGTAATATTTCCAATCTTACTTAATGATCTTGCTTCGTGAATGTGACCGCATAAGTTGATTTGAGGTTCAAATTCATGAATGGATTTTAAGATTCCAGGACTGCCCACATGTTCGCCGTCAGAAACCCTGTCAGCTTCAGTATTGAAAGGCGGAGCATGAGTAGCCAAGATTTTCACTTTAGGAACTTCTGAATTGTAGACATAATCATAATTCGCTAATAAATCATACACTTGCCTGTAGATTTTATCATCATCCATTTCACCGGGAGTATCGAATGGAGTTGGATTGGATCCGCCAAAACCAAAGAGTATTGCATCACCATAAGCAATAATGTTATTGTGAAGACAGAATGACACCTCATTAATGGCATTGCAGATTCCGTTAGGGTCACAGTTACCTGGAATGGCAATTACATCTACGCCACAGTCAGCAACTTTATTAATGAATGTTTCAACAAAATCCAAAGGTCCGAAGTCTGTAATATCTCCTAAAATCAAGACCAAATCAATGTCATTATTATTTAGATAAGTATATAAGTTTTCGTTTTCTTCTCCGTGAACATCACTAATAGCCAATATTTTAGTCATATAACCACCTTTAATTATTGTTCTAAAAAGAAAGATCCCATTTCCTTTAAACCTGTCTGGAGATCTTTTTTATCACCATGCAGTTCAACAGTCACATCGTCCTCGAATTCTATGATGAGACCATTCCACTCTGCAATTTCCTGAACTCTTTCCTCTGCCAATGGAACTTTCAAGTTGATTCTTCCTGTTGTCATTCCAGGAGGGGCATTCACAAGGAATTTTGACCTGGATTTAGGAAATTCAAAGACTTCCTCTCCACGCATGACCTTTTTCAATAAGTCAAGCCAATGGTCAGCATATTCATCCCCCTCTTCTTCTGCAATAGTCAAAAGAGTTCCTTGAATCTTATTTAAAGACATTTCAGCTTTAGCTAAACCGTTGATCAAATCTGGATGGGAAGGGTCCCTCTTATAGGAACTGATTGTAGACCTTATAAGTCCCATCTCCGGGTTAATTCCAGTTGGAATCTCATATCCCTTCTTGCTTAAGTCGGATATGAGATGGTGGAGAACTAACCAGTTTTGTTCAGAGGGTAAGCTCATAAATGTCCACCTATAATTTTTAAAGTAGTGTGATTGATTTTAGCGTCAGCATCTTTAAGTTCAGCTTCAATTTCACTGATGCTGTCATAAGCATCTAAGAACAGAACGTGATGAGTGGAAGTTCCAGCAATGTTTAGAATTGCGATTTCATCAGTTTCTTTGAGTTCTCTTTTATCAATAGTTGCTTTGAATTGAACATAAGGTTCATATTCTTCTGGTAAGTCAGAATATTTAAATATACCATCTAATGTTGCTACAAACATAATTACACCTCTATTTATGTATTACTTTATTTTATTTAGTTAATAGTATATAAACATGTTTACGAATTATTCGCATTCATACAAACAAAAAAAATAAATATAAAAAAAAATAGTTATCAAGGGAGATAACTATATCCAAAGTGTGTTTTCAATGCCTAAAAAAAATAAAAAGGTAAGGATTAATAAATCCTTAAATCTATTCACCTAATGCTTTTTTGATTGCAGGGGTTGCATCAATTCTTTGAGCATCGAAGGTTAATTCTTCTGGTGATAATCCCATAGCTAATCCGTATAATTGAGCTAAGTGGAATACAGGTAATGCAAAGTCAGTACCGTATTTTTCATTAACTTCCACTTGACCTTGGTCAAATTGTAAGTGGCAGAAAGGACATACGTTAACAATTGCATCTACACCAGCTTCGGTCATGTGATCGAGTTTTTCTTTAGTGAAACTAGTAGTTACATCTAAATCTCTGGATCTTAAACCTCCACCTGCACCACAGCACATCATTTTGTCTTTGTAGTCAACTGATTTAGCACCAGTGATTTCTACAAGGTCATCTAAGATGGATGGGTTTTCAGCTTGTTCTTCGATACCAATAGTTTGGGTTGGTTTTAAGAAGTGGCAACCGTAGTGTACAGCAACATTTAAGTCTAAAGGTTTTTCAATTAATGAAGCTAATTTTTCGAAACCAACGTCATCTCTTAAGATTTGAGCGAAGTGTTTTACGTTTATAGTTCCTTTGTATTCTCTTCCGATTTCAGCTAAGTTTGCGTTGATTTCAGCTTTTTTCTCTTCACTTTCTTTTAACATGTGGTTACATTCGAATAATGAACCGAAGCATCCGTTACATTCGGTCATGATGTCAGCACCCATGTCTTCAGCAATAGTTAAGTTACGAGCTGCGATAGTAGCCCAGGTTTCTTCATCAAAAGAACCGAATACACCAGGAGCAGGACAACAGGATGCTCCTTCCATGTCTTTTAATTCAATATCTAAAGCTTCAAATAATTTTCTGGTAGCTTTTTCAACACCAGGATAACGGTTGTTCATAATACAACCTAAGAAGTATGCAATTTCCATAATATAACTCTCCTCATAAATCTATTCTTTTAATCCACCGGTTTCTTCATCATAACCGATTAATTCATCAAATCCAGTGATTTTACATATTTTTTGTACTTCAGCTAATGCTTCAGGGAAAGCATGAGTTGTTGGTGGAATTTCACTGAGACCAATTTTAGTTCTTAAAGCTTTGGTAGCATCGTTGATTGGTACACCGTGACCGGTATTCATTACAAATACACCAGTCATTTTGTGAGGTTTAGCCATATATCCTGCGTGAGCAGCAATGTTACGTGCTTTTTTGATAATTTCAACGATTTTAACACTTCTGAGACATCTTTCTTGGCAGGTGTAACAGGTGGTACACATCCATAATGCGTCATCAGTGATAACTTCTTCTTTTAATCCGAGTAAACATTTTCTGACAATTTGTCTTACTTTGTACGGAGTTCTTCTTCCAGATGGGCAACTTCCACTACAGGTACCACATTGGAAACAGTGTTGTACAGTTTCGATTCCTGCGTCAATGAATTCAGCAGTGAAATCTGGATCACGGTTTGCATCAGTTAATAATTCTTTATCAGTCAATAAAGTCATTTTATCTCTCTCTTTATCATTTGTTTTTTCTTCAACTTCCTCAACATCTTCTTCAGGAGCGTCTTCATCTTCGTCGACAGTTTCAGTTTCTTCAGCAACTTCTTCTACTTCAACAGGAGCTTCAGTTTCTTCAGCAACTTCAACTTCTTCCACAATTTCTTCAGATGAATCTTCAACTGCTTCTTCAGCAGCCTCATCTTCTACAGGTTTGATGTCTTTCTTGAAAGTTAAATCTACGGTTTTATCTCCGGATTCGGTTACAGTTTCTGTTTTCTCAATAGAAACTTCCTTTTCCCCTTTGGAGATATTAACACTTACTTTTTTTGAAGATGTAACTTGGACATCATCAGATGTGTTTGATACATCGTTATTGACGTCACTTTCTTCTTTGTCTCCTTTAAACAAGGATTTTAAACGATTTACTATAGACATTGAAAACACACCTCGGATTATCATCGGATTATCTCCTCAAATCCATAATAATATTCTTTAAAATAGCATATATAAAGGTTACTAAAAATTTGGCTAGTGTAATCATAAAGGTTACACTAAATGAAAAATTTATATTAACCTAAAAAATCAAAGATTAACATAATAATTAAAAGGAAGTATCAGATGATAAAGAAATTTGAAATAAAATCACATGACGGACCTGGAAGAATCGGTAAAATAGACGGGGAGCTAACACCAAAACTGTTTTCAAGAAGCGACTTGAAAATAGCTCCAAGCGAAGGATCCGCATATAACATTGACCGTGAAATAGCCGAATTCAATGTGAGGGAAACATTAAGGCTGGCTAAGGAAAACGTGGATGAATGTGACGTTGCAGTCATACAGGGATCAAAATACCTCGATTTGAGAATTGAATGTCTTAAGGAACTTGAGGAAATAGGATACAACGGATTCATTATAGCCAATGGAGACAGTCTTCTGACCAATTCAAGAGACCTGGTTGAAATCATTGTAGAACTTAAAAAACAAGCAAAAAAATCCAGTTACTTTATTTTCCCATTTACCGAAGTGTCATTCATGCCAATATTGACTTATATGGGAATTGATGGATTCCTAACAGATTCCGCCAATTACTACAGCCATTTGAATGTGCTGCAAACCCCAACCAAGGCATATGATTTGAATGAATACCCACTTTATGAAGACATATCTCAAAGGGATTTGGAAAAAAAGAACCTTGAGAACATGGAATTCGTAATCAGGGAAATCCATGCACATATGAAAAACAGGTCATTGAGAAATCTTGTGGAGGAGCGTTCAGGAACAACCCCTCAAAACATCTCAACATTAAAGATTCTTGACAGAAACTACATGGATTATCTTCTTGAATACACACAGTTATTCTGATATTTCAAATGATTCGATAATGTTTTTGAATTCAGTTTCGGACTCGCCGGAAATGTCCAGAGTCCTCAATTCAAAAATATAAATGTCCTTCTGTTCGATAAAGACATAAGTGTGAATGTCAAAGTTGATTTCAGGAGTGTCCATATTTGCATGAAGTTTAATGGCATCCTTTCCAGCAATATGGATGAAATCGGATGCTAAAACCACCCCACCATCATCTGAAATTGCATTTTCCATGAAAACCTTAAAGTCATCCAAAGTGGTGGCTGTTGGAAATGAAACCGCATTTATCAGATTGTCATTACCCTTGGACAAGGTTGCAAAGCAATCCGGATTGGAGAGAGTGTCCGCATTTTCAGCTTCCCAGTTATCCGGATATGTGAAAGTGATTTTACCGGTATTAAATGTCCTCATCGTCTTCCTCTTTTTTGTGTGAGACATCAATTGTTTCCGGAGCCTCTTCGATAGTGTCAATGTATTTTGAGAATGGTTCTGGAAGCTTTGGCATTACCTCTTTTAGGATTTCTGCAGCATCAAGTTCAAGCGCCTGGCCTGAAAGCAACTGATCCACGTCAAAGTCAAAGTCGAATGGCTTGAGCAGGTCATCGGTAGGTACCCTTAAATTGATTTTATTCTTGTTGAGTATCATCTTAAGAGTGCTTGTGTTTCTGATTTGCTCATTCATGTCCTCAACAGTGCTTCTTATGTCATATGCTATAGCCTTATTCTTCTCGTTAACCTCATGTTTTGTTTTTTCAATTGACTTTTCAAGGTCCTTAACGAGAAGCGCGTTTCTCCTGTTGATGTTGTCCCTTGCCTCATCAATCACAACATTGATTGCATTAAGGATTGACTTGTTCAACTCGACATTGTATGCTAGAATCATCTTGTTTTTATAGTCGAGTTCCTTAAAAATAGCTACTCTTTCATCATCGATTTTAGTAATCTTTTTGTTCAGCTCATGAATCTCATCTTTTGCCTCCAATAGCTCTTCCTTATCAGTTAATTGTTCCTTTAAGGAATCCACATCATCGAAAAATGAACCTTTAAGGGTTTGGATTTGATTTTTAAGCTCTTCTATTTCAGCATCCTTTCCCTCAATGATATGGTAGAATTCATCGAGCCTTTCATCTGAAAACTGATTGTCAATCAATTTTTCATAATCTTCCTGTGACAATACCTTTACCAAATCATCATCTTCAAATGGGTCTTCCTTCTTGAGGCTGACCTGTTTTTGTTTTGATTCTTTTTCAACTGTATTGCCGTCTTTGTCTTTGCTAGTATACTTTTTGGTGTATACCCGAACAGTTCTAAAATCATCACTTTCCATTATTGACACCACTCTATAATTATAAATAAGATTAGTTTAATTTAAATAGTTAATGCTAAAAAAAAGAAAAAAAAGAAGAAAAAAATTTATTTGCCTTCCCTTTCAATCCACAACAACATTGCCTCTTCAATTGCTTTAGAGTACCATCCAGTCTTGAATAACATCTTACTGGAGGCAATTTTGCGAAAATGCAAGTCAATGTCATTATTGATGCTGATTGTAACGCGTCTGTTTCGAGTCATAAAATTAGATAGTGCACACTAGTTAATAAATGTTTTAGTGCTATATAAATTCAATTCAACGCTAAAGAAACATTATTGTTGTTTTATTGTAATGTCAATAATTACGGCAACATATTATCTTGAACCTCTCCAGCTTGTAGAAGCTGGAGATTCTTAGGCCATACCCATTGTTTTGTCAAAGCATTTCCATTCGTAATAATATTCGAATTTGCCTTGACCAATAGGTATGAAATCTACTAAGCATAGCACCATTGAACCAGTGGCGCGTAGAGCTTCGTCTAAAATATTTTTTGCAGCGTTAACATCTCTTTGATTTATGCTGTGGCAGTGTGGGCATTCCCATTCTCTTTCATCACGACCTAATCCGTGATTTATTTCACCACAGACACTACATTTTTTACTGGAAGGGAACCATCGATTGATTTGTACAAATTTGCGTCCGTACCATTCTGCTTTGTATCGTATCATTTCAATGAGTTTTCCCCATCCGATTTCGTGAATGCTTCTACTTAAACTACCTTGACGAATCATTCCTCGTATGTTTAATGTTTCCATTGCTATGAATTCACAGTGTTTTACAATATTATAGGATATTTTATGATAATAATCGTTGACAACATTGTTTTTCTTGATTATCCATTTGTGGAGTTTTTTTAGTGTTTTTTTCCAGTTGGATCCACCTTCTTTTTGGCGTGCCAGTTTTTGATTGTAATATTGTATTCTGCCGTTTATTCTTTTCAAATCAGGTTTAGGTATGACTTTTCCATTGGAAAAAGTTAGAAAATCTGTTAATCCCACATCTATGCCTACATATAAAGAAGGGCCGGAAAATGTTTCCCTGGGTTGTATTTTTTCTACTTCGTAGACTATGCAGACGAACCATTTTCCGTTTTCTTTTAGGATTGTGGCTTCTTTGATTTTGCCATCGATGTCTCGTTTATGTTTGACTTCAATGTATCCGAGTTTGTTTAAGCGTAGTTTGTTATCTTCCCACCTTATTGAGGCTTTTATTCCGTTTTTAGTTTCATATTCGTTGTTTCTGAGTGTGATGGATCGTACTGGATTTTTTTTAAGGGACTTGAATTTAGGATACCCAGTTCTTCCATCATAGAATCCTTCATATGCTTTTATTAAACGGTCGGTGGATGCCTGGATACAAGTGGATTCTGCTTTTTTCAGGAATGGTTTTTGTTTTTTTAGATTTCTTACGATTTTTTGTGTGTAATTACGGTTGATTTTACATGTTTTTCCTATTCCAAATTCTTTGACTAGGTTTTCACGGTAAATGCTGTATTCTAATGTTTTGTTGAATACATAACCGGTTGCCCGTAAATTGAAATTTAATTCCCCTTCTAAATCCTCATCAGGGACAAACTCAATCTTATCGGTCAAAATAAAAGTTTTATCAACCATAATTGCTCCCCCACACTTTTTTAGACAAAGATCTCATTAATTTAATTTGTATACTCGAAAAAAAAACATGGATTTTAATTTTTTTTGATTAATCATCAAAAAAAGAATATGTTTTCTTTTCTTAATAACAACTTATATACATTTATAATAAATAGAGTTTATCTAAGAGCATTTGGAAAGTAATACAGTATATTTTTTTTGCAAAAAAAATTCTAAAAATACAAAAACTCTCTTAAAAGTGCAATTCATCTCCCGGCTTAAAGAAGCCGGAGAATTCTTGCACAATAATGTTAAAAATTACATGAAATGATAATCATAATTCTTTTCTAATTCTTTTTAAACATGTTATTTAGACAAAAATCTCTCCAATTTTATTTTAAAATGCAAGTAAGTGCTTGCATGCAAAAACCTTTAAATATAATCGTTAATATATTATAAAAAAGTATTGTATCCCAGACACTAAAAAATGGAGATGATAAAATGAAAACAATCATGTTGGGATCATTAGGCGTATTG
Organism: Methanobrevibacter thaueri; assembly: GCF_015062915.1. Classification (GTDB taxonomy): domain Archaea; phylum Methanobacteriota; class Methanobacteria; order Methanobacteriales; family Methanobacteriaceae; genus Methanocatella; species Methanocatella thaueri_B. The sequence goes on along the minus strand of NZ_SUTJ01000004.1, from coordinate 41,339 downwards.
GCCCTATCACTGGGAATTCTATGCGCTGCGACAATATTAATACCAGTTTAAACATCATGAAAAATGTGCATTGAAATCATATTTCAATGCCAAACATTACTATTTTTAATAATCTTATTAAGAGCGAGTCATTGAATGATGAAAATAATAATCATCAACACTCAAAAAGGAATTCATAATGGATTATTCCATCTTCCAGATATTCATCTGAAACCTTCCTGAACCCCAATGAGATGTAAAAATCAGTTAGATATGCCTGGCCTGAAAGTCTGATTTTGCTTTTGCCCAAGTCATTGACAATGAAATCAATTGCCTTTTTCATCATCACTCTTGATATTCCATTGCCCCTATGAGATTTCTTAACAATCACTCGACCTATCGCCATTTCTTCATATGAAACGTTTTCCGGAAGAATTCTTAAAACTGCTATGATTTCATCATTATCCTTTAAGAACAAGTGGTAGGAGACTTGATCCTTGTCATCCAGGTCCTGATAGACACAATCCTGTTCAACCACAAATACTTCCACTCTCAATTTTATGATATCATAGAGCTCATCGAGAGACAGCTGGTCGAACTTCTTTAAAACCCATTCCATAGTTCCACCTATTCAATCCAGTGGCAGGCGTTTGGATTTTACCTTGTCCTTGAGTTTTTTCAGGTCGTCGGATATTATGAATATTTTCTCCCCATCGACGAATGTCTTGTAGCTCCATCCGTCTCCATACTGGGAAATTTCATACTGTCCGTCAATAGGATTTTCAACCGGAATCTCTTCAACAGGTTCATTTGAGTCATTATAACGATTTTTGATATTGTTGATATTTGCTATTGTCATGTAAAAGTCTTTAAATATTGGGTTTCCCAATTGACCTTGAATGAACCATTTGCACACATCATTATAATTGATTCCTGTGTTTAGTGATGATTTGAATAGTGATTTAGTGTGTAGATATTCATTTAGAATCTGTTGTGAATGTTTATTGAAATATTTAAAGTTATAATTACCATATTTCAATTGTTCATGAAGTAATTTTGATTTTAAGAAATTATTCCGTTTTTCCAAATTATTTAATATTTCATTCCCATTCATTAGGTATATCTTTGATTTTTAAAGCATATAAATTTATTAATGAGTAAAGCCAAATATAAGTATACTAGTAAACTAATTGTTACTTAGAGGTGTATAAAAATGAGTATTAAGAAAGTTGTTGTCGCCGGAGGAGGCGTACTTGGAAGCCAAATTGCACTTCAAACTGCATACTGTGGATTTGATGTTACCATTTGGCTTAGAAGTGAAGGATCAATTGAAAGAGCTCAACCAAAACTTGAAAGATTCAAAAACATATATGTTGATACTCTTGAAGCAATGAAAACCGATGCAAGCCAATACTGCAGAGGTTTAGCAAAATCAACTGACCTAAGTGATGATGAACTCGATGAATTAAAACAACAAGCACAAGACGCATATGACAGCTTAACATTAACAACAAGTTATGAGGAAGCTGCTGCAGATGCTGACTTAATCATTGAGGCAATTGCTGAAAATCCTGAACAGAAAATAGCATTTTATACAGAACTTGCAAAATACATGGAAGACAAGACCATCCTGGTTACAAACTCCTCAACATTGCTTCCGTCAATGTTTGCCGAACACACAGGAAGGCCTGAAAAATACCTGTCACTTCACTTTGCAAACACAATATGGAAAAACAATACCGCAGAAGTAATGGGACACCCTGGAACCGAACAGGAATACTACGACCAAGTCGTGAAATTCGCTGAAGACATCAACATGATTCCATTGCAACTCAAAAAGGAACAACCGGGCTACATCCTAAACTCCCTATTGGTTCCATTCCTAAGTGCTGCTGAAGCATTGCTTGCAAATGACGTTGCAGACCATGAAACCATTGACAAAACATGGATTTTAGCTACAGGCGCTCCTGCAGGACCATTCCACATTCTAGATATTGTCGGACTTACCACAGCTTACAATATCGTGATAATGAATCCTGAAGCTCAAGACCCTGAAACCATTCCTGGAAAAATAGCTAAAATGCTTAAGGAAAAAATAGATGCTGGTGAAACCGGTATTAATGCTGGAAAAGGATTTTACGAATACTAAAATCCTTTTTTATTCTTTTTTTAGATTTAAATCAATTGACTTTAATGTTAATTCATTGAATGTTTCCATGAACTGGGAATCCAAGTCATTCAATCCCATGCTCTTTTCCCATCCATCGTTGATTTCATACATGACAGGGATGAATTCTTCTGCCTTTGGAGTTAATTTCAAGATATATTTGCGCTTATCCAAGGTTGATCTTTTCCTTAAAACCCAACCGTCACTGACCAGTTTTTTAACTGCCTTTGTTATAGCACCCTTTGTCAAATATAAACCGTCGGACAAATCCTTTTGATTTAATTCTTCACTTTCATGTATCATCAATATGCACAATGCCTGTATCAGACTCAAATCATATCTTGAAAGCTCGTCATTAAGGTATTTCTTATGGTTCTTATGGAATATGAACAGTATGTCTCCTAAACGGTTAGAATCATAGAAACCCATTGTTTTTTCAAATTTCATTACTTTATATTATATTTCAACAAATATTTAAATGATTTTCAGAAACATTTGGAAAGACTTATATATTGCGAAAACATATATAATAATCGATATGAAGTTATGTTCATGTCTTCACTAACCTCAAACATTTTCTAATCTCCAAAATGTTTGAAAAACAGTTATATTCTGGAAGTTATAAACCTCAACTTCCACTCCCCCTTTTTATTTTTACAATTACCACACATACAACCAAATATTTTCTGAAATTTAAAGTTTAATGTTTAAAATTATTTACTAAAAATTAAAAGTGCAACTTGAAAAACAATTTCACCATATCACTTTTAGAGATTATTGAAAAAAATTAATGAACAAAATTATAAAAATTATAACATAACGATAAAAAATCAAATAAAAAACATTTATATAATATGAAAATATAACTAATAATCAATGTGAAGTAAAATTCACATCTATATGAACATCAGTCAACCATTTTATAATCTCCAAAATGATTCGAAAATGTTCAAAAGGAAGTAGAATACAGGCTACTTCCCCACTCCCCCTATTTTTAAAAAATTAAACATCATCAAGTATGCTTTCATCCGCTCCAGCAATTTCAACCAGATATTCAGCTTCAACAATATGGAGCTTGGATGGAATTATGATACAATGGAGAGGACCACCAAAATCAAAATCAATCAGCTCAGAAATCTTGCCTGCACGAACGACAACATCCTTTGATCCCACACGTGCAATACCCATAGCTAGAGTGTCCTCATCAATCATGCCCTCACGGTCCAAGTCATCCTTAATGTTCATAAGATACTCTAAACCCTGATTGACTGTCATGTAACGATCCTTATGAGCCTGGATATCAAGCAACACAAGAGTGTGCAAGTCCATTTTAAGATTTTCCTCAATGGCCTCATATGGAGATTTAGGATAAAAATTGTAATCAGGGAAAGGTATTGTGGTGACCTTACCGAACTTATATCCCTGAAGACCTGAAATGGCCGGTGCTGAAGACAATATGGATGAACCGTGGATTACCTCAAAATCAATTCCCTTTCTTGAGCATTGAACCAGAAAATCACTGTGAGTGGTTGCAATCAAAGGATCCCCCCCGGTAATCAATGCAACATCAGAAGTCTTGGCCTCCTCGATGAACTTATGTTCCTCTTCAACCTCACCCCTGACAAGAACTTCAATCTTTTGGCCAACCAACTCCTCGATAGCCTCAAAACTTGAACCGAATAATCTTGATGTGAAAAATTCCGCATAGATTTTATCAACATTTCTTAAACACTCTAATCCTTTAAGAGATATGTCTTTTTCATCAAACAATCCTAAACCAACTAAATAAAACATACTACTATTTATAATAATTTAAGCATAAATAACTTTATGAAATGTGTAAAGGTTCCATTAAAACAGTTGAATGACACCCGGATAAAATTAATGGAAAACGGACTTATGAACATGGAATACCGCATCAAGGCCGGTGATGATTACGGTTACATTCCAATTAATGAGGATGTTGACGATTATGAGATTGTGGACATTGAACTGGAGCCAATGAAAAGGGTTCCCCACAACTTTTCTGAATTGCTAGAAGGAGAATTGACAGAAGAGGAAATTGAAAACCTGAGAACCTCCTTTGACACCATTGGAGACATTGTGATTTTAGAGATTCCCGAAGATTTGCAGGATAAGAAATTTAAGATTGGTGAAGCGGCTCTTAAATTCACCAAGAGAAGATCAATCTATATGAAAAAAAGTGCAATCAAGGGAACAACACGTGTAAGGGATTTGGAGTTTCTTGCAGGTGTTGACGATTCAGTGACCATTCACAAGGAACATGGAGCAAGATTGAAGTTGGATGTGAGGGAAGTTTATTTCTCACCAAGACTTGCAACCGAGAGAAAGCGTGTTATGCAAAGCGTTCGTGAGGGTGAAGAAATCCTTGACATGTTTTGTGGAATCGGACCGTTTCCAATTGTCATTGCAAGAAACAAAAATGTTGAGATTACCTCAGTGGACATTAACGAGTCCGCCATCAAGTATCTTGATGAGAATATCAGAATGAATAAGCTCAAGGGTAGCATCACCACATTCACAGGAGATGTTCGTGAAGTCAGCAAATCATTTAACTCAAAATTCGACAGAATTATCATGAACCTTCCAGGCCTTGCCTATACTTTCCTTGACGTTGCTGTTGATTTAATTAAAGATGGTGGAATAATCAATTATTATGAGTTTTCAGACTCATATGAACAGGGAATAAAACGTCTAAAAGATGCAGCTAACGCTGTCGGAAAAGATGTTGAAATAATTAATTGTCGAAAGGTCAAATCCACTAGTCCAGGTGAATGGCATGTGGCTATTGACGGAAAAATAAGTAAAAGATAGAAAAGATTAAATCTTTTCTATTTAGAATTGGATCCTGTTACCGGTCCAATCGTCATCATCATTGAATGCATTGAATTTCTTTTCGTCTTCAAGATATTGTTCCATATCCCTGTATAATTTGACTCTAAAGATATCAGGGTAAGCAATATATAACATATCACCGTTTTCACTGGTTTCTTTTACATAGGTTTCTTCAAACTCAATGATAGAGTCGTCTTCTTTATTGAAATGGTGTACTTCATTAGCGCATAAAATCTTGAAGTGCACGAAATCGTCTTTTAATAATTCCTTAACCAAATCCTTGATTAAAGGAGGATAAGTTTTTCCTTTACCGCTTTTTATCTCCATATTATCTCCTCATTAACAGTCTTAACAATTATCAAATCTCTAAGTATTACAAAACTGTAAATTTTAATCAAATAAAGCAAAACCATTATTTTGATTGAATTTAACTAGAAATTCCTAAAATGTTATTATATAATTTAAATTTTATTGCTTAAATAGTTTATAGATAAAAATTTGAATAGGATTATGACCTAAATTGGGTCGATAATTCCTTTCTCAGTAATGATTCCTGTGATTAACTCTTTTGGAGTAATGTCAAATGCAGGATTGATAACATCAGTTCCTTCAGGACAAATCCTTGCCCCACCATAGTATCTGACCTCATCGCCGTCCCTCTCTTCGATAACTGTATCGTAAATTGATATCTCATTGTCGAAAGTGGAATATGGTGCTGCCACATAAAACGGAATGCCATGGTGTTTTGCAGCCAATGCAACCATGAATGAACCGACCTTGTTTACAACTCCTCCTTTAGCGATTCTGTCTGCACCTATTACAACCTTATCAATTTTACCCTGTGACATTAGAAATCCTGATGCAACATCAGGAATGAGTTTGACTGGAATGTTTTCCTGTTGCATTTCCCAAACGCTGAGGCTTGCCCCTTGACCACGGGGACGGGTTTCATCACATATCACGTTAATGTTTTTACCTGCATCCCTTGCAGCCCTTATGACTCCCAATGCGGTTCCATAGTCAACACATGCAAGGGCACCTGCATTACAGTGAGTCAATATGGTGTCTCCATCATCAATTACTTCTGCACCATACTTTCCAATGGCTCTGTTTGTTGCCATATCCTCTTCATACATCTTAAGGGCTTCTGCAAGTGGGTCTTGACTAGCCAATACTCGGTCAACTGCCCAAAACAGATTAACAGCTGTTGGTCTTGCAGCCTTGATTTCTTCTGCAGCCTTGTTTAAATCCACTCCCTGAATATCTGCCAAAGCCATTCCAAATGCGGCAGACACACCAATAGCAGGAGCTCCACGTACGGTCATGTTTTTAATTGCAACAATGACATCCTGATAATTATCACACCAGACATAAGTCAATTCATCAGGAAGTTTTCTTTGATCAATAAGTTTTAATTTGTTATCTTCCCATTCAAGTGTTTTCATTTTAACACCTTGTTCAAAAAAAGTATAAAAAAATTGAAAGCATAATTAACGTTAGTTTCTAATTTTTTTATGTATAACAATACAATTAAAGGTTTATAATTATGCTTCCCGTCTAATTTAATATCCAAAATTGGATTGATTAGAGATGTATTTACATACATCTAATTATTATTTTTTCGATTATCATTTATAAATATTTATAAAAATGCCTAAAATTTATGAATTTTTAGGTTTACCTAATAAATTTAAGCATTCTCAGTCATGATTGGAACAACTTGTTTCTTACGGGAAACTACACCCTCAAGCAAAACAGTGTTGTCAACCAATTCAACATCATATGCCTTTTCAACCAGTTTAGCGTCTTTACCTAATGCGATAACCTGTGAATTGCTGTTAACAATGTCAGTGATTAAAAGCATGAATAAATCAAGTCCTTCCTCTTCGATAATCTTGTTAATGCCTGCTTCCAAATCATCCTTCATTGCCATTACATCGGAGATGTCAGCTGTGTTGACCTGGTTCACAATTGACTTTACGTCCTTAAAGTCAATTTGTTTGGCATCCAATGCTAAAATTTCATCAATTGTGAAGCTGCTTAAGTCTGTTCCTGCCTTAAGCATTTCCAAACCGTATTCCTCAGCATCAACTTCAGCGATTTTTGCAAGTTTTTCAACTGCCAACTTATCATCTTCAGTTGTGGTAGGGGATTTTAAAAGCAATGTGTCGGAAATGATTGCAGACAACATCAATGTAGCAATTTCTTTTGTGATTTCAACACCATTTTCTTCATACAATTTGCATAGGATTGTTTCAGTACATCCTACCGGTTCAAATCTTAAGAATAATGGGTAGGAAGTTTCCAATGCCAATTTATGGTGATCAACAACTTTTAGGATATTTGCATTTTCAAGATTGTCAACAGATTCTGCAGGAGAGTTGTGATCAACGAGAATGACATTTGCACCGTCTTCAACATCATCCAAAAGTTCAGGTGCATCCATGCCCAAATAATTTAAGATAAATTCAGTTTCTTTGTTAATGTTTCCTAATCTGTAAGCTTTTGCATCAGCATTTCCTAATTCGTTTTCCAAGTTTGCCATTACAATACTTGATGTTATTGTGTCACTATCAGGACTTTTATGTCCAAAAACATAAGTTTCTACCATATTATCTTTTCCTAAATAAAATTCTATAAAAATTAATGATATTAAATATGTTTTTTATCAATATTTAATATTACTATGATAAATTAAAAAAAATAAGTTGAAAATAAAAAAATAAAAGATTAGTAATGACTTTGTGGAGTCATTCCTAAATGATGGTCTTCGCTTTTCTTACCCGGTATTCCGTAGGCATCTGCTCTACATTGGGTACATGCCCTGAATACTGGAATGATTTCTTCGACCTCTTCCCTGACCTTTTCCATCATGGAACAGTCTGGACGTGAATAATGTTTCATTTTTGCCAATGGAATTAAAGGTAAAACATTCATTAAAGCTGCACCACGTTTTTTAACTTCTTTTGCAATTTCAACGATATGCTCATCATTTAATCCTGGAATCAATACAGAATTCACTTTAACAACCAATCCATTAGCGGCTGCTTTTTCAACACCATCCAATTGGTTTTTGATTAATATTTCAACAGCCTCATAGCCTTTGTACACTTTTCCTTCATATTTAATGAATGAATAGATGTCAACTGCAATGTCTGGATCAATCGCATTGATTGTAACAGTCACAGAGTTCACTCCAAGTTCTGCCAATTTATCTGCATATTTTGGAAGTAAAAGACCGTTGGTACTCATACATTTGATTAAATCAGGCTGTTCCTTTGCTAATTTTTCAAAGAATTCAAATGTCTCTTCATTTGCAAGTGAGTCTCCAGGTCCTGCAACTCCGACAACTGAAATTGGACCGTCTGCGGTTACATCATTAATGTGGGTAATTGCATCATCTGGTTTCATTATGCAGCCAGCAACACCTGGTCTGTCCTCTTCATTGTTAATATCTCTTGTACAGAAGTTACAAAAGATATTACATTTTGGTGCAACTGGTACATGTGCTCTTCCGACTTTATCATGCATTTTTTCATTAAAGCATGGATGTGCTTTTGTTATATGTGCGAATCTTGAACCGTTATGTTCATTCATAATACCACTACTCCCTTAAATATAACTCCTGTTAATTTGTATTATTACGAACAAATATATAAAGTTTTCTACATTCCGCTGTTTAACTCACCAATAAACTCATGAGCCTTTTCAATCCAATCGTCCCTAATCAACTCATCAGTGGCCACAACACATACAATATCCTCAGCAGACAAATCTTTAATGATTTTGAAACCTTCAGGCAATATTCTGAAGACCGCATCGTAAACACGTCTTTGTAAATTGGAATGAGGATCATCAACGACAATTGACTTCAAGTCTGTGTAATCTCCCTTGATTTCAAGCTGATATCTGTTAGGTTGATAGATTTCATCTCTTGAAAACTTCTTCCATAATTCCTTAAGGATTTTTGGAAGGTAGTTCTCATTGTCTATTAAAATCATGGTTGTGTCATTAGCCTTGTTATAGGTTAAATTAGCAACATCCTCAAACAATACAACGCTTGAGGTTTTTCTCATTTTAATAGCTAAGACAAATACAGGATCATCAGGATTGACGTAAGCCCTCAAATCATCAACAGAAGCTCCTAAAACCAAATCCTGAAAGATTTGTTTAATGATAATCTCATAAACTTCTGCACCACGCTCATCATAGCATTCAACTAACATCGAACCAATCCCTTATAATTATTTATTATCTTGTCTGTGACCCATTCCTGATACTAAAAGAGCTGATCCGACAGCACCGATATGTTGTGAGTATTCAGGAACAATAACTTCAATTCCACCTAATGTTTCACTTACAGCTTCAACAAGACCGGAAATCAAACTTGTTCCTCCCACTTGGATTAATGGTTCACGAATGTCAATTTCCTGAAGTTGCTGTTCGTATACTTGCTCTGATACGGAGTGACATGCTGCAGCTGCAACATCAGCCTTGGAACCTCCGGCAGCAAGTGTGGTAACGAGGTCTTGAATACCAAATACAATACAGTATGAGTTAAGCATAGCTTTTCTCCAGTCACCTTGCACAGCCAATGGGCCGAGTTCAGTGATGTCAACATCAAGCCTACGTGAAGTCATGTCCAGGAATCTTCCGGATGCTCCTGCACAGATACCACCCATTGTGAAGTTGTCAGGAATACCGTTGTTAACTGTAATTACCTTGTTGTCCATACCACCGATATCCAATACGGTAGCTTCTCCTTTCTGACAGTCTGCAAGGTATACTGCACCTTTTGCGTTAACGGATAACTCCTCTTGAATGAGTTCAGCTCCAAATTCCTGACCCATTGTGAACCTACCGTAACCAGTGGTTCCAATACCATCAAGGTCATCCCAATCATAATCAGTTTCACCGAATGCTTCTGCAGCAGCGGTTTTAGCTGATTCGATAATGTCTTTGGTGGATGTCCAACCGGTTCCGATAACCTTGTTGTTTTCCATAAGAACCGCTTTTGTAGTGGTTGAACCGGAGTCCAAACCAAGAGTGAGTCCTTCTTGTTTTTCACGGGCAAGGATGCTTCTACGTGTAACAGTGGTGGCCAATGCTTCCATACGGATGAATAACTCATCAGCTTTTGTCCTTTCAGTGAAGGAATAGGTTACTACTGGAATACGAGTATTGTTTTGTATAAATCTCCTTACTTCATTTCTGACCAATGCTGCTTCTGCACATCTGAAACAGGTTGCAATAAACACTGCATCAGGTTTGCATCTGCCTTCCACAATGGCCATAGCTCTTGCAATCATTAATTTTAAACTTGAACTTTGAGCTGAAAATCCAAATTTTTCATAAGATTCATCAATGTAATCCAAATCGATTTCAGGAAGAATGATTTCAGCACCAAACTTATTAGCTGCCTTTTCTATTTCTTTTTGAATTCCACTATATTCAGTTCCGCATGAAACTAAAGCAATCTTAACCATTATTCTTCCTCCTTGTCAGTTTCTTCAAGTGAGTCTATAAACTCGTTGATATCGTTTACCATGACATATGTTTCATCCTGATTGGTTGGGTATGTGATTTCCAATACAGGAATATCCTTGTTTCTTAATAAAAATATGGACAATTCGTTTGTCCTTGCACATCCGATACAACCGAAACCATATGGAGCTCCGTCGACAATGATTGCCGCTTCAGCTTCGTCTATAAGTGGTCCGATAATTGCCATTCTTCCACGAACACCAGAAGGAACCTCAATAGCTGCGTACTTAAGTCCTTTAATCGGATCTTCTTCTGTAATGTTCATCGGTGGAGAATCAATCTCCGGATCTTTAATTTTTTGTCTGATTTGTTTTTGTAATACTAATGGAGTATGACCTTTTCTTTCAATTAAATCTGCTAAGATTAATGAATTTGGAGGATAAATAGCTACTTTCACCATAATTTTCACCTATTCTTTCTTATCTAAACATTCATTCATGATTTTTTTAAATTCGTCAACGTCAACCGGTTTTTTCTCTTCAATTTCAACTTCCTTAGGGTTTTCCAAGGCGTTTGAAACAAAACCGAGTATCTGGTATTCCTTTTCCATTTGGTGGAAACCTTCTCTAGGACCAAATCTATGACCTCTGCATCTTCTAGGATCACCTGGTGCGAATCCTCTTTCCTTTGTGAAAATGTGGTTTGGATCAAGTTTTCTAATCTCTTTTATCGCTTCGTATACATCCTCACTTTTTCCACTAATCATAGACCCATAACAAGTATTCTTTATTGTAAGCGGCAAATCAAGCATGTGAAATGCGGTGACAATTTCCTGTTCGCTTACATGAGCTCCCGGCCCAATAAAAATCATACGAGTGATTACATCAGGATCCCAATCTTCTGTACCTAAATCAGGACTCATGGTTAGATTCTGTGACATAAACTACAACTCCTTCTTTTAATTTTTCAAGATGGTCATAATCTGAAGTGATATCCCCAATAATATTTGTCGCTTCAAAGCTTTCCGCAGTCGGTCCGAATTCGGAATTATCCTCGAATCTGATACCGATTAGACCTGCACTCTTTGAAGCCATGTTAGTAATACCGATTTGACCTCTAATAACTTTATCCACAGGGTTGTTTTCAGGAATTAAACCCTTAGCTAATTTGTTATCTCCCTCAAAGATTATGATATGCATTCCAGGAACTGCAAAGTGAACCTTGATTTGACCTACAGGATTTTCAAGAAGTCCTGAGAGATACTTGAAGTACCTTACAGACCTTGGTGCATCTTCTGTGAATTTGATAGTACATATATCTTCTTTCTTGACTGCCTTTGTAATGACTTGGCCTTCTTTTAGAATATCGATTGTATGTTTAGGCATTTGTTCAACAATGATTGCATCATCATCGATAAGGCCATCAATCATGTGCTCAACACCTGCTGCAGACAGCATTTCTGTAGCCTCTTTCTGGGTCTTGTTTAATAGCATCAACCTTTGCTGTTCAGACTTGACTGTGATGAAATCATTTTCCCTTGCAATGTCAATGATTTCCATACCGTTAACTATATGCCCGACAGTTGTGTGATTTGGTGTCAACACTCTGTTTTCACGATATATGAACAGTTTTCCAACACCCACACCATCATTTCTGACGGTTATGGTTCCCCTGGTTCTAAGTGAAGTGTGTTCCTTAGGCTTGTCTATGCCTGCAAGGTCATAAAAGCCTATGAATGACTCACTGTCATATGAAACCTTTATCCTGCCGTCCTTTATTAATGAGAACAGGTGTTCCACACAGGTAGGGGATTCCTCATCAATGTCGAAGGAAATGTAGGTGTATAACTCATTGCCCTCTTCCAGAACAGTGCTCAAGTCAGATACTGAAGCGCTGTCTGTTGTTGTGCTTCTTTCAATGATCGGTTCAATACCTGTGACCCTATCGTCATCAGTTAACTCTGCCAAGGTCTTTTTACCACCGATTACACGAGCAAAGATACCCTTGTTGTATGGCGGAACACTATAAACATTCGTAGTGTTTTCCTTAAGCATGATTAAATGAGTTGACTCATTACTAAAACTAGATAAACTTAAAACAACATCCCCTTCAAAATACTTGTACTCGTCATGGGTAGGTTCCAAATCTGTTACAATCGGTCCGACTGCAACCTCAGTAGGGGTTGACCAGCGAATATCCAAGTCGACAAAATCGTCATATTGATCTTTCCACACGTCAACAAGAGGTTTTGCTTCCTCAGATTCATCCAATTGTATGATTATTGAACCCTTGTTTGTTTTAATTTTATACTTGCTAATATTCTTTTCCAGTTCTTTTTTACCTTTTATTAAGCAAATAATACTTCCTGGAGTATAAGGAGCATTTGTTTCATCAATTACATCCTGAATTGTTGAAGCATCTGCTACTTCTATTTCTTCTCCATTAATTTTAATTAACATACAATCTCCAATAAGAATTTTTAATATTATATATATTTGAAGTTATAGTATAAAATAATTATTTATTTGATTTTGAAAAATTATATAAACACAAAATTATAACATTAATATTATGAGGAGGAAAAATCATGAAAATTACTAAAAAACATATTTTTTCTTTGCTGATAATCTTAATAATAGCCATTAGCGCAGTATCCATGGCAAGTGCCTACAAGGGAACCGGTTTCAGCCACAACATACCAAGTTCCAAGTACCATGACATGTCATCTTCAGACATATTGGGCAACTATAAGAAAACCAGTTGCCATGTTGAAGAGACAGGAGTCTGCACCAAGGTGGTCGATGGTGACACAATTTATCTTGACAATGGCGAAAAAATCAGATTTGTAGGCGTTAACACTCCCGAAAGGGGCGTGGAGGGCTATATTGCTTCAAAGAATTTTGTTCAAAAATTATGCTTGAACAAAAAGGTCGGAATCGATGTTGATGATGCAAAACACACTGACAAGTATGGCCGTACACTGGGCGTTGTCATCGTTGACGGAAAAAACGTTAATGAGATGCTTTTAAAGGAAGGTCTTGCTGAAGTGATGTACATTCCTCCAAGCGAATTCTACCCTTATGACTGGGCGGACAGCTCCACTCACATTCCGAATTCATATAATACTTACACCCACACTTCAGACACCTCATCAAGCTCCAGCGATTCTGGAAGTTACATTGGAAACTCAAATACCGGAAAATTCCATGAGTCAAGCTGCAGATGGGGCCAAAGCATTTCTGAACACAACAAAGTGTCCTTTAAAAATAGAAATGATGCGATAAGTCAAGGATATCAGCCGTGCAAGGTCTGCAATCCTTAACTTCTTATTTTTTTTAAATTTTTAGGTAATGTTTGAATACAACAATCCAACAGAATAGCTTGCAATACTTTCCATAATCGGAACAATAACACAGATATCAATCAAGATGCCCACATATGGAATTGTAATCACAAATGATGAGACAACAGAAACAACTATTGCCAATGCAATCATTGCCAACACCCATTTGATTATGTTAAAGATACCAATGTTTCTAATGTCTTCAATGACCTTATTGACTTTTAAAGCCTCTGATAAGCTGTTATGATAAGCCAATCTTGCCTTTGCAAAGAACAATAGGAATTCAAATAGCAAGTAGGTAACCAGGATTATAACAAGCAGCAATCCGAAGGTTGCAAGAAAACTGAGAATCTTAAAATCATTAAGCAAGTTAAAGCTGGCAGGTGCCACTGTGGACAATAGGATAAAGAACATGGCAACTGGAACGATCATGTAAACCATTCTCAAAACCAATACCATTATGGAATCGTATATGTCATTCACCAGGTTAAAGGACGGAAACATCGCCGATTCCCGTGATCCAATCTTTATAATGTTCAGGAAATACCCCGGCACAATCAGGATAAATACGAAAAAGGCAATCCCACCAATTAACATCAAATAATTATTGTTCAAGAGTTTTCCGATTGGAATGATTGCTATCAAAATGAATAAAGTGAAAATAATTGGCAGTTTAGCGATGTTTTTAAAAGGATATTTAATGGAATTAAAAATTATTTTCGACAAATCCATAGTCAAACCTCATCTGAATATGAATACTGGATTTTTTTCTTGATTGAATACTTCAGCCTGCTCATCACCGTAATTCAACAATAGCTTGTTGGAGTCATTCACGTCCCCAACAACATTTGCCTCAATTGAATACTTGGCCAGATACTCCTTAATGTAATCGCACTTGTCCTCACTGGCTGTGAAAACAAAGCCTGAGCCTGGATATGACCTGAGCCAATCCACCCATTCGACACTTTCATTTCTAGGAATATCCTCCAGATTAACGACTGCACCTTTATTGGAAGTTTCCAAAAGCATTTCAAGGGTTCCGAGAATTCCAGGATTTGAAATGTCCTTTCCGGATTTGATGTAATCGTTTTCAGCAAGGTGCTGTACTGCTGTGATTTGGTCCTGAACCAGCTGTGGATCCTTGTCGTATGTTGTGTCCCAGTTTAGGCTGAACATCTCATGAGGCTTTCCGTCAAGGTCTATTGCAACAATCACCTTGTCTCCCTCTTCAGCTCCAAAACTGGTAATGATCTTGTCCTTTTGGGCAATTCCGACAATTGCAACACCCAATGAGTCGGCTTCACCGTCAGGGTGAAGGTGTCCTCCAACCATTGGAACTTTGAATTTCAAGCATCCGTCCTTAATACCATTAAGCAAGTCCTCATAGATTTCATCGTTGCTTATTGACATTATGTTAACCATTGCAAGTGGCTTTCCACCCATTGCAGCAATATCATTAACGTTTACAAGAACTGAACAGTATCCTGCCCAGTAGGGGTTCACATTCATTATGTCTCCCCAGATGCCGTCTGCCGCAATAAGCATTACCTGATTGTTTCCAATGTCAATGGCTGAAGCGTCATCCCCAATGTCAATTACAACATCTCCTGTAACATTATATGATTCTTTCAGTAGTGAGATTACATTGT
The DNA here is from genome assembly GCF_015062915.1 of Methanobrevibacter thaueri. Lineage (GTDB taxonomy): Archaea > Methanobacteriota > Methanobacteria > Methanobacteriales > Methanobacteriaceae > Methanocatella > Methanocatella thaueri_B. The sequence continues at coordinate 25,861 of NZ_SUTJ01000004.1, read as the reverse complement.
CTATTGAGCTTTTACGAGACACGCCCTTAAATTCCTGAATTTCTTTTACAAGATTTCTAAAATCCAAAGTTTACACTTCCAGTTTAATTTATATAATTAATTTTGTAATTGCAATTAATATTTTTTATTATTTCAACGATTTCGTCCTTTACTTCATCGATATTTTTAAAATCATGGCTTTCCGGTTTATTGCCAAACAATTTGCTTTTAATATCTTGGCCGATGATGTCATCAAAACCACTTTCAACCTCAAAGATTATTGAATTCTTGACCTTGAATCCATCTTCCACGACCTTATCCAAATCCCCATCGGTTATTCCTATTACAGGTATATCAAATCTGTATAGAATGTCTGAAGATATCAATGTTGTATCGTCACCGACAGTAATCACAAGGCTGGAATCCCTGAAGCGGTATACATCCTCACCGGCATGGTCAAGAAATGTCACAGTGAAATCATTCGGCTTTTCAGTTGATATCACTCGTGGATTGACTTTAGCATGACGTAAAAGACCAGTCTTTATGATTGCTGAGTCCAAATCAACCTCTCCCAGCTTTTCGAGGCCGTGCTGTTTAAGCTCTCCTCCGACAATATCCACAATATGGTTGTCACGGGCAATTAATGTGAGCTGGTTGGAATTTGTCCTGCCTATAATAACACTGTTGACCATGATGTTTTCGCCCGGACTGACCCCATGCACAATCCTTTGGTTCAATCCAGGATTGTCCTGTTTAATGTGATTTTCATAAACCTCATCCGGCCAGACAATGTTCAATCTTAACCTTTGTGCCAGTTCGCTAGCCAATTCGCAGTCATTGTTCCATGGGATGATGCTTCCGTCATCCTCACCAGGCCTTTCAATCTGAATGACTGGAATGTCATTGTCATCAATCTTTTCTATGTAGTGATTGTAAACCTTATATCCGAAAACCTGACCTGTCACATCGGATTTTCCATAATTCAACAGGAATATGACATCAACATCGTCATCATGAAAAATCCTTAAAGAGTCGCTGGGAACCAGCTTGCGGGAAATGTCTATTACATTCTCAAGACTTGCATCGATGACAGCCGTACGGCCCATTGTTCCTCCAAGCCTTACCTTTATTTCACCGTATTCCTCAAGCAGATTGATCAGTTTCAAGGCATATCCTGAATCGATGATGTTGGGACCATGAACAACTATTCCTATCCTCATTTATTCACCTTGATTCTTTTCTTAAATATTCGAGACCCGCAAATTTCACAATCGTCGAACGGGTAATCATCAGCATATTCCCTCTTGCATCCTTCACAGATTTTTTTCCAATTGTAAATTCCCTTGATTCCATCAGTCATGACACCGGAATAGGGGATTTTCATGATTTTCAGCGCATTCTGTATGGTATAATCATCACTTATTACCTTAACGTCCCTGCCCTGTTCATGCAGCATGTATGCAAGTGAGATTAATTTCTTGTCCGGAATGGATAATCTTAAAATATCACCAGACATAGATATAATATCATTAACACTTGATATGTACTCATTTGGGACATCTTGTATGATGAGATTGCCTTCTTCAAGAGCCATGTCAAATGTTAATCTGGATTTAAAATCTTTGATTTCAGATGTTATCTCTGGAACTGTATAATTATTTTTGGAAACGAGTTTAAATCCATTAATAAAAGCTGATGCATCTAATACATAACAAATTTCCATATTACTATATTTCATGTTATAAATTAATAAAATTATTCACTTGTTGGAATAACATTGGAATAGGTTTGGAAAAAGATTGGAAAAAGCTTGGAATATTATTATAATAGATTTGGAAAGGATTTGGAATAATTTATTTAAATTCCAATGGTTAAAATTAATAATACCAAAAAATCATTGAGATTTTAATAAAAATCCCATGAATAAGGGAGATGAAAAAATGAATTTCCAAACTGACATAAATAATGACATCAAATTCCTTGCAAAATCAGAAATTCGCTTGAAGATCCTAAGCGAATTATACAAAGAGCCAAATAATGTACGTGGTATTGTTAAAATAACAAAAATAACATACAGTTCTGTTTCAAGCAACATTGGCAAGTTAGAGAAGAACAATCACATTAAAAAGATCAATAACAAGTACCATGTCACACCGATGGCGGAGGTGTATTTGAAAAGCTTAATAGACTTTAAGAATAGCATTGACATGATTAATGATTACGATACATTTTGGGATAAACACAATCTAAACCAGCTAAGCCTCGACTCCGTGAAAAACATTACTGATTTGAAGGAGTCCGAATTAATAGAAGCAACACCAACAGAAATCTTTAAAACCCACAATACCATTAAAAAGCAAATGCTCAAATCAAAAAACGTTAAGGCAATATTTCCATATCTACACCCAGAATATCCTAAATTAATCGAAAAGGTATTGAAAAACAAGGGTACTGTAGAATTAATCATCCCCCAAAACATTTTCAAGGAACTGATCTTCAGGATTGACGGAAAGGTAAGAAGGGATGCTATTAAAAAAAGAAAACTGAAGGTCTATAAATTTAAGCAAGATTTGAATTTATATTTAAGCATTTGCGATGAGAACATTGGACTGGGCTTATTCAAGAATGACGGCAGCTTTGACCAGAACAGAATCCTTATTTCAAGCAATAAGAAATCACATGAATGGTCCGAGAAACTCTTTGAACACATCAGGCAGCAGGTGATATAATGACAAGTTCAGAAACAAAACAGGAATTGACACGTGAGTTTAGCGGACTTAAATACATCCTGACCTCAGGCATGCGTTCAAAACTATTGCTGACCATTTATGAAAATCCGAAAAATCTTGACGATTTGAGAAATGAACTGAAAAAGCCCTCAGCAACAATATTACATGGACTCAAGGAATTGGAAAACAGCAATCTTGTTAAGAAAGTCCATAAGTATTACGAACTGACATCCAACGGTTATCTTATAACCACAAATATGATCAAACTCATTGAAAATTGGTATTCGGTTAACAAAGGCAAACTGTTCTGGAACAACCATGACTTATCAGGGATTCCGGATGACATGCTGAAAAACATATACCTTCTGAAAAATGCAAGATATGTAAATTCAACAACAAGTGACCTGTCAAATGCTATGAATGCATATTTAGCGCAGATTTCACAAGCGCGTAAATTGAAAATCATACTTCCAATTTACTCAGAAAATCACTTTAAACATTTGATAAAATTATTGGACGGGACAAAGTTGGAAAGTTTGGAATTGGTGATTAGCGAGGAACTCGAAAGATCTATGAATCAGAATGAATACTTTAAAAACTCACTTCTCAACAACGAAAAGGTGAAAATAAAGATTATCAAACGCAAAATCAAAATATTCTTAACCTTTTCAGAGGAATTCGTTTGCTTGACCCTGTTTTTTAAAGACGGGCATTATGACGATTCACAGTTGTTAATTGCCAATGACAATGATGCCTTAAAATGGGCCTTGACTTTATCCACCTATTATTAACAGCAAGAGGCTATAACATGAATATGGAAATACCTAAAAAGATAAAGGTTTGGAATGTTAATAATAAAGAATTGTATTATTTGTTAAAAGGTAGAAAAGGCGGTAAAACTACTATTGATATTATTGACATGATTCTAGAAAAACCTTGCAGTAGAACTCAATTATCTAAAGAACTTAACGTTGACTATAAAACTGTAACATACCATCTCAAGATTGTGTGTAAATATAACTACATCTCAAAGGAGAAATTTGAGCGAACATACTTTTATGCGCCGAGCGAAAAGTTATTAAAAGACATCAATGAATATTATCACATAAGAAAACTAGTCGAAAATGGAGAATAATATGTCAAGTGAAACTTCAAAAATGCATCAAGAACAATCATCCACAGACATCACCTGCGGCTTAATAACACTTAGTGACAGCAGGAAATCTGAGAAACTGGATTTGTCCGGAAAATATATTGCAGAAGAAATCGAATCAAGATACACCTTAAAATCAAGGAAACTGATTCCTGATGAAAAGGAAGACCTGATTAATGCAATTGACGATATGGTTAGTGAAGACATTGACGTCATCATGACAAATGGTGGAACAGGTCTTGATGTCCGTGACATCACTGTAGAAACTGTAGAATCACTTTTTGAGAAAAAAATAGATGGTTTTGGAGAACTATTCAGGGCAAAATCCTTTGAAGAAATTGGTTCAGCAGCGCTTCTTTCAAGAGCAACTGCAGGAATCTATAAAAAAACAATAATCTTTTCAATGCCTGGCTCTCCGAATGCAGTTAAAACAGCATTAAGTTTAATAATTGATGAACTACCTCATTTCGTTCATCATGTTAAAAAATGATGAAAATAATATTTCATCATATTTTTTTACTTTTTTTAATTGAAAAACTCATTGACGCTTATTAAAGGCTCTAATTTTATACCTTCTTTTTCAAACTCTTCAATGGCTCCTTCTTCTCTATCAACCACTACAAATGCCCTGACAACATTTCCTCCATTGTCCTGAATGGCTTTAATGGCTTTCAAAAGAGATCCTCCAGTAGTTGAAACGTCCTCAACAACAATCACATTGTCGTTTTCATTGAGTTCCCCTTCAATGAGTTTGGAAGTACCGTAGCCTTTCTTTTCCTTACGGATCATCAATAAAGGCAATCTTGACTCCAATGACACTGCAGTGGCTATTGGAACAGCTCCTAAAGCAGGACCTGCAACCTTATCAATATTATCATCAGCTATTTTTTTAGTAATCAGTTTTGAGATTGTTGATAGTATTTCAGGCTCGGTAATTGCCTTTTTCATGTTAATGTAATAATTGCTTTTCTTACCTGAGGACAATGTGAAGTCCCCTTCAAGGAAAACTTCATTTTCCTTTAACAATTCAATTAAATATTCTTTTGAACTCATATGATATCATCTTCGCCTTTAAGTAGGATTTTATCGCCTATAACCTTTACAAGTTCCATAGGGACAAGGTCTTCGCTGGCCTTGATTTGTTCTGAAAGTCCTGAGCCCTTAATTACCAAATCGGTTATTTCAAAGGAATCGGTATCGAAAACTACATCGATAACTTTTCCAGCAATTTGAACATCTGCATCGAGAACTTCTTTACCAAATAATTCATCTTTAATTCTCATATAAAACACCTTTTTAATTATTAATAGTCCTTAGTATTAATTAATTGTTTCTAAAAATCATGCAAAAACCTATAAAATATATAAACAACATAGTAACAATATTGATTTTAAGGTGAATACATGGAAGAAAAAACGTTCACAGTAACTGAAATTACAAGTTATATTGGACGAAAGCTTAAACTGGATCCGAATTTGAAAAATATCCTAATCAAGGGAGAACTTTCAAATTTCAAGACCTACCCAAGTGGACACAGCTATTTTACCTTGAAAGATGAGAATTCACAGATTCCCGGAGTGATGTTTAAGGGCAACAAGGACAGATTCCTTAAGTTCGAGCCACAGGACGGGATGAAAGTAATCATCAAGGGAAAAATTGAAGTGTATGCCAGGGACGGCAAATATCAGTTGTACGCCACAAGAATCACTGAAGACGGTCTTGGGGATTTGCATATAGCTTTTGAACAATTGAAAAAGAAACTTAAAAGGGAAGGATTGTTTGATGATGCCCATAAAAAGAAAATACCAACATATCCTAAAAGAATTGGTGTTGTTACAGCTTCAACCGGAGCTGCCATAAGAGACATTATCACAACAATTAAAAGAAGATACCCGATTTGTGAGATACTTGTCTTTCCGACACTCGTTCAGGGTGACCAGGCCGCTCCTCAAATTGTAAGGCAAATTCAAAAGGCACAGAATTATGCCATTGACACTTTGATTGTTGGTCGTGGTGGAGGAAGCATTGAGGACTTATGGGCATTCAATGAGGAAATAGTGGCCCGTGAAATCTATGCATGTAAAATACCAGTTATAAGTGCAGTAGGCCATGAAATTGACTTTACAATATCTGATTTCGTAGCGGACAAAAGGGCTCCAACCCCAACAGCAGCCGCAGAGCTTGCAGTGCCTTCACTGGGCGAGGTCAAGTATAAATTCGACAATCTAAAAGGAAAATTGACTAAAAGCATAACCGATAAGATTGGCGAAAACAGAATGATTTTAAATCACATCTCCCAAAAGCCGGTGCTTAAAAACCCTGAGGAGATTTATGAGATTAAGGGAATGCATCTGGACAATCTGGTCAATAGATTGAATTTCACATCAAAAAATATCATAACACAGAACAAGGCCAAACTGTTCAGGTTGGAAAATGCACCAATATTGAAAAATCCTAATGAGATAATTAACAGAAAAGCTGAGAGATACAATAGAAATGTTGATAAATTAGAAGTTCTCAATCCCTTGTTGACCCTTAAAAGAGGTTATTCAATAGCTAAAAGCAAGGACAAGGTAATAACTTCAGTCAAGGATGTTGAAAGCGGAGATGAATTGGACATTGAGTTAGATGACGGAACAATTAACACCAAGGTGATATGAATGGAAAATATGAGTTTTGAAGAAAGTTTAGAGAAGTTAGAGGAAATTGTGAATAAATTGGAAAACGGTGATGTGCCATTGGATGATGCAATCGATGAATTCAACAAGGCAATGCAACTCGTAAAAACATGCAATGACAAATTGAATTCCGCCGAAGAGGCAATTGCAAAAATTGTTCAGGAAAATGGCGAAGTTATAGAATTCAACACTAACGATTGAACTACCCCGACCTTGTAAGAGGTCGAGGATTCTTACTTCACGGGCAGGTACTTTCCCACGAAAGTAGTATTACCGTGCTATCCCCCCAGTCCCTGAGGTTCATCTTATTTTTTTCACTAAGAAGTCTGAATCCTTCTTGTTCTATGTTTTTGGCGGCGTTGATATCTCTGTCATGTTGTGTTTTGCAGTGCGGACAGACCCATCTTTTTTCATCACCTAAATCTTTGTTGTAGTATCCGCATACATTACAATTTTTGCTGGATGGGTACCATTGGCTTATTTGAACGAATATTTTATCGTACCATTCGCATTTGTATTTTATCATTTCCACTAACTTGTACCAACTGATATTCTGTAGTTTTGCACTTAAATCGATTTTCTTGAATATTTCTCGTATATCTAGTGTTTCCATACAGATTAGGTCGTATGTTTTGACTAGGTAGTTGCTTAATTTGTGGTAGGCATCTTTGATGCGGTTGTTTTTTCTTTGTATCCATTTGCCTAGTTTTTTTAGTGTTTTGTTGTAGCGGTTGCTGTTGTATTTTTTTCGTGATAGGCTTTTTTGGTATTTTTTAATCATTTTTTCCTCATGTGTCGTGTCTAAATTGGTTATCTTTAGTCCGTTGCTGAGGATTGCTAATGTTCTCATACCAAGATCAATTCCCACGCTCTTATAAGTATAATCCATTGTCTCTACTTCGGTTTCGATGTTGAAAACTGCATAAAAGTGACCGTGCTCCTTTTTAATGGTTACATTGTTTATTTTAGATTCTTTTAGTAATCTTTTATAATGGGTGCTGGTTCTGTAATGTACTTTTCCTAGTTTTGGTAAGACAATTGTATTGTCTTGTATTTTGATATTATTGTTGTTTTGTATTCTGAAACTTTGTTTTGGATTCTTTTTGGATTTGAATCTAGGATAATCGGATGTATTGTTGAAGAATCTATTAAATGCAGTTATTAGGTCACGATAGACCTGTTGTAGGCTGCTTGACTCACTTTCATACAAGAAGGGATATTGTGTTTTCAACATGTTCAACATTGTATTGAATGTTTTCTGATTGCATTGTAACTTTGTGTATCCTTGTTGTTTAAACAATTCAAATGTTTCCTGATATTCTTCTAATAATTTATTCCAAGTTAATCTGGCGTTATTAATATTCTGATTAATTTTATCCTTCATACTTTCATCAGGATACAATTTAACCACAATACCTTTATTAACCGTATTATACTCAGAAAACATATGAAATCACATCCAAAACAGGAGTTTTTTTACAATTTTTTCCAAATTAAGAAAACACACAATAATATATTATTAAATAACCATAATATAAACAAACAGTGAGAGAGCATTTGGAAACTAATACTAATTCATCCCATGTTTTCGTGCAATTCATCCACAACCTAAAAGAGGTCATGGTATTCTTGCACTATTAAGATAAAATAGTTAATCCAATACTCCAATAATGTTCTTATTGGATAACTATTACAATTTTCTTTTATTTTCATTGCCAAATCATAGGCATCCTGTTTTTTAACCAGATTGTTTTCAGCCTCATCAATCAGATTTAACACTGAAGTTGTTATAACAACATTTTCCTGTTTTTTAGCATCAATGCGCAGTTGTTTTATAAATTCAAACTTGTCACAATCCAGACTATCATAAAACTCATTAATGTCTAATGTAAATCTATTTAATCTGACCAGTGCGTTTGATTGTGATTTCTTTGTAATCCACACCTGTTTTGAAATGGCTTTTGGAATCGCTTCAATGATTGTTGCAGCAATCAGCTCTCCAAGCTTTGAGTGTTTTCCGGCATTGGTTATGATATCCTCTGAATCAGTGTTTGAAAATATTGCAACACCATCTGTTCCTGTTCCTGTTGCATATCCATTTGAATATTGTGATGGAATTCTAAGATCGTTTAATGCAACAGTTTTCGCCTCGGTTGCTGTCATGAAAGCTTCTGTCAATGTGGATTTTTCCAAACATACATTGGTCAAAAGGATAATGTTTATTGTTCCGAGGTGAAACTCCCCATTCTCTTCCCAGTAGGATGCAGGGTCCCCTGCTCTTGTAGCGTTTGTGCGAACTCCTGCTGTGACAATGGCTGTCACTTCAACATTGCGAAATGATTTGGTGACAATGCTTACGTTTTTCATCTCGGCTAAAGTAACTAACCCGGTTGAATAATTGGAGTCTATACCTAACAATTCACATTCATTTATTAGATAATCATGAACATCATGGTTTACCAGATAATCAATCTTTTCCTGTGACAGATGCTGGTTAAAAGCAGTTTTGTATAAGTCGTTTGTTCCACTATTCAATTCGGAAGTGGAAATTCCATTGCGGTTCACGCCAAAATCAATTAGAATAGTGTCTTTTAGATAATATATCTTATCATCAGTTGATGTTTTAAAAATAAGTCTATTTGAATACATAAAAAAATAAAAAAAGAAAAGAAATTATAAAAATTTCTTCATATTTACATCATTGGAGGCATTCCGCCCATTGCGGAAGGGTCCATACCCATGTCTTCAGGGCCTTTTGTGGATGCAATTACGTCATCGATTCTTAAAATCATTTCAGCTGCTTCAGATGCAGATTGGATAGCTTGTTTTTTAACACGTTTAGGTTCGATTACTCCAGCTTCTTTCATGTCTGCTACTTCACCAGTGAATACATCTAATCCCATGTAGAATGAGTCTTCTTGTGCTGCTCTTAAGTCTACTAATGAGTCGATGCTGTCTAAACCTGCGTTTTCAGCTAAGGTTTTTGGTACGATTTCTAAAGCTTCTGCAAATGCGTTAACTGCTAATTGTTCCCTACCAGAAATGGATTCTGCGTAGTCTTTGAGTTTTTTAGCCATTGCAATTTCAGGAGCTCCTCCACCTGCAACAACTTTGTCGTCTTCAACAGTAGCTGCTACTACACCAATAGCGTCTTCGATTGCTCTTACGATTTCATCTACAACGTGTTTGGTGGATCCTCTTACGAATAAGGTTACGGATTTTGCACTACTGCATTCTTCTACGAAGATCATTTCGTCGCCGGAGATTTTTCTTTCTTCAACAATACCAGCAATACCTAAGTCGTCTTCAGTTAAGTCATCTAAGTTGGTGATGACACTAGCACCAGTTGCTCTGGATAATTTTTCGATGTCGGATTTTTTGACTCTTCTTACAGCTAATACACCAGCTTTGGATAAGTAGTGTTGTGCTAAGTCGTCAATACCTTTTTGTGCGAATAAAACATTAGCTCCTGCGCCAACAACTTTATCGACCATGTCTTTAACCATTTTTTCTTCTTGTTCGATGAAAGCTTGCATTTGAGCAGGGTCAGTGATTGTGATTTCAGCGTCCATTTCAGTTTCTTTAACTTCTAATGGAGTGTTGACTAATGCGATTTTTGCATCTTTGATTTCAGATGGCATACCTGGGTGTACTCTTTCTTTGTCTACAATTACACCTTCAACTAAGTTGGATTCTTCAACAACAGCCCCATCTTTTTTCTCGATTTTAATGTTGTCGATGTCGACATTTCCATCTTCTTCAACTGCTTCTACAGCTTCCACGATTAATTTTGCTAATGGTTCACGTGCTGCTTCGGTTCCTTTACCAGTCATAGCAGTCATTGCCACTTTCATTAAAGTGTCACTGTCGACATTGTCGATAGCAATTTCATCTAAGATTTCTTGTGCTTTTTCAGCTGCTTTTCTGTAACCCATTGCTATGATTGTTGGGTGAATGTCAGAGTCAAGTAAGTTTTCGGATTTTTTGAGTAATTCACCAGCGATGATTACTGCAGTAGTAGTTCCGTCTCCAACTTCGTCTTCTTGGGTTTTTGCTACTTCTACGAGCATTTTTGCTGCTGGGTGTTCAATATCCATTTCTTTTAAGATTGTTACACCGTCGTTGGTTACAACAATGTCTCCAAGTCCGTCTACTAACATTTTGTCCATTCCTTTTGGACCTAAAGTAGTTCTTACAGTTTCAGCTAATACTTTACCAGCTAAAATGTTATTTCTTTGTGCATCTCTACCGACAGACCTGTTAGTACCTTCAGGTAAAATAAAAATTGGTTGTCCTTGTGCCATTAATAATCACCTTTTTTTAATTTTATAAATAATTTAGATCAGTTTAATTATCAACATGAGAAAATAAGTTATAGTGTTGACTAAACCTTTCTACATAATAAATGAGTTTAAGGTTATATAAATACTTTATGGTATAAAGTAAATTAAAGTAAGAAAAATAACAAAGGGAAAAATCAGTGCAAAATTTCCATCAATAATATTGACGAAAGCCTTAAAAATTTCAATGGTTAACTGACACATATTGCATAATATTGATTAAGCAGTCAAGCATATGAAAAGTCAAGTGAAAAAAATATTAAACCTATCGGGATAGATAGATGTTGTCGACAATAAACAAAAAAAGATAAAAAATGGAAAAAAGATAGAAATTATCTACCTTGTTTTTTCTCCAATCTGAAAGGTGGTGTCCTTTCTTGAGTTTCGTAAGCTTCCTGTTCTTCCTGAAGGTCATTGAAGAAGTTATTGATTTCTTCTAACCTTTTGATCTTATCTTCTTTTCTTTGAAGCTCACTTTGAAGTCTCAAGTAGTCTTCACGTGAGACTGTTTGCTCCTTGATGTAGCGAAGTTCGCTTTCACGAGCATTGAGTTCACTTTCAAGTTGGTTTTGAAGAGTGATGTAATCCTCTTTAGGGATAGTTCTCTCTTTCAGGTATTGGATTTCACTGTCCCTTGCATCAAGTTCATTGTCGAACCTGTTCTTGAGACTTACGTAATCATCCTTAGGCACTGAATTTTGCTGCAAGTCAACAAGCTGACTGTCCAAGGTCTTGATTTCAGAATTGAATTTTAATTGCAAGTCCTCATAATCTTTTTTAGGGATAGTGTCCTGTCTTAAGGTTGAAATCTCATTGTTCATTGCATTGATTTCAGATTCGAATTGAGTTTGAAGAGAAATATATTCATCTTTTGGGATAGTTTGCTGTTTCAAAATATCTAACTCATTATTGATTTGAGCGATTTCACTTTCCTTGATGCGAATCTCATTGTTTTTCAATTCAATTTGCTTTTCAAGCTCCAATATTTGAGCCTGAGACTCAACATCATTTTCCAGTTTTAGTACTTTGATTTTATACTCATCAATTGTTCTAGAAAGAGTGTTTATTTGAGCTTCTTTTTCAGCAATACTTTTGTAGGACTCATTTAACCTTTCATTGACATCAGACAATTCCTTTTTCTTATAGTCGCGCAATTGCTCAGCAAAGTATTCCTTGATCTCATCAAGAGAATTGTTGACATAATCCAATTCGTAAATCCTGTCCTCTTGATTTTTGATAAGGATATCCTTTTCCTCAAGTTGTCTTTTCAAAAGATTAATTTCATCCTCTGCCTTAAATTTAATAACAGAAACTTCTTTTTCCTTGTCTACAATATCTTTTTCGAGTTCTTTAATCCGTTGCGGAGTGTTGTCATTTTCCCTTTCCACTTCAAGCTCAGTCAATTCAAATTTTAAGCTATTAAGCTCCAATAGGCAAGATCGAATTAAAGATTGTAGAGTATCTTTTTCAGCATCAATTCCTATTTGCATTCTATCCCTTAGTTTAAATTTTATCCCAATATCGAATTCAAATTCATGTGGAATTATGAATTTGAAAACTCCGATATATTGTACAATATAATTCCTTGATATAAAATATTACTTTTATACTATTTAAATTAAACCCTTATACTATTCTAAAAATAAAAATAAAAACAAATAGAAAACAGATGGAAAAAATAGAAAATTTAAAAAAAAATAGAAAAAATAAATGGATAAAATTAGAGTATTTTATCATTTATTAACTCAGCATTTAATATTGATGCTCCAGCCGCACCACGAATAGTATTATGTCCAACAAGAACATATTTAAAACTATTATCAAATACTGTGTCTTTTCTCAATCTACCAACGGTAACTGCCATACCATTACCCGCATTTCTGTCCATTCTAGGTTGTGGGCGGTCGTTTTCATTTTTGACAATTACAGGATTTTCAGGAGCTGAGAATAAATTTAGTTCTTGTGGCAATCCTTTGAAGTTTGCCATTTTGTCACTGACATCTTCAATGTCAAAGTCATCAGCCAACTCAATGAATACTGCCTCGGTATGACCATCGATAACAGGTACCCTATGACATGACGCACTCAATTTGAAATCTGCATTGACAACATCGTTACCATCGTATTTACCTAACAGATATAATGATTCGCTTTCCATTTTTTCCTCTTCCCCACCAATGTAAGGAACGAGATTATCGACAATAGCCATTGATGGAACCCCATTATAACCTGCACCGGATACAGCTTGCATTGTTGAGACTCTCACTGAGTCAACATTGAAGTTATCGACAATAGGTTTCAAAGTTAATGCCAAAGCAATTGTTGAACAGTTTGGATTGGTTACAATGAATCCGTCCCAGTCATTTTCCTTCTGTTGGGCATCGATCATGTCTAAGCATTCAGGATTGACTTCAGGGATTACTAATGGAATGTTTTTCTTCATCCTGTGTGCACTTGCGTTACTTGCAACAACATAATCTTTTGCATATGCCTTTTCAACAGTCAATGCAAAATCAGCTGGAAGAGATGAAAACACAATATCAACATCATTGTCCATTGCTTCTGGAGTGGTTTCAATGACTTCAATGTCTTTAACGGATTCTGGCATCTCATTGTCCATATACCATGTGGTTGCATCTTCGTATCTTTTACCTGCAGATCTTGAAGAAGCCGCTAATGCTGTTACTTCAAAATCAGGATGATTTTCAAGCAATTGAATGAATCTTTGTCCAACCATACCGGTTGCACCAAGTACTCCTACATTTACCATATTTAACACCTATTCTAATCCTAAAACATCATTCATGCTGCTGACAATACCTTTTTCAGCATTTGGAATGTATCTGATAGCCCTGATTACACCTGCAATGAAAACTTCTCTTGTATGTGCTTGGTGTTTGAGCTCTATTCTTTCACCGTCACCGACAAACATTACGGTATGGTCTCCGACAATGTCTCCACCACGGATGGCGTGAACACCGATTTCTTCAGGAGTTCTTTTGCCAACAAGACCTTTTCTTCCGTAAACTCCAACTTCTTCAGGGTCACGTTCCAATTCTTTAGCTATAACTTCAAATGCAGTCATAGCGGTTCCAGATGGAGCGTCCTTTTTCTGATTGTGGTGAGCTTCAATAATTTCAATATCAAAATCATATAATAATGGAGCCAATTTCTTCAATGTGTTGAAGAACACGTTTACTCCAATAGCCATGTTTGATGAGATGACTGCAGGAACATTGTTGTTTTTAACGTTTTCAATGTTTGATGCCATCTGCTCATCAGTGAATCCTGTAGTTCCAACTACAACACCAACACCGCATGAGGTTGCAGTCTTGATTGCTTCTGCTGCTGCAGGAGCAATAGTGAAATCAACCAAAACATCAGCATTGGAAGCTTTCAAGGTTTCTTCCAAGTTTTCTGCACCGGTTATTTCAACTCCAAGCTCGTCGATTCCAGCTTGAACACCTGCATCTTTACCTGCAAGAGGAGTGTTTGGCATTTCAATAGCCGCAACTACTTCCATATCATCTTGTTCAGTAATTTTTCTAATAATACCGGAGCCCATTCTTCCGGCTGCTCCAGTAACTGCTACTTTAATCATAATAATACCAACTTAAATTAATTCTGAATCTTTTAATGCTTTTTTAAGAATTTCCACGTTTTCAGGTTTCATTTCTGCCAATGGTTGTCTTAATGGTCCTGATGGAAGTCCCATAATATTCATTGCAGTTTTTACAGGGACAGGGTTACTTTCAATGAACAATGCCCTGATCAGTTCAACCATTTCATAGTGAAGTTCCATTGCTCTTGTGTAGTCATCATTGAGGACACTGTCAACCATTAAAACCATTCTTCTAGCGTCAATGTTTGCTGAAGCTGAGATTACACCTGTTGCACCGACAGACATGAGAGGTAATGTCAATGAGTCTTCACCTGAGAGAATTGAGAATTCATCCTCAAGCCCTTCATGGGTGAGTGCCTTATAGATGTCTGACACTTTGTCAACACTTCCGCTTGCTTCCTTAACAGCATCTATACCGTCGACTTTAGCAAGTTCAACAATGGTTTCGACATCCATGTTGATTCCAGTACGGGAAGGTACGTTGTAAGCAATCAATGGAAGGTCAACAGCTTCTGCAATAGTTTTATAATGTTGAACCATACCATGTTGTTGAGGTTTGTTATAGTATGGAGTGATTAATAATGCGGAGTCTGCACCTGCGTCGTAAGCGTATTTGGTTAATGAAAGCGCTTCGGAGGTTGCGTTACTTCCGGTACCTGCAACGGTTTCAACCCTGCCGTCAACCTCATCGACTAGAATGTCAATGATCTTTTGATGTTCTTCATGAGTTACGGTAGCGGATTCACCTGTGGTTCCTGCACCGACAAGACCTGTGACTCCCTTGTCAATCAAGTAGTTGATATTAGACCTAAATCCTTCTTCATCAATCTCCAAATCTTTTGTGAATGGAGTTACCATTGCAACATATGTTCCTTCAAATTTCATTCTAAAACCTCATTGATTAATTCGCGTGCTTTTTCACCATCTTCCCAATCGACGAATAATACGATTGCTGTTTGTGATGAGATAATTTCGACAATATTGATATCGTTTTTCCTGAGTGGTTCTGTGACATCTGAAATGATTCCAGGTGTATCGATTATATCAGGACTTACAAAGGTTATCATTGCAGTGTCCCTTCCTAAAGATAGGGAACTCAATACATCACTTTCAATTACGACATTATGCAGTAAATGATATGCCTTGTTGGAATCAGCCTTATCCACAAATGCAGTTATTGAATTTTGACCTGCAGAGATACCGAAGATATTTATATCTGAATCTGCCAGGCTTCCGGATAACTTGGCAATTAAACCTGGGGTTTTGACCATTGCTTCACCAACAATTGCAATAAGAGAAATAGGGTTCTTATAAAGTGTTACACATTTTAACATTTCACCTTCAAAAGGACCCAAGATGCGTGTTCCCTTTGAGGATAAGTCTCCATGTGCGAAATTGATAATTTTTGCAGTTATTAATGGATCTTTGTATTTCAATGCGTGAGGATGTAAAACCTGCGCTCCATGAGTTGCCAAGTCTCTCAATTCTTCAACTGATATTTCATCCAACAGTTCAGCCTCTTCAATTTTATTTGGATCTGTTGACATTACACCGTCCACGTCAGTGACGATGATTACCTCGTTTGCATCTAAACAATGTCCGATTAAAAATGCTGTTATGTCACTTCCACCTCTTCCGAGAGTGGTGATTTCACCACCAGGTCCTTGACCTAAGAATCCGCAGATTACAGGAATGACACCTTGGTTTACAAGCTGCATGATTCCTTCAGTATTCTTCCTTGTAGTGTTAAAGTCAATTGTGGCCTCTAAATAATTGGAATCTGTTTTAATTGGCCATAACTCACTGTATGGATCTATGAATTCGGACTTGACACCTAAAGATTCAATAGTTGCTGAGAATAATCTAGCGCTAGTTAACTCTCCCATGGCCATAATTTCTGCCTTCTGCTTGTCTGTCAAACTAGCTCCAATAGCTTCATCAGATAATCCGATAAGCTCATCAGTAGTTTTGTTGACAGCTGAAACTACAACCACTACTCGACTACCATTCATATACTCATTTACAACGGACTGCGCCGCTTTTTTAATTCTGGAACCATCACCAACCGAGGTTCCACCGAATTTTACTACTACCAAATCCATTAAGTTCACCTATTTCTTAAAATTTATATTTATTCTGTTAAAATACTAACAAAATAAATTATACATATCTATTTTTATGTAACCATATTAATATACTTTAATTAAAAATAGCAAGAGGAATTTTGAAAAATAGATAAAAGTGAAAAAAAAGTGTATAAAAAAAGAGTAAAAAAATATGAAAAAAAGCTTATTCTTGGGTTTGTTCTAACCTGACAAGCCTTGTTACATATCCAGCGATTTTATTTCTTAAATGTTTAGTACTTACAGTAGAGTATTCTTGTACTAATTTTTTGTTTTCTTCAAAATCAGTAGTGAAAACACCTTTGTGAGTTTCGATTAATTCTTTTGCTAAACGTTTAACAAATGAAGTTCTAATATTGCCCATTAACATTCCTCCTTTAAAATTTCTTTTTGCATATTTTTACTTAACTTAGTTAGCATGCTAAATATTTGATCAATAATTTCACAATCAAGATTATTCTCTTTGGCTAATTTCTCAACTTTTTTATGAATTGCCTTTTCCCTACTTTCATCGTAAATAGGTAATCCCAGATAATCCTTAGAAAAAACAATATCTTTTGCAAGAGCAGTTCTCTGAGAAATTAAATCAAATAACGCATTATCAATTTCATCAATACGTTCTCGAGATTCCTTGAGAAGTATTTCAGCATCTTCTCTATTTTTAAAAGATATAGTTTCATCATTACTTTTCAAAAAATCACCAAATTGATAATAATATAATTTATTCCAATCATAGTATATAAACTATATGTTTGATATTTAAAGCAATGCGTTATATTTCAATAATGTCTTCATCATTAACAGTGACTTTGAAATTGAACCCTTGGCAATCTTACCGTGAGGAGTGATTACTTCACATGTCACTGCAGGAATACCTTTTAGACTTACAACATCCTCCAATGCACCAGGATACTCGGAACCTGCCTTTTTATAGATTATGTATTTCACTTTAGCGTTTTTGGCAATGTATTTTGCCATTAATGCACTTCCGGCCGTTGGCTTATATGTTCCCATGGCAACATCACAACCGGGGTTTCCACCAGGCCTTGTGCAGTGGAAATCACCATAAGAGTCACATTTTAATTTTTTAATTAATTTAACTGTCTTATATGAAATTGTTCCCTTTTTATTAGCCAACTTATTCAATTCAACTTCCTTATAATCCCTTACATTTTTTGCAGTGCCTTTAGGATTCATGAAAGGCATTATATAAACAGTTCCCTTGATTGGATGGCTTTCCAGATATTTAATCAATTTTAATGCCGCAACTTGAGATGAAAGCTCATTTCCATGGACACCAGCGGTGATGAACACCTTCTTGCCCTTGCCTCCCTTGAACTTGATTACAGGAGTTCCCTTCTTGGTTGCTTTTACCACTTTCTTGACCAACTTGGAATTAGGAATTCTCTTCTTGATTTTCTTGTTCTTTATTACATAAGCACCGGATTTCCATTTATAGATTTTTATCTTATATGCATTGTTGACTTTAATTGTATTTTGACCAGTCAATTCATCAGCAGAGTATTTGATTGTGTATTTGCCTGCGTATAGCTTGAATGATATAGATGCAACACCATTTGATGTGGAATTGACCTTGTATGTTTTGCCGTTAACCTTAAATGTCACCAGTTTTTTCGCCATTGGATTTCCATCACTGTCAAGAAGCTTAACTGAAAACCTTATTGTCTTTCCATATGTTGAAGTCACATCCTTGGCTGAAAACTTTGAAACCACATTGACGGGTTCTTCAGGTGAAGTGTCATTGTCACTTGAATCGGTAGCATTTACCTCTGTTGAAACTGGAGTTTCAATTTCAGAAGTTTTCACAACATCATCATCAACAGATGCCAAAGTGGCATTGTCAGTGACATTGTCGCTTGCACTGACTGCCGAAAGTGACAAGAATAAAAATAAAAAAATAAGAATAAATTTTTTGCTGATATAATCACCTACATTATCCTATTACTGAATTGAATTTCAATAGTGCCTTCATCATTGCATATGAAGTCTTTATTGACTTAGTTGTTAATGTATTGTGTGGAAGCACTACTTCACATATTACTCCAGGAATGCCATTTTTGTTAACATTGTCCGCCAATGCCCCAGGATACTGTTGGCCGGCATATTGATAGATTCTCTTGTTCACCTTGGCGTATTTTGCTATATATTTGGTCATAGCCTTACATTTTGTGGCAGGGCTTTTGGATCCCATTACGATGTTTTTACCCGGAGCACCACCAGGCTGTGTGGTGTGGAAATCACCATAGGCATCGCAATCGTATTTTGAAACCAACTTAACAATCTTGTTGGAGATGGTTCCTGATATATGAGCCACCCTGTTGTAATCGACACCAGTGTGTCTTACCTTATGTGAAATGGCCTTGAGATTAACAAAAGGAATTAGATAGACTGTTCCATTGATAGGATTTTTACTTAAATACTTAATCATTTTCATTGCAGCAACTTGGGATGAAAGCTCATTTCCATGAACACCTGCAGTCATGAAAATCTTTTTACCGTCCCCTCCCTCGAATTTCAAAAGAGGCAATCCTTTCTTAGTGGCTTTCACTGCTTTTTTTACCCATTTATTGTTTGGCATATTCTTTTTTAACAACTTGATTTTGGCAACATAACCCTTGTTTCCCCATTTCAGGATTTTAAATGTGACCTTGTTTGTGACTGTGTATGTGTTTTTGCCTTTCAAATCACCCACATAGTACTTGATGGTGTATTTTCCTGCACTGTAATTAAGTTCCAAAGTGGCAATTCCCTTGGAATCGGTTTTGATATAATATTTTTTTCCATTCACCTTGAATTTAACCTTCTCGCCCACTATTATTTTTCCGGACTTGTCGGTTAATTTAAGGGTGTACTTTGCAGGAGTGCCATAGGTTGACTTGATGTCCTTGGTTTTGGCCTTTGCTGGAACCTGAACCACCTTCTCATCATCGGCTCCATCATTTGAAGGTGAAACAGTACCATTTTCGGCTGATTTCAATTCATCCTGATTAACATCAGATATTTCTTCATTTAAAGGTATTTCCTCTACATTATCAACTTCCAATGTGTCATTTGAAAGTGATGAATCATCTGCTGCTGAAACTGCAGATATTGCAAGAAGCAACACAGCCAAAAGCAGCAATACATATCTTTTTTTCATAATAAACAACATCCTTCATTATCCACTTGAGTCTCTATAACATTTCCCTCATATTTATCCCAGGATTCCTTAACCTCATCTATTGAGTCATCATCAACGATTGCCACAAATGATGAACCAGTTCCTGACAGTCCTGATGCAATTGCACCTGCTGACAGTGCATCAATTGCTATTGTGGAGTCAAAACCCAGTGTAGCTGAGTAAAGCAAACCGTTCAGTGTCAGTGCCTTGAAATACTCCTTGTTGCAGGCCATGTCAAATGCTTCCTTGACTAATGGCGCCAGCAATTTCATGCGATTGACATCACTGTCACCTGATTTTGAATAGTAATTCGGCATGTAAACCAAAATCGAGTGGTCTTCCATCCTTTCACGGATGATGAACTCCCTGTTTTTATTGTCTGTGACGACAACCCCTCCAAAGTAGGAAGCAGTTGCATCGTCAAATGATCCAGTTATTGTGACTCCCGCTTCAAGGGAAGCATCGATTGCCATGTTGACAATTTCCAAATCATCAAGAGGCTTTAAATCAAATTCCTCGGCAATGATTAGTGATGTGGCCTTGACAATGGCATTTGATGAAGCGCTGCTACTTGAAAGTCCAGATGCCATTGGGAGAGTTGATTTTGTCTTTAAACTGATTCCAAAATCATTATCATCAATATTATAATGGTTAAAAACTTTTCTAGCACACAATTCCATTAATGTGGTGTCCGCTCCAACATCATTGGAACAAGTGATTGAATCAGAAGTGGATTTGGCATCACATTCAATATCCAATCCAATTCCGAATGCTGAACCGAAACCTGTTGCTATAGCGTTAATTATTGTTGCCGAACCCGGCGATCTTACTGTCTTTTTCATTATTGAACCTCATCATAAGGAATGGTAACTTTTGAGAAATCCTTTGCACGGTTTCTTGCATTCATTGACAATGCATTTCTCAATTCATCATCATTAATGATTTTATCTATTGACCTTGCAATAGATGAAACCTTATTAGGATTGACAAGCAAACCCACACTGTCATTGATGATTTCTGTTATTCCACCAACATTACTTCCGATGACAGGTTTTCCACAAGCCAAAGCCTCAATTAGAACCAATCCGAAACTTTCAGAAAAGGAAGGCAATACCAGAACGTCACAACTTGGAATGATGTTTTCCACATCACTTCTGGAACCTGTGAATATCACATCACGGATGTTTTCCTCTTCAACTTTCTTATTGAGTTTCTTGAACAGTGGTCCGTCACCGACAATGACCAGATAGTAATCACTGTGGGCTATCTTTTTGGCCTCAAGGAGTGATTCGACATTTTTTCTTTTAATGAGATTACCTACGAAAAGCACAATCGGCTTGTCTGTAAGTCTAAGCTCGTTTTTAAATGAATCATTCTCATGGGATGAGAACTTGTCAATGTCAACGGAGTTCCATGAAAGCTTGGTCTTGTCTGCGATTCCAACCACACCTGTAGCTATGATTTCATGCCTTAAAGCATTGCTGACTGCAAACACTCCATCAGCATTTTTCAATACATTTCTTATGGTTGAGCGCATCAATGGCTGGGATTTATACAATTCGAACATGTCTGAACCGTGGGCTGTAACATAAGTCTTGATATTGTGTGCATTGCCGACTTCAACGGCTGCAGCGCCTGCTGGGAACAGGTAATGACCGTGAATGATTTCAATGTCTTCCTTCTCCAAAAGGTTTTCCAATGCCTTTTTGGCATTCTTCTTGAACATCAAACCTCTTACGCCCGGAATATTAAGCCCCTTTGTTCCGATTACATGTATTCCATCAATATCCTTAATGTCCTTGTGAGGATAGGTTATCACATAGACCTCATGACCCTCACTGACCAATTTCTTTGATAAAGTGTGAATATGAACTCCCACTCCTCCCACATGAGGCGGGAACTGACCAACCATAGCTATTTTCATGAAAATAAAACTCCCAAATTTACTATATTAATATATAATTAAATGGTTGTTTAAATAATTAATCAAAATAATACGAAAAAAAGTCAAATAAATGTCTTATTGTAGAGATTAACTTATTTTTTAGTGCAATCATCCATATTGTCATTTAGGTAATTGCCTTCCATATCGACAAGAATAACGTTCAAATCCAAATCGAAACGCTGTTTGCAACGTTCTTTAATGGCATCGGCAATGCTGTTTGAAACCTCAACGGAAACTTTCAACTCATTGAGAATGTCCATCATGTCGTCTGTTGTCTTAGAATCAAAAAGCCTTTTAAGGTCATCATAGCCAACTCCACAAAGCGCAGCATGGCAAACCATTATTTCACGTCTGCCGTCTGCAACGGCATGTTTTGTGTTAAAAAGCCCACCGGCAATCTTAATCAGCTTACCCATATGTCCGAAGTAAGTGAATTTTTTAATTCCCCTTTTTTCAGCTTCCTCAAACATGAACCCTGCATAATTTCCAGTCTGGACAATCTGCTCCTTGGTAATGTCTAAACGTTTAAGGGCCAATTTTTCACCGATATTTCCCGGAACAAAAACCAGATTTCCAACGTTTGAAGCAAGGGCAACATCCAATTGTGTGACGATGGAGTTCTTATAGGCTTCACTGGACATTGATCTTGCAATGCCTGTTGTTCCCAATACTGATATTCCGCCTATGATTCCCAACTTCGGATTCATTGTCTTTTTGGCGATTTTCTCACCTTCAGGAATGGAAATTGTAACCTTGACTGCCTTTCCGTCAGGAAGCTTATCCCTTAAATTTTCAACAATCATTCGGCGGGGAACCGGGTTTATTGCATAGTCCCCAACAGGTATCTGAAGACCTGGCTTTGTGATTTTGCCAACGCCTTCCCCTCCGGTGATTATCACATCATCTTCCCCTTCGGCACTGTCAAACAATTCAACTGTTGAAACAATAGCAAGGTCAACAGTAACGTCAGGGTCATTGTAAGGGTTCTTGTGAGCCACGGCATATGCTTTAACGTCGGAAACCTTCTTGCATTCATCAATGATGATGTCTAAAGTCTTTTTAGGGGTTTCCACCTTAACACATGCAATGTCAGCTGAGTCTAAAATCGCTTCCAATGCTGCTAAAGAGCATGCAGTAGCCACGGTACCGGTTGTGACACCAGTATAATTATCATTAGTCATTTTGAAAATAAAAAAAGAGAGAATCTATAATTTAGATTCAAGTGCATTAATTAGTTCTTCTTCACTAGGTGCTCCAACAAAAGTTACTTCACCATCAATTACAACAGTAGGCACAGCCATAATGCGGTAATCCATAGCCCTTTGTCTGTTGTCAGGGTTGTTTGGATCATCTATTTTAACTGATTCAACATCAATAGCGTCACCTAGTTTATCTTTAGCTTTTTCAGCAGCATCAATTGCTGCAGGACAGTGTGGACAAGTACTTGTTGAAAATACTTCTACTTTAATTGCCATGATTAATGTCTCCTATAATAATTAATTTTGTAATTATTTCTATTATTCAAGTTATATATAACTGTTACCCAAAATTAATAACCAAATGCTCTCTAACAATATTTAATATATATGAAAAAAATAAGATTTAAATGATTAAAATGGAAAATTTAAGAGACGATATAAAAACAATAATCAACAGTGCATACCCATACATTGAAGAGTTCAATCCTGCGCAAAAAGCAGTGATTGAATCCGGATATCTGGAAGACAAATCAAACTACATCATCTGTATCCCTACTGCAAGTGGAAAAACAGTTCTTGGAGTGCTTCCTGCATTAAAAACCATATTAGATGGTGGAAAAGCAGTTTATGCTGCTCCATTGCTTTCAATTCAGAACGAAAAGGTTAAGGAATTCAAGGCATTTGAAGAGCATGGAATCAGCGTGGGCAGACACCCGTCAAGTTCAGATTTGTCAGTCATGGTTTTCGAATCCTTCGATGCCCTTACAAGATTCTCATGGAATACCCTTAGGGATGTCGACACACTGATTATTGACGAATTCCACATGATCGGGGAGTTCACCCGTGGCCCAACCCTTGAGGCTGCAATAACCCGTGCCAAAATCATAAATCCTTCAATGAGAATAATTGCACTGTCCGCCACCCTTAGAAATATTGAGGAAATCGAAGGATGGCTTGAGGGAAAATGCATCGAGCACGATTATCGTCCGGTTCCATTAAACAAGGAAGTGCTTGATGCTGAAATGTTCAACACCAAAAACAAGAACGATGTTATCGTGAAAATATTGGAAAAATCAATCAAGGACAAGTCCCAGGCACTGTCATTCGTCTCAACAAGAAGGTTCACTGAAAGCCTGGCAACATATGTCTCTAAAAAGATTAACAAGAAAATCAACGTCAGGCAAAGGGAAGCCTTCAAGGAAGTTGCTGAAAAGATTCTGGAAGTTCCTAAAAAGAAAGGGTCACTACCAACCAGCACATGCCTCAAGCTGGCTGAAAGCTGTGAACATGGTGTTGCATTCCACCATGCAGGGCTTTTCAATGAACAAAAAGAAATCATTGAGGATGAATTCAGAAACGGGAACATCCTGATGATTACCGCAACTCCAAGCCTAATGTATGGAGTGAACCTGCCGTCCAAAACAGTCATAATCAGGGACCATACCCGCTGGACACAGTTCGGTCCGCAGCCGATTCCGGTTTTCGACTATGAACAGATGTCCGGACGTGCAGGAAGGCCACAATACGATGATGTTGGATATTCATACCTCATAGCAAAGACAATGGATGAGGCCCAGAACCTTCAGGACTATTATGTTGAAGGAGACATCGAACTGACCAATTCCAAACTGGTCGACAATAAGGATGCAATTTACAGGCAGATCATTGCTCAAATAGCTTCAGGCCTTTCAAAAAATCTTGATGAACTGGTGGATTTCTTTGGAAAGACACTTTACGGATATCAGATGAAAAACAATCCATCCATGGCACTCTTTGCAGAGGATAGTCTTAAGTATGAGCTTGAAAATGCACTTTCATTCTTGCTTCAAAATGGAATCATAAGAGCGACACCGGAAGGTCTCAAGACCACTGAATTCGGTAATCTGATTGCCAGATCCAATTATTCAGTTGAAACTGCAGTCAAAATCAAGGAGTACATTTCAGATGTTGAGCATATCAATGTCGAGGAGTTCATATATGCGTTGTGTGAAACCCCTGACATGCCTCTGATTTCATTTAAGGGAAGAAAATCAAAAGACCCTGTTCAGGAAAAGCTATCAGAATACGGGCTGTTTGCAGTTGATATCGGCAACCCTGAGGCTACAGCCGTCTCTTTGATTGAATGGATTGATGAGAGAAATGAGTATGAAATAGAAAACAAATACAATGTTTATTCCGCTTCAACCAGAAGATCCGCTTATGAGGCTTCACGCCTTGTCAAGTTTGCAAAGGACACAAGCGAGGTTTTAGGCAATTATTCAAGTCTAAAAGAGTTTGATGTAATGTCCGCCAGATTATATTATGGTGTTAAAACTGACATTATCCCATTGGTGGTTGGCATTAAAAGACTGGGCAGAAAAAGGGCTAGAAATCTTGTGAATATTTTCGGCAATGATTTGAGTGGCATTTCAGAAAATGAGTTGCAGAAAGTAGAGGGTATAGGCCCTAAACTTGCTGAAAAAATTAAAATTTTTACAAATAAATAAAAAAAAATGGGTGGATTTATCCTCCACCATTACCGGCATCTGTTGCAAGTTCCAAATCATTGAAATCCAATGCCTTTTCTTTTAAGTCTTCAATATCGACCTCGTTATTTTCGCCCCATCTGGACTCCTTAATGTCCTTTTCATCAAGCAATTCCACACGGCTTGCGAGATACCATAACTCGGTCTTGTCAAGTTTAACCCAACCTTTCTCATTTTCGGTTTTCATATCAAGAACCTTACCTATGGTTCCTGTATCAACATAACGAACATGAGAATCAAGAGTTATCTCTAAATCTCTTGCATCTACAACCATTTTAATACCTGCATTTATTCTTCTTCTTCGATTTCAATTTCAACGGTTTCAGGTTCAGCTTCTTCAGCTTCTTCTTCAACTTCGGTTTCGATTTCTTTGTTTAAGATTACGTA
>NZ_SUTJ01000021.1 GCF_015062915.1 Methanobrevibacter thaueri | reverse complement strand
TAAACTTATGTTCATACCTATGTTTGTGCAATTCATCCACGACTTAAAAGAAGTCATGGTATTCTTGCACTACTAAGATAAAAATATTAAAAAACAATGAGAGACAATCTCTCATTTGCCTTTTTTTTTTAAATGGTTTGAGTGTTGGCAGAAATTATTCAATTTTGATTTTATCCTTTTGTTTGTATCATATAGGATAAATTTCACTAAAAGTTGTAGATATTTTGAAGTGTGTTATGCCAACAGCAACATGAAGCTGGTCAAAAGGAACCAAAAGTTGCATAATCCTGATTCACTTTTGCTGCTTGGTGAGGTTAAAGAGGGCGAAACTGTAAAGGAAATTTTAGAACCAAGCTATATTGACATACAACAAAAATTGATTTGATTTTTGCGTAGTGCTTTTAGTAAAAAAAGATAGTTATAATAATTTAATCAATTAACTAAAAAAAGAGTCATAAGTTGTGCAGGTTCACCTCGCTTTGGTTGCGAGGTGTCTTTTTGCACTTTTTTTCTGAATTTCAAGTGTTTAACCTCCAAATATTAGTTGAATAGACTTGCGATTTTTTTGAAGAGTTTTGAGAAGCATCCTGTTGGTGCCATATTCTCCACCTCCTGTGTTTTTTTGTTTTTTATGATCGTTTATTGGAATAATTTTGCAATTCTTTGGAAGAGTTTTGAGAAGCATCCTGTTGGTGCCATGTTCTTCACCTCCGTGTTATTTTTTGTTTGTTTTGTTTTTAGTTGAATAATTCTGCGATTTTTTTGAAGAGTTTTGTGAAGCATCCTGTTGGTGCCATGTTCTTCACCTCCGTGTTAATTTTTTTTTCGTTTGTTTTTTTAGCTGAATAGTTTTGCGATTTTTTGGAAGAGTTTTGTGAAGCATCCTGTTGGTGCCATGTTCATCACCTTTTTTTTAATTCATGTTCGACAGCAGTTTACATTTTTTTTGATCTTTACGGAAGACCATAATGTTAATTTTTGTCACGTTTTGTTGTGGTGAAGTTCTCGTTTGATTTGTTTTTAGAACTTCTCACACCTACTTATTAGTATAAAAAAGGTCATATATAAAGTTTTTCGAATGTAAGTGGTTACTTGCATCTTAAAATGATAAAATAAGCAATTTTAAATTATAAAATTAAAAAATAATAAGTTTAAAAAGTTAAAATCAAATTAACAGTATTTTCCTTTGTTTTTTTCATGATTATTAATCAATCTTATAAATAATAACAGTAAAAAATGAGAGTAAAATGACTAAAAAAAGAAGGAATGGAGAGTATCCATTCACAATCAACTTACAATGACAGTTGACTCATATTTTAGACTTTTTTGGATAGTATATTGCCAAAACCAGTGCAATCACTATCACGAAAGTTGCAATCAGGCTTGATTCGGGTCCGAATGCCCCTCCTCCTATGATTGATGAGGAGGTCTGTGTGAATTTTATGATTGAGGATGTTTCAATTCCGCTTACATTGAATCCCAAAAGGAATCCCTGTGTGAAGTTCCAAATTGTGTGAATGCCGCAGCATACCCAAATGCTGTCGAACCTTAAAAACAGGACTGCTAACACAAGGCCCATCAAGAATATATTAATGATTGCCATGACATTCAGGCCGTTGTTCATCATGTGGGGAATTATAAACACGATGCAGCTGATTATGATTGCAGTGATTATTGAATGGTTTTTTGAAAAGTATGTCAGGGTCCATCCTCTTGTATAGAACTCTTCACCAAATGACTGGATGGCAAAACAAACTAGATATGGGATGAAAAGGTATGCGCAGCCAAAATCAAAGCCGGTAAATCTATACTGGCCTGAAATAATGCCTATGGCCACGACAGCCAAAAACATCACCAGCCCTATCAGAAGTCCTTTGGCAACTGACATCAATGCGTTTGGCGAAAATCCAAAGCTTTCAAGGCTTCTTTTTTCAATCCTGCGTGATAGGAGTATCATGAAAAATGGTGCCGGAATGAATGCCAAAAGGCTTAAAAGCACAGTCACATCATTTGAAGGGTTTTTAACACTAAAGTTCAAGATTAAACCAATAATTCCCATCAGTATCATTAGAACAATGAACCAGCCTATGAAGAGAGCCACTTCTTTTACTGGTGAAACATTTCCGGTGTGTTTTCGCGCTTCGGTTACTGTTTTTGAAGATTGTGCAAAATCGTTAATTCTTGATAACATCAATAATAGTTTAGTTTCTTAAATTATTATACATTGCTATATGAAAATATAAAAGTGTTTCACAACAAATATAATTTTGATGATGAAACTAGCAATTCCATTCAAGGGTAAAATCGGTCAGATAATACTTGTTTTTGCAGGTCTGGTGATTGAAGCCTACGGTCTTTTGATGGTGCCTCAGTATACCGGAAGAATAATTAACGAAGGCATTCAATACGGCAATATCAATGCAATATACAGTATTGGAAGCATGATGATTTTAATGATTGGAATTTCGGCTGCAGGCCATATTCTAAGTGCATATTTCTCTGCAAAATTCTCAACAAGCTATGCTCGTGACTTAAGGGAAATGGCATATGAAAATGTTATGAATTTTTCAAACAATGAGCTCAACAGCATTTCAAGGGCATCTCTCATTACAAGAATAACAAATGACATCAATCAGATTGAAACCATTATCCTTTTGGGACTTACTATTGTTGTCTTTGCACCGATTTTAGGAATTGGAAGTATCATAAAGGCATTTGAAATTAAAACAGACTTGTCATGGATTATAGTCATTGCATTTATTGTGATAATGATTTTTCTTTTTGTTATCGGCGCAAAGGTGCTTCCAAAATTCAACACCCTTCAGCAATACATGGATGGAATCAACCAGAACGCAAGGGAAATCCTTATCGGAATGCCTGTAATCAAGGCATTTGTCAGACAGGACTTTGAAAAGGAAAAATTCGAAAAGACAAACAGGAAGTACCTGGAGCTGAACCTCAACATTTACAGGAATCTTCTTCCGATGCAGCCCCTTCTTATTTTAACACTGAATATTATGGTTGTTGCAATTATCTATTTCGGATCATATGAAGTCTCAAGCGGACTTATACTGACCGGAAATCTGGTTTCATTCATACAGTACTCAACACAGATTGTGGTTGCATTTGCAATGATTGGAGTGTTCATGATAGCCATTCCAAGGATAGTCGTCTCCGGAAGACGTGTAAATGAGATTCTCGAAATAGAACCTGAGATTAAAGATGGGGAACTTGCAGAAATTAAAGAACACCCTACTATCGAGTTTAAGAATGTTTCATACACTTATCCTCAAAGCGAAACAGAATCCATAAAAAACATTAATCTGAAGCTCGAGCCTGGAAAGACAATAGGCATTATTGGAGGAACCGGAAGCGGAAAATCAACAATAATCAACATGATTCCTCGTTTCCATGATCCGACATCAGGCGAGATTCTCATTGATGGAGAAAACATCAAAAACTTTAAGCTAAACTCATTAAGGGATAAGATATCCCTGACTCCACAGAAATCCCTGCTCATGGAGGGTACTGTAAAATCAAACATGATTATAGGAAAACATGATGCAAGTGACGGTGAAATTGAAGCTGCTCTTGGAAAGGCACATGCCGATTTTGTCGAAAGCCTTGAAGATGAGGTCTCACAGGGTGGGTCCAACTTCTCAGGAGGCCAGAAACAGAGACTGTCCATTGCAAGAGCCATTATGAGGCATCATGATTTCTATCTTTTCGATGACAGCTTCTCGGCACTTGACATGAATACCGAAAAAATCATCATGGACAATCTGAAATCTGATTTGAAGGCCTCATCAGTGGTTATCGTATCCCAAAGGATTTCAACCATTAAGGATGCCGATGAAATAATCGTGATGGATGATGGGGAGATAATCGACAGGGGAAATCATGGTGAGCTTTATGAAAACTGCGATATCTACCGTGAAATCTTCGACACCCAATCAAATGTTGTGGGAGGTGGATTATAATGGAAAACGAAACACCTCTGGATAAAAGAAAAGAGATGAAAAACATCATATCACTTCTCATGGAGCACAAGTTCCGCTTTGCATTCTCACTGATATGTGTGATAATCTCCACTGTGTTAACAGTTATTGCACCGGTGCTCATTGGTGATGCGGTTACAATAATCTTCAACGGTGCTAATAATATCCTGCACGGAACAGGGACCATGGACTTTGTCTCATTGCGCAATATCCTTTTAACCGTATTGGTCCTCTATGTAGCCAGTTTCATATTCTCCTACCTGCAGAGTTATTTCATCATTCAAATCTCCTCAAACATCGCATATACATTAAGGGAGAGGGTGGTAAGCAAAATCCTCAGCCTGCCAATGAGTGAAGTTGACAAAAACAAGAGAGGAGATATCCTTTCAAGACTTACAAACGACATCGACAATTTGACTTCAGGGATAACCGAATCCCTCATGGAAATGATGACCATTTCAATAACTCTCGTGATGTCATTTGTGATTATGGTGATGATCAATGTCTGGATGGCTCTTCTGATAGTATTTTTAATTCCACTTTCATTCATACTGATTGGAATAATTGTTAAATTCTCACAGGACCATTTCAAATCCCAGCTGGAAGTGAAAGGAGAGCTCAACTCAAAAATCGAGGAAAGCATTACAATCCATGAGGTTCTGCGTTCATTCAATTACCAGGACATTTCCATGAATAGTTTCAAGGAGAACAATGCCAGATTATTCGAGGATGAATGGAAGGCGAACTTCTTTGTAAGCCTCATATCTCCGTTAATACAAATACTGACATATCTCGGATACGTTGCAATCGCAATATTCGGAGGAATGTTCGTCATTCAGGGAGTATTCCCAGTGGGAAGGATAATCACATTCATGCAATATGCTGAAAACTTCACAAGTCCCCTTGAACAGATGGCAGGCGTAATGGGAGTGGTAATGACAGCACTTTCATCAAGCGCAAGAATCAGCGAATTTCTGGAATATGATGATGAGGAAAATCCATCATCAAAACAAATTTCCGAACTGAATGATGAGATAACATTTGAAAACGTCAGTTTCGGTTATGTTCCAGGTGAAAAAATCATTGACGATTTCTCATTGACCGTTAAAAAAGGCCAAAAGATAGCAATTGTTGGAGGAACAGGTGCGGGTAAAACCACACTTGTGAAACTCTTCATGAAATTCTATCCGATTGATTCCGGTGAAATCAAAATTGATGGAGTAAACATTAATGAATACGACAATCATTCCTTCAGATCAATGGTGGGAATGGTTCTGCAGGATTCATGGCTGTTTTCAGACACAATTGAAAACAACATCAGATATGGGAATTTGG
Organism: Methanobrevibacter thaueri; assembly: GCF_015062915.1. Taxonomy (GTDB): domain Archaea; phylum Methanobacteriota; class Methanobacteria; order Methanobacteriales; family Methanobacteriaceae; genus Methanocatella; species Methanocatella thaueri_B. Next base: position 20,996 of record NZ_SUTJ01000021.1, on the reverse strand, counting down.
AAGCCACAGAAAATGAAATCGTTGAAGCCTCAAGACAGGCACATACCGACAATTTCATAAAACAGCTCCCAGACGGATACGATTCACAGCTGAACGAGGATACGGACAACATTTCCCAAGGCCAGAAACAGCTTTTAACAATTGCAAGAACAATTCTTTCAAAAAAAGAGATACTGATACTTGATGAAGCCACATCCAACGTCGATACAAGAACCGAAAAATTCATTCAGGACGCAATGAACAATCTTATGGACAACAGTACCTGTTTTATAATTGCTCATAGGCTGTCAACAATAACAAATGCCGATAAGATAATTGTTCTTGAAGATGGTCGGATAATTGAACAGGGAACTCATGATGAGCTTTTAGCAAAAAAAGGATATTATTACAATACTTTAAATCAGCAATAGTTAAAAAGAGTATAGTTGTGCAGGTTCACCTCGCTTGGTTGCGAGGCGTCCTTTTGCACCTTTTTCTGAATTTCAAAGGGTTTAAAACCAAATATGCATGTTATCGCCTCCTGTGTTTTTTTTTGTTTTGTTTTTAGTTGAATAGACTTGCGATTTTTTTGAAGAGTTTTGTGAAGCATCCTGTTGGTGCCATGTTCTCCACCTCCGTGTTATTTTTTTCATGTTTTGTTTTTAGTTGAATAGACTTGCGATTTTTTTGAAGAGTTTTGTGAAGCATCCTGTTGGTGCCATGTTCTCCACCTCCGTTTTAATTTTTGTTTGTTTTGTGTTTAGCAGAATAAACTTGCGATCTTTATGAAGAGTTTTGCGAATCCTAATACTGGAGCCATGTTCATCACCTTTTTTTTAATAATTCATGTTCAACAGCTGATTACATTTTTTTGATTTTAATGGAAGATTACTAATATCATTTTTTTTACCTTTTGTTGTGGTGAAGTTCTCGTTTTATTTGTTTCTAGAACTTCTCACACCTACTTATTAGTATAAAAAAGGTCATATATAAAGTTTTTCGAATGTAAGTGGTTACTTGCATCTTTAATTGGCAAAATAAGTGATTTTTGGAGGATTTTGATTGATTCTTCAGGATTTATGCCTCAGAGGTGATGAAAAAGCTATTGGAAATAATTTGAAATTACCTAAAGGAAAATTCAGGAACCTTGAATGCAACTGCATATTTGGAAGGGATATTGGAGCATACAACACTTGCATACATAGACGCAGGTACAGCTATGCCAACGCCAACATGGAACTGGTTAAATGAATCAAAAGTTGAATGATACAGATTCACCATTCTGGTCAGTGAGTTGATGAGGAGATATTGTAAAAGAAATATAATAAGCCAGTTTCATTTAAACACAAACCAAATTATTTTAATTGAAATTTAAAGAAAGTTAAATCATTAAAATTAAATATTAGTGGATTATAAATTGATTTTAGCATTTTAAAAAGAGTAATGGAATGGGCCCGACGGGAATTGAACCCGCGACATCAAGGTTAAGAGCCAAGCGCTCTGCCAGACTGAGCTACGGGCCCCATTGAAAATTTTTTTAACTACATTAGTATTTTATTTTTTACCTTATTTAACTATTTTGTTTTGATTAGTTGGGTTTTTAAAAACAGTGAAAAAATCAAAACTCAAGGAGTTATTTTTCTAAATATCTTTGATTAAAAGTTAGGTATTGATTGTTTTAATTAATGTTTTTTCTAGTTGTATTCATTTTAATCAATCGACTTTTTACAAATTATTAAGTATAATAATTATTAATTTTAGATTAATTTATTTTATAGTTTATATCATTAAGTTATCAAATAAATTATCATTATTTTAATTAAAACGATATCTTTAAATATAACTTAAACACAATATATTATTAGACACATGTAACTTGTGAAATTTTAAATGTGTCTAGACTATCACCAATGAGGTTAAAAATTATGACTGAAGAAAAAATGAATAATAAAAAGGAAAAATTGCCATTTGCCAAAAACGAAGTGTACCGTCTGATGAGAGATAATCTTGACAGTGACAAGATGATCAAGGACCAGGTAAAAGTCGAGATGAATAAGTTCCTATACGCAATCTTGAAAAATGTATGTAAACAGCTGAACGAATACCCTTACACAACTGTCGATTATGGAATGTTTAAGGAGTGCATTTACCCATACCAGAACATTGAAAAAATCAACCAGGAAAAGGAAAGAATCCTAATGCATTTGGATGCCATTAAGGCTGATTGTGATGCATTAGCAATGGATGTTGAAAAAAGCTTAAGGTTGAAAGACACTGTTGAAAATGACTCAATAGCTGATTTTTCAATCCCTGAAGAAAAGGAGGAATGATTATTATGGCAACATGTCCTAATTGCGGTTCAATAGTTATGGAAGGAGATCCTTACTGCTCACATTGCGGTGCTCACTTTAGATGGGACGATATTGATGATGACGAGGACTCTGATGATTATTTCTAATGAGAATGGCTAATAAGCTATTCAAAAAAATTGGATAATGGAGCATGCAACATCTGCATGATAGGATTGATGCATTGCTGCACCAATTCCTCCATGAATCCGGTTAAAATTAAGAATATATGATTATACAGAATCTATTTAGTTTAACTCCATTTTTTTTAAATAAATTATTGGTAATTTTTTTACTATTTTATTTTTAATAATGTATAAATTGAACAATGTTTATTATTTATTAGGTATAAACTAATTAGCATGAAAAAGTTTTTGAGTGTATCATTAAAATTCCAATGGAAGACAATATTGGTTATTTTCGCGCTAATAGCTGTTCAGACATTCTTTCAAATGCAAATAATTGACCTGTTCGGTGATGCTTTGACAGGAGTTAAACAGCAGAATGCCGATTTGCTTTTCAAATCAGGATTGAATATGGTAGGGTATACAATCCTTTCAATGATTGCCCTTTATGCGGTTTCTTTACTTTCAACAAGAGTGGCTTCAAATGCAGCATATAAAATCCGTGAGAAAATATTTCATATTCTGATGAACCTGCCTGATGAGGAAATTGCTCAATTTAAAATTTCAGGGCTAACTACACGGTCAACCAGGGGTATGTCCTCAGAACAGGGATTTTTAGTGATAATACTCGAACAGTTAATACTTATTCCCGTTACATTCATAGCAGTCGTATATGAAATAGCATTGATCGATACGTCTTATGCGATATTCTTCTTGGTAATGATTGCTATTATTTCCATGATCATAATTTTGAGAATGAAAAAAATTGTAGAAATATTTTTCAGAGCTAAAAAGACATACGGAATGCTAAACCAGTTATTCCTATCCAAAATCAGTGATATAGCGGATAAAATCCCATATAATAAACAGGAGTATGAGGCTGAATTTGAAAAGGCATGTGAGAATTCATATGATAAAAACGTTAAGTATATTTCTAGTCAATATTACCTGGGGCCACTGTTAATGTGGGGTTTATATTTCATTGTTTTGATTACATTGGCAATTGTTAACTCCGGATACTCAATCGGCTTTGAAACAGACAGCGTATTTGACTCATTCATTATTCTAATGTATATTGCCTACTTCATTGGTACCTTGGGCCCTATTCCAGCATTGATTGACAGGTGGCCACGTGCATATGCCACTTCAGTGCGTTTAGAGGAAGTCCTGACTATTGAAGATAAAATCATAGACTCCAAAAACACAAATGATATTCCAAAAGCAATAGAAATTGTTGAGGAGGATATTGTCTGGGGGGATAAGGACATATGGGCTGAAAGAAACGACATCCTGGACAAATTCAGGGACATATTAAACGAGGACAAGATCAAAATAATAATATCAATTATTTTGCTTACGGTATCCACATTGTGTATGGTTTATGCCCCTAAAGTTGCAGGAAAGACTGCTGATTTATTGCTTTCTAATTCAAATACATTCAACGACCCTTCAGTATATATCAATCTTGCCATATTGATTTTATTATATTCAGGAGGATATCTCTTAACAATACCTACAAAGAAAATCATGGGAACTATCGGTGAAAAGGTAGCATATAATTTAAGAATGAAATTATTCGATAAGCTCGATGCTATCGGTTCAGGATACATTAAAGAAAATTCAAAGGGACTTATATTTTCCAGATTAAACAACGACGTGATGAACATCCGTGAGTTTGTCTCTTCCCGCTTTTCTGATATTTATGCACAAATTCTATCAATAATCCTTGTAATTGTATTTATGCTGATGACAGACTTCAGATTGAGCCTGGTATATATTGCGATTTTGCCGGTTTATGCCATTGCATTCTATTTATGTGATTATAAATCTAGAAATTACTACGACGGTCATCAAAAGCATTTAGGAAGATTAATGGGCAATTTTGAAAGAGGTTTCTCAAATCGAAATTCATTCCATGAAAAAGGATTTGAAAAACTCAATCAGACTGTAATTGACTATTATACTAAATCCAAAAATGTCACTAATGTCATGGTGCCTGTTACAACCTTTTTAACAAACATAAGTAACATCACTGTTTATATGGCAGGTATTTACTTCCTATCAGTTAATGAGATTCAGCTGGGAACTCTATTGGCGGTTATCATGTATGGACAATTACTGAATAAGCCTATTAAAAAACTAAGTACCTCTATGGCCTCCATTGAAACTTCATTTTCAAGCATCAAAAGGATATTTGCCATCATTGACTATAAAAACGATGAATGATTGTTTGTTGTTAAAAAAAGTTAAAAAACATAGGATTCCTATGTTATTTGTATTTTTTAATAAATGCCCATGCGATAATGGCAGTTATAATAACGGATATCACATTAGCAATCATTGAAGGTAATCTTAAGCCCTCAGGGGCCTGCAGTATGTATCCGATTGCAATTAATGTACAAGCTATTGCAGGAAGCAATGCAATAATGTATGGTTTTTCTTTTTCGATTAGATAAGCGCTTGCGGCATATAATACTATCATCGCCACAATCAGCTGAGCCCATGCAAAATATCTCCAAATCATGCTGAAATCAACAAATGTCAATGCAAAAGAAATTATAAATAATGGAACTGCTGTTTTAAGTCTTGAAATCAATTTTTCATGATTTAGATGGAGTTCATCAGCAATGGTTATTCTTGAGCTTCTAAGTGCAGTGTCACCGGAGGTAATTGGACATATAACGACTCCAATTATTGTTAAAACCAAACCGATTGGTCCGACTAGTGCGCTAGCTATTTCATAGACTCCTACTGAAGGTGTGGCACTGTATATTGCTGCCAGCTGTGGCTGACCATGGAAGAATGCCATTGCAATAGCTGCCCAGCAGAGTGCAACAAGACCTTCCAAAACCATTGATCCGAAAAACACCGGTCTTGCATCCTTCTCATTTTCAATGCATCTTGCAACAATCGGTGACTGGGATGCGTGAAATCCGGAAATCGCTCCGCATGCAATTGTGACAAAGAGATACGGGAAAATGCTCTTATCGGTCAAGTACAATCCCTGTGTAGTGAACTCGGGAATGGGGTATGCAGGATTTAGAATTAATGCTCCTGTCATCAGTACAACCATAATCAGCAATAATGCTCCAAAAATAGGGTATACCCTTCCCATGATCTTATCAACCGGAAATATGGTTGCAATCAGGAAATAAATGAATATTATTACAATCCATATAAATGTGCTTATGTTAGTTAAGCTTGTGAGTAAATCGGCCGCTCCTTTTGCAAAGGTTGCTCCAACAAGAATTCCAGTAACTATGATGAGAAATGCCATGAACTTCTGGACGGTACTTCCCAAATACTTTGAAATAATGTTTGGCAGTGTTAATCCGTCATTTTTAAGAGACATGAACCCTGAGAAGAAGTCATGGACGGAACCAATGAAAATTGTTCCTAATGTAATCCAAACAAAAGCGGCAGGACCAAACAATGCACCTTGAATCGCTCCAAAAATAGGTCCTAAACCTGCAATATTTAAAAAATGAATTAAAAAATTCTTAATTGTGGACATAGGCATATAATCTACGCCGTCCTGCAATCTAAATGCAGGTGTTTCGTGTGTTTCATCAACACCACTAATTCTTTCAATAAATTTCCCATATATGAAGTATGAAGCAATCAATGCTAAAAAACAAATTATAAAACTGATCATTGTTTATTATTTTTAAAGTTATATTATAAAAAAATTTTGCATATTAGTTAATTTTCCATCCAATTCCCTTAACATACTCTTCAACATATTCCTTGTCTTCCTTATTGAATGTTGCATATTCAAATGTGAAGTTTGTCATAGAATCGCTGATTTGTTTTCTTTCAGCTATTTTAACATCAATGACGCCTTCAATATGCTCAAACATTTTAATCAAGAATTTCTCATCACACTGGCAAGGCATCTCGACGGATAAGTGGAAGCGTTCCAGTTTAATGTTTGCTTTTTTCCATTCAAAGACTTCCTTTGCAGATAATATGTCAATATTGGATAGTTTAAGTTCTATCTCTCTGTCACTTTCCAATATCACGAATTTTGAAGTGACCTTTTTAACGGTGCCAACATGGGTGTTTCCGGTATATAAGTCTTTCAAACCCACTTCATTACCAATGGATTTTGTCAGGATATTGGCCTTTTGGCTCAGCATACCTATGGCCTTATCGGAACGCACAAGCGCCTCTTCACGTTCGTCCATATGGTTGGATGATTCAATAATGTTTTTCACAAAATCCTCTTCCCTGCCGTCCTCGATTAGTTTGGAAAGGTATGTGCTCTCTTTAATCAAGGTTTTCCTGGCATAATCTGTTTCCTTGTTGTTTTTCTGAATTGAATAGTAAAGGTAAGGGTTTTGATATACCACACGACTTACCATATCCATCATCAGGCTGTAGACTGGGCTTGAAAATGAGCGGGACCTTTTAACGTTAATGTTCATCTTCCTGATTGTTGAAGCAAGTGTAATGAATGAAAAGTGAGTCAGGCCCTGAACGATGCTCATGTACTTGTCATGCTCCTGAGGAGTGGTGATGACAATCTCGCATTCTGATTCTGTGAGATATTTTTTAACACGGTCAAGCCAGGTGTTTGCCCTGTTTTCAATAGGGGTCAATACGATAATCTGCCTTTCGATTGAAGGAACACGTGGCCCAAACATTGGATGGCAAGGCAATATCTCCACGTTTTCAGGTGCATATTCCATAAGGGCTTCGGCAGCTTCAGTTTTCACGCTGCATACATCCATCAGTAATGATCCTTCTGGCGCATGAGGAGCCACTTCCTTTATGGTTTCCACCATGTATTCTATGGGAACGCAGAAAATCACGATGTCGGCATTTTGCACTGCTTCCACGTTATCTGTGTTATAATCAACATTCAATTCCTCTGCAACTTCCCTTAGGGAATCTTCATTAGGGCTTGTAATTGTTATGTTGAAATTATCGTTTAAGTGTTCAGCTATCCATCTGCCAAATCCTCGTGTTGCGCCAATAATGGTCATGTTATCCTTTTCAATCATGATGTGCCTCATTAACATTAACAGTATAATTAGTTATATTTTTAACTTTCGATATATATTTGTTTTAATGGTGATGACAAGTGATTTTAACAAGGTTTTTTAATTTATCATATTATTTGTTTTTAATAAGTTCTTTCAGCTCACTTATTTCATCATGCAGTTGCTGGTTTTCTTTTCTGATTGCATCAAGTTCACTTTTAATATTTTCGGACTCTTCATCCATTCTTTTTTTAACCTCTTCAATGCCGTCATCCTCGTTTTCAATCATGTTGTCTGTCAGATAGGATGAAATGGCCGCTGTGATTGTTGAAAATATAACTATTCCAATCAGAATCAGTATCATTGTCAAAATCTTCTCATTATATGTCTGAGGAGTTATGTCCCCGTATCCGACAGTGGTCAGTGTCACTATGACGAAATAGAAATAATCGAAAGGATTGTAGCTGGTTCCGAATACATAAAACAGTGCTGTGAATGTAAGTATGATAATTGCTATTGCGATTATGATTTTGTGAAACTCTGTCTTTTTGAAAAAGTCTTCAACGGATCCCATTTGCGCAAAGCTTATCACCCTTATTAGCCTTAACAGTCTAAGATATCCTAAAATTGATCCTGGAAAATTGATAGGTATGAACAGTTCGATTATAAAATCAAATGGTATTGATGCAATCAAAAGCAGGAGGTTGTCCCGGTCAAGAAGGAACTTCTTCTTTGACGGTGCTTTGGCTAAACCATAAAAGAACTCTCCCAAAAGGATAATACAGACTAAAAGGTCAAAATTTTCAATGTGGGCCATTGTGGGTTCTGAAACATTCAGAATGAGTGAAACCGTAATCAGTATAAAGTCAAAAATTATAATATATGGTAAAATTTTGTCATACCACAATTGCCATTTTCCATTACTGGATTCATTCATTTTTCCTAAACCTCATTTAATGTACCTTTTGTAGAATATTATTATTTTTTCTTTTTGTTGCTTAATATTTTTTGTTAATTTCCATGGGATATCCCAGTATTTTAAGAATCCCTCTTCTAAGATGATGGATTTAATGGCCATTTCAAGTGGATGAATACAAATATTATTTAGGAGAATGTATAAAAATATTATACGAAAAAATTATCGAGGAAAAATATCATGAACAGACACTCCTGCAGCGATTGCAGAATCATGAACTGCAAACTCCAAGACAAGCAATATCCTAAATTCTGTCCCACAAAAGAATTGACAAGTGACGAAATAACAGAAATTGAAAAGCTGTATAATGAGGACAACAACAGGGAGATATCACGTATATCCGCTGAAATCGAAAATGATTTTTACTGTAAATACACAAGAGTTGAGGAAACAATAGAATTCGCCAAAAGAATGAAAATGAATAAGATCGGTATTGCAGCGTGTGTCGGACTGGCGGAGGAAAGCAGGACATTTGCAAAAATCCTTGCCAAGCACGACTTTGAAGTATATTCAGTTGTGTGTAAAGTCGGTGCGATGAAAAAAACTGAAGTGACAGGATTGGACGAAGAAAAAACAAACGTAACTGGAAATGTAATGTGCAATCCGATACTGCAGGCAAAAATACTCAATGATGAAAAAACAGATCTTAATGTGGTAATAGGATTATGCGTTGGACATGACAGCTTATTTTACAAGTACTCAGATGCATTATGCACTACTCTTGTTACAAAAGACAAGGTGCTTGCACACAATCCCGTGGGAGCACTATACCAAACCAGCACATATTATAAAAAGCTATTAAATGATTAAAAAAGAGTAAAAAAAAGAAAAAATTGCAATTCACTCGATTGTGATGCATTCGTTTGGACAGATGTCCACACAGGTTTCGCAGTAACTGCATTCTTCCGCATCAGTGATGGTCAATTTTCCGTCTTCAAGAATTAGGACTTCCATCGGACAGACGTCTGTGCAGTCGCCGCAGTTATCACATTTTTCGCTATCTATTGTAATGTCAGCCATTTTTCATCCTCCAAAAATATAAAAAATGAGTATGCTCAGCATACTCTGTGTCCGCAACATTTTTCAGGGTCATGTGGAATGTTCGGGTCATGGTGGTCCGGATATGGTTTTCCGCATGTGAGTGGTCCTCTTCCACGAGCGGAGCCGCAGCATCCTCCCATTCTTTTGTTGTGGTTGAGTATTGCATCAATATCCAAATCTTTTACTTCACCAACGTACTCTATGGTTTTGCTGTGGCATTTTGGACACATTTCATGTTCACCATTTAAGGTTATCCAGTTGAATCCACATTCTTTACAGACATATTCTAAATTATCAGCCATTCAAATCATCTCCTATTGTATATTGCATAATCCTCTTCCTTGAAGTGGTGAGCCACATTCAGGGCATGTTTTTGTTCTGCATGGCACTCCTCTAACTTTAGGTTCTGTGTAGCCACAGTTAGGGCAGCTGCAGGTATCGTTTGACATTTGAGTTCTTTTATTGTTTGCGTTCAATTTGCGAATGTTTGTGGATTTGCAGTCCGGGCATTCCTCATATTCTCTTTCGGGGTTTGACCATTGAAAACCACAGTCTTCGCATAAATACTTGTTCGGATCAATCATTGTATCACCTTTGACGATAACTATTGGTCGGCCTTCAATTAGAGAAGTGGCCAGTTTCTGTCTTGCTGAGTTTAGTATTCTGTGGAATGTTGATTGTGATATTCCCATGAACTCTGCAGATTCTGTCTGTTTAATGTTATGGTAGTCTTTGAACCTTATTGCCTCAAACTCATCTACTGACAGTTCAATTGGTTTCAGACTCTTATTCAACTCATGCCTGTGACATGTAACTACTCTTCTCATTCTTTTAGGTCTTACCATAATGCTCTCCCCAAATTTATCTTCAGGTATTATGAATATATATTCATAACTACTATATAAATGTTGGGTTCAAAAATAGTGGAAGGCACATGTTTAGAAAAATATAATTGTCAATGACTTATGAATTAGATAAGCTGAGGTTTAGATAGAAAATTTAAAATAAAAAATAATTTAAAAAAAAAGCTCACATTAAAAAAAGATGAATGAGAGAAAAACTCTCATTGCTTAATTTTTCTATCCTGCAGCCGCAGTGTCAGCAGGAATACGACTCCCATAATGATGGCTGTAATCTGCATTACAAATGCCATTGTCTCCTGTATGATGAGGTTTACAACATCAACAAAAGTACTGTTATCTTTAAGGTTATCTGCAGTACCTGCTTTCTGTAAGTAGTTGAATAAGTCCATATGGAATTGTTCGTCTCCTGAATGATCAGGTGCATAAGTGTCAACAGCGGTACCGACACCACCTATAACTCCAAGAATTAGAATAATTCCGATAATTGCTGTACCCATTGATTCACCTAATGATGTACCGGTTGAATTGATACCGGATGCGTTGTTTTGACTTTCCGCTGGAATGTTCATCAATGAGACGTCAGTACATAATGCCATGATGAATCCAAGTCCTGCACCTAACACTAATAATCCTGGAAGCAAGGTCCACATTGTTGTATTGAGTGTGAACTGATAGCTTAGCATCAGACATCCGATGATTGCCATTATACATCCTATTGCCATGACTTTCTTGTGACTCAATTTTGCGGTCATGCTTGGAGCCAATATTGCAAATATAAGCAAACCGATAGTCAATGGAAGTGTGGTTAAACCAGTATCGAATGCATTTAACTGCAATACAGTTTGCAAGAATAGGGAAACAGCAAACAATGCTCCTCCCATAGCAAGATAGCTTAATAACAATATTATAGTTCCAACACGCAAGTTTCTGTCTTTAAATAATGCCATATCAAGTAATGGCACTTTACCATTTCTTTTTCTTCTGTTTTCAAACCATCCGAATAATGCCAGTGCAACTAATCCTAAGACAATTACAATCACGCTTGTGTTGAAGTCTTTGGATAGTGACAGGATACCTAGAACCAATAGGACAAGACCTATAATTGAAATTATGGAACCTGTAATGTCCAGATCGCTTCTGGATTCGGTAGGTGTGAATTCAGGTATTCTGTTTCTCATTATTAGGATAATGAAAACGATTATTAGTTCACATGCGAATCCATATCTCCATGAGAAAAATGTTGTCATGACTCCACCGAATAGCGGACCGACAGCAGCTGCAACTGAACCCATTACACCAACAATAGCCAATGCAACTGTACGTTTGTCTCCTGAGTATGTTCCGCTAATGATGGAAACGGTAGCAGGCATCATCAATGCTCCGGCAATACCTTCTATAACTGCCCATCCGATAAATAGCATTGTAGCACTTGTACTTACAGCGGCGGTGAATGTACCGACACCATAAAGTGCTGTACCGATTAGGAACAGTTTCTTTTTACCGACTATATCTTGAAGCTTTGCGCTGAGCAGCATGAATGCTGCAGTGATGAGAGTGTAAAATGACATTGTAGATTGAATGGTACTCACATCAGTATTCAGGTCAATTACAACCTGGGAAATACTCACATTCATGAATGTAGCGTCCAAAGCTATGATAAAGGAAGCAAGAGCCACCACTATAAGTGGAATCCAGGAATGCTCCTTAATAGTTTCATTCATTTGTTAATCCTCCAAATTATATTAATAAACTTTTATTCCATGGATTAATAATTTCAAATCCACTTGATATTACTATTTATCTGTTTCAATATATATTTGACTATTTTTTTAGTTTTATTAATTAAATTTGAATAAGATGTGTAACATATTAACAAATTAGTTATTTTAATCATTTAAACCACATTTTCAAAATATTCTGTTCAAATAGGCTAAATGTTAAGATTAAAATATGTGTATTAATAAAAGTATTAATATGGAAATTTTAAACATTGTCTGTGAATTAGTCGTTCCAATTTTAATTTTTGGCGTATTGTTTGCAGTTGGGAAAGTCATTTATAATAAATTGGCCAACAGCAACAGCAGACTTTTAAATCCAAAGGAATATCTTCCTATAGAGGAAATCGAAACATTAAAACAGGTTTATTACCTTATCATGATGTTGATCTTTTTTATTTTCATATTATACATAATGGTAATTGATGGTAATGAGATACTTCCTATTGCTGTCCTGCAAATTATCATGTCCCTGTATATTGCCTTAACTTTGGATTATAGCTCATTGAATAAGAAGATATTGTTTTTCCTTTTGGTGCCTTACGAGTCCATAATGTTTTTAGTTTCAAACCAATATCTTACATTGTGGCCAATTTATATAATTCATGTCCTCGTTTATGCATATTTCATTAAAGTGTACTTCGACAAATTCAGACAATACACCGAGACAAACGGCCTTGGAATCACAATCATATTATTATTTGTTATTATTGTTGTCAGTTTCATTGTCACAATATTTGCAGAAGGCGTTGAACCTTTAAACTCAATGGTAATGGTTTCAAATGCTTTTACAAGTAACGGATATGCAATACTTGGACAAACAGGCATAGGTAAGTTAAACAGTTTGCTTTTGGTTTGGAGCGGATACATCCTATCAGGTGCAGGTACTGCAACACTGACAGCTGCAATTTTAATGAAACATAATCATAAACGTGAAAAAGAGCTAAACGAACGTCTCGATAAATTGGAATCATTAATTAAAAATAATCAAAAATAAGATATGGATTTCTCCATATCTCTTAATATCTTTTTTTGCTAAAATCTCTTCATGAGACTCCTTTTAAATTACATTGCTTCTTCAAGAACAATAATCCTGTAATCATTTTGTTATTATTGACTGCCTTGCACAATTTTAAAACAAGCATTATTTCCTGAAGGAGTTTAAACTTATTATTTTTTAATTTAATAATCTAAAATCACTTATTTTATAATTTAAAGATGCAAGTAACCACTTACATTCGAAAAACTTTATATATGGCTTCTAATATACTAATAAGTAGGTGTGAGAAGTTCTAAAAACAAATAAAACGAGAACTTGACCACAACAAAACGTGAAAAAATGGCATTATAAGGTCTTCCCGTAAAGATCAAAAAAATGTAATCTGCTGTTGAACATCAATAATATAAAAAGGTGATAAACATGGCTCCAACAGGATGCTTCTCAAAACTCTTCAGAAAAATCGCAAGTCTATTCAACTAAACACGAATGAAAAAATAACACGGAGGTGGGTAATATGGCCCCAACTGGATGCTTCTCAAAACTCTTCCAAAAGATCGCTAATCTATTCAAATGAACACGAATGAAAAAATAACACGGAGGTGGGTAATATGGCCCCAACTGGATGCTTCTCAAAACTCTTCCAAAAGATCGCTAATCTATTCAAATGAACACGAATGAAAAAAATAACACGGAGGTGGAGATTATGGCTCCAACAGGATGTTTCAGTAAACTCTTCAGAAAGATATTCGGATGAACATGAACTAAAAAAATAAAGATAGGAGGTGGAGATTATGGCTCCAACAGGATGTTTCAGTAAACTCTTCAGAAAGATATTCGGATGAACATGAACTAAAAAAATAAAGATAGGAGGTGGAGATTATGGCTCCAACAGGATGTTTCAGTAAACTCTTCAGAAAAATCTTCAGATAAAACACAAATAAAATGAATTAAATATTTGGAGGTTAAACACTTGAAATTCAGAAAAAAAGTGCAAAAGGACACCTCGCAACCAAAGCGAGGTGAACCCGCACAACTAGACTCTTTTTTTTTAATTAACATTTATTAATAATGCTTTTTTTGCTAAATCTTATTTTTTCAATTCGGCTAAATTCTCTTTCAATAGCTTATAGATGTTTTCCGCACCGATGATTTCATCATCACTGACCTTCCAGCTTGAAGGGTACAGTATGAATGGCTTGGATTGGTCTCCACCAGCCCCTCCGTGGCTTCCAACCAATTCCTCAAAGGCACAAACCTCATCGGCTTCAGCATCATAGAAACTGTTGACCAGAATATCTGGGGTGTGTTCAAATGAGCTGGTTCTTTTAAGGTGTCTGACAATATTGTCTCCAAAGCCTTCAAGAGGGTTTTCACCATCAATTTTATCGCTGTCCAAGTAATATGTTCCATTCTTTCCAATGGCCAAGTCTCCATGTTCCTTGGATTTGACTAGAATAAAGCCGACATACTCATTATTTATGATTCCAGGTATCAGTTCAGGGAAATAGCTGTTGAGCTCCTCATATGTTAATCTTTGACTCCATTGTGTCAGATAAATCATTGCAAGGTTACCTGAAGCCAAAACGATAACCTCAGAATCACTTAATTCCTTAGCTTCCTCTTTCTCTTTTTCGATTTTCTTGTTTTTTCTTGCAAATGGAGTGTAGTCCCCTACGAAATGGTCATCATTTGACTCCATTTTCGCAAATATTGTCATGTCTTCCGGAAGCAATGATTTTACAAAGTCCTCAAAGCTTTGACCATACCTTTGGGTGAATGTAGCACCGTTAGTCTGACCGTGGTCGGATTGAATGACAAACTGATAATCCCTTGGGGAGTACTTATTCGCATCAGTCAGGTGTTTGATTTGCTGATCCATTTGCCTTAAGGCTATCCATGCGTCACTGTCCCTGACACCGGAGTGGTGTGCTATTTCATCATAACCAAGGTATGTGGAGTATGCAACATCAACATCCCCCACCATCATGTCTCCGATTAATGTGGAAGTGTTGATTTCTCTCATGAATACATTTGTGGCGGCTCTTGTTGGAATGTACATTATTCCACGGTTTATTCTTGGCCTGACGTTCCTTAGGGAATGTGTGATCTGTGACCAGATTTCACGTATAATGTCACCAAAGAACAATGCGATAATACGTGCGAAATTGCTCGGATTGGAGAATACTGAGTACCATGCCTTATTGTACAGTTTTTCAAAGTCCATGATTTTACTGAAGGTAAATATTACGTTGTCGGTATCTCCTGAGAACAGGTTTGACCTGCTTGCTCCATTATCCACAAGCAATCCGTCCCCATTTGAAATCCTCTGTTCTAATTCAGGCACTTTTGTGATTCCTGAACATTGCATCATCTGATTGCTGTTGCTTTTTTCAATCCATCTGAATGCAACAATGCCTTCGTTATTTCCGTGAAGGATTCCGGCCTGGCTTGCACCGGTTTGGGATGATAAGTCGGTTTCCCACATTCTGAGAGTATAATCGTTGCTTTCAATCATTTCCTTCATGGTAGGCATGTCACCCTGTTCGATGGCTTCGCATAAGACATTGTATGCAAGTCCGTCGATTTCAACAATTATAACTCCAGGATAATCCTTGATATTGGTTTTTCTTTTCTTTTCAGCATCCCTTAACACAGACCTGTAATATGAACTGTCATCATCAATGGTTATCAATGCTGAAAGTATGGTTGTAACGGCGGCCATGGCCAACGGCGCAAGGAT
The DNA here is from genome assembly GCF_015062915.1 of Methanobrevibacter thaueri. Classification (GTDB taxonomy): domain Archaea; phylum Methanobacteriota; class Methanobacteria; order Methanobacteriales; family Methanobacteriaceae; genus Methanocatella; species Methanocatella thaueri_B. The sequence goes on along the minus strand of NZ_SUTJ01000021.1, from coordinate 5,164 downwards.
GATTGCACTGCCGTGTACAGTTATTCCAAATAATGGTGCGAAAAACTGAAGCAGCAGTCCGTTTAATATTAATGTTCCGATACCGAAGGTTAAAACCAGAAACGGCATTGCGATTCTTGTTAGAAGTGGCCATAGTATTGCATTTATTAAACTTATAAACAGAACTAGATAGATAATGCTGCCAAAATGACCAACGCTGACTCCTAATTCCAGATAACTTATCAGATATATTCCTATGACATTCCCGATAAATACGATTAAGCTTCTTTTCAAGCTTCTTTTTGGGGTTTGTTTTTCTTTAATGATTTCCATAGTAATCGATCCTCTTTATTTATTAATAGTTCCGCTCACTTATATGGGTAATTTATCTGTGTATTGCTCTATTCCAGATTTCACATCATTTAAATTTACACCAGTCTTTTCCTCCACTGTGGATTTAACATTGTCAGTGTAATTTCCGGCTTTGGACTGCAAATCATCAGTAAAGTTATTCACTTCATTTATGGCATTGCTTAAATTGTTCTGTTTAGGATAGACATTCTTGTATTGCACTGATTTTGCCATATGAGCAGCTATATTCTTGTCGTTAGAGCAAATTAGAATATTGTCATGTGTTGTTTCATTGGACAGTGGTATGCAATAGAACTTGCCTTTATAGTTCACTTTGATGATTTCAAATATATGAATCTCTATCAGCTCATCGGCATTGATCACATAGCCTTCAAAACCGTCAATATCCTGCTTTTCTCCATTTTTTATTATATTATTCAAGCTATCGAATCCCATTTCACTCACTTTAATGAGGCTCTGGTCTTCATAACTGTTGTATGTAATCAGTATTCCATTTTTCCAGTTCCAAACCTTTGCACTTTCAATCTCTCCAGCAAATTTGGTTTCATTGGCCGGAACCTCTATGCTTGTTCCGTTTGGTGTTATCTCAATTCTTTCATAATTCACTGTAGTTAAAATTACAAAAAGAATTCCCGCTAGAATGATTAGAATTATTATTGCGATTATAATTTTCTTTCTGTCCATTAATCCTACCTCATTAGTTTTTTGCGAGTAATAAATTATTTTTTTTCATCAACATTTGCTGATTGTATTATTATGACCATCAAAATTGAATGAAACAATCATTTATAAATTAAAGTTTATGTTTTATCTTTATAATGCAAGAATGCCATGACCTCTTTAGGTCGTGGATGAATTGCACTGTTGTGTGTACTATCTTTTTTTAATAACTTTTATCATTTTTATTTATTTATTTATTTTGTGTTTTTTTTGGATGTTATTTTTTTTTACATGATTTTTTTCAGTATGCATTTTTTTTATGTTGATTATAATATTGTTTTGAGTGTGAAAAATTGTTCTGAGTATGTTATTTGATTATTATCCAAATGCTCTTGCTCTTTTTTTATATATAACTAATTTACAAAGGATATGTTGTGCAATATTAATTGTGGGTTTAAAAAAAAGAGTCAAAAAGAAAAAAAATTTCTTTTAGTTTCTTTTTTTTAGATCATGAATAATCAAGAATGTAAACTGTGAATAGGATGTGGATTTATGGGTGATTTTATTCGAGGATTGATTGTTAAACTTCATGTAACTCCCGAACAAGAAGTAGAATTTAAAAAGAACTATGGTTGTACTCGTAAAACATATAATGAACTTTTAAGCAAATACAAAGCCGAACATGGTGAGGATTCTACTGAAATTCCAACTCAAAAAGAATTAAATCAATTCTTAAAAGAAACTAAAAAAGAATTACCCTACCTAAACGATACAGAGTCCACCAGTCTTCAGCAGGCACGTGATGATTTGCATAAATCTTTTAAAAATTGTCATAAAAGCAAAAGGCATAATCCTCCAGTTTATCATTCTAAAAAGAAAACACGACCTAGCTTCAGACAAACCGTGCGAAAAGATAAAAGACCAGTAGAAAACAACACACTAACATTAAGAAAACATGGAAAAGTAACATTCAGCACAAGCATAGAATATCTGGATTTACTAAACCACCCAGACACTAAATTCAACAGCATAACAGTATACTATGATGGATTAAATCACTATGCATCATTCAACATAGAAACAAATCCACCAGAACATCTAGAATTAACTGAAAAATACATTGGGTGTGATATTAATTCCAATAAAAATGGATGGTTAGTCACAAGCGAAATGCAGAAGGAATTTTTTGATGTTGATCATGAAAACCAAATGATCAAACACATCAACAAATTAATGTCACGATGCAGAAAAGGAAGCAGGCGATGGAAAAAACTACAAAAAAGACTACTAAAATGGTACAATAAAAGAACAAACAAACTAAAAGACTATATTGAAAAATTAACCTTTCAACTAGTTCAAGAATACGATACCATAGTCTTTGAAAAAAACTACTCAACTATCAAAATTTTAATTGGGGGAGAGCAGAATATGATATTTCCACTATCAAGATTCATACAAAGACTAAAAGACAAATTCCTACTCTACAAACCCGAAGCAGACGGTGTACAATTCGTAAAAAGCCATAACACAAGCAGGACATGTCACCACTGCGGACACATAAAAAAAGAGTTAAAAGTCAAAACACGCAAATGGAAATGCACAAACTGCGGAAAAACACATGATAGAGACATAAACGCCGCAATTAATATACTAAACCGCTGGTTCAACGGGGATAGCCTGAAAAAACATTTAAATTAACCAATCAAATGAAAAAAATTCAGGAATCCCCACCCTCTTTAAGGGTGGGGTGGTTCAATATCATGTTAAGTACCTAAATTAGTGAATAAGTAATATTTTTTAAGCAAATTTAAATATAACTTTGTTAATAAATATTTAATATCTCTTATTAGAGTGTTTAAAAAAAAGTTAAATTGGATGATAATATGGAAATAATGGAAATAATTAAGGATGCTTTCGTATTCCCATCAAAAAACATTAAAGTATTACTGATTTATGTTGTCTTAGCTCTACTGGTTGGACTATTCTCCTTTATGGGAGTATTGGTATACGCATTTGGAACCGTTGTTCCTGAATGTTTTTTATGGGGTGGACTAGCAATTGTACTTGCAATGGTAATCGGCTGGCTGATGTCCGGTTATTTAATCAGCGTTATTAAATCCGGAATTGACCTTGATGACAATGTTCCTGAGTTTGTATGGTGGGATAATTTCATCACAGGTTTTGACAATTTCATCGTCTCAATCGTTTACTTCGCGATTCCTGCTTTCATCGTTATAGTTATGGGATTTGTTACAAATGTTTACGGCAATATAATGACAGTTGCTAATGGAATTGCCGCAGAGGCACAAGGAGCTTACTTGGGAACTTCTGCTATTGCATATGATGCAATGTCCCAGGCAATGGTCAACCTGGTAATGTCTTTAGCTGCCACTCTTACTGTTGCTTTTGTTTTATTTGTAATCTTTGCATTCCTTCAAACTATGGCAGAAGCAAGATTAGCGAACACTGGCAGTTTAGGCGAAGCTTTGAATGTTTTTGAAGCTGCAAAGGACATTAAAAGAATTGGTATTGGTAAAGTAATAGCATTGATCTTATTGGTTATAATAATTACTTGCGTTATTAATATGATTTTATCCGCAATATATAGCTATGTGCCATTTTTATCAATTATTTCAATTGTTGTATCTCCATACCTTGTATTCTTTGCACAAAGAGCTGTTGGATTATTATATTCTGATATAGCTTAATATTTTAAGCTATACTCTTTTTTTCTTTTTTTAATTTTAATTAATGATAATTTTTTAAAAAAAATAGTATAAGCAATCAAAAGATTGCTTATTTAGTTTTATTCTGCAACGTATAGTCTTACACCTTGGATGATTAGACATACACCAATAAGGATTGCTGCATAAAGCGGATTGGTAAGTGAAAGTCCTCCAAGGGCGAATGCAATAATACCCAAGAGTATGATTAATATTGAAGCAATTTTTGACATTCCTTGTGCGAATAATCCGGTAATACCTAATAAGATCATTATGATACCAATGATATAGAATTGGAATCCTAAAAGGAATGACAATGCATCGATTTGGAATATGAATAACAAACCAAATATGATTGCTAGAATTCCAACAATGACATTGAATGCGGAAAATCCGCCTAATATTGATGCAATACCTAAGACTACTAAACTTACACCAATCATGATGGATACTAATCCTGAACTAAGAATAGGAAAAATTAAAAAAATCAATCCTAAAACAATGGATAGTAATCCAGATGATTTATTAGCTTCCATGTTTTTTCCTCCATTTTGTTATGTTCACTCTTTAGTGAAACTTTTAATAATACAAAAGCAGCAATTGTGCTTTCATAAGTATAATTTATTTTTGACTATTATTAACTTTTGTCTTTGAAGTTATTATTATTGACAGAAAAAATATTGTCTAATTGGAATTAATGTGTGTGTTTAAAAAAAATAGAAGAGGAATAATCCTCCTTTAAAATTATTTGCTAATTTTTAATCTGCCCTTTTTTTGAACCTCTCCAGCTTGTAGAAGCTGGAGATTCTTAGGCCATACCTACTGTTTTGTCAAGGCCTTTCCATTCGTAATAATATTCGAATTTTCCTTGACCAATAGGCATGAAATCTACTAAGCATAGCACCATTGAACCAGTGGCGCGTATAGCTTCGTCTAAAATATTTTTTGCAGCGTTAATATCTCTTTGATTTATGCTGTGGCAGTGTGGGCATTCCCATTCTCTTTCATCACGACCTAAGCTGTGATTTATTTCACCGCAGACATTGCATCTTTTACTGGATGGGAACCATCGATCGATTTGTACAAATTTACGTCCGTACCATTCTGATTTGTATCGTATCATTTCAATGAGTTTTCCCCAGCCTATTTCATGAATGTTTCTGCTTAAACTACCTTGACGAATCATTCCTCGTATGTTTAATGTTTCCATTGCTATGAATTCACAGTGTTTTACAATATTGTAGGATATTCTATGATAATAGTCGCTAACGACATTGTTTTTCTTGTTTATCCACTTGTGGAGTTTTTTTTTAGTGTTTTTTTCCAGTTGGAACCACCTTCCTTTTGGCATGATAGTTTTTGTTGGTAATATTGTATTCTACGGTTTATTTTTTTTAAATCGGGTTTGTGTATGACTTTTCCGTTGGAAA
>NZ_SUTJ01000020.1 GCF_015062915.1 Methanobrevibacter thaueri | reverse complement strand
ATTTAATTCCCCTTCTAAATTCTCATCAGGGACAAACTCAATCTTATCGGTCAAAATAAAAGTTTTATCAACCATAAATAAATGCTCCCCACACCTTTTTAGACAAAGATCTCATTAATTTAATTTGTATACTCGAAAAAAAAACATAGATTTTGATTTTTTTGATTAATCTTCAAAAAAAATGTTTTCTTTTTCTTATATCAACTTATATACCTTTATAATAAATAGAGTTTATCTAAGAGCATTTGGAAAGTAATACGGCATATTTTTTTTATTTTGCAAAAAAATTCTAAAAATTCAACATCTCTCTTAAAAGTGCAATTCATCTCCCGGCTTAAAGAAGCCGGAGAATTCTTGCACAATAATGTTAAATATTTTTTTTAAAAGATGTTGAACCTTTTAAATATTTCATTATATAGATAATTATATAATGAGGTTAATTATGAATATAAAAATTTTAATTATTTCATTGATTGTTCTTTTAATGGCTGTTTCAGCCGTTTCGGCAAGTGAAAATGAAACCATAATTGCAGAAGAGGGAGATTACCACTCCTTCAGTGAGCTGGACAATATCATTAACAATGATTCAGTCAGTGAGATAACTCTTAAAAATGATTATAAATATGATAACTATAATATTACAATAGTAAGGAATTCTTCAGGAATAATAAATGGAAATAATCATGTAATTGATGGAATAAACAATTCTAAAGGATTTTCTATAAGCTGTGGTAAAAATAATTTAACCATAGCCAATCTCACATTCCAAAATTGTAATGAAGTGTCCCTGACAATTGGTTCGCCGGTAATTTTCAAAAATGTCAAGTTCATCAATTGCTCAGGCGAAAGTCAAATGAACTTTTTTGCATGCTCTGCTAACGCCACATTCAACAATTGCGTTTTTCAAATGAAAGGAGAGGACTATGAGATTATCTCAACATCTGGCGATCTTTTATTAATTAATAACACTTTATTTGATGGAAATAAAAGTGCTCATTCAGCAATATATGCAGACCATTCCGTTTGTGTGCATGTTGAAAATACCACCTTTGCAAATTTAACTGGACCCTTGGGCAATGCAATCAATACAAAGGGAAGCATCTTAACTGTTAAAAAGTCAAAATTCATCAATTTGCATGCGCAATTGAGTGCTGGTGCGATTTTGGGCAAATATTTTGTAGTTAGAAATGAGGATAGTGAACCAATTCCATCTGCACCTTTTATAATTGAGGACTGTGAATTCATCAATGTCACATCTGCTAATGATGCAGGAGCGCTATACTTTGATTTGGACTCATGTGCGGAAGGTTTAACTCAGTATCTCAATGTCTTCAATTGCAGTTTCACCGATTGTGCATCCAGGTTCGGAGGCGCCATTGCAATATTAGGCGGATGTCTCAACATTACAGATTCAACATTCAAGAACAATTCAGCAGCATTTTCAGCAGGGGCAATATACTCCTCATGGAGCATTGTCAACATATCAAACTCAAATTTCACCAACAACAATGCAAAAGTTAATGGTGGGGCATTTTACATAGATAAGGGCAAATTGATAATATCTGATTCCAATGTCATAAACAATAAGGTCACTGCCGTTTATGCAGAGGATAGCGAACTGGATTTCAAAGATTCCGCATTTGATAATGGTGGTGTGAGCGTTTATGGAAATTTCATAAGCAAATATGACATTAAAAATATCCAATGGAACAGGGACACCTTCTCACTGGATAATAAGGAGTATTCATACTATGTTGAAAATGAGGGTATTCCTCTGGTGCTCGTTGATAATTCCATTGATGTGGAAAAATTACCATCACGATTCGATGGAAGAGATTTCAATTGGATAACTCCTCTTAAAAATCAGAGCCTTGAAAATGATGACTGCTGGGCATTTGCAACAGTTGCATCACTTGAAGCGGCTCTCATGAAATCAACCGGGAAATTTTATGACCTCTCCCCTAATTACATTCAAAAACTTCAACTGAAATATTATAGAGTAGGGGATTTAAGAATAAGCCTGACAGGATTTGCATATAGTGGATTGGGCAATGCATTGAGCTGGTATGGGCCATTACAAATAGACGGTCCATATGATTACAGGGCAATGATAACAGATACTGATCTGTCAATTCCTAGAGTTCACCTTCAGGATGCAATGTTCGTATATTGTGATGAGGATAACATAACTGAAATGATTAAACGTGCTGTGCTCAGGTGTGGTGCAGTCACTGTTCAAATCATTGATTCAAAGTCAAGCGATGCTCCAAGTCCCACAGATGACCATATTGACATTATGGAACATGGTACTCATTTCATCTCAATCATTGGATGGGATGACAAGTATATAAATTCTGAGGGGGAGTTGGATCCTTCATATATTACAAAAGACTCATTGGGCATGTTTTCTTATATGTCTTATGATGATGAACGTACATGGGGTATAGATTATTTTGCAATCGTTTCCCAATGTGTAGCAGTTTCATACATCTTTGAGAATAATATCAACTATCATATGAACTACCAGACTGACTTTACCTCACTTACAGGATTTGATGGCAATTACACTTACTATTCAAACGAATTTGTTTCAGTCAAAAATGACTTGATTGGCGCAGTGGGAACTTACTTCAATGAATCTGGAATCAATTATTCCTTTGACGTGTATGTTAACGGCGCTAAGGTTCACACCCAAACTGGTATCAGTGAATTTGCAGGATTCAGGACAATAGTCTTAAACAAGTACATTCCGGTTAAAAACGGTGACAAATTCAAAGTGGTATTCAAAAGCAACAGTGTTCCTTACCAGGCATTCTCAAGACAGCACTACATTACTGGCATGAGTCTTGTAAGCGCTGACGGCAAGTCATGGAGTGACATGGCAACCTTGAAAAAGACAGTTTGCCTTAAGGTCTACACATTGGAGGATGACACCAAAATCATTGGAAACAACAATATTGTTGTGGATTATGCAGGTGGAAAATACTTCACCGCCAAGGTTGTGACCGGTGACGGTCATGCAGTTGGAGCAGGTGCACTTGTCAAGTTCACAATAAACGGCAAGACTTACACTGTCAAAACAGACAATAATGGTGTTGCAAAGCTTAAAATTACACAATTACCTAAAAAATACACTTTAACAACTTCCTACAACGGCAAGACATATAAAAATACCGTTACCGTAAAACAGGTATTGACAACCAAAAAAGTCACTATCAAGAAGACCTACAAGAAGTTCACCCTTCAGGCCAAGCTTAAAATCAACGGTAAGCTTGTTAAAGGCAAGATCATCAAGTTCAAATTCAAGGGCAAGACTTATAAGGCAAAAACCAACAAGAAAGGAATTGCTAAGGTAACAATCAAGAAAAAAGTAATCAAAAAGCTCAAGAAAGGCAAGAAATACACTGTTAAAGTGACTTACCTTAAGGACACCATTAAAACAAAAGTTAAAGTAAAAAAATAAGGATTATTTTTCCTTATTCTTCTTTTTTTTTTAAACATTTTACAGCATTGGGAATATTTTTGTAAAAGTGACGTTCATCTGGGATTTCTTTCCTTTGATTTTAAATAACATTCAATCAAATTGTATTTTTTTCTTTACATTTCATTTGATTGGCACTATTTTTCATTATTGCATATAATTCGATAAATCATGATTATTTTATTGGTCTGATATGTGAATAGAACATGATTAATCGAATTTTTTTATATAAATTTATATAGTTTTGCTATCAAACCTATAATCATGTCTAATCTATTTTCAAATGAAAAAGTTAACACGGGCAGGCAAGTTGAATTGGATATTGCAAAGGCATTATCCATCATATTCATGATTTTCCTTCACTCCCTGATGGTGATTAAGGGATTCAATTATTCACTCAGCCCTGCCTATGATTTTATATTCAGTAACGTTTTAGGAAGGCCTTTTGCGGCTCCGATTTTCATGTTCTGTATGGGTGTTGGGGTTGTATATTCAAGACACAGTCAATGGGATACAATGATCAAGAGAGGTGTCAAGCTATACCTCTTGGGTGTTCTAGTAAATATCTTTGAATTTTTCCTACCTGGTTTTGTTTGCGGAACTCTTTTAGGCAGATGGGATGTTTTCCCAATGGCTGGAGGATTATTGCTCTTTTGCGTTGACATTCTAGCATTTGCAGGTATGGCATTCATCCTTATGGGAATATTAAAGAAATTTGATCTTTCAAACAAATGGCTGATAGTCATTGCAGTGGCAATGTCCATTGTTGGAACTTTATTGAGAGGCACTGATTTAGGTATTCCTGCTTTAAACTTGATTGCAGGACATTTCATAGGTGCAGCGGGAGGATTCACTGCATTCCCATTATTACCATGGTTCATTTTCCCAATTGCAGGATATGTTTGGGCACAGTACTTTATCAGAGCCAAGGATAAGGGACAGTTCTTCAAGTTATGGCCTCTTTTCATTATCATAGCAGTAGCATACTTCTATTTGACCATGGCTAGCGGAGTATTTTCCAGTGACGTTCATTTATACTATTTCATGACAACACTGGATGCATTGTTCTGTATAATCTGCGCTCATGGAGTCATAGGTCTTGGCTATTGGATAGCCAAATTCCTGCCTGATGCGATTATAAAGGCATTTTCAACATTAAGTACTCATATTACCTACATTTATATTGCACAATGGTTCTTCATACCTTTAGGAGTGATATTTATATCATACTTCTTCAAAACTTTAGTATTCACTGATTTGGTAAGCACCATATTTGCAATAGTTATGCTGGTAATATCCACATTGGTTGCAGTCTATTATAAGAAATTTAAAAAAAGCAGGGCATAATTTCTGCTAAGTAAACGTGGATGCATTGCATCTACATTTCTTTTTTTTATTGATTTTTTCAAAAAATAGTCTTATCACTTATACTAGTAAACAATTTTTTTCATTTTCATATAACATTTATAACCCACGTTAAATAAATTATTAAATAATACTGTTAAAGTAAAAAAAGGGGATATATGAATGGACAAGGGTACAAAAGAGCGTTTAGGTGAAATCAGAAGAGCCTTGAAAAAATACGGCTTTGATGAAATCCTGGGCCAAACCGCAAAAAGCAAAATACGCAGAAGCGAGGATGAAGAAACCGCAAGCATTCTACTGGATGACGAGGTTCCGGTAAAGCTAAGATTGATGCTTCAGGATTTGGGAACCACCTTCATAAAGCTGGGACAGCTTTTAAGCACAAGACCTGATATTGTTGGGGAAAAAATAGCCAATGAGCTTGCCAACCTCCAGGATGACAATCCGGCTATATCATACGATCAGGTTAAAAGAATTGTTGAAAGCGAACTTGGAGGCAAGATTGATGAATTGTTTGAGGACTTCTCACACGAACACCTTGCAACCGCTTCAATCGGCCAGGTTCACGAGGCCAAGCTGGCTACCGGTGAGAGGGTGGCAGTCAAAATTCAAAAGGAAGGCATCACCGATAAAATCGACCTGGACATAAGGATATTGAAATACATTGCAAATCGCGCCGACAGATTGAATTCAGATATTAGGAAGATAAACCTTCCGGGAATCATGGATGAGTTTGACCGCTCAATCCATAAGGAAATAGACTACAATAACGAGTTCATGAACATGCAGAGAATCGAATTGAATTTCGAAGACAACCCATACATTCATATTCCAGCCACTTACGCCAAATACTGCTCATCAAAGGTTTTGACAATGGAATTCATTGACGGTGCAAAGCTCAACGATGTCTATGAAAGCAATGGGGATGAATATGATAAGAAATTCATTGCTAAAAATGTTATTGACTCATATCTCCAGCAACTTTTCATCGACGGATTCTTCCATGGAGACCCTCACCCTGGAAACATCATGATTCTCGAGGATAATGTCCTGTGCTATCTTGACCTTGGAATGATGGGGTTCTTTGATGAGAAATTCAAGCGTGAACTGTCAGAAGTGATGCTTTTGTTTGTTGACCAGGACGTTGATGGACTTATAAATCAACTAATGTACATGGACATATTGGATTACGATATTGACACAAGCACATTGAGAAGGGACATGAATGATCTGTTCGGAAGGTACTTTGGAGTGCAGCTGAATCGCTTTGATGGTGTTTTGGAGGCATTGTTAGGTCTCATGCAGGAATATGGGGTCATCCTTCCAAATGAGGTTGTCACAATGGCAAGAGGACTGTCAATGATTGAGGCAATTGCACACAATCTTGATCCCGAAATTGATATTTTCGCTTCAATCAAACCTGTTGCGGTTCAAATTGCAAAACAAAGGGTTAGTCCTAAAAGATTTATAAAAGACAAGAAAAGCAGTGCAATCCTTTATGGACACATGATTCAGGCATTGCCAAGGCTTCTTACAAGAACCATTCACAAGATTGACAATGAGGAATTGAGATTCAAGTTCGAAGTGGACATTACCGATAAGGTTTCAATAATCGCACTGGTGTGTGCACTCTTTATTGGTTCTTCAGTGGTTTCATTCGGGCCGATGGTATTTGACATGCCTGTGATTTCATTGATCGGTTATCTATTGGCAATAATCTTGAGTATTATTGGTCTTAGGAAGTTTGTTTTAAAATAGATATGCTGCGGGGAGTGACTTTCCCCAAAAATTCTTTTTTTTTAATCTATTTCATATATCTGCCAATAAAGTCAGTATTCTATTTTTGGAAATGGCTTGTGTTAATGTCAAATCAAATCAATTAAAATGAGTATGGTCTAGTAACTATTGCTTTTAATTAATTGGAAAATAAAGTATCTGATAGATGAGAATAAAATTGTTAAAATCTTTTGATTTTAACTCTATTTTCATTACTCTTTTTTAAATAATAATTTATCAATTATATCCATGTCCAGGTGCTCTTCAACTATTTCAGCCAGCCTGTTCAAGGAGTAGTCCTTCTGTGTTTCATATGGATCTTCACCGTATTTGGCTTCAAGTCCTTTTTTGACACGGATGTAATTTAAGAATTCTCTTCTGAAATTGTAATTGTGGAATATTCCATGGAAGTATGTTGCAAATGCATTTCCATTGGATGCGCCGTCAATCACTCCGTTATCATTGTTTCCTTGGCCTTTCTCAATGTTTAAAAGGGCGCTTGCGGATTTCAAATCTGTTGTTCCCTCATGGATTTCATATCCTGTGACTGTCTCGCCTGCAATGTTTTTAAATATTTCTCCGGCTAAGCCTTCAATTTCGGATGGTATGGTTGCTTCGGATTGTGTAACGATTTTATCTGCTCTTGAAAACTGGGACTCGATATCCAAGAGTCCAAGGCCTTCAAGGGTACCATGCTTTGATTCCCTTTTTTCATCATCATGTATGACATTACCAAGAATCTGCAATCCTCCACAGATTCCCACAACAGGAACGTCCTTGGATTTTTCTATGATTTTATCAGCCAATCCACTTTCACGAAGCGCAAACATGTCTTCAGTTGAATTACGGGTTCCCGGAATGATTATTGCATCAACATCGCCTATATCATCATTGACACCAATCATCTTGAGAGCCACGTCATCTTCGTATTCAAATGGGTCGATGTCTGTGAAGTTGGCTATTTTAGGCAATCGTATGACTCCGATTGTAATGTCCTTATCCTCTGCAAAGACATGGGTTGTCAATGAAGCTGAATCCTCTTCAGGCAATTTCAATGTTTCATCATATGGCAAAACCCCTAACACCGGTTCGCCGGTAATTTCCTCAATCCTGTCAAGACCAGGCTTCAGGATATCCAGGTTTCCTCTGAATTTATTGATAACGGTTGCCTTAAGGCGTGACCTGTCGTAATCGTCAAGAAGCACATATGTTCCTGCAATCGCTGCAAAAACACCTCCCATCTCAATGTCAGCTATTAGGATAACATTGGCATCGGCAAGGTGTGCAATTTCCATGTTTGCAATGTCCTGGTCACGCATGTTGATTTCAGCAGGAGATCCTGCTCCCTCAATGATAATCACATCATACTCTTCGGATAACTTATTGAAACTGTCTTTAATGGCATTGAATGCTGTATCATGGTATTTGTGCTGGTAGTCGTAGAAGTCCATGTTTCCGATGGATTTTCCCTGAATGATTATGTTGGATGTGAAATCTCCTTTAGGCTTTAGCAAAACAGGGTTCATGTGTATGCTTGGCTCAACCATTGCGGCTTCAGCCTGCAGCATCTGAGCTATTCCTATTTCACCGTTTTCTTTTGTGGTGTATGAGTTGAGGGACATGTTCTGTGACTTGAATGGTGCCACCTTGTATCCCCTGTTCTTGTATATTCTGCATAGTGCCGCCACGAGCATACTTTTTCCAGCATTAGATGAGGTTCCCTGAACCATGATACAGTTTGTCATGTATAATGCTTTGGAGTTAATGTTATAAATAATTTCAAAATGAGTTAAAATTAATCTAATTTGAAGTATGGGTTATCTATAATCCGGGGTTTTAAATAATATCTAATACTATAATATAAAAACTGATTGATACGCCATACAACAAACTCGATTAACAAGAAGTAATTATTGATAATTTCAACTTGTATTTAAATATATTTTATTTATAACTATATAAAATTTTCTTTAAATTAATATATTTCTTTATTTTTAATAAAACTTTAATTAAATTTGAATATTTATTTAAAATATCTAAATTATTTGATTTTTAATAAAAGGATATGTAATTAATTTATTGTCGATTTCATTATAAGCTAAACACAAAATTGTTTTAGTTACTTTAATTTACTAAAATGGAAAACTTTTTATATATGGGGGTTTTAAATAATATTTATATAATATAGAAAACTTAATTATTTAATGATAAATTTTATGAGAAGTGAGGTTTGTTAATGAAATTTGAAGAACAGGAATCAATTGAAGATTCTACTAATGATGTAATTCTCGAGCCGGAAATTGCGCAAACCGGTGAAGATGAAGAAACCAAACCTATGTTAGATTATAATAATATTAAAAGTTCACAAGATATCGAAGTGCCACCTTTATTAATTGACCAGGTAATTGGACACGAAGAGTCCATTGAGACAATTAAAAAAGCTGCAAAACAAAGAAGGAACGTTTTGCTCATTGGTGATCCGGGTGTTGGAAAATCAATGCTTGCAAAAGGTATGGCACAGATTCTACCACATGAAACTCTTCAAGATATATTAGTATACCCTAATATGGAAGACAACAACCATCCATTAGTAAGAAGTGTCCCAGCAGGGGAAGGTAAAAAGATAGTCAGAGCAACAAAAGGCTCTGCTAAAGGTCATGAAGAAAGAAAGACAATAATTACAATGTTTGCAATTGGAGGAATACTTGTAATCGGATTCATGTACGGAAGATTACTTGAATCAATCATTGCAGCAGCATTAATCTTATTAATATCAATACAAATCAAACCAAAATCCAATAACATGTCTCCTAAATTGTTGGTAAACAATGAGGAATCCCGATTTGCACCGTTCATGGATGCAACAGGAGCTCATGCAGGAGCATTGTTAGGTGATGTGCGTCACGACCCATACCAATCCGGAGGGTTAGGAACACCTGCACACGAACGTGTTGAAGCAGGAATGATTCACAAGGCAAATAAAGGTGTTTTATACATTGACGAAATCGGTACAATGAGTATGAAAACCCAACAGGAATTGTTATCTGCAATGCAGGAAAAGCAATATGCAATCACTGGTCAAAGCGAAAACTCAAGTGGTGCTATGGTCAGGTCACAGGCTGTTCCATGTGACTTTGTGCTTGTGGCATCAGGAAACCTTCAGGTTCTTGAGGGAATGCACATTGCAATGAGATCAAGAATCAGAGGATACGGTTATGAAGTCTTCATGAAGGATTACATGGACGACACTACCGAAAACCGTGAAAAACTGGTCCAGTTCGTGGCTCAAGAAGTCAAAAACGATGGAAGAATTCCTCACTTTGCACCTGATGCATTGGATGAAATCATCATGGAAGCAAAAAGAAGGTCCGGTAAGCAAAACGCATTGACACTCAGGCTTAGGGATTTAGGCGGATTAGTAAGGTCCGCTGGAGATGTCGCCATTGAAAAAGGTGCAGACATCGTAACCGCCGAGCATGTTGTTGAAGCTAAAAAATTCGCAAGAACCCTTGAACAGCAAATAGCTGACAGGTCCATCATGCAAAGAAAAGACTACAGTATGGTGTCCTCAGAAGGAGGAAGGGTCGGTCTTGTAAACGGTCTTGCAGTAATCGGTGACAGAAGCGGTATCGTATCACCTATTGCAGCTGAAGCCGCACCTACACAATCCAAAAGCGGTGGACAAATCATCGCTACAGGTAAGCTTGGTGAAATTGCACAGGAATCCGTTCAAAACGTTAGTGCATTAATCAAGAAATACACTAACAAGGACATTTCCAACTACGACATTCACGTTCAGTTCATCCAAACCTATGATGGTGTGGAAGGTGACTCAGCAAGTGTAAGTATTGCAACAGCGGTAATTTCAGCCATTGAGGAAATTCCAATCGACCAAACCGTTGCATTGACAGGTTCACTTAACGTGCGTGGAGATGTAATGCCTATTGGTGGAGCAACCGCTAAAATCGAAGCGGCTGCAGAAGCTGGAATGAAAAAGGTATTGATTCCTAAATCAAACCTTAAAGATGTCATGATTGAGAAGAAATACGAGGACATGATTGAAATCATTCCAACCGAAACCTTAAGTGATGTTTTAGAAAACATTTTAATTAGCGGATCCAACAAGGACAAACTGATTGAAAAAATGAAAAACATCGGTTCCAAAGTTGCTGAAAAAGTTCCGCAAACAAATATTAACAATCCAACTACAAACTAAAGTTGAATTTTTAATATTTTCTATTTTTTTATTATTATTTTAATATTTCATTTTTTTTTTCGATTTAATCATCTATTTTCATTCAATTTAGTTGATTTTAGGTAAACTTTTTGTTACTAAATTATTATCAATAGTATTATATATTTTAGAATACTATCTTATTTTATGAGTAGTTATTTTAGGTTTTATTTAGCAAAAGCATCAGGCAAGGTCACCACCAAATTGTCTAAAATTGGTCCTGGAGCTGGGAAAAATATTCCGGGATATGTATTTTCAAAAGTTGGTGGTAAGGGGTCAATATCTAGTCTTGCCCATGATTTAAAGCATGGTTCTGTATTGGTAACAGGAACTAATGGAAAAACCACTACAACAACACTGCTCATAAAATTAATTTCAAAGGATATTAAAATCAGAAAAAGTTATGAAAACAATACTGTTCATTCAATCATTACTGCAATTCTAAATCAGAAGGGGGATTTAGGAATATTTGAATACGGAATTCGAAATATGGAATTTGGAATTCCTGATGTCGTGCAAAAATTAATCGACCCTATCGGTGTTGTATACACTACTGTCTCCAAGGAACATTCAGTAGTAAACGGCGTCAAAAATCCTTTTTTATCATACTATCGTGCAAAAGTGCTACTGTCAAAGGATATGAAAAAAGGAGTGATCGTGACCAATTGCGATGATCCGAGAACTGCACTGATTGGAATAAATAAGCAGAAGGACATACCTGTTAATTATTATGGATTTGACCCGGATATTCTCGTTGATGATGATGAAACTCCTATAAAATGTCCTAATTGTGGGGCAGAATTGAATTATTCCCAAAGATTTTTAACCCATAGGGGAGTTTATTCATGTGATTGCGGTTTTAAACGTCCAGAACCTAATGTACGATTGGTTGATGCTAAATTTGATGTTAATGATTGGAAATTGCATATCATTGGAGATGTTTATAATTATTTTTTATCAAAAAACGTTCAATTTGAATTGAACCTCACAGTGCCTCCTTTCGGCATCCATAACATTAATAATGCATTGGCTTCAATCACAGCATATGCGACATTCACTCCAAAGCCCAAAAATATTGTAAGAAATGTTGAAAATCTTTTCAATAACCTGGACATGTCATTCATTCCAGAAGGCAGATTCGAAGTTATCAAATTAGGTGATAAGTTCATAGGTGTGGGTCAAGGTGACAATGGCGATGCATTGAAGATGAATTCAAAACTGATGGAACTCTCTTGTGATGGACCGTTGGAGGTTGTCTACACCACTCCAGACCAATATGAGGATGAGATTTTTGAAGATCATTTAAAAGTTCTCAAATCAATCAATCCGGATAAGATTAGCGTATTGCCTGGAAGAAAATCTGTTGAAAAAGCACAGGAATATTATGATATACTTAAAAATGAAATGAATAATGCAGAATTTTATCCAATAGCCTATGAAGATTTGGATAAGCGTATTGAAAAGTTAACTCAACTGGCCATTGAATCCAAATACGATTATATCTTCATGTCAGGTTGTGGTGAAGAGATTGCAATGTGGGAAAAAGTAAAGAGAAATTTTAGATAATCTTCTCATTTACTATTTTTTCTATGGTTGTGTAAAATTCTGAGTCTGTTTTTTCAAGTTCCTTAAAACTGGAGTCGAGACTGCAGTTGCAGGTGTCTGATTTTCCAATGATATACTCATCGGAATCTTTTTTTATTAAAATTCCAAAAAGCCTTTCCTGCTCATCGCCGTATTTTTCAAACTCTTCAGGGGTTAACTGTAGGTTGTAGTCCTCTACGGAGAATATGTCGCATTCATTTAGGATAGGCATGAATGTCATCATACCCAATGGCAGGTAGATGTTTTCTTTTTCATGGATTTTCAAAAGCCTTTCCTCATATGAGTCATCATCTGTTATGCCATAGCCCTTGATTTCAAGGATATTGTTGGTTCCCATGTAGTTGTCATCATCAATGATGAAAGCAAACAGATCAGGGTCTATATAATTATCGCATGTAGCCCTGATATTTTTGATAGTTTCACTAAGATTCATCACAAAACGCCTCGAATCTTTCACATAATGCAAGGACCTCATCAAGTCTATCGATTTCATTCAACCAAGATGTAGGTATTGACTCATATCCGTAATAAATTCCGGCAAGCCCACCACAGATGGCACCATTGGTATCTGTATCTCCACAGATGTTAACAGCTTTCAGGACTGCATCCTCAAAACTGTCGGTAGTCAACAGGCAATGAACTACAACTTCAAAGCTTGCGATTACATATCCTTTTCCGCTGACATCTTCCAAATCATTGTTGAAAATCTTTTTAAAATGTTTGAGTTCAGGGGAATCCTTATAGTATTCCTTAATCTTGTCGCATGCTGAAAAAATGTGCTCTTCCATAGTCAAATCTTCATTTTCAAGCATTGACTTTGCCATTTCAATGTACAATACACAGGCAATTTTTGATCTTGGATGTGCGTGTGTTAATGCGGAAACGTTTTCAATGCTTTCATAGTCAATGTCTTTAATGTAGGCCAACGGTAAAATTCTCATGAGTGATCCGTTACCGTTATCCCTTTCTCCACTGCATCCGCATTCCAATGCGGGTGTTTTGGTGTGGCGGTATCTGAATATTGCACTGCCGGTAGTGGCCCCATGGTCAAAGGTCTCGTTTCCCTGCATATACTTTGCTCCGTTTAACCATTTGTCAAACTTATCCATCATGTCCTCGTAATCAATGCCCTGCTTTTGAACAATACTGTGCATTGTAGCGATAGCCATTGCTGAATCGTCAGACCATGTTCCAGGAGGTTGTTGATAAGTTCCGTAACCTTCCATGCTAGTAACGGGATTTTCCATAAGTTCTGCTCTTGAAGTAAATTCAACGGGAACTCCAAGTGCATCCCCAACAATTAAACCTGTCATTCCATCTTTAACTTTCATGATTAAAAGTATTATTTTTAATGTTATTTAATTGTGTGTATTTTTAATAATCATTAATGACAAATTTAACCATAATGAGTGAAATAACATTGCGACATTGGAGGGAATCTGATGCCAAATGCCTCTATCATTTTGCAAAAAACCCGAATATTGGCCCCATTGCAGGCTGGCCGCCTCATGAAAGCGTTGAATATAGCTTGAATGTCATCAAGACAATATTCTGCAGGCCTGAATGTTATGCAATCATTAAGGATGATGTTCCAATCGGCTGTGCGGAACTCCTGATTCATCCCGACGGAAATCACTGGTGGGGCGAAGGCTCAGCGGAACTTGGATACTGGGTGGCTGAAGAGTATCACGGTAGAGGCTATGCAACACAGGCATCGCAAATGTTAATAAAAAGGGCTTTTGAAGATTTAAACATTCAAAGGGTATTTGCCTCATATAAGAAGGAAAATCTTGCTTCTGCAAGGGTTTTGGAAAAGCTGGGGTTCAAGTATTTTGCCGAGCTCAACAATATTGACTACACAAACAGGGTATTTCGTGAAATCGCAATGGTGCTGGAAAAATAATTTATATTAGGAAATGCTAATTTTAACTAATGACAAGACAGTGCGAAAGATGTGGATTTATAAATCAGGATGATTATGATTTCTGCGCCAAATGCGGAAATCCGTTGGTTGAGGGGGTTCAGCCTAAAAACTTCATGGTCGTGAGGCCTGAAGACATTAAAATTAACAAGAAGGCAATCGCCATATCATATATAGTTACTATTTTTCTATCCTGGAGTGGTTTTATCGTTGGAATTTTAGCAAAAAACACTCGCATGGCAGCATTTACCTTTTTCGGATTTTTCATGCCGTTCTATCTTGTCCAATCAAGACATCCGACAATCAGAAAACACGGTATAATCCAATTGATCATATCATTGATAGGTGTCGGGCTCTCATTTTACGTGATGCTTCATTAAAAAAAGAAAAAAGGGGAAATTATACAAAAATAAATCTTACATTTCCCAGTAAAATTTGTAATGGAATTTCAAACACGTTCACTCCATTGTTCATCATTGCTGTGTCCATTGCATCTCCTCTTGACATTGATCCGGATACCTTGTCGTTACCGGCATATCCGTAATAACCGTCATTTGCACGAATGTCATCAACAATGGTTGCTCCAAAAATAGCTTGAGCAGCGTCATTGTTCACGCTAACAATCACATGAGGAGTGTAGCCGTATGAATATGTAATGATGTCACGGGCAGCTCCATAAGGGTCCTCAGGGTGGTTCATATGCACATTGTGCAGGGTCTGGCCTTCCGCATTAACGGAACTTCCAGGATACACCCATTCAAATCCGCTTAGGGAAAATTTTGCAGCCATGTCAATACTGGCATCCTCGGTTGAGTCTTCAGCGACAACCAATACGGGACTAACAATTGTTGCAGCCAATGATATGACAATTATTGCCACAAGAGCTATTAGTATTGCATGTATTTTATTCATAATTACTTTTTTATTAAACTTCATATATTAATACTTAACTTTTTTAATCATCACTGACAAATATACCTTCATAAATATTTTGGTGATAATGTGATTATAGGCGGTTCATCTTCACAAGACCTGGCAGCTCACGTTGCCCGTGAACTTGGAGAAGAATTATGTTATGTTGAAACTAAGAAATTTCCAGATGGAGAAAGGTATTTAAGAATTACTGGCGAAGTTGCAGACGAAGTTACAGTCATACAATCAACCGGTTATCCGCAAGATGAAAATTTGATGGAACTCTTGTTCATGGTGTCAAACCTCAAGGACTTGGGTGCCAAGAAAGTGAGGGTTGTAGTTCCCTACATGGGCTATGCAAGACAGGAAAAACGTTTCAATCCTGGTGAAACCATTTCAGCCAAAATCATTTGCGACTTGATTCAGGCTGCAGGTGCTGATGAGTTCATCACTTTCAACATTCACGAGGAATGTGTGCTCAATTTCTTTGACATTCCGGCAAGAAACATCTCAGCAATGCCTGCCATTGCAGAATACCTTGACAAGAAGCTATTCAAGAAAGGCGTTGACAAGCCATTGATTGTAGCGCCGGACAAGGGTGCATACGGCTTTGCACAGGAAATATCCGCAATCATCGGATGTGACTGCACATACCTGACAAAAGTCAGGTTAGGTCCAGATAAAGTGGAAACAAAGATTGTAGACGTTAGATGCGACAGTGAAAGTGACAATACTGTTAATGTGGATTCCGTTAAGGGAATGCATGCAATAATCGTTGACGACATTATAGCAACCGGAGGAACAATCGTAAATGCTATAAACATCCTCAAGCAATACGGTGCCGAATCAGTCGATGTATGTTGCGTACACCCTATATTAACCAATAACGGTGCAACAAGAATCTATCAGGCCGGTGCAGGTAAAATCATCGGTACAAACAGTTTGTCTTCTGACACTTCACGTGTATCTCTTGCAAAATCAATTGCAGATGCATTGAGGGAATAAGATGGATAAGGAAGCTATCAAAAAGGAACTTGTTGACATATCAAACAATATCTTGGAAAAATACTCTGAACCTGACACAGTTGAGGACATATCTGTTATGAATATGGCTGCAAAAACCATATTCCTTGGATCTCTTAAGGTTTTCAATACAGAGGTTATTCCAAATGTCATGAGAGACTTGGAAAAGAGCTTGAAAGGTTATGGACAACTTGTTGTAAGGGACCAGAAGGTCACTCCATGCTGCTCTCCAAGCTACACACACATTAGTTTCAATATTACAATTACTAACTAGATATCATGAAGGAATTCAAGCTGAAATCACCTTATAAGCCATTGGGTGATCAACCGAAAGCCATCAACTCATTAGCCGAAGGCATAAACAATGGTGTGAAAGAACAAACTCTTTTAGGGGTGACTGGTTCAGGTAAGACCTTCACAATGGCGAATGTCATTGAAAAGGTCCAGAAGCCTACCCTTGTCATATCACACAACAAGACCCTGGCTGCACAACTCTATGAGGAGTTTAAGGAATTCTTCCCGGACAATGCAGTTGAATATTTTGTCAGCTATTATGATTATTATCAGCCTGAGGCATATGTACCTCGTACAGACACTTTCATCGACAAGGAAGCGTCAATCAATGAGGACATAGACATAATGAGGCATTCAGCAACACAATCCCTCCTTTCAAGGGATGATGTTATTGTCGTCAGCAGTGTGAGCTGCATCTACGGTATAGGTTCACCTGAGGACTATGGTGAGTTCGCTTTTGGAATCAGCGTTGGTGATATCTACGATAGATCAGAAATACTGTCAAAACTTGTTTTCATGCAATATGAACGTAATGACATTGAATTTGACCGTGGTCAATTCCGGGTCAGGGGAGATGTCATTGAGATAAATCCCGTTCATGGAACACCGCCGATAAGAATTGAGCTTTTCGGTGATGAGATAGATGCAATCAGCCTGATTGACAAGGTAACAGGCAAAAAGACAGAATCACTTCAAAGGTACATGATTTTCCCTGCAAAGCACTTCGTTGTCGGTCAGGACAAGATGGATACTGCAATATCCAAGATATCCAACGAACTGGATGAGAGACTGTCCGAACTAAATGCAATGGGCAAGCTCCTGGAAGCGCAAAGGCTAGAGCAGAGAACCCGCTTTGACATCGAGATGCTTCGTGAAATGGGATACTGTCCAGGGGTGGAAAACTATTCAATGCACCTGTCAGGTCGTGAATGGGGAGAAAAACCATACTCACTTTTAAAATACTTCCCGGATGATTTCCTAACAATAATCGACGAGTCACATGTAACCGTGCCACAAATCCGTGGAATGTATAATGGGGATCGTGCACGTAAGGAAACATTGGTTGAACATGGTTTCAGACTGCCTTCAGCCAAGGAAAACCGTCCTTTAAGATTCGATGAGTTTGAGTCATCAGTAAATCAGGTAATATACGTTTCAGCGACTCCCGGCCAGTATGAGCTTGCAAAATCCCGCAATGTCGTGGAGCAAATCATCAGGCCAACCGGTTTGGTTGACCCTGAAGTGCTGATAAGGCCAGTCACCGGTCAGGTTGAGGACCTTCTTAACGAGGTTCGCCTAACTGCCGAAAAAGACGAAAGGGTGCTTGTCACAACCCTGACCAAGAGAATGGCTGAGGACTTGACAGACTATTATGCAAGAATAGGCGTCAAGGTAAGGTACATGCACTCAGAAATAGATACATTGGAGCGTATTGACATTGTGGATGACTTAAGACGTGGTAAATTCGATGTATTGGTTGGAGTTAACCTTTTAAGGGAAGGATTGGACCTTCCGGAAGTTTCATTGGTTGCAATTCTGGATGCAGATAAAGAAGGGTTCTTAAGAAACCAGACCTCACTGATACAGACCATAGGGCGTGCGGCAAGAAACGTCAACGGCCGTGTTATAATGTATGTGGATGAGATGACAGATTCCGTTCAGAATGCATATGACATTACCCTTAAAAGACGCAAGTTGCAGATGAAATACAATGAGGTTCACGGAATCACTCCTAAATCAACAACAAGAACATTGAAAGAGAAACTCGCTGAAGAGGATGAAAAATACAAGGGTATTGGACCTGATGTCAGCAAGATGCCTAAAGATGAGCTTCGCTTGTTGATTAAGGACCTTGAAAAGGACATGAAGGATGCCGCTGCAAGACTTGACTTTGAGCGTGCGGCAGACTTGAGAAACAAGCTTTATGCTTTAAAGGGTTTTGACAAGTAATCAGGTGTATCATGAAAAGAATTGTTGCAGTAATCCGTGAGGAAATGTTTGAAAACGTAAAGACTGCACTTCTCTCAGCAGGATGTGAAGGAATGAACGTTTCCAAAGTAAAGGGAATGGGCAAGCAAATGGGTGTGAAGGAATCATACCGTGGTTCCAGTCATTGCATAGACCTAATTCCAAAGACAAGAGTGGAACTCATTGTCAATGATGAAGATCTCGACAGGGTAATTGATGTTCTCATTGAAAGTGCCAGAACCGGTGAAGTCGGCGACGGAAAGATTTTCGTTTCTGATGTTGAAGAGGTTATCCGTATCAGAACTGGGGAACATGGTTCAAAAGCGGTTTAACAATATTTATTTATAATTTTTTATAAATTTTTGCTAATTTTCTAATTTAATTCTTATTTTGTCTTTTTTTGTTTTTTAAATACTTTTTGTTCTTTATAATTGTTTTGTGTTTTTTCATACAGTCGCACTTCGACAACTTATATTTAATACTCATGATAAAATAAGTATTACACATATTTATGGTGGTGGTCAAAATATTTGATTATAATCTAGATGAAGTGTTGGACCTGCTTGAAAATTTAGATGAATCTCAGATAAAAGAATCTAGACATTTTAGGGAATCAAATATTGATAGATTTAAGGATATTGGTCTTATATATGATTTGTTATTAAATAGAACTCCTGTTCAAGTAGGTAAAACAAAAACTGGCACATATAAGATTGTATATGAACATCCAGAACAAAAATCTAAAGATATATATTTGATAATAATGATAATTAATAGACAAGAGATTACATTGAAAACCATATATCCTGCAAATAGGAGTAGGAGGCTTCGAGAATATGAACCAAGTTAAAAAATTTGATTTAGAATATTCATATGATTCAGAAGTTGACAGCATTCATATTAGAATTACAGATAAATATGAATACAAAGAATCTTTGGAACTTGAAGATGGAATAATTTTAGATTTTAGTACTGAGGGCATTCCAGTTAGTTTGGAAATTTTGGACATTAGTGATTTGTTTTCAGTTGACAAAGAATGTTTTGAAAATATAGAAAACATTAATATTTCAATTGATATAACCAATTTTAGGATTTCTCTTAATCTTTTAATTGAAGTACTCATTAAAAATGAAATTGTTAATCGACCATTCAGCACTATTGCTAAAAATGATATTAATATTCCTGAAATGAATGTTATCTGTTCTTGTTAGTTTAAATAGTTCAAAACTATTTTTACTACTATTTTTTCTTTTTTTAAAATATTTTCATTACTTTCCAAATGCTCTCTAAAATACTTTATATGTAAGTTTGTTCTAATATTATATAACAAAATTATGGAGATAATTATGGCAGACGACGATAAAAAACAGATTGTCATCAAGGGTGCACGGGAACATAATCTACAAGATATTGATGTCAGTGTTCCCCGTGATGAATTCATTGTAATTACAGGCCTTAGTGGGTCTGGAAAGTCTTCTCTTGCGTTTGACACAATCTATGCTGAAGGACAGCGTAGATATGTTGAATCATTATCAGCTTATGCAAGGCAATTCCTGGGTCAGATGAAAAAGCCTGAAATGGAATCCATTGAAGGATTGTCACCAGCAATTTCAATTGACCAGAAAACCACAAGAGAAAATCCAAGATCAACCGTAGGTACAATTACAGAAATTTATGATTACTTAAGATTGTTATTTGCAAGAATAGGCATTCCTCACTGTCCAAACTGTGGAAAGGAGATTTCACACCAAACCATTGGTCAGATAGGGGAATCAATCATTGAAGAAGGTGAGGGAGTCAAGATCCAAGTTCTATCCCCAATTGTAAGGGATAAGAAAGGCCAATTCAAGGATGTTCTCGAAGACCTTAGAAACAAGGGTTTTGTAAGAGTTCGTGTTGACGGTGAAATTAGAGACCTTGATGAGGACATTAGCCTTGCAAAGACATACAGGCACGACATTGATGTGGTTGTTGACAGGCTTAAAATCAGAAAGGACGTTGACTTTAAAAGAAGATTGGTTGACTCATTGGAGACTGCAGCAGAGTTTACCGATGGTTTAATAACTGTTCTTTTTGATGATGGGGACAAGGAATATGAGAAAAGATATTCTGAGCACTTCGCATGTGTTGACTGCGGAATAAACTTTGAGGAATTGACTCCGAGGATGTTTTCCTTCAACGCACCGCAGGGGGCATGCCCTGAATGTAATGGTATCGGTTCCAAGATGGAAATCGACCCTGATTTGGTTGTTCCAGACAAGTCATTAACATTAAATGAAGGAGCTATTGTTCCATGGGCAAGTTCAGCAAAAAGGGAAAACTATTACTTCCAGATGCTTGATGCAGTATCCAAGCACTTCGGTTTCAGCATGGACACTCCATTTGAGGAATTGAGCAAGGAAAATCAGGATATTCTTCTTTTCGGTTGCAACGAAAAAATCCCATTCAATTTCAAGAGAAGAAACAAATCATATATGGTTAATCGTAAGTTTGAGGGTGTTGTTCCAAGAATGCAAAGGCTATACTTTGAAACCAAGTCAAGCTATTCAAGAAAATACCTTTCAAAATTCATGGCAGACAGGAAATGTTATGTCTGTGACGGTAAACGTTTAAAACCAGAGGTTTTGGCAGTCACTGTTGGCGGAAAATCTATCATTGATGTGTGTGACCTTGCAATCAAGGATTCATATCAGTTCTTCCAGGATCTTGAATTGACTGAAAGGGAAAACTTCATTGCAAAAGAGGTATTGAAGGAAATCAAGGAACGTTTAAGCTTTTTAGTGGAAGTTGGACTTGATTACCTGTCAATGTCAAGGTCATCAGGTACATTGTCCGGTGGAGAGGCACAAAGGATTAGACTGGCCACTCAAATCGGTTCAGGTCTTGTAGGAGTGCTCTACATTCTGGACGAGCCAAGTATAGGTCTTCACCAAAGAGATAATATCAAGCTTATCGAAGCATTGAAAAGACTTAAGGACTTGGGAAACACTTTGGTTGTCGTTGAGCACGATGAGGAAACCATCCTGTCCGCAGACCATGTTGTTGATATTGGTCCTGGTGCCGGTGAGCATGGTGGTAAGGTCGTAGCACAGGGAACACCATTGGACATCATGAACAATCCCGATTCTCTTACAGGCCAGTATATCTCAAGGGTTAAAAAGATTGAAATTCCAAAGGAAAGAAGACCTGGAAACGGCAAGTTCATTAAAATCATTGGTGCCGAGCAGAATAACCTTAAAAACATTGATGTGGAAATCCCATTAGGCAAATTCACTTGTGTAACCGGTGTCAGTGGTTCAGGTAAAAGTAGTCTAATCAATGAAATTCTCTACAAGGGAGCTCATGGTAAATTATCCAAGAAATTCATGTTTGCAGGCAAATACAAGGAGATAGAAGGATTGGAGAATATTGACAAGGTAATTGCAATTGACCAAAAGCCTATCGGAAGAACTCCAAGATCAAACCCTGCAACTTATACTGGTGTATTTACTGACATTCGTGATTTGTTCGCTAACACTCCTGAATCCAAGGCAAGAGGATACAAGCCTGGAAGATTCTCATTCAACGTTAAGGGCGGAAGATGTGAGGCATGTTCCGGTGATGGTATCGTGCAGATTGAAATGCACTTCTTGGCTGATGTGTATGTTCCATGTGAAGTCTGTGGTGGTAAGAGGTACAATGAAGAGACCTTGGATATACGTTATAAGGGTAAAAACATCTATGAGGTCTTGGAAATGACTGTTGAAGAGGCATTGGAATTCTTTGAAAACATTCCTAAAATCACCAAAAAGCTTCAGACATTGTATGATGTGGGATTAGGTTACATGAAAATCGGACAGCCTGCAACAACATTGTCAGGTGGGGAAGCACAAAGAATCAAGCTCGCTAAGGAGTTGTCAAGGTCAAGCACTGGCAAAACATTATATATTCTTGATGAACCGACAACTGGTCTTCACTTTGAAGACATTAAGAGATTGTTGAGTGTTCTTGACAGATTGACTGATGCCGGAAACTCAGTAGTCGTCATTGAGCATAACCTTGATGTCATCAAAACAGCCGACCATATCATTGACCTCGGTCCTGAAGGAGGAGACGGTGGAGGCGAAGTAATCGCTACCGGAACTCCTGAAGAGATTGCTGAGGCAGGTACTTATACTGGTGAGTTTTTAGAGCGTATGCTTAATGAGAACATCACACCTTATGCAAAAGAACTGGTGGAAGATATTGGAAAATAATATTTTTCACTCCATTTTCTATTTTTTTCAACTATTTTTCACATCGCTAAACGATTAACTGTTCATTTAACTTTTTCAAGAATTATTTAAGCAAATTTAAATAATATGTTGAATAATTTAATATCAAAGAGTATATTCTCAAATGCTCTTTTTACCTAGGTGATTTAAATGAGAGAGTTATATGAAAAAATGATTGACGAGTCAATGGCAGCTCAAAAGGCTGACGTTGCAGTCATATCAGAAAACAGATACAACGACTTTAAAATAACTGATGCAAAGCCATATGCTGATGCTGTATCAGGTATGAAAGCGTTAGACAATCAGGCAGAATCTGTAATTAACTTACACAAGGAATCTGTTAAAAACCACTACGAAATCCTGTCTTCCATCACAGACACTTTGCAATGTGAAGACGATCCGTTCATTGAACACTTCCAAACCCCACCTATCCTTGAAATCCTATGCGAAGAGGATGGGGACTTTGCAGACAGTGTGGACAAGTTCATTGCTGAAATTGCAAACCGTGAAGCATTGATTACTAAAGAATCAATCAGAAGATATGGTGGTTTCTACGGACCTACCTGTGTAGTGGACTTTGCATTGATGCCTGGAAGTACCAGTAACGTGGTAAATCAAATCTTAACCACTATGGACCTGCCAGTACATCACAAACAAGCAATATTGTCCGCAAAATCTTGGGGTATGAACACTTCCTACGGTATAGGCGATGCATTTGCAAACGCTATTGAAGACGGCCTCACCGCCGCTCAAGCAACCGAAAAGGAAATTGAAACCTTACAGATGATTTACAAAACTCCTATTGAAGGACAAGGCACATTAATGGATGATGCAAATCATTCATCATTCGATGTCAGGGACTACATGAACAAGTATAAAAAGGCAATGACTCCTGTTGTTAAGGCTGCAATGGATGACGGCGTGCACTACGGTAACATCGTAACAGTGCCTGCATACTGTGTTGGGGATATCGGACACCACATCGGTCAATCCACCTACAACATGTGTAAGGATGACGTGACCATGGCAATTATCCAAGCAACCGCTGGTGTAATTGAAAACTCACTTAGAAACAACCTTGACGTATTCAAAACACCATTTGACGTATTGAAACTTTCAACCGGTGCATCTGCATGTGCAACTGAATTCCTGCTTGAACTGGACGGTTTCACAGCTCCTATGGTTGTTGACATGCTGAACAAAAGATTCCACAACTATGTACAGCAATATCCAAAAAGAGGCGCAGCTGCTGAACTCCACAACTGTGACTTCATGGACATGATCTACAGAGGATTCAACGCAATGAGTAACGCAAGAAAAATGAGATCTTCCGCCGGATTTGAAATCATTCCTAGAATCAAGGGCATGGAAGTTGACTTCACATCCATCCTTGAAAATGAGGTCCTGATGAATCCTCAAAGATACACTTACCCTGCATGTGCAATTACAGTAAGGTTCTCATCACTGATGAGACTCGCAGACTACCCATGTCTATTAACTTCAGAACCTATTACCGCAACAATGATGACAAACATCATTGCACTTGACAAGGAAACCCCAGGATCTCCTGTAAGAGGCTGTAAACAATGTGCTTCAGCATGCCTTGCTGACAACAAACACGAATACTGTCAATGGAGAGAAGCGGTTTAGGCGATAAAAATGACTTGTAATATCAGAAAAAAATTCTTTGCAGAACTTCTGGGAACATTCTTCCTGGTATTTTTCGGTACAGGTTCAGCTGTTGTGACACTGCTGATTTCAGACGCTGCAGGTGTTGCAGGAATCGGACCTTTAGGAGGTTTAGGCGACTGGATTGCCATAGCTTTGGCATTCGGTCTAACTGTGATGATATGTATTTATGTGTTCGGTAAGATATCAGGTGCACACTTGAATCCTGCCGTAACCATCGGGCTGCTTGTAACCAAGAACATCGATTTAATCGACAGTGTATACTATATAGTTGCACAGGTAATCGGAGCATGTTTGGGAAGCATTTGTCTTTTCCTATGCCTCGGCGCTCCTGCCGTTACCATCGGAGGATTGGGTGCAACAGCACCTGGACTTGGAGTAAGCTACATGCAGGCAATGTTTGCTGAATTCCTCGGCACATTCTTCCTTATGATGGTTGTCATGGGTGTTGCGGTTGATAAAAAAGCGGAACCTGGTTTTGCAGGAATATCAATCGGTATGACCGTTGCAGCAGTCATCGTGGTTTTAGGTGCATTCACCGGAGCTTCAATCAATCCTGCACGTACATTCGGCCCATACCTTATGGATATGCTTTTAGGAGGAGCTAACCTTTGGGCTTACTTCCCAATATATCTCATCGGACCTATTGTAGGTGCAATATGCGCTGCATTCGCATACGCATACCTTGCAAAGGACAGTGGAGTTTGTGAACTGCCACAACCGTTTTTCAATGATGAATAATTCTTTTCGAATTATTCCTTTTTCTTTTTTTTTGACAACTTATTTATAAAGTCATGCCTAATATTATAGTAATTACTTGTTAGGTGATAAATTGAATTTTAACATTAAGGAAGCTTTTTTAATTTTTATTCGTGGACTGTTTATGGGTTCAGCCGATATTGTTCCAGGTGTGTCTGGTGGAACAATAGCATTGATAACTGGAATCTATGGGCATTTGATTGAAGCGATAAGTAATATTAAGTTCAGATTTTTAAAGCCATTGATTAAGTTGGATATTAAGGGTTTTTGGGCACAGTTGCTTGAGGAAATCGACTTTGAATTTTTCATTCCATTGATTTTAGGTATTGGAGTTGCATTCCTCACCCTGGCAAGGCTGGTTACCTATTGTATGGATGAGTACACTGCAATGACATACTCATTCTTTTTCGGATTGATTGTTGCTTCAGCAGTGATACTGTTTAGAAAACTGGATAGCATCAACGCTAAGAATGTGATTTTTGCAGTAGTCGGTTTGATTTTGACTTATGTATTTGTAAGCCTTAATCCAATATCAGAAAACCATTCTGAAATAGTCATATTCTTTTCAGGAATGATAGCGATATGTGCAATGATTTTACCGGGAATTTCAGGTTCATTCATCCTGCTTCTGCTTGGACAGTACCATCATATGCTTGAGGCATTGCACGAACTGGACATGGAGGATATTGTGCTTTTTGCTGTAGGTGCTTTAATTGGAATACTCGGATTTTCAAAGATACTAAATTTCCTGCTTAAAAACTATGAAGAGGTGACAATGGCATTTCTCATTGGTGTAATGCTTGGATCACTTAAGGTTCCGGCAGTGGAAATAGTGAATTCCGTAAGCGTCAATATTGCAGGATTATTGCCGTGCATAGTTGTTGCGGTGATTGGTTTTATATTGATTATGGTTTTGGAAACCAGATTTGATTACATTGAGTAATCAAATCCCATCATATTAAGTTAAGCTCATTTATTGATACCAGTAGCTTTTTCATCAGAACCCTTAACATATGGAGTTCTTCAGGTGAAACAAACTCATTT
The DNA here is from genome assembly GCF_015062915.1 of Methanobrevibacter thaueri. GTDB lineage: Archaea > Methanobacteriota > Methanobacteria > Methanobacteriales > Methanobacteriaceae > Methanocatella > Methanocatella thaueri_B. The sequence goes on along the minus strand of NZ_SUTJ01000020.1, from coordinate 509 downwards.
ATTATTTTTTCATTATCATGTGAGTAGTCAGTGATGGTTTTAACCATTTTTTTGCCACTTTCAGTTAAAGTGACGATTTTTCTTCTCTTATCTTTTTCATCAACCCTTCTGCTTACATATCCATTATCCTCTAGGCTGCTAATTTCACGAGTGGCGGTAACCTCATTTATGTTTAATATGGATGCAATCGTTTCCTGGTTTAAGTTTTTCTCATTATATAATATTAATATGATATAAGCCTGTGTCAGTGTCAAGTCCCTGTCTTTCAGTTTTTTTGTCATATAAACGATGTAATGGTTATGAATGCTTTCCAATAAGAACCCTATGGGCACATGGTCCAGCTCTTCATAATCAATGTTTGAGAAGTCCCTGATTATCTTATGTTTCATATCATACAATTCGTCATGTGCCATATTATTTTTTTTTATAAAAAGGGTGTCCGCCAAAATTAAATTTTGGCAGATTTGTTTGATTTTTTTTAAAATATTGTTACATCGAGTTTTAATTGG
>NZ_SUTJ01000019.1 GCF_015062915.1 Methanobrevibacter thaueri | reverse complement strand
AAACAACTAAAAATAAGAAAAATTATAAAAAAATCAAAAACACAAAATTCAATTAAAAATTTTGCGTCACATCCTCAAAAAATAATAAAAAATGAGAATCTATTCAGATTCTTCTTTTTCTTTTTGTTGTTCTTTAAGGTTTTCAATACCGATAATCATAATTTCGCCTCCATTTTGTTTAATTAATATTGCTTGATAATATATTGATTTCTCATACTATATAAATATTTAGGCATGCCTAAACTTTATAGTAATTTTCCAATCACATATTCGCCCATATAAACAAACTGGATTTCGGCCTTTTGATTATCCAAAAGAAAATTTTTGATGCTGCTTGCACTTTTAACCTCATCAATTAGAGTGTAATCGCTGTTTGCAACATAACCAACAGTCTTATTTTCAAAAACGACAGCTATTGCATCAGGGTCATGCTCATTTTCCTCATCTTTTACCAAATCAACAATCACGCCTGGTTCAGGTGTAAAACTGTAAAAGTCGCTTCCGACAATATTTATGAGTGTGTCTGAAGTGTTATTCAGATAATCAGTTTGTGATTCAAACTCCTTTAACCGGTCAAATTCCTTATGTGCAATAAGATAACATTTTTGAGACTCGATGAGATTTTCCTGTGCCTCAAGAATCTCTGCCTTTAAAAAATAGAATTCAGAGGGATCTTCAATTTCCGGAAGGGTGTCCAATCCATTGTTGATTAATTCCAATGCCTGCTCATAGTTTCCTTCAGGGAAAAAAGTGACTTTCGCCCAGTCATACAGTGCATTGGCCTTGTTTAACTTAATGTCATCGCCTTTATGCAGTTGCAGCGCCTTGTCAAAGCATTCTATTGATTCTTCAAATTGTGACAGCTTATCAAGGACAATTCCCTTGAGATTCCAATTTGAATAGTCATTGTCGGTTTTTAGGAGTTTATTGATTTCAGTTAATGCCTCATCGAAGCGTTTTTCCTTGATTAGGAAGTCTATTTTTGGTGTTTGCGATACCTTGAATGTGGTTTGGCCGTTGTCGTCAATATTGAGATAATCTTTCATTTTAATCAATTGTAATTATGTTGATTATAATTTTATTTTAGATATTTTAAAATTTATCGATTTTTGGATATGAAAATTGCTTTGCACTTAAACATTCTTCCTATGGAAATCCATTTCGATGCATTTAAATTAATTTCATGATTGATTATTTGATGGTTTATGCAAATAAACCTATTTTATATGATTACTTATTTTAATATAATTTAATTCTAATATCAAAATAATGATTATAAAATCACTAATCCATATCATCCAATCAAATTCCGCTAAATTTGAGATTTTTGGGTAATAATTTATACTATTTCTTACAGATTATTAACCAAGAGGTTACTATTATGGATTATGATGTTATTTATATTGGAAGTGGAAATGCCGCATGGCAAGGTGGACGATTTTTAAGAAAAGCAGGGCTAAAAATCCTAATCATTGAGGAAAGCCTGTATGGTGGAACATGCGCAAACAGAGGATGCAACTCCAAGGCGCTTTTGGACGCTCCATATGAGATAAAGGCACTCACCGACAACTTTGAAGGTGTCGGAAAGGCAGGAAACTTCGAGGTGGACTGGCCTGCACTCATGAAGTTCAAGCAAAAAAGAATAGCAAACATGTCCAAGTTCCTTGACGGCAAGTTCGACGAGTATGACCTTGATGTTGCCCACGGAAAAGGGGTAATCGTGGATGAACACACCGTTAAGGTCGGAGATGAAACATTCACAACAGAAAAGATTGTAATCGCAACAGGACTCAAACCTGTCATTCCAGACATCAAGGGTAAGGAATACCTCCATGACAGCACTGACTTTTTGGACATTGCAGAGCTTCCAAAACACACTATAATCATAGGTGCCGGATTTGTCGGTATGGAATTTGCATCAATTCTTGCTGAAGCCGGCCTAACAGCTGATGTCATCATCAGGGGAAACATGGCCTTGAAATACTTCCACCAGCCTTATGTGCAGAAGGTAATTGAAATACTTAAAGATAAAGGCATAAACTTCCACTTTAACCAGACAGTAACCGAAGTGTTGAGTGATGTTGAAATCCCAAATCCTGAAGAAAGAATCCATAATGTAGAAAACGGAATGAACAGTGACGACATCCTAAGGGATCCTGATGCAAAAATAGATAACGTTGCTCATGAAAATGCATTCACAGTCAATTGTGAAAGCGGTTTGAGCCTGAAAGGTGACTATGTGATAGCTGCAATGGGCCGTGAAGCCAATGTTGAGGGAATCGGTCTTGAAAACGTTGGTCTTACAAGCACAAAAAGTGGAATCAAGGTGAACGGACACCTTCAGACTGAAGTTCCAAACATCTACGCCTCAGGGGATGTTGCAGACACCGGCATTGCCAAACTGGTGACAGTCGCTATACATCAATCCAAATACCTTGCAAAGGAACTTTTAGGTGAAGCGGATGAAATCACTTATCCTGTAATTCCTGCAGTTGCATATACAATTCCTAGAATCGCAACAGTGGGTGTTCCAGCATATGTCGCAGAAAAAAGCGATGAGTATGACGTGCATCAAATCAGATACGGTAACTCATACTCCCTGGAGCTTAAAAACGACACCACAGCTGAGGCCAAGGTGATAGTGGATAAGGACCTTCAGATTGTAGGTGCTGAAATTTACGCTGCAGATGCTGAAAACGTTGCAAACATGTTTGCATTCATTATAAACAAGAAGATAACACTAGAGGAACTTGACTACATGATTTACGCATTCCCATCAAGTAGTTCAGTGTGCCTGTACAAGCTTCACAATATACATTATGACTTATGATTAAAAGGGATTACATTATCATTGGGGCATTATTGGTCATTATCCTGATTTTCAGCTCATTAATAATAGTCAATATTGCCCATAAGGCAGAGCCTATCCAAACGCCTGTAAGGGAAACATTGGCTGATAACACCAATGATCCCGGTACAGTTGAGGTTATCCGCAATATCGGTAATCCAAACGGGGAAAGAATAGCCTATGTTGTAGGGGTTCATCCATTGGAGCACCTGACACATGAGACAATGGTCAGGATGCTTCCGAACATGACTGGCCTCAATCATTGCTATGATTTGTATATAATCAATGTTACCGAGGGTGTCGGCTATTACGGTGACGGTTTGGACAATTATGAAAACCCTGGAAGGCAGAACGGCCAGAACCTTGCATATAAGTATGTCTATCCTGAAATTGCAAACGGCGATTATAAGATGGCCATTGATGTTCACTCAAACATAGGGGCATATGACTATAAGACATTCGTATTTTCTCCTCTCAAGGAGGGTGAAGGTGCCGAATATGCTCAAATGGTTGCCGATAAGTGTCCTGATATTGCTTCTTATTCTCCTGATTCAACAACAAGCGGACCTTACCTGACAATACCTTTGAATGAGGCAGGTGTTCCAGCATTTTACTTTGAGGAATATAGTTTTGCGTCTCAGGATGTTAAGGATGAGCATATGATTGAGCTAATCCAGGCCATTGACAGTTTGTAAAATAGGAAAAAAAGTAGGGTTTTAAATTACTTCAAAACCAAGCAATTTAATTTTGTTTGAATGTAATTTAGGATTATCATCAATGTCTTCGGACAGTTTGGTGGTGATGTACTTTTTATTGTCGTCAGCAAAGACTGTTGCAATGGTTAAATCATCATTGTCCATTAAAACACTAGCTAGGAAGTTTGCTCCGCTTGATATTCCAATACCCAAACCGAATTCTTTTGCTATTCTTTTGGACATGTTGATTGCATCACAATCATCAATCAATACAATATCATCAATGAGATCCTGCTCGACAATTCCCGGAATGAAGTCATCGCCAATTCCTTCTATCAGGTGACTTCCCTCTTCCATTCCCATTTTAAGGATTGACAATGTGGATGGTTCAAGTGCGAATAATTTGGAATCTGGATTGTTGTCCTTTAATCTTTTGCCTATTCCGATAAGGGTTCCGCCGGTTCCAATTCCGGATACGAATGCATTCACGTCTGGAACTGCATCAATGATTTCCTGACCAGTGGTATTGTATTGTGCTTCCGGATTTAATTTGTTATCGAATTGGAGTGGTCTGAATGCATTATGTGTTTCGGCAAATTCTGCTGCAAGTTCAAGAGCCCTTTTGAATCCTCCTTCCTCTTTTGATACGAGATGAACATGTGCGCCGTACATCTCAATGAGATTTCTTCTCTCAAGAGACACCCAATCAGGCATGAAAATATGGACATCATGTCCGTAAAGTGCACCTATTGCACTGAAAGAGATTCCAGTGTTTCCACTGGTAACTTCCACTATTGGTTGGCCTTCAGCTAAATTGCCGTTTTCCCTTTCCTTTTCAATAATGTATAATGCGATTCTATCTTTTATACTGCCTGAATAGTTGTAGTATTCAAGTTTAGTGTAGATACTGCCTGTTTTGCCTTCGTACTCGTAATCAATTTTTATCATTGGAGTGTTTCCAATCAGTTTTCCAATATTCATAACATTCAAATCCGATTAAATAATATAACAGTATTATATTTGAATATCAATAATAAAATACTTTATTATTTAATGGATTATTTTTTTTAAATTGCATTGTTTAATTAAAAATAACCCTTAATTCAAGATTTAAAAAATATTTATAACAAATGAAAAATAAATATTCATTTGTAATATATTCTGTATATTATAAAATTTTAAAGGTGAATTAATTGAGAAAAATTTTAATGGTTGGTGTAGTTTTACTTGCAATATGTGTTTCCATAAGTGCAGTAAGTGCAGATGACGGTTGGAGTTTTAATTTCTCTTCAAGCGAAGGTTCTAACTCCGATGGCGGATCAGTTAGTTTTGACAATGGTAAGTTAGTCTTACAAGACATTGAATTTGCTATTCCTGACGGATACAAAGAAAATGACACTGCTCAAAAATTAGCTGAACAAGCTGAAGACGATGAAGACGCTAAATATTCATTATGCAGTTTCCTCAACGGGGACAAAGAAATTGTTGTAAAAGTCTTCTTCTCTGACGAATTTGATTACAAAAACCTCACTGCTGCTGACGGCTTTGAAGACAAAACCATTGCAGGACATGACGGAATCTACAATGAAAACGCATATGGTGACAACACTCCTACATTCAAGTTTGTCGAAAAAGGTAAACTTATTGAAGTGAACGCACCTGATGATGAAACACTCGAATCTGTTATCAAATAGATTGATAAATTACCTCAAGATAATATCTTGGGGTTTTAATTTTTTTTTTAAACCCAACATCACCGATTGAAACTATTTTTTTACATTCTCTTATCTTTTAGAAAAATATTTGACATTCCAGGTCCTATTTATTAATAGGTGTTAACATGAAAAGATTTCTTGACGTTAATGATATTGAGATTTGTATAGACGACACTGAAAAAGGTGAAGAAGCAGTTTTACTTTTGCATGGATTGACCGGAAACAAGGCAACAATGTATCCAATCAGGGACATGCTCAAGGATGAGTATCGTGTAATCACTGTTGATTTGAGGGGACATGGTGAATCCACAAGGCCTGAGCAATACACTATAGATGATCATGCAGATGATGTTCATGCAATCATCGCTGAATTGGGATTTGAAAAGGTTGACGTTTTAGGTTATTCAATGGGGTCATACATTGCTCTCAGGGCTGCTGAGTCCAGATGCGATGACATAAACCACTTGATTTTAGCATGCACAAAGCCGAACGGAAAAACCTCTTCTGTTGCCAGGATATTGAAAGAGGCAAATCTTGACATTACACAGGTTTCAGCCGAAGAGATGATGCAGGTAATATTGAAAGCCAGTGTGGCACCGCATTCCCTTGAAAAGATTGCAAGTGGCGAATTGGATGTTGGCGAACTCTTGCAGGGTGATGAAGACCAGGAGTTAAGCGAAGAGGAAAAGGCTGCTGAGGACGCTTCACTTGCCAACTTTGACAATTCAAAGGATTATGGCAAGGTTACATGCCCTACACTTGTTATTGCCGCTGAATTTGATGGCATAAATCCTCCGGAACTTGGTCGTGAAGTGGCTGACGGCATAAAAGACGCGGAATTTGCATTTATAAAAGATGCTGGTCACTTGGCTATTATTGAAAAGCCGGATGAGTTTAAAAAAATAGTTAAGGATTTTTTAAAAAAATAAAAATATTATCATTTAATGATAATATTTAAACTTTAATTTTTTCAGGTTTCAAGTCGTTTTTCTTGTTGAATTCCTCTAGGTATTTGGTGCAGTCGCTTATTTTGGATGGATCAGTGTTTTCAGCGTATTTGCATTTTACAACATAGTATGTTTTACCGATTTTGATGAGTTCCATTACGCCCGCTTCATCATTGAATGTGTCATTGAATTCTGCAAGATCTCCTTTGACGGTCACTTGATGGAAATGGTCTCCTTTGAATAAGTCTTCGTCAAAATCCTTGTCGTAGTCATTAAGAACTATTGAGAAATCATCTTCATTGTCCATTGATTCTCCGAATCCTTCGTCAAATCCCTTTGGCGCATTGAAATCGGAGATTTCAGTTGCTGATACGAATGCAACACTTAAAACCAATAGTAATAAAGCGATTATTGCTATTTTGAATGTTTTCATTATATCACCTATTCTTAACTATGTTGGTCAAATTATATTAAGTGTTGGTTTCAAATGATTAACTATAGAGGTGATTACATGGATTTAGTGTTTACTTTGCGTTTGGTCAATTTTCTGTTGTTGGTCATTATAGCTGCCTTGCTGTTCATTAACCGCAATGCCGAAAACCAGAAATTCGCTAGATTGGGATTCCTGATTCTTTTGGTGTTGTTCATTGTGCAGTTTTTCATTTTTTAATCATTCAACCTCATGGTTGAATTTTTTTATTTCAATTTTTTTATAACAGTCGTTATGTTTATATAGTTCCTCTTTAAAATATAATAAAAAGTTAAACCAATATATCAATAATTTAAAGAGGGACATAATATGGAAAATCGCACAGGACTGTTATCAAATGCAATAATATGGTTTGGAGTTGCAATCTCCGTTTCTGAAATCGAGGCGGGAATAGGAATTGGAGCCACAACATCACTGTCCTCACTGTGGTTTCCATTAATCCTAGGACATATATTAGGTGGAATACTTCTCTTTTTGGTGGGATACATCGGTGCATCAATCAGACAAAATGCAATGGAGATGACCTCATCCACTTTCGGCAGGTACGGATCCAAGTTCTTCGCCACTTTAAATGTGCTGCAGCTTGTCGCATGGGTGGCGGTTTTGAACTCACAGGGTGCAACAGCCCTTGCTAGCCTTAACCTTCCAATATCATTCCCATTGACATGTGTTTTCCTTGCAGCACTCATAGCATTATGGGTATATCTTGGACTTAAAAGAATAGAGAAGGTCACAACAGTTATAATGACAATCCTTACAGTATTGTTAGTGGTGTTGTCATTTAAACTTTTAGGATACGCTTCAACAGAAGCATTGCCGTTAAATTCAACTGCACTTGGCTTTTGGAACATTTTTGAAATATCAATAGCCATGCCGATATCATGGCTTCCGGTAATATCAGACTATACTAAGGATGTTGAAAAACCGGTCAAGGCAACAGTTCTCTCAGCGGTGGCATATACCATTGCAAGCCTCTGGATGTACTTCATAGGTATTGAGATAGCAAATATCGGGGCAAGCTACACCATTGCACAGGCAATACTTCTTGCAAACCTTGGAACAGTGGGTATCATTATCGTTGTGCTTTCGACAATAACAACAAACTTCATGGCCGCCAATTCCGCAGGGGAATCAGCAAAGGTAATATATAATAAGTTAAATCCAAAAGTTGTGGGAGTGATTGTAAGTGCAATAAGTGCTGTGCTTGCAATTTCAGGTATAATGGATCACTACATTGATTTTTTATATCTCATAGCATCAGTCTTTGCACCTATGGCTGCGGTGCTTCTAGTGTCATTCTATATCTCAAAGGACAATTTAAGCGACTCAAGAGTATGGTATTGGAACATGTTTGCATGGCTGGCAGGGTTCATAGTTTATAATATCACCCTATCCATGGATTCAATATTTTTAGGCCCTACACTGCTTGCAATAATCGTATCTGCAGTGCTTGCATATGCTGGTGATTTGATATTTAAAAAGAAAAAAAGTTAAGAGGTTTGAACCTCTTAATATACGTGTATTTTAATTTTGTATCCGTTAATGTAATGTGAATGGCTGGATTTCTTGCCGCACATGTCACATCTGAACTTGGATGTGATTTTAATTTTCTTTTTGCTTGACTTGTATTTCAAGCTGCTTGGAATGTACTTGAGCTTGTATTTGCTGCTGACACTTTTCTTGTAGTATAGGGTCAAGCCGGAATATCCCTGATAGTTTCCGCTGAAACTCACATACAGTTTGGCCTTACCATTTTTGACCTTGGAATATGTTCCTGTTCCTCCAACATCAATATATCCACTTTTCACTTTCTTACCGCTTTTGGTGGTAACCTTAACGGTTATTGTTTTCTTATTGCCCATGTAGCCTTTCTGGTTTTTAACAGTTATCTTTGTTGCATACCTTTTCTTGACGACAGCTTTAGCCTTTACCTTTTTGCTGTTGAAGTTGTCTCCCTTGTAGGTTGCGGTGTATTTGTATGATTTTACCTTTTTAAGCTTTATTTTTTTGGTTGCAACACCGTTTTTAACTGCAACGGTATATGACTTGCCGTTTATCTTAAAGGTGACCTTACCCTCATTAACGTTTTTGCCTTGGCTTTTAACAGTGGCCTTAAGGGTTAGCTTGTAGCCTTGGTAAGCTTTAGCCTTATACGCTTTCATGGTTACTGAGGATTTTTTCACGGTAGCGGTCTTTTTAAGTGCAGTTGCAATGACATGAGCATTGTTGGATGAGATGGTTACGCTGTATGTTCCAACACCCACAGGTGGGACAAACTTAATGTATCCGTTGCTGTCGCTTGTGTAGTATTTTGTCACTGTCTTCTTGCTGTTTGTGAACACAATCTTGACGCTCACTCCACTTAAACCGCTAGTGGTTCCTTTTTCGGTTACCCTGATAGTGTAGGTTACTCCTGAATTGTAGTATGCATTGTAGTTACCTGCGGAAAATACTGCATAGAACGGATCGCTGATGACGGTCAATGTTGCTGTGTCCATCAATTCACCATCCTCATAGTTTACCAGCTTGATGGTGTATGTTCCAGGGTCAAAATCGTAGGCGGGAATGTTGTATTTGATTGAGGTGTATGGATTTGTATTGTAAATGTTCTGTGAGTGTATTTCATTATCCTCAGAGTCAAAAAACTTTATGTAAAAATCATATGCATAATAACCAGTTGATGGGTCAACATGAATTATGATTGATTCCTTTTGCCAGTTGTGTATGGTGGAGTCATCAACCCAAACGCTGTAATCGTAATATGATGGTGATTCTAAAATCTCCTCTGTCTCGTCCATGGATAGCTTATTGTCATTGTTTTCACTTGATAGTGTTTCCTGTGTTTCAATTTCATCTGCAGCATTAATGGTTGGATCTTCTTCAATGGCAGTTGCAACGTCATCTGCACCAATATCATCATTGGTTATGATGTCTGTTGTGTTTTCATTTGCACTTGCGCATGATATGGTCAATAGTCCAACCATTAAAAGCAGTAATATGAATATGTGCTTTTTCTTTAACATTTTTTCTCCCTTTTAATTCTTTTGAGGAAATTTCCCCATATATAAAAGTTTATAATAGTAATTATTTAAATCGAGTAAAGCATTTTCTTTATATTGCTAGCACTATATTGGTTTGAAAAAAAGTTTCACTAAATGGAATATGTGATTGATTAAAACAAAGCAGATGTTAATCAAGTCAATATACAGCATCAAAACTTTGATTATATCAATTGATTATACAATAATCAAATCGTATAATCGTTTCATATGAAATTGAACTTTTCATTGATTAGAAATATTAATAATTCATTATGATATAATATTAAAATAAGGGATTACTAAAAAATTAAGGTTAAAAAATGAGCGAAAACATTAAAATTCTAACAATACAAGATTTGTCCTGCTACGGTCAATGCTCAATAACAGTGGCATTGCCTGTAATATCAGCTTTCGGAATAGAAACTGCTGTTCTTCCATCAGCAGTGCTGTCAACCCATACTTCAGGATTCACTGACTATACAGTTAGGGATTTGACTGATGACCTTCCGGCCATTCGAAGGCATTGGGAAAGCGAAGGGATAGATTTCGATGCAATATACACAGGATTCATTGCATCAGCAGAACAGCTAGACTACATAAAAGACATCATCAACTCAAGATTAAAACAACAAGGACTTGTTTTTGTCGACCCTGCAATGGCGGACAATGGGGAATTCTACAATGGATTCGACCAGGAATTCGCCGACAAGATGGGGGAGCTGTGCAAATTGGGAGACTATATTCTTCCAAACACCACAGAAGCCTGTTATATACTCCACAGACCATGGAAGGAGAAATTCACAAAAGATGAAATGCTTGAAATGGCAAAGGAACTGGCCGATTTCACCAAAAGATATGTGATACTGAAAGGCTATGAAAACGACAACAATGAAATGGGAATGATAGTTCTCGACAAGGACGATTCATCAATCAGAATAGTCTACAATGATCGTGTCGACTACATGTCCCATGGAACAGGGGATGTCTTTGCCTCATCATTTGTCGGATCGGTTATGATTGGAAAATCACCGGAAGCCGCCGCCAAGATAGCTGGGGAATTCACAAAAAAGGCAATTGAAAAGACAATTGGCGATGAAACCCACACCTACGGCGTCAAGTTCGAACAGGCAATACCTGAACTTTACGATTTGTTAAATTCAATATGATAACATGAAAAACGAGTACCTTGATGCAAGAACAAGAAATCTTATACTGATATTATTTTTAATCGGTGTGTTCATGGGATCATTGGACACAGGAATAATAGGTCCCGTGCTGCCGTCAATAGAGCACAGCTTCGGACTAACCAGCCGGGAATCAAGTTGGATATTCACATTATTCGTAATAGCATTCATGATTGGCTCACCAATCATGGCAAAGTTTTCAGACTTCTACGGCAGAAGAAAAATATTCATAATGGACGTGATTCTTTTTGGAATCGGATCATGTCTCATTGCATTCTCCACAGGTATTGAGTCAATATTTCTTGGAAGAGTCATACAGGGATTCGGCTGCGGAGGAATATTTCCGGTAGGAGGAGCATTCATCGGTGATGCATTTCCACTTGAGGAACGGGGAAAGGCATTGGGGATTCTTGGAAGCGTTTTTGGAATTTCAGCCATTGGAGGTCCGTTGGTCGGTGCGGCTTTAATACCATTCGGATGGCAATGGTGCTTTACAATAAACATTCCAATCAGCATATTCCTGATAATATTTGCGTTCTACATTCTTCCTGAATTTGAAAACCGAAGAAAATTGAAAATCGATTACTTGGGAATCGTAATACTCACATTGCTTGCGGTATTTTTGGCATATGGTCTGAATCAGATTGACTCAAGCAGATTCATTGAAAGCCTGCTTTCCTTGAATGTGGCACCATTCCTATTAATGTTCATTGTTCTAATACCTGTTTTTTATAAAATAGAAAAAAGAGCAGATGAGTCAATTGTGGCGATTCATCTTTTGAAAAACAGGGAAATCACCATTGCATGCATAGAAACATTATCATATGGGATAGTGTACTCATCAGCGATTTTCATCCCGTCACTTGTTATTCTTTCAATGGGATTGAACGACCAGTACGCAAGCCTGATGCTCATTCCGATTTTAGGCGCAAATGCGGTTGCAGCACCAATTCTTGGTAAAATCCTTGATTCTGTCGGTTCACGTAAAATAATGTCAATAGGAACAATACTTTTGGCCATTGGATTGATTGTCATTGCAGTTTATCCCAACGATTTCATATTGTTCATCATTGCAGGATGCCTTGTCGGTGTAGGTCTTGTAACAATCATCGGGGCACCATTGAGATATATTGTACTAAGTGAAACAAGACCATATGAGAGGGGTGCGGGCCAGGCGATAGTGAACATGCTTTCAAGTGCGGGCCAACTGATTGGAGGAGCATTGATAGGAGGAATCATTGCATCCTTTTTAGGCATTTTGGGATATAAGATTAGCCTGGTTTTAGGTTCAATTGTTGCATTGATTGCATTTGTATTCACATTAAAGTTGAAAAGCCGTGACGAGCAAATTGAAACAATGAAACAAAACCAATGAATTAATATATGAAGATTGATAATAATAATTAAGGTTTGATATCATGAACATTTTAATATCCAATGATGACGGGGTAAATGCTCCGGGCATACTTGCTGCAAAACAGGCGGTTGAAGATATAGCCAATGTCACTGTTGTAGCACCTGATGAGAACAACAGCAGTGTCGGGCGCAGATTAACACTATTCAAACATTTAAAGCTTAATTCCTGTGAGCTTGAAGATGGCAGTCCCGCCTATTCTGTTTCAGGAAGTCCTGCAGACTCAGTAGTCGTAGGTGCAAGATATGTTATGGATGAAAAGCCCGATTTGGTCATAAGCGGCATAAACCAGGGTGTGAATATCAGCTGCGACATCACATCTTCCGGTACTGTATGTGCCGCCTTGGAGGCAGTTAGTTTAGGCATTCCGGCTATTGCCGTTTCACTTTTCATGGATCCGAAAACCGCATACGAGAAGGATGAAAACGGTGAATGGCATATTAATTATGATTTCGAATTGACAAAGAGGGTATTGCATGATCTTGTCCTTAAAATAATTGATGAGGGCTTTCCTGAAGGTGTTGACTTATTCAATCTCAACGTGCCATCAAACTATGAATCAGAAGAGGTTGCAATAACACATCTCTCACCTAAAATGCTTGACAAGATGGTAATAGACAATACCACACAGGAAAAGGCGGAAATATTCAACTATCCATTGGATGAAAATCAGGAAAATGAGGATTTAATAATGATTACGCCGGACCTTGTCAGTGAATATGAGGAGGGAAGTGATGGTTATGCATTGCTTGTTGAAAAAAGGCCTAGCTTAACTCCATTGAATGTTGATATGACAAGTGGTGAATTTAAAGATTGGTGAATACAATGAAAAACTTGAAAATATATTTTGTTGCGTTCTTAATTCTTGTAGCTGCTGTTTCAACATCAGCTGTTTTCAGCGAGGACACATTTCAAATTGCAGAGGGATTGAATGCAACATCAAATATAACACAGGCATTGGATAATGCAACATTGGAAAACAAGACAGTGATGCTTGTATTTGACCAGGACAGCTGCTATTACTGCGACCTTTTTAAAAATGATGTTTTAAGCGATGAAAACGTTCAAAAGGAATTGAATGAAAAGTATATAGTTGCTGTTAGTGACGTCAACCAGGAACCTCAACTTGCAGGGCAATTAAGGGTTGTTGGAACACCAACCATCGTATTTCTGGATTCAAATGCGTCTGAAATCAATAGGATTGACGGATACCTTCCTGCAGATGAGTTTCTAGATGTCATTAAGGAGATTTAAATGGAGATTCTTCCATTAATCTCATTTACAACAGGAGTAATCTCAATACTTTCTCCTTGCATACTTCCCATACTGCCGATATTTGTAGGGGTTAGCTTAAAGTCCAAATCCAAAACAGATCTGATTTCATTCATCGCAGGATTGCTTACAATTTTCATAGCCGTGATCTTTTTAACCGGCTTTTTCACTACTGTTTTTTACACTTATATTGCACATGTAAGGCTTATATCAGCAATAATCCTTTTGATTGTTGGCATACTCATGCTTTCAGATTACCAGTTCAGCTTCAAAAGCATATCCAACATGAATAGGGAATCTAATTATCTGATGGGAGTCATCACATCCATTGCCTGGGCACCATGCTATACAGGATATCTCATATCTCTGATTACATTATTGGTCAGCTCTAATGACCCGGCATATGCCGTGTTGAATATAATTATTTACTGCATCGGCTTTGCCTTGACATTGTTTGTCCTAAGCTATTTCATATCAAAAATAGATTTGGAAAAACTTATTTTGAAAACAAAATACATTCCAAAGATATTTGCAGTGTTGGTAATCATCGGTGCGGTTTATCTATTATATGAAGCGGTTAAGGTATTAGTTTAAAAAAAAGAATTTTGGAAATGATTGAATCATTTCCAGGTGTCAAGCTCTTCCAGATTTAAGCCGATGCTTGATGCCTCAAACACCGGTTCTGCGCCTGTTTTCTTTTGTCTTTCATAATCCTTCAGGCAGTCGAATGCGGATTTTCCTAAAAGCATACATGTCGGAAGGTTTATAAGGGTCATGAGTCCCATTGTAATGTCCGCCATTGCCCATGCTGCATCCATTGGGATGTTTGCTCCGACAAAAATGATGAGTGTAGCAAATACATAGAATATTCTCATGAAGTTTTCAGATGGCTGTTTGTTATGATTCAGGAAAGTCAATGCGTTATCAACGTAATATAGGTTTCCAATCAGTGTTGTGAATGCGAACAATACCATTGCAACTGTGATGAATATTGGTCCTGCCGCTCCGAATACTGTTCCTATTGCTGATTGTACATATGGCGCACCGGAAACCGCTGCATCTCTTGCAACACCAGTGGAAAGACACATCAATGCGGTTGCAGTACATAAAAGCAATGTGTCTATGTAAACGGATAGTGTTTGCACAAGTCCCTGTTTTGCAGGATGTGAAACGTCAGCGGATGCTGATGCGTTAGGTGCTGAACCCACACCTGCCTCGTTTGAGAAAAGTCCCCTTTTGATACCGTATACAAGACATGATCCGACAATTCCTCCTGCAATGGATTTGAAATCGAATGCATCCTGGAATATCAGGATAAACATTGATGGAATGTTGGCATAATTGACAAGTATCACAATCAATGCCACGATAACATAGGAAACTCCCATCAAAGGCACAATTGTACCAGTAACTTTCACAATCCTCTTTCCTCCTCCTAAAAGACAGTATCCGGTCAGGATAGCAAGGATTGCACCAATGATGATTGGTGTTGTTGACGGATGGTAAAAAGAGTAATCCATGAAAGTGGACTGTAGGTTGTATGAGCATAATAGATTGAATCCGACAGCATATGTTGCTATAAGGCATATGCAGAACAGTGCAGCCAGCTTGTGCTGGTGCAATGCATGCTTGATGTAATATGCGGGACCTCCATAATATCGGCCTGTTTCATCCTTTCTTTTATAGATTTGTGCCAATGTACTTTCAATGAATGCTGAAGAGGCGCCTATGATACACATGATCCACATCCAGAAGCATGCTCCAGGCCCACCAAGACATATCGCCGTTGAAACACCGATGATGTTTCCAGTTCCAACCCTTGAAGCGGTTGAAACCAGCATTGCCTGAAGTGAAGAAACAGCATTTTCTTCCTTTGAAGGCTCAAAAAGAATTCTCAATGATTCAACAAACAATCGAATCTGTACTCCGCGTGTTTTGAATGTAAAATAAAGTCCTGCGGCTGCCATAACAATAATCAGTATTGGAAAATACAGTACATTGTCAACCTGATTTAATATGTATACTATGTCTATCATAAGTTCACCATTTCATTAAAAAATAAGGGAATATTAAAGCTTATTTGTTATAATATCTCTAATTATTTATTTAAATCATTTTTTAATTGATATAAATGTTTGAAAATTTTTATAAGTTTAGTAAATTTTCTTAAAGTATATTCAATTAAGTATGGCGTATAACAGTGTTTTTTTGAATAAAATGGATTGCCTGATATTTTTTTTACACAATAACATTACATTTTTGAAGTGAAATCTCTGGAGATAATAAAATATTAAATCAGCGATTTAAAAGGTTTAATTAAGATTAATTGGTGTGACAGGAACTAGACGAACTTAAAAAATAGCTATTGTTTAGATTGCATTTAATAATTAAATAAATGTTTAAATATAATAAAATGTAATATTTATGTGGTGATAATTTGTTAGAACAATTCTTACCTTTCGTAGGATTAATTATTTTTGGAAACATAGAAAACTTGATTCTGGCATCTCAGGGTGTTGTTCAAGGAGTTAACCCTAAAATATTAGGGGGATTAAGTATAATTTGTGTAATCATATGGTTATTTATTGGAACTGTTGCTACAGAAGTGGCTATGCAATATTCAAGCTACATCACATTCATTGGCGGTCTTGCAATCGTCATATTAGGTATCCAGTCAATTCAGGGCGCTGTCCATAACCTCAGACATAAGAGTGGTGAGAACAATGGTTAATCTTAAGGATTATGCCCAGTTTTCCGGTTTACTGATTTTTGGAAACATAGAAAACCTGATTCTAGCGTCACAGGGTGCCGTTGCACATGTTGACCCATATATTTTAGCGGCTTTAAGTTTAATTGCTGTAATCATATGGTTCCTGATTGGAACATACGGAACAAAAGTAGCTATCAAATACGCAGATTACATTGAAATCTTCGGTGGAGTGGCTATTATTATTTTAGGTGTTCAATCAATGATTGAAGCTATGGGAGTTGCTCTTTTCCCATAATCTTTTATTTTTTTTTAAACTTTTAATTATTTTTTGTAAAATCAGTGTATTTCCTTGTTTTTTTCCATTGCTTTTTCTTTAATATGCTTATATGCAATTCCAACACCTATAAACTGAGTTACATATATTCCAAATTCAAATACATTGGTTATTATAAAATCTATTGTGGCATTGTTGACATGGACGTTTTGGAAGTATGTGAGTATCACCATTGCAAGAAGCACCATGGTGAATTCCTTTGCGTAGAATGTCCATCCAACGGAATGGATGTCCTTAAAGATTGACACTAGGTTAAATGAGTGCCAGAAACTGTTTGTATCGGCTAATTTTGCCACTGCAACTTCCATGAAAAATCCGGTCAGATAGAATAGTATTGATCCTGCAATGAGAAATATTGCGAAATCTACCGGGTTGTGGGCGTGGAGCATGTGCAATGTTTCAGGCAGGTTTACAAGCAGCTCTTCCAAGTCGAATTCTGGAAAATGCAGCGGAAGGCATACAATGTCTATAATATGTGCCTGGATTTCATAGAAAATAAAGATTACGATAGTTCCCTTGATTCCATATGATGCTATTTTTCTGAAATTTATTTTAGGCAATCTTGTACCGTTGTTAATCCAGTCATTTGTAATTGATATTCCATATCCTACTATGAAAACAAGTATTATATACAACAGCACACTTGAAATAAGAACGAGTATATGATTGCTCGAGTAGTCAATCATCTTTATAAAATAGTTTTCCAAATAGTTTGAAGCGACTATCAATACGAGTATTAATACAAGAAATTTCTTATCGTTTTTGCAGTAATCCCACACTTTTTTTAATATTGTAATCGGCATTGGAAATGAATATGTTATGAATATTATTTAAATATTTTGAAACCAGTATTATGCTTTGATTAATTTTTTTTTACATTAAAAAGTTTTTTGCCAATACTTTTCTTTTTCAATAGTTTTTCGGAAGGTTTGTTTTACATTTTGTTCAATATTTTCAAAACATTTATATATAATATCTTCAATACTATTAATCGGAAGGAAGTTTCCTTCCGACTATGTATTTATAAAAATTCATTTAGTCAGAATGGTTTTCCACTTTCCATATTATTCAACTAAATGAATAATATATTCAAAAGATGTGAAAAAATGTCAGAAAAAGATAGAAAAATAGATCAAATAATAAAGACAATAGAGACAAACGATATAAAATTCTTGAAACTGGAATTTTCAGACATACATGGACTACCGAAAAGCATGGCCGTACCACTCAAAAAAGCCGATGACGTAGAAGAAATTGTTAATGACGGATTGCTCTTTGACGGATCATCCGTCGCAGGACTTGCATCAATCAACGACAGTGACTTGCTTGCAAAACCTGATATTGACACCTTCTCAATGATTCCATGGAGACCTGAATCAAAAGGAACCAGCAGATTTATATGTGATATTTTCACAACAGAAGGAAAACCATATGATGGAGACCCAAGGGGAGTTCTTAAAAAATCCCTTGAGCTTGCAGAAAAAAGAGGATACCAATTCAACATGGGACCTGAACCGGAATTTTTTATCATCAAGGAGGATGAAAACGGAAACTACATCCCTGCTGATGAGGCTGAATACTTTGACGTTGAGCCATTGGATCAGGGTACCGACATAAGAAGGGAAATCGTTTTAGGATTGGAGAAACTCGACTTCAATGTAGAGGTAAGCCACCACGAAGTGGCAGCAGGACAGCATGAGGTCGACTTCAAATATGCTGACGCTTTAAAAACAGCAGATGCTGTAATCACATTCAAGGAAGCTGTAAAAGCACTTGTAAATAAACTTGGATTCAAGGCAACATTCATGCCAAAACCATTCCTAGGCATCAACGGAAGCGGAATGCACTGTAACCAGAGTCTATTCAAGAACGGTGAAAACATCTTCTATGACCCTGACGCTGAAAACCAAATCTCACAGGAGGCAAGGTACTTCATCGGAGGATTATTGAAACATGCACCTGCATTGTCATCAATACTTTCCCCGACAGTGAACTCATACAAACGTCTTGTACCAGGTTATGAGGCACCATGCTACATCGCTTACGGATTCAAGAACAGGTCAACACTCTTGAGGATTCCTGCATCCCGTGGATTAGGTACAAGAATCGAGTGCAGATCAGCAGACCCATCATGTAACCCTTACCTTGCATTTGCAGTGCTGCTTGAGGCAGGCCTTGACGGTATGGACAACAAGATTGACCCTGGCGAACCTACAGAAGAGAACCTCTTCGCATTCTCTGAAGACGAAATTGCAGCTAAAGGAATCCACAGCTTACCTACAAGCCTTTGGGAAGCATATCATGCATTGGAAGAGGATGAGGTTGTCAAAAACGCTCTTGGGCAAAAAGTGTTCAATCAGTTCTACACCATCAAGAGGGCTGAATGGGATGCATACAGAATACAGGTATTCGACTACGAAAGAGATGAGTACTTGAACGTGTAATTATTTTTCCTTTATTTGATCGAGATGGCGGTTTGATTTAACCGCCATTTAATATAAATTTGGAGGTTTGTAAAAAACAAAAAAAGATTGAGACCGATGAATATATGTGTATGAAGTTAAAAGGATTTTTGTGATTTTGGAATTATTAGGCATATGGTAATTTTAGGATATTTATCGGGATAAACTACTATCAATTTCATGATTATTATTTTAGGCATATGGATTGACATGATTTAATGGGCATATGAAATCATATTTATAATTCTTTTTAGCATTCAGAAATGTATATTCACATGTTTTTTTTGGAGGAGAGAAAATGTGTGGAATAGCAGGTGTAATATACAAGGATAAAAAATCTCATAATATCGGAGAAGCATTGACATCAATGCTTGAATCCCTGCAGCACAGGGGTCCTGATTCAGCAGGATATGCACTGTACGGCAGTTTGGATTTTCCTGAAAACTACTATCAGTTAAACATTCAGGTTGAAAGAAAAAGAGGAACACTGGAAAATCTCAAATCATTGCTGAACCAGATTACACCGGTATTGGATGAGCAATTAATCGAGTCCGTTGGAGACTCAGACGTGTACAAGTGCAAAATAGCACTGGATGAGTATTCCCTTTTGAAACCATGCATAAGGGAGATTGACGAGCTTGACAATGTGAGGGTGATAAACGGTTCACATTCATTTGAGATGATCAAGGACGTAGGAAAGGTAAAGGACATTGCAGAACGTTTCGATGTTGCAAGCAGGATGGGAACACACGGTATCGGACACACCCGTTTTGCAACAGAAAGTGGAGTTGACCGCTACCATGCACACCCATATCAAAGTTACATCATCCCGGACATTACCGTGGTGCACAATGGTCAAATCACCAACTACTGGAAAATACGCGACCCATTGGAGCGTAAAGGACACACATTCGAATCATTCAACGATACTGAATGCATTGTTCACTATATGGCAGACAAGCTCGACCAGGGATATAAGCTTGAAGAGGCACTTGACCAAGCGGTAATTGACCTTGACGGTCCGTTCTCAATACTTGTCGGAACACCAAACGGAATAGGCATCGCAAAGGACAAGCTTGGATTAAGGCCGGGTGTAATGGTTGAAACCGATGAGATTTTCGCTGTTGCATCAGAGGAAATGGCACTGCATGACGTGACAGATTCCGATGAGATAGAGCAAATCGCTCCAGGCGAGACAAGGGCTTATACAATATAGGGGGAATGGCCAATGAGTGAATATGTTATTGACGCTAAGGATATGGAAGTAAAGGAACTTAACCGCACCATAAAGGAACAGGCTATCTCCCATGACAGGCTTATAATCAACAATCCCGAATCAGAACACAACATCTGTGCAGGATTGAGTGAGAATGTTGATATAGAAATCAACGGATCTGCAGGTTATTTTGTTGGAACCATGGTCAACGGTGCAAAAATACACGTCAACGGCAATGCAGGCTGGTTTGCCGGTGACAACATGACAGAAGGCGAACTTGTCATTGAGGGCACTGCCGGTGACGGTGCAGGTCAGGGAATATACGGCGGAACAGTACTGGTTAAAGGAAACACCGGTTCAAGAACAGGAGAAATCATGAAAGGCGGAACCGTCATAATAGGCGGAAACAGCGGATTCATGACCGGACTTCTCATGATGGGTGGAACACTCATAATACTTGGGGACGTTACTGATGATGTGGGCGAGTCAATCATGAGGGGAAGAATATTTGTTCTTGGTAACGTCAAAAGCCTTGGAAAGAATGCAGTAATGGAGAAAACCACTGAAGATGACTTAAGTGAGTTAAAAGAAATCCTCACAGAATACGGTTTTGATCTGACTGATGAGGATTACGGTAATTTCAAGAAAATAGTGAATATGCAATAGGGGTGAGAATATGAGTGAACGCAGAATAGCAATGGTTGGAACACCATGTGAGATAATGGCAGCATCAAAACTGCAGCACTATACAGACAGCCCCATTGACGTAAAACTGGGCCTGTTCTGTATGGAGAACTTTTCATACAAGTACTTTGTAAACCTTCTAAATGAATATGGGCTTAAAATGGATGACATTGAAAAGTTCAGGATAGAAAAGGGCTATGTAAGCTTACTTTTGAAAACCAAGGATACAATAAACATTCCGCTTTCAAACGCAAAAAGGATAATTAGGAAAAACTGCAACATTTGCGTTGAATTAACCTCTGAAACCTCAGACCTATCAATCGGATCAATCGGTTCAGAGGATGGATGGTCCACAGTGATTGTGAGAACCGAAAAGGGTGAGGAGATAATTGAAGGCGCACTTGAACAGGAATTCATTGAAGCAAAAGATTTCACAGAATCACAATTCAAGCTTTTAAACAGGATTGCTGAAAGCAAAATCAACAAGAATCTTGAATTTGTTGAAAGAAGAGAGTTTCTTGCAAGACCGGTGCTCTATCAAAGGACTAAATCAGATGATTCAATAGCCGCAGACATTTCCCAATCCAATTTCCAGGACCTTAAAGCAAATGTCATAGACGTTGGAGCATGTGTTCTTTGCGGAGCATGTGAATATGCATGTCCTGACAGTCTAATCAGAATTGATGACACCAAACCTATAATGAAAGGGGAATGTCCTGAAGATTGCCATGCATGCTTTGCGGTATGTCCTAGAACATTCATACCCGAGGATTTGCGAAACGACAATTCAAAGCCGATAGGAGACTATATAAAGGTTTTCACTGTCAGATCCCTCAAGCACACTCAGGGACAGGACGGATCCATTGTAACAACATTAATCGATTATCTTTTAACAAACAAGATTGTGACTGACGCATTAATAGTTGACAAGCAGGACCATTTGGCATGGAAACCTTATGCAAAGTTAACAAATGCAATTGATGATGTTATAAAATCCGGAGGAACCAAGTATTCCGTATGTCCGGTATTCAAGGCTTTAAGGGAGGTGGAATAGATGTCATTTACAGTAGAGCGTAAAATCGAGATATGCAAGCAGAGCAATGACCGACCGGGTTGCTGTTGGTATCTGTGTGACAATCCAAAGCATGACGCATGTAAAAACTGTTACAGCTGCTATTCCAACTGTCCGCATGACGTTTATGAGGTAATCAATGACGAGCCTCTTCCAATTCATCAGGAAAATTGTGTCGGATGCAAGATCTGTGAGGAAATGTGCCCTACACATGCGATATATGTAAGGCCTCTTGCCGATGAGGGAAGGGGAATATGGTCCAATTCAACAATGGTTGAAATCAAACGTAAAAGCCAAACCGGTTCTTATAAGGTTAGAGGTTGCGGTTTGACCAGGAAAATCCCATCATTCGATGACTTGAGCCTTCTTCCGGCACAGGTGTCAAGGCCTCCAATCGATTCATATAGGGAAACATGCAAGACTTCAGTCGTTTTAGGGGATAGGTTTGCAGAAAAACCTATTGAGATTGACACTCCAATAATGATTGGGGCAATGTCCTTTGGTGCTTTAAGCAAGGAGGCAAAGATGGCACTTGCTATTGGAAGCAGCAAGGTTGGAACAATAACCAATACTGGTGAAGGGGGAATGCTGCCGGAAGAGCGCCATTACGCTGACAAGTTGATTGCACAGTATGCATCAGGCCGTTTCGGTGTTTCTGCAGAATACCTTAACAATGCTGAGGCGGTTGAGATAAAAATAGGTCAGGGTGCAAAATCCGGTATGGGTGGACACCTTCTCTCCCACAAGGTGACAGCGGAAGTTGCAAGGGTGCGTAATATTCCAGAGGGAACTTCCGCATTGAGTCCTGCAAGGCACATGGACATTGTGGGGCCTGAGGATCTTGGAATGAAAATCGACCAGCTGAGGGAAATCACCGACTGGAAAGTGCCGATAATCGTCAAGTTCGCATCAGGAAGAGTAGAGCAGGATGTGAAGATTGCAGCTAAGGCTGGAGCTGACATCATTGTTGTTGATGGTATGCAGGGCGGTACAGGTGCAGGACCTGAAGTTGTAACCGAACACGCAGGTATACCAACAATCGAGGCAATTGTAAAGGCTGATGACGCATTAAAAGAAATCAATCTCAGAAGCGAGGTC
This sequence comes from Methanobrevibacter thaueri, assembly GCF_015062915.1. Taxonomy (GTDB): domain Archaea; phylum Methanobacteriota; class Methanobacteria; order Methanobacteriales; family Methanobacteriaceae; genus Methanocatella; species Methanocatella thaueri_B. Next base: position 4,427 of record NZ_SUTJ01000019.1, on the reverse strand, counting down.
AGTCTTGTGGCCGCAGGAGGAATAAGGTCTGGTGCCGATGTGGCAAAAGCCATTGCTTTAGGTGCAGATGCGGTATACGTTGCAACATCCGCATTGATTTCCATTGGATGTAAGGTTTGTCAATCCTGTTCTGAAGGAATATGTCCTAAAGGTATAGCTACACAGGACAGGATGCTTAGAAGAAGACTTGATCCTATAAGGAAAGGCCAGCAGGTGGCTAACTATATTGAGGCAATGACACAGGAAGTGACCTCACTTACACAGCAGGCAGGTAACACCGACATTGAAAACCTTGAGCGTGAAGACCTTGTCGCATTGACAATGGATGCATCACAATTGACCGGTGTGCCTATGGTGAGCAAACAGCATTAGGAGACGTTAATATGGCAGCATTTGAAAGAGCTAAATCAGGAATACCCGGGCTTGATACGGCCCTTGACAATATCCGTTTAGGGGATAATGTAGTTTGGAACGTTACAAACTTGAATGAGTTTTCCTACTTCGTCGACCCTTACGTGAAGCAGGCAAAAAAGGATAACAGAAACTTGATATATATGAGATTTGCCAATCATCCGCCACTCATTGAAATGACTGATGAGGATTTCAGGTTGCTTGAAATCGAGGAGGAAAACTCAGACAATGAGTTCTGCATGATTGAACGTGACGGAATAAAGATATATAAGGTCAACCCGTACAACCAGTTCGAGACATTCACCCTTGAGGTTCACAGGATCATAGAAAAGGAAGGCCGTGACGCATTTTATGTGTTTGACTGTCTAAGCGACCTTCAGGCGGTATGGTCAACAGATTTGATGATGGGAAACTTCTTCAAGGTAACCTGTCCATTCCTCTTCCAGCTTGACACCATAGCATACTTCCCAATCATTCGTGGAAGACACTCCTATGATGCCATAGCGAAGATTCGTGAAACAACACAGCTCTTCCTCAATGTGTACTCCAATTCAACTGATGAAATCTATTTCTCACCGTTGAAGGTGTGGAACAGGTATTCGCAGACAATGTTTCTAGGACACAAGCTAAACCTGAACACCGGCTCCGTCAAGGTTCTTCAGGACGGTCAGGAGCTGAGCAAATACTACAAGACAATCAACTCCGACATATACCAGAACGGCCAGACACTGGACAGTTGGGAAAGGTACATGCTCCAGGTGAGAAGGGAGTATGAGGAAGGAAGGAACATGGACGATGAGTGCGATAAAATCTGCGAGCTCATGATGACCAAGGACGAGAGGATGCTTTCCAAAATCAAGGAATACTTCACATTCGAGGATTACATTTCAATATACGACCGACGTGTGGGAAGCGGACTCGTTGGAGGTAAGACATGTGGTATGCTACTTGCAAGAAAAATCATTGAAAGGAACCGGCCGGACATATACAATGACATCTTTGAGCCGGATGACTCCTTTTACATAGGTTCAGACCTCTTCTATACATATATCGTTTCTAATGACCTGTGGGACCTTAGGGTTAAACAGAGAACCGAGGAAGGCTATTATGAATACGGTGCAAAACTTGAGGAAGGCTTGAAAAACGGAGTGTTTTCCGATGAAATCAAGAAGGGTTTCATCCAGATACTTGACTATTTCGGACAGAACCCGATCATCGTAAGGTCAAGCAGTTTCCTTGAGGACGGATACGGAAATGCATTTGCTGGAAAGTATGAGTCAGTGTTCTGTGTTAACCGTGGAAGCCTTGAAGAGCGTCTTGAGGCCTTTGAGGAAGCGGTGAAGGTGGTCTATTCAAGTACCATGAACATTTCCGCTTTGGAATATAGGAAAATAAATGGTCTTGACGATACCGATGAGCAGATGGCCCTTCTCGTGCAGAGAGTATCCGGTTCATATTATGGGGATTACTTCTTCCCAACCGTAGCAGGGGTTGGATTTTCATACAGTCCGTACTCCCCGCTTCCGGACATGGACAACAGCAAGGGAATGCTGAGACTCGTAATGGGTCTAGGTACCAAGGCGGTTGACAGGACCAAAAAGGACTATCCGAGAATCATCAATCTCGACAAGCCTGAAGTCACCCTTACAAAGGACATCAAGGAAAAGCACAGGTATTCACAGCATTACCTTGATGTGATTGACCTGAAAAACATCAGCCTCCATGACATTCCGGTGGATGAGGGTCTTGAGGTCATTCCAAGATATGCCAAAAGAATCCTTGTTGAGCATGACCGTGAAGCCGAAAGGATGTTTCGTGACCGTGGACGTCCTAGGGAGATAGTCTTTGTCAACTGTGAGGGATTCGTTAAAAACACCGAATTCGTTGATGTCATGAAGGACATTCTAAACACACTTGAAACCGCCTATGACTATCCTGTTGACATAGAATACACAGTCAATGTAGGTGAAGACAACTCATTCAATATCAACCTGCTTCAGTGCCGTCCGCTCCAGGTATCCGTCAATGATGAGGACATTGAGATGCCAGAGGACAAGAACGTCTTCTTCCACATCAAGGAATCATCAATGGGAATGTCCAGGAAAAACAAGATCGACACAATATGCTACGTTGACCCTCACAAGTACTATGAATACCCATATGCCCAGAAAAGCTCCCTTTCAAGAGTCATAAGTGATGTCAACACATACTGCAAGGACAATGACAAAACTGCAATTTTGATTGTTCCTGGAAGAATCGGAACATCCTCTCCAGAACTCGGAATACCTGTGGTGTTTGCAGACATCAGTCACTTCTCAGCGATTCTAGAGGAGGCATACAGTGAAGTCGGATATATGCCGGAGCTTTCATTTGGAAGCCACATGTTCCAGGACCTTGTGGAAGCTGAGATATACTACGGTGCGCTATTTGAAAACGAGAAGAAAATCGAGTTCAACAGGGACATGTTATATGACTATGAGAATGTCCTTGAAAAGATCAATCTTGGGTTAAATGATGAGATATATGACATGGTGCAGGTCATCGATTTCGATGAAGCCAAGGCGGAACTGTATCATGACATGAACAGGGATGAAACAATGTGCATATTTAAATAATGAACCAGATTCATTATTTTAGGGTTAGGCGGGTGGGACATATGCCTATTTATTTGCAACTACTCTTTTGAAAAAAAGATTTTTCAAATAAATGCAAACGTATGACAAAAATCCTTAGTGACTAGTGGCCCCGTTACAGCGGGGTCATTTCTCACATTTAATTTACTCTAAAGATTAACTTTTTTTACCATTTCTTTTTCATTCATGCATATGTCATGATTAAAATATAAATAGGATACCATCAAGATACAGTATTATAAAAATATGGTAGAGCAGAAACTCAACATGTTTAAACAAGGTGATTTTAATGACATGGGAATGGAAAATAGGTGACCCTGTTGATGATGCCAATGGCGGGAGCATGGAGCCGGAAAACTGGGGTCATGGCGGAAACGATGAAGATGATGAAAACACTCGAAGTTATGACTCTAGACCTGATCAATACGGTAAAAAGGCATATGACTTATATATGGATTTCAGGGAAGAGGAAGCGCTTAACTACATTAATATGGCATTGGATTTGAATGATAGGCATGCAACTAACTGGAACCGAAAGGGAATTATCCTTGAAGCCATGAAAAGATTTGAAGAGTCCGAAAGATGCTACAACAGGTCACTTGAACTGTCACCTGCAAATATTGTTTATGACAACAAGGCAAGAATGCTCTATGACTGGGCAGCCCAGTTGCTTGAAAGGTCAAAAGAATTGAGTGATGGAAGGAATATGCTGGATGAGGCATACAACAAAATCGTAAAGGCAATGAGGACTCTTCCAGGTGAAAACAGTGAAGAGGACATAAACAAGTATCTCGGACTGAGGGATTCAATCAACTTTTACATTGACTATGAAAGGAAATACCATAATAATCTTGAAACATTAAGCAAATACTCGAAAAATGAGCTTTTCACAATAACAGGAAGGAAGCACTATGGTAATGTTCCACTCATTGAAAAATCACCGTTAAGGCTTGTAAAGGAACCTGAAAATGAGTTTGACAGTGATGCGATAGCAGTATATTCTGGAGACAAAAAGATTGGCTATGTTTCTAACAATGAAGGTACAAAATCCGGGTTGACATCATCAGCATCACAACTTAAAAATGAGATTTCAGATGTTGCTGAGGCGGAATTTTTGCTTTATCTTGAAAGATATGAGGATATACGGTTCTTCATTGGAAGAATAATCAAATAATTAACTTAAAATTATTTTAGCACATTATTTAATTGAACCTCCTCGTCGTCTACACGACGAGGAGGTTCAATGGGTTTTGAATAATTCCTTTCGAAACATACATTTTAAACAACATTAACGGCTGTGTTTTCAGATTTGAATTTAGATTTCCAACTGCGATATATATGAAAGGGTTTCAGAAAAGGAGTTTTGAATAGCTGAACCCAACC
>NZ_SUTJ01000018.1 GCF_015062915.1 Methanobrevibacter thaueri | reverse complement strand
AAATTATTAGAACCAAGAAAAGGTTACTTAACAGAAAGGAGGATGGCAATTCCATCCTCGACCTAAAGAAGTCGAGGCATCCTTGCCAAATTAAAGATGAATGAGAAGAAATACTGTGATAAGGGAAAGTATGCAGCGCCAAGATGGCTCGTGTATCCCCAGCTTTCAGCCATGACAATCGGCTGGAGAATGGGCTACGGTGAAGACTACAGGATGAACGAGCCGCCAAGATCAAGGGAATTCTTTGAGCTTTTCCCACAGCCACAGAACTGGATGTTTCAGGAAAGGAAATTCAACTCTGAAAAGGCAGTCTTGGCAGGATACCTTTGGAGGGACTATGGCGAGCCTAAATACTCAGAAATTGGTGAAGATAAGGTTATTGTCAATGATTTCATTACCATGAGTGATGAGAAGGAATTCCAGCAGGATTCAAATTCATTTCCATCCATCGAGTACATGGTGCTCTATTCAAGGTACGGCTCATTTACAGGTGACCATTCCAGGGAAATTCCAATTGAAACCTTAAGGCAATTTCAGGTTCCTGACAACGAGCTTGACAGATGGGAGGAGTTCAAGTACTCAGTATGTCTCAATGCCTGCTACTATAAGATCATGCAGGATGAGGAACTAAAAGATTGGCTATTGTCAACTGGCGACAAGTCACTGGTTTATGACTCAGAAGATGAATGGGGAGGCGACACCAACCTCTTCGGCTTTGCGCTTATGGAGGTGAGAGACGAGATAAGAAGATTCACCAAGAATGTTGATTTAATCGATTGGGAATACACAGAGTATCTAAAGCACGCTTATCCGTATGTTAAACATGACAAGAACCCGTTGGACGACCCTCAGTCACCCGAATATAATGTGGTGAGGTCAGTTTTCTCATCATCACAAAAATATGTTCGTGATGTCAATCTCGATGAAAAGCTTGCAGAAAATTATGAGGTTGGCCAGATTATCACCGAAAGGGCTTTTGTCGATGCCTCATCACGCATCGGCGGAATGGTGACATCACACAGGTACCTGATATTCTCACAGTTCATGGCGGACCTGTCAAAATTCGAAAAGGACACCAACTGGGGCCTTCACACTGCAAACAAGGACTCCCGCTTCAAGGTGATTGACATCTTCACCCATAAGGGAAAAACACAGATTGCGCTTCTGCAGTTGCCTGACGGCTTTGAGGGAGTGTTCAATCAGGTAACTGATATCGAGGAGGAATATGTCAAAAAGGCAAGGGATGAATTCAAAAAGGCCCTTGAAATGGATGTGATACCTGAACTGGCTAGTGAGATGTGGCTTGAGCGCTGCAGCTTCCCCCTTGGAATGAGTGATGAGGGTGAATTTTTCTAGATTCATCCACATCACAAACATCACTTTATTATTTTTTACAATATTAATTAATTATCTCAAAGATTCGATTGATGATTTTATAGAATATTATTTTTAATTCAATTTAATCAATCATATCTTTAACTAAACTGTGTTGAAATTGTTGTTAGATTATAGGTAAAAATCAATTATCAAAAAAAGAACGAATTTAATGTATTATTCAAATGAACTTCATAATAATTCCCTAGACATTATAACAAAACATACAAAAGGTTATATAACGTAGGTGAAATAATAATTAGTAATAAATACATAAATACGGAGAATGCATTGAATCATCCAATCAAGTGGATTTAAAAATGAATTCGATTACATCAATTATGATTGATGCATTTTCCGATGATGAAAAAGATTACAACGGTTGTGTGATAATATGAACAGTAAAAACTCTGCTGAAAGTATTGAAGAATTTGATCCGTTTGATTTTCTAAGGGAAAGTTTGGAGTATGCAAAAGAGGACTTGGCAATTGCCAATGATAAGATTGCCCGTCTTGAAGCTGAAAAGCAAATGTTACTGGAAAAACTAAATGAAAAATAGAATCCTTTGCATTCTATTTTTTAACTCTTTTTTTATAATTCATGGTGATGAGATGTTAATATTGAAAAACAAGTATGTCCTGCACATTCCGCTTTCAAGGTTTGTCAACGGTGAGTTGGAAATGCTTGACATTGACGATCTGCTCGAGGAGCTATTCCGTAAACTGGAAGAGAACGGCATTGATGGATTCTACATTACACGTGCCACAGGTTTTTACTGCTCCCGCAAATATCCTGAGCTTCTCATTACAGTCTATTCAAACGAAAAAGGAACTGTTGAGGAGATATTTGAGGAATGGTTCCAAACCCACAATAATGTATTGTGCCAGGAGGCATTCTCATATGAGGTCAATGACAGGCTGCATGTCATAAGGCTAGATGATTCTTGACTGCTAAACTTAAATCATTTTAGGGACAATATATTAACATGAATTTCATGAATGATAACGGTAACATTAAACAGTTTCAGATGGTCAAGTTCATCAATGAGAACTGCACTGATGACCATGTGGTTTCAAAAATATCCATTGTGCTTCGAAGGGACAAGATTGAGGCACCGTATTACATGGTTACAAAAATCAAATTATCAGCTTGCCTGGACAATCCTGAAAAGGGGCTCTTTCATGCTATGGACATGTTGAACCATCACAGGAGACACAATCTCACTGAGGAAAAGTATGGTGAAATCAGGGCACTTGCGGATGATGCAATCGGTGATGAGCGCGTAAAAGTCACCGAAAAGGAAAGCCAGCTTCAGATGACCATGCTGTGCCTCAACGATGAGGAATTCTTTAAATTATACGAGGATTATAAAGAGCTATTTGATTTGATTGACAATCTTGTGGAGTAGATTATGAGAGACAGGCATTTTCGTGAGGATGAAAACGAGCTTCCATATCTTGTAAGTTCAAAAAGGGATCCCATAAGGTCAGGGGGAGGTTATATTTCCCCAGCCATGAACGCCAATAATGTTCCCTTTAGGGAATTTCCGGCATATGTAAACAGGCTAAACATTCCCTATGATGACAAGAGGCTGCTCATTGATTCAATCATTGTCGAGCCTGAAAACTGCACATTCTCCTTTAAAAATTCACAAGATAACCTTAAAATTGAATTCACTGTTGAAAACCAGTATGTGAGGTCATACGTTTCCGTGGTCTTTGACGGTGAGTTGTATGTCAGTTTCTGGTCTGGCAATTACGATGGCCTTGAATCCATGCAATGGTTTAAAAATGAGGTTCGAAGAATCAAGAAGGAGATTGGCAAGGATTTCTGGAGCTTTGCCGGAGGATTTCATCATGAGCTTAGAAACGGCATTTTCCGATTGACCAACGATTGCAGTATTGTTGCATATTTCGGTGACGGAAGCACCAATATGGAGCATCGCCTTTACAATGTCGATTTGGCCAATCAAAGGCTAAATCTCAACATCATCATGTCCACTGCAGAGTTCTGTGGCTTGATGCTTTAACTTTTTTTTCACTAAATTTAAATAATTCAAAATGTAAACTATTTTATATAATTGAAGGATATGTTGTTCTTCCAACAAACGGGGACTATCTGGTTATGAATGAGAGCGATGCTTCAAAGCTTCGGGTTGTTGAGGATAATATTGCTGGTGTTTCATTCAACAACATTACCTGCAAGATAGTCGAGGCCCACTCACCTGGAAACGGAATGATGCATTACCTCCTTGTTGAGGGTGTTGAACTGCAGAACACATTTACAAAGAACCTGTTTGATCAATAGCATTCAACTGCACGCTGGGGGAGTCACCAACTCCCATTTGATGTGCTTGTCCAATTGTCTTCACCATTAACATTTCCATTTTTTTTCCGAAACATTTATTAACAACTTTTTACCAACAATTTATTAACAAAACTGTTACCAATTTGTGTGTATATTTTGGAGGTGACACCATGCACAATCTGCAAAATATTGAAATGAATTTCCATAACCATCTAAAAACCGGAGTTGGACTATATTTTTTCAAGGGAATCGAGTTTCCAAAAATGGATGAAAAGCTATTCAGCCAGGAAGCAGTGATGGACGTGCCCTTTGGAGCATGCTTCTATTTTATTGCAGTTGAAAATGAAAAACCGGTGCTCTACCTAAGGACAGTGTCAAGAATGGACCCTGATTTTGAGAAAGTGTTCCGGGATGATGGTGAAAGATTAAAACCTATTAAAACCAATGAATATCTTCAAAAGAGAGATGAACATAATGTGAAAGGAGTGATTTAAATGGCAATCGTGAACTATTACCAATGTGTGGAATGCGACTTGGAGCTTGCTGATGACGGAAGACTGTTTTACTATGACAATGATTCCGGCGAGACAATTGAATTTCTAATTCTCATGTCAACAGTAGGTTTGGACAGGGGATCCAAAATAAAAGGAAATGTTACAGAAACATATTGCAAGAGCTGTGACAAGTACATGAGAATTTACTCAATCCGTGAAAGCGAGATCGAAAACCCATGTGAAACCGTAAGGAAAGGCATAGACAAGCACATTTCAGTTATCCAATCCGAATTGGAAAGGCTTAAAGGAATTAAGAGAAGGTCAAAATACACAATTACTCCAGAGGAAGACTATTACGTAGTGGATTTTCCCGAATGGGGGGATTTTTACCATGTGGATGATGAGCCGGAAATGTCTAAGGAGGATGTTATTAAAGATGCATTGAGTCAGTTTCACGAGGAGATTGATTATAAAATCAATTCCATGGATGATAAAGTGGCTGAATCAATAATTGTGGTTCTTGATGAAAGGGGCAAGGGCGAGGATGATCCATCAGAAATGGTTGAATGTCCCGATTGCGGAAGTGAAGTCAACAAATATGTGAGTAATCTAAATGAATGTCCGAAATGCGGCGGTCTATTCGGTTGCATTAACTCAGTATGTTATGATTAAAGATTTAAAGGTGTGAAAAATGATTCTGTGGCTGTTGATATTAAACATAATTATCGTGATTATATTAATTGCACTATTCTATAAAGAGCAAAACACTAATAAACTCCTATGGGGATTAGTGGTATTGCAAATAATATTGATTGTTGCCAATATAATCTTGCAAGTAGTGGGATAACAATTGGTTCATATTCTAGACCTGTTGAATGGTTCAATGGACTATGTGGAGTGAAGATTATGGTAAAAAAATATCCTATGACTTATGAAGAATATGAAAAAAGAGTAGTTGAACTATTCTTGGAAGATTATACTGATGATGAAGCATGGTATCAGAGGGATAAAATGATGAAAAATAAAAATAAAAAAATGGATAATATTACTGTTAAAAATGAGGAAAGTAAAAAATATCCTGTATCTGAAGAGGAATATATTTATACAGTACAAGAATATTTTAAAAGAACATACCCTATGTTAAGTAATTATTTTGATATGTTATATGATGAACAAGTAATAAAAATAATTAAAAGAGGATATAAAAGAGATTGTTGGAGTTATGATAATGGTCAAATTCAAGGAGATTATTTTAATATAAATAATCCTATTTTGGGTAATAGTATTTTACCAGCATTGGAGTTAGCAGTTGAATTTCCAGAATATTTAGATTAAAAATATTATACAAAAAGATAGGAGATTAATTAATGTTAAATGAGAATGATTATCCAATGTCTTATAAGGAATTTGAAAAAAGGGTAGTGGAGTTATTCCTTGAAGATTATTCAGATGATTCTTTAGAAAAGATGAGGAAAAGAATTGATGATGAAGTGAATGAGGATAATAATTTTATTGGAATGTTATATGGGCAGTCCTGTTTTATTTACGATAATCCTGAATTATATGGAGATTCTTGTAAAGATTGTTTTAAGGATAAATTTTTAAAACAAACGCCAGTAGCACAGTTAAGATTACTGATAGGTTAAAAAAGGTGGTTTTTTCATGAAAATCGAATTGGATCAAGACTCATCAGATGATGAAGAAATCATTAAGAAGATACATGATTCCAATAAAGAAATTCAAGAATTCATTAAAATCTTAAAAGTGGGTGAAATAATAAATGAGCAACAAAGAGATTATGATAGATGATAGTGAGTTATGTAGGAGAACTAAAGAGCAGATGAAGGAATAATTTCTAATGCAGAAGCAGATGATGAATGGAATATAATTTTTCGTGAATATTCAAAGGAAAATATTCATACATATATTGACAATTATAAAAATACTTTAAATTCAGAAAATCTTAATTTAGAGATATATAATATTCTTAAAAATCCTAAAAGGAGGTAGTATTAATATGGATAAGGAACTTATTGAGATAATGATGTCAGATGGTGAGTTAGGTTATGGTGAATGGAATAATGTTAGTAAATATTCTTTTTTGCATAAGTGTTTGGATGATGAACGAAGGATTGAATATTAAAAAGAATTAGAAAAAAAAGACCCAGTTAAGTATCATGAATATAAAATATGGGAAAAGGCATATGTAAAAATAAATAATCTTAAGGAGTGAAAATTAGTTTTTAATGGATAATAATTTTGATAAGATTAGTATTAATGATATTATTTCATAATCTTTATTATAACTTGTGTGTAAATATTGGATTATAATAGGATGTGAGTATATGAAAATCAAAAACTTGTCAGATGACTTCTATTATGAAGAACTGGAAGAAATTCTGAAAGAAAAGGGAATAATCAAGGATGAGAAGATATTCATTGGATACAAATTTGATGACATGACCTTCAAGTCAGTAGAGGAACTGAACAAGTTCATAGACGACCACTGCATCTGTTTGTCTGATGAAAACTACACATATTTTGTCTACAAAAGATCAGCAATCGATGAAAACATCGAGTTTCCTGAAGACTATTATGTCGATAGGGTTGAAAACGAAAACATTGACTTTCCGATGAAAGAGTAATGAAGGAGTTAATTTAATGAGTAAAACATTCTTATCAAAATCAAAGTACTGCCAAGGTGTGCAATGTGACAAGATGCTCTGGCTAAATGAGTATAAGCGTGAAAAGGCTACAGTTTCAACCAACGATTCCATATTGGACACTGGAAGAAAGGTAGGTGAGGCTGCAAGGGGTCTTTTTGGCCACTATGAGGATGTTCCAACCGATGAAAGCATCCCTGTCAGGGTTAAAAGAACAAGTGAACTGCTCGAACAGGCACCTAATGTCATTGCCGAAGCCTCATTCAGCTATGAGGATAATTTCTGCAGTGTTGACGTTTTAAAAAACGATGAGGACGGCGTTGAAATCTATGAGGTTAAAAGCTCAACCGAGATAAAGGACATTTTCCTTGAAGATGTCTCCTACCAGTATCATATCCTCTCAAGCCTTGGATTGACAGTCAAAAGGGCAGCCATCGTTTATCTAAACAATGAATACGTAAGGGGCAAGGAATTGGATTTGAATGAGCTATTTAACATTGAGGATGTCAGACAAATCGCTATCCAAAACCAGAGCCAGATTAAAAGTAATATTGACATGTTCACAGAGTTCATGCAAAGCTATGGGGCTGACAGTGAACCGGATAAGGACATCGGGCCGTACTGCTTTGATCCCTACATGTGCGAATACTGGGAATACTGCACCAGGGACTTGCCGAGGCCTAATGTATTTGACGTGAGGGGAATGTGGACATCTAAGAAGTTCGAGAAGTACTATGAGGACAAGGTATCCTTTGGGGACTTAAGGGATGAGGACCTGAATCCCAAATATATGGAGCAGATTGATTTCGAGCTTAATCAACGCGAAGCGAAAATTGAAATACCTGCAATAGAGAATGTATTGGACTCTCTAGTCTATCCGCTTTATTTCATTGACTATGAGACATGCCAGTATGCAATACCGAAGTATGAGGGAACAAAGCCATACCAGCAGATACCATTCCAGTACTCACTGCACATCATCCCCAAGAAGGGCGCTCCGACAGAGCATAGGGAATACCTGGCTGAGGCAAATGACGATGACATGATTAGAAACTTTGCCGAAAGCATGATCGGTAATCTACCTGAAAACGGCAGCGTAATCGTTTACAACAAGGGTTTCGAGTCAAGCGTTAATAAAAAGATTGGTGAAATGTATCCTGACCTTAACGGTGAAATAGAAAGGATAAACGCAAACATCGTTGACTTGATGGTGCCGTTCAGCAAAAGGCAATACTATACAAGGGAAATGCAAGGCTCATACTCAATCAAGAAGGTCCTGCCGGCGCTTTTCCCGGATGATGATGAGCTTGACTATAATAATCTGCCCGGTGTTCATAAGGGTGATGAGGCCTCAAGTGCATTCCTAAGCTTGAATGACATGACTCCAGAAGATCAGGAAAAGACAAGGCATGCACTGCTTGAATACTGCAAGCTTGACACTTATGCAATGGTGAAGATTTGGGAGAAATTCAAGGAAGTAACAGGAAGATGATATTATGGATTTGGAAAAAATGAAAGAGGAAAACACAACTGACAACACCCGTCTAGAGGAACTTACAAGAAGCGAGATAACACCGGAAATGCAGAGGGAATTTTTAGACATTCTTAAGGAGTCACAGCTATTGATGCCTGTGACATTTTCAGAAAACATCTTTGAAGGGCTTGAAAATGCAAAGGTAGGCGATGAGATTGCTCCACAGGGACAAATGGGATTCAGCATTAACTATCTTGAGGACAATGAGGGAAACAGGGTCGTGCCGTTGTACACAAGCGATAAGGCAATGGAGGAAGCGGGGGTTAGAAGCTCTGTTTACGCACTCTACATGAGCGACCTTGCAGACATGCTGAAACAGACCGACAAGTACTCAGTCATTTCAATCAACCCATTCACCGACCATGACATCAACATGCCGATTCAGGCGTTTTTGGGATTGTTTGAAGAGGAAAACGATTTAATGGAAACACTCAATACAATGCTTAAGATCCTTGAGGAAAAATCCCAAACATTGGAGGATGATTATGCATTTTTCGTAAGGGAAAGTGTTGATTTTATGAAGGAGGATGCCGTTGACGGCGTGTTTACTCCAAACATTCCGTTCAATGCAAGCACAAGAAAGGATTTCCATGGGGATAAGAAGTATTTAAATGTTCTTTTAATGCCTAAAACCAGCAAGATATTGTATATTGGTGATATTGTTGGTGAGGACGGCTATGACATTGTCATTGCTCCTGGAAGCGAGTTCCATCATGTCGAGGATGTGGATGAGTACACTCGAGTGTGGAAATGCGGTGCACAGCCTTTTTATGATGATTAAAGGTCATAATCAATGTACTTATATGATTGTGGAGCCTGGATTCCCTCAGGGATGAAGGGTTCATCATAAACCTCAAGATTGGTTATTTCAATCGCATAGGCCTCATCCTTGTCGTGTAGATAGCCTAAAAGATATTCCTCTGTTGTTCCGGATACGTCTTTGAATCTGTCCCAAAGGTTTTGGGGAGTGTCCATGACGATTTCACCAGGTATGAAACGAGCAACTATGCTTGCATCAGGTAAGGTTTGATAGATGTAGATTTTATCAACTTCCTGTTTGTAGATTCTTCTTCTGAATTCGTATTTCTTCTCTCCTGAAAGTATCTTTTCGACGAATTGGGGTTTGATTGAAATTATTAAGTTCATAATATAAATTATATAATAAAAGGTTAAAAATATGTATATAATATGTGAGGGGATTTGAATGGAATTAGGTTGGATTGATTTTTCAAAATCAGAACGAGACCAAGTTTTCAATATTCTAGATTTGTTAGGTGAAGATGGTTTATTAGATGAATTGGGAATTGCTCCGATTCGTGATGGTTTTTCTGAGTTACTTTTTCCAGGAACATCCACTATCCAAACAAGAGCTAAATATTTTTTAATTATTCCTTATATTTTAAAAACTCTTGAATTGAATAATGAAACTAATGATCCTAGTAAATTAAATGATGATTTGGAGAGAATGGAGATAAAATGTGCTAAATGTCTTCTTGGAAAACATCCTGGTGAAAATGGAATTATCGGACGAAATGCTATACTTAATAATGGATGGGTTCAAAGACCTCCTTCAAATATTTATTTAGCGGGTCTTAGGAAATATGGTATTTTTAATTTTAGATATTCAATTTTGAAATATTTTAATGTGATTTGCTCTAGAAATAAGGATAATCAAACAACTTTGAAATATGGTAATTCATCAGATAAAAATGAATTTGAACATGATGATTTTAATGCAGGCGTTGAAAATTTTTCTTATTTAAACATTCCAATTTATACAAATAAATGGCATGAAGATTTAGAGATTAATTTAAATCAAGAAGAAGGGGAATTTTTAAAAAAACAGATAATTAAAAACTGTGAAGATTCAATGTTGGCATATATTTTAAAAGAGGATATGTATGATTTTATATATTACGGTAATCTTGATGAATTGGATGATAATCTAATTGATAAATTTCCCCCTTATATTCAAAAGAATTACAGGGATGCAATTTCATTTTCTGAGTTTGTTAATGTTTTGATTATTAGGTATAATTTAATTGTTTCCAATTATGAAAACAAAGATGCTATTGCTGCTTTTGAAGATGTTAAAGACAACTTGAAGGATATTTCGGATATTAATTTTTCTGATATTATGGCGAAATTTAAAATAAACAGTGATAAATTAAGGATATTTTTGGATAAATCTAAGGAATTAATGTTTGAAGGAAAAATGGATGATTTAGATAAACTTATTACTAATCGTGAAATTTTTTTAAAGGGTAGGAATCGTGCACGATCATACAATCCTGGGAAATATGGTAATGATAAATGGTTTGGTGGAGATAAACTTAATTATAGATTTTACGAGGTAAAAGTTATTTTGGGAGATATCTTTAAAAGTCAGGGGGTGACTGTGGATGCTGAATCCAAATAATAAAAAAGATAGGTTATATTATGGAAATATTTTGGAAGCCCCTGCTAATTATCAACTTGATTTTGCAATAGCTACAACATACTCTCTCGATTTTGATGCTTTAATAAGTACCTCCATATCATTAAGTTCATTTGATAACTTGGGTTCCGATTTAGTATCTAATCCAATTTCTATACTTGGGTCATTGAGGGAAACTTCTGATAAAATTGCCATATTCTGTGAAAATGGTCAGATTAAATCTCCTAATAACGTAAATCCATTGTATATGTTACTGGAGAATATGGTTTTTCAGGTTAAGATGTCAAAAAAATTAAAAAATCGATTCGCTTCATTTCATCCTAAATTTTGGTTATTAAGGTTCATTAATGATGATAAAAATGTTTTGTATAGAATTATTGTATTAAGTAGAAATTTAACACTTGATAGGAATTGGGATATAAGTTTCACAATGGAGGGATACAAAGAAAATGAGTTAAATAATAGTAAAAATGAACCTCTTAAAAGTTTCATTGATTATTTAACCGGATTTTTACAAGATGATGTAAAAAAAGAAAAAATGTTTAATATAATCAATGAGTTAGATAGAATTGATTTTAAGTTAAATTCTAACATTTTTGATGAATATGAATTTTTTATCAATGGCATAAATAATGAATATTCAATTATTAATTCTAATTTATTTCAAGATAATTCGATTGATGAATTAATGATAATGTCTCCATTTTTAAGTAAAACGGTGATAAAAGGTTTTAATAATAGAAAAACCAATAATTCAAAGGCACTTCTTTTCACTCGTATTAATTCAATAGGGCCTTTGAAAGAAGATGATTGTAATAATTTTGAGGTATATGCTTTAAGAGATGAGGTATTTAATGGTGAGGCTTCTTTTTCTGAGGAAGTGTCAGATATCAATAAACAAGATTTGCATGCTAAGATATATGTTGTTGAAAATGAAAAATTTACTGAAATATATTTAGGTTCATTTAACGCGTCTGATAACGCATTATATGGAAATGTTGAATTCATGATTAAACTCAAAGCCAAAAAAAGCAAATTATCTATTGAAAAATTATCTAATGATTTATTTAACGGTGAAAAGGGTGGAATGAAAGATCCTTTCCAATTAATTACAGTTGATGATGTTGTTGATGAAATAAATGAAGGGGATAAGTTAGAAAGTGTTATGAAATATGTCTCTCGACTAGATTCAGAGGCAAATATTTTGATTAATGATGATAGTTATAATGTTAGTGTAGAATTTTTTGATCTTGATGAAATGGAATTAAATGGTTTTAATGTAAATATTAATCCATTATTACTACCAAATAAATCAGCCAATTTTTCTAAAAAAATTACATTTAATAACTTGAACAAATTAAATTTATCTGTATTTTATATCATCTCTGTTAGTGATGATTTAGGAAACAAACTTGAGAAAGTTGTAAAAATTCCAACAAAGGGAATGCCTAAGAATAGGCATGAAGATGTCATTGCAGATATCATAACTGATGAGAATTCCTTTATGGAATATGTTGCATTGTTATTGGGTGATGATTATATTTTTAGTTTAAAAAATGATTACAGAGTTGTTAATGGTAAAGGGAGTAGTATAATACTACAAGATTTGTATGAAAAAATGTTAAAAGCAAGTTGTTATTCTCATGATAAATTTAAAGAGATAAAATCCATTATTGATTCAATTACAAGTGATAATGTTATACCTGATGGCTTTGAAGAAATGTATAATACCTTTTTGGAAGTGATTGATTTTGATGAATAAGGACTATTTTGATATAATAGAAAATAATGTAATGTCAGATTTAAAAGATTTCCAAATAGCTACTGTTGAAAGAATTGATGAACTTTATAGGCAAGGTCAAAATCGTATTCTTGTTTCTGATGAGGTGGGGCTTGGAAAAACATTAATTGCGCGAGGAACAATTGCTAAATTTTTAAAATTTAAAAATGAAAATGAAGATCATATATTAAAAGTTATTTATATTTGCTCTAACGCAACTATTGCCAATCAGAATATAGAAAAATTATGTATAGTACAAAATGTCAATGTTGAAAGTGCGGATACTTCAAGGCTATCTATGCAACATTTTAATATATTCATGCAGGAATATGATGACAATATTTTAAGAGGACATATTCAATTAATTCCATTAACTCCCAAGACATCATTTGTAAATAATTCCCCAGGAACTAAAGATGAAAGGGCTTTAATTTATACTATTTTAAAAAGAGTACCTATGTTTAAAAATTGTTTAGAAGAGTTAAACTATATATTTAGCAATGGGGTTAAAGATTGGAATGAGTATACTGATAAATGGGAGATGAATGTAGATTCATGTAATAACAAATCAAATGGCAAATACTTACGTTATATGATTGGTGAAATTTATAATTATTTTGATGAACTCCAAGAGTTACAAAGTCTTTGTAAAAAAGTAAAAATAAATCAAAAAATAAAAAAGAGGCCTATTATTAGAAAGTTTAGATTATTATTTGCAGATATTTCTTTAAATAAATTGAATCCTGATTTAATTATTATGGATGAATTCCAAAGATTCAGATATTTGTTGGAAAATGATGTTAAATCAGATATGGAAATGATAATTTCAAAATTTTTTAAAATTGATGATGATTTAAGAATATTAATGCTTTCAGCAACTCCATATAAAATGTATTCGACATTGGATGAAATTTATGAGGATGAGATTAGTTCTCATTACTCGGAATTCCTCGAATTAATGGATTTTCTGATTACAAAAAAAGAACATAAAGTTGAGTTTGAGAGGATTTGGGAGAATTATTCTATTGAATTAAAAGAATTCAATAGGAATAATTTTTCATTCATAGAAGCTAAAAAGATAGCTGAAGATAAATTATATAAAAATATTTGTAGAACTGAAAGAATCACTGAAACAAAACTTTCAGATTTTATTGATGATAGTGATGCAAAAAATTCATTAACTATTATTAAAGAGGATGTTGAATCATTCATTGAGATTCAAAGGCTTTTAGATGATATTGGATTAAATATCAATGTGCCTATTGATTATGTGAAATCATCACCATATCTCATGTCATTCATGAAAAATTATAAATTAAAAAGTGAAATTGAATCATATTTTGCTAATAATCCTTCTGAAGTTTATAAAATGCGAAAAGATACTTTTTGGATAAATAAAGATGATATAAATAATTATAGGAAAATTCCATTAAACAATTCCCGTTTAAAAAAGTTATATGATATTGTAATGACTGAAAATGTTGAAAAGTTATTATGGATGCCTCCGTCAATGCCATATTATGAATTACAAGGACCATTTAAAAATAAGAATAACCTTTCAAAAACTTTAATATTTTCATCTTGGGAAATGGTTCCACGAATGGTTTCATCATTATTGTCTTATGAAGTTGAAAGAAAAACAATTGGAGAGTTAAAAAAGTCAGACGATGCATTAAATTATTCTAAAGGTTACTATTCTGATCGTTTAAGATTCAACCTCACTGAAAAAGAAAAACCTCGGTTAATGTCATTATTCACATTTTTATATCCTTCAATATTTTTTTGTGATTTGTATAATCCTGTTGATTGTTTAAATAGAAAATTATCCCTTAATGAAATTGAGAATGAAATAAAATTTAATATTAAACAAGCATTAAATGAAATTCCTTCTAATAACTCTAAGAATATAGATATAAGATGGTATTATTTAACTCCATTAATATTAGATACAATGTATTGTGGAGAGGGATTTGTTAATCAATGGTTTGATGATATTGATGAATTAATTTATAAATTTTACAATGAAAAAGGTTTTAGTAAGTATTTAGATAAGTTGAAGACGGAATATACTTATTTTAATAGTTTTGGAAAACAACCTGAGGATTTATTAGATGTATTGTGTAATATGGTTTTGGCATCACCTGCTATATGTGTTTATAGATTATATGAAAAGGAGTTTGGTAATGGGTATCACTTGATAAGTTATTATAATAAGTGCTCAATGAGGATATCAAGAGAGTTCATAAATTTTATGAATCGTCCACAATCCACTGCAATTATTGATTTACTGTATAAATCAAATTCAGAGTATGTATATTGGAAAAATATTTTAAAATATTCAAAAAATGGTAATTTACAAGCTGTACTTGATGAATATGTTCATTTATTGTCAAGTGGATTGTATGATGATGATATTAATAAAATTAAGTTGATAACAGATAAATTATTAAACTCTTTTAATTTAACAACTTCTCATTATGAGTTTGATACTTTTGAAGATTTTACATTAAAAAATAAAGATAAAGATACTATGAGAACTCATTTTGCAGTATCATTTATTAAAGGAAAAAATGATGATTCTGATGCAAAACGTAAAAAATCTGTTCGTGATACTTTCAATTCTCCCTTTTGGCCCTTTGTATTAACATCAACATCTATAGGTCAGGAGGGATTGGATTTCCATAATTATTGTAGAAGAATTATGCATTGGAATTTACCATCAAATCCCATAGATTTAGAGCAAAGGGAAGGACGAATCAACAGATATAAATGTTTAGCTATTAGGCAAAATATTGCAAGAAGATATGGCCGTACTGACTTTAAGACAAATCACATTTGGGATGAATTATTTAATAAAGCATCCGAAAGTGAAAATTCTGGATCCTGTTCTGATTTAATTCCATATTGGGGTCTAGAAGATAAGGATGACATGATTAAAATTGAAAGAATTGTTCCAATGTATCCTTTTAGTCGTGATGTAAGTAGATATGATAGATTAATTAAGATTTTATCACTTTATAGGTTAACTTTAGGTCAATCACGACAAGAATATTTGATAAATTCATTGTTTAGAAATTATGATTTTGAAAAAAATGAGTTAGTTGATTTGTTCATTAATTTAAGTCCTTATTATAAAAGTGAAATAAAAGATTTTAAAGGAAAATATAATAAAATTGAACTAAATTCTGGCGATGAAGTGGTTATCCAAGAAAATAATGATTTAATATTAGAAAGTCAAAAGGATAATCTTCCAATTAAAAATTTATTTTTTAAATTAACAACAAGCGATAACTCTAATTTCATTAATTTTTATAATCTAAGTATAGATTTATCCAGCTACTGGTTTAAATTACTTGATTTGAATCAAAATTTAAACATTTTTACAGAATTAATTAAAAAAGATAATTCCGCTTATATGGCACCTATTGATGAAATACCTTTAAATCAGATTAGATTTGAAATGTTAATTGATAATGGTTCAATAAAGGTAATGCTTTTTGGAGAAAATAATGAATATGATGATTCGTTATTTGAGTTTCTATTTGACCAAAAAAATGAGATTGAACAAGAATTAGGTTTTGATGTTTTTTGGAATCAAAAAATTAAAAATAAATCTTGGAAAATATTAGTGTATTTACCAATTGATTTAAATAATGAAAATTGGGATGATTCAATAAATTGGCATTTATTTATTGCAAAGAAATTCAAAGAAACATTTACAAATAGAATAAATGAATATTTTAATCAAAATCCAAATATTATAAGATTATAATTTAAGAACACAATAGTGGTTAAATTAAATGAAATGTTGTCGAAAACATCTTTTATTTGTGTTCAACCACCTCACTCAGGTACTTGGAGTTGTTTCCAAGGATTAAAAATTTTTTATTCCAAAAACTATTTAAACAACCTCATCAGTAATGTTATTACCAACCAGACCATTCCAATAGATTTGGACTTCTTAAAAACCATGGGAGTTGATAACATTTACATATTTACATTTGAACAGTTTAGATTAGTTTTTGCCCTATTGGCAATCATTGTCCTGACTCATGCGGTCTTTTTCATGATTGCAAGCTATTTATTGACGGGCGATCCGTTTCTGGCTTTAAAAAATTTCTACATGCTGAGATATAATGTTGGGGTGTGAAAGTGAGGCAATTCATTACGGCAACAGTAATACTCACAATAATAGCATGTTTTCTTTTCATGTTCCTGAATCCGGTGCTTTTCACTGAAATCGAAAAGGACTTCAGCCAGAATGAGGTTTTCTATCCTAAAGACAATGAGTATGATTTCAAGCTATTCAACATCAGCACTACCAACAGCAGCAATTTCACGGTTGAAATCTTAAAACCAGGTCATGCCAAGTTGCTTTCAGGCAAGGGCTATGCGATAAATGTCCTGAATTATGATAAGATGCTTGACTTTGAGGTTCGGGGAAACCGCAAAAACATTGAAGCGGAGATGAAGCGCCCCTATCAAATCATTGATGGAGTAAAAGTCTATGAAGCTGATTTCATACTCTACAAGAGATACGGTAGCTTCACCGAAAAGGACAATATTGAACTGTTTATAACATCAGACAACCCAAATGAGACGGCTTTCATGGTAAATTCACTTAAATGGAGGTGATAATGTGAGAGATGATTGCATATGGAGGGATGAGTGCGTGTTTTGTGAAACATATGGGCATTGCGCAACCGAAAGAAAGGACATCCACTATAGGAACGCTCAGATTGAGGCCTTTCAGATTTTCTCCCCACACTCCAAGGACATCAACATCAAAGGAGTCTTTGACAACAGGTACTTTGAGGAGCTTGACAGTCCGCTCCAGTACTTGGTGGATGGGAAACTGCAGTGGGATTTTCCCGAAAACCCCTATAAGAAAGGAACTGCCCAGTATGCAAACTATCAGGAGATGGTTGAAAGCCTTCCTGAAATGGGTGAGCTTATTGAAAAGATTATTGAAACAGGTGCTTCAGGTTTTATTGAGGCTGAAATCGGATACATGTTTAAGGTTGAAAACATTGGGGACTACAATGACTCAACAGGTATTGCAGCCATGCTTGATGACGGTGAGGTTGTTGATGGCGAACATTTGAACTCATACTATGATTTCAATCTGATTCGGGGTTTTGATTAAATCATAAAAAAAATTAATGGGTAACCGTATCACGGTTACTTATTATTTAAAAAAATAAGAAAAGCTTATTGAAAATAAGCTATATTACTGATGGAAAAGCACCTGTCATTACAAGGATGATGCTGATTATCCACATGATTACTGCAAAGACCATAATGTACTTTCCATGCTTGTTAAGGAACGGATTTTCCTTTTGTGTGTAGAAAATCACGGCCCCTGCGATTAGGCCAAGTATAGGGGATACGAATGCAATGACATATCCTACAATTGCAATGATCAGCTCTTTTGTTTCAGCCATGTTGTCACCTCCACGATTTAATGTTTTTCATTACATTTTGAGTAAATGTTGAAATTATTTATGTATTTGATAATTTTTATATTTTTTGACTAAATTTAGATTAAGTTGAATGAATATTTGGATTTTCATGCTCATGCATATTGGACATTGAACATTAAAGCAATGTTATATATGAAAGTTTTCTAACGTTCAATAATTTTCTTTAAACATTGATTATTAAAATACCAAAAACTTTATAAAGGATAACAACCAAAGTATATACTGTAAGAACAAACACCACAATTCTTACATTTTTTAAAAACACAATTAAGGAGGCCATTGCCATGAATGAATTAATACTTAAGAAGCAAATAAACAATGTACCTAAGTTTGACGAACTTTTCCAGATGATTGCTGGGCTGAAGGATTTCCTCGATGAGGAAGCCGACTTCAAGGATGCAAACTGGAAGAATAATCTTGACATCATCATCGATTTCCAGGATGGTGACGGGTCATTCAAGTTCTTTGAATCCCGCAAGATTCCAGTCGAGGCGGTAGTGGACTTCATCTACACTCCAACCTACCTCTGCACCGCAATCCTCATGAAGGCATACATGACTGATTCTGATTCCTTCACATTGAAGGCCGAGTCCGCCCTTAAGAAGGGTCTTAAGATGTCCACATCCAAGAACCTGCGCGGACATGGATTTGAGGCATTCAAGGGTCAAATCGAGGCCTTGAACATATTCATGAAGGCTGGAGTCAAGGAATTCATAGACTTGCACTCAGACCTTTGTCCTGAGTTTGCTGAAATGATTGATAAGATCGTTTCAAGCTACAAGGACAAGATTCTTGCCTCTGATTTCATCGGAATGTGGGGCGAAAGCTATGAGGATGACATCAAATCCGTTGCCGAGTACTTCTCTCAAAGGCAAGTGCTGGTTTACGGAACCCTGATGGAGGGTGAGTCCAATCATGGATATTTAGAAAACAGCACTTATCTGGGCACAACCCTTCTTGCAGGCTATGACATGTATGATGTGGGATGGTATCCTGCAATCGTTGACGGTGACGGCCTTGCAATTGTCGAGGCCTACCAGGTGCCGGTTGAGGACATGCCTTCAATCGACAGGCTTGAAGGCGAAGGTTCCCTTTATGCCAAAAGATGTGTAAGAATCACTTTAAATGGTGAGAGCACTTTCGCATATGTATATGTCTTCCTTCGTGAGGTTTCAGACCTTAAGAAGATTCCGTCATGGAAGGAGTACGTCTGGTACGTTTCCTACGGAAGCAACATGCTCTATGAGAGATTCATGTGCTACATCGAAGGAGGGTCATTTGAAGGCAGCAGATCTTTTCCTCCATGTGGGGACACTGCCCAACCGGTTGAGGTTAGGGCAATTGACATTCCTTATGAAATGTACTTTGGACATGAGTCAGGATCCTGGCAGTGGCAGGGAGTGTCATTCCTTGATGTCACTAAAGGAGGCCATGCATTAGGAGTTGCCTACCTAATCACCAAGGAACAGTTCGACCATGTAGTTCGCTGGGAAAATGCAGGACGCAGTCAGGATAAGATCCATGGCTGGTATGAGGACACCATCACTCTTGGAGAGATGGATGGCTTTGAGGTAAAAACAATCACCAACACTGACATTCGAGACTATAACATGCCTTGTGAAGATTACCTCAACACCCTTCGCAGGGGAATCAGGGAAAACTGGCCGGAAATGTCAGAAGACGAAATTGAGGATTATCTCAACTCCTGCATGAGATAATCACCTCCAATTCCTTTTGTAACTAACAAAATGGAATCGTATGATATTTAAACTCATCGCAATAGTGAACTGTTTAAATAATTATTCAATAAATGAGTTTGAAGGGCAATCCGATAATTTGAACCCTATGGAAATTGTTATTAGTTTATTTGTATAAAATTATTATAAAGAATGAGGTTAACTCAACTTAAAGGTGGAAACGTGAACGGCAGGCAGAAATGTGAAATCATCAATCAAATCAGGCTGAAAGTAGCAAAAAACAATGACATTGATTTTGTCATCTATGACTGCACATTTGACGGTGAGTGCAATGGGAGATGCCAGAAGTCAGATTCAGAGCTCAATTATCTTGAAAGCGAACTTGAAAAAAGACTGGATGAGGGTGTTAAGCTTAACCTTAAGGGAGTTTTTACTTTGGACGGGGATATTAAAACACAACATTCTGTGGAAGATAGCCTTAAAAGACAGGAAAAGATGGAGGAGCTCATGAAAAACCCTGAGCTTGAGGACTTGCCTCCAAGGTATCTGGACATGCTGCTTTAGTGAGAGCAGATTCTCATTTTAAAAGGCATTTTCCAAACCTTTATATATAACCTGATGACATTATAATATTGCAGCATTGCTGTGCCAAACACCAGAAAAACCACGCCAAGCAATATTTTTATTTTTTTATAACCATTTCAGCGTCAATTTTTTGGAGTTTAACTATACAAGGAGGAATTGATTATGAACAGTTTGATAGATCAGTTATATGTTGGAACTTTGGATGTTGACCGTGTAAACATTAAATTTGACCATATTAGGGACCGTTCAATCCTGAACAGGTTTTCAATGGATTTCATTAGGCATCTCATTTTCAATGAGGAGATGGTGGATTATGACGTGTCTTCAGAAGAGTACAAGGACGGCTATGAGCTATTGTATGAGGCGCCGGACAACAAGGAATATGGGTTGATTAAGATTTGTGTAAAAATATTCAACAATTGCATCAATGTGATGACAGTGTATCCGCCGAACTATTCCTGCTCCAAAAGAAGGCAGAAATCAACAAAGTCATCTAAACTGTTAAGGGAAGAAAAATTGGGAAAGAATGCAAGAAGAAACATGCATTACTAGTTAAAAAAATAATGGTTTGGAGGAAATCCTCCAACTCATTTAATCAAAATCACTTGAATCAGAGGTGCCCTTATCATCAGCTTCCCCTTCATCAATATCGCTGCTTGAATCATCCTGTGCATCTGAATAGCCCTGATCGTATGCCTGTTGGCTGGAGCCTTTTGCCTCACCAATGTATTCCCATTCACCATTGGATTTCAATTGGTATAATCCATCATAATGCTCTACGACATCTCCAACATGATAATATCCGACTATTGTCCCGTCATCAGCATAGAACGGATATGTCTTGTCTTCATTTGAGGAGGGTGCCTGTGAATCAGTGGTGGTTGCATTCACTGTCTCACTTGAATGAGTGCTCTCCTTCCATTGGGTGCTGTTTAAAATATCATTTATCTCTTTTTCATCACTTCCAATGATTATCACACTTTGATTGACTGTATTGTTGTGTTTTATGCCAACAAATGCTTCCTTAATATTTTTTTCATCATAACCTTGACCTAACTGGTCGCCAAGTTCCATGATGCTAGTCTTGTCCAGTTTATATAATCCATTGTCCTGCTTTTCACCTTTATCAACAATAATTGTGGATAATATTTTTGAAGCAAGTGCGCCAACAAGATTATTATTGTCCACACCAATAATTGTGGTGTTTTTAGAAGTAACGTAAGTGGTGCTGAACGCACTGTGGTTTGTGAGATTTGTGCTTGCAGGCACATCAATGGTTGTACCATTTTCAAATAGTTCAACGGTCTTTGTAGGTTCCTTCATTAAGCTTCCTACAATTGCTCCTCCCAATACGATTATTATGCCTATCAGACAGGCTATTATTATCTTATGAGTATTATTCATTATTACACCTTTTTCAAAAATAATTTACATTCAAATATTTGTTGCATGATATTTATACAATTTGCTAATATATTAATAACAACTATTGGAAAATGAGAGTTATAATTGTCTTTATATATTTTTCATAACATAAAAAATAGAATTTAAAATCAATGAGTTTCTAAATTAAGTTTTTCTCTGTAAAATGCTTTTTAGTGAATTTTATAATCAATATTTATTTCTTTTATCTCTATTCCATTTTTTCATACTAGGAACCCAATTGCCAAATGATCCACTTTTTTCATAGTCATAAGTTTCATCTGTGTATTGTTCATTACTTTTTTTATAAGGAATATGTACCGCTTTGTCTGAATCATAAGTTGATTCATTAATATTATTTTCAGGATAATTTTCATCATCCCATGGTAAATTTCTAGATATCACTTTTCTTTTTAATTCGCGTACCGAAACAGCATGAATATCTCGTTTTTTATTATTAATTTTATAAACATAACTCCAAGAAAAATTATTATGTTTTATTATTTCGAATGATGAAACATTTTTATTATTCATTGTATCACTATACTCAATTAATTTCTTGATTATCATTATCTATCAAGATTATTATAAATACTTTTATTTATTATTATATCTATATTATTTTATAGTAATGTCTTTCTTGTGATAATATGAATGATACTAGTTTTTTCACTAATGAAGAAAATAATACATTAATAGATAGATTTAATGTTCTTTTAAAAGATACTGAGTTTTTTGATTGTCTTGTTGGTTATTTTTATGTAAGTGGTTTTTATAAACTTCAAAAAAGTTTGGAAAAAACTGATAAAGTAAGAATTTTAGTTGGAATGGGAATTGATTCACAAACTTTTGAATTAATTGAAGATTCAAAAAAAACTAATATTTCCACTGTCAAATTCAAAGAACAAATTAATAATGATTTAATTAAAGAAATGGATAATTCTGAAAATTCATTAAATGTTGAAAAAGGAGCTTATCAATTTATTAATTGGTTAAAATCAGGAAAATTAGAAGTTAAAGCATACAAAGAAAGAAAGACACATTCAAAATTATATATCATGACTTTTCCTGAAGATGATAAGGATATAGGTCGTGTAGTAACTGGATCAAGTAATTTTACATACCCTGGGCTTGAAAAAAATTTAGAATTTAATGTTGAACTTAAAGATTCAAATGATTATTATTTTGCAAAAGAAAAATTTGATGAATTATGGGATAAATCTGAACCTATAACTAAAGAGTTTATAAATACTTTAACAACTAAAACATGGTTAAGAAATGATATTACTCCTTATGAATTATATTTAAAGTTTATCTATGAATTTTTATATGATAAAATTTGGAATGATCAAAAAGAAATGGATGTAGAGTATTTTCCTGAAAATTTTAAGTATTTAGATTATCAAAGAGATGCTGTGCTTGATGCTAAAGAAAAAATAAAAGCATATGGTGGGGTATTTTTATCTGATGTAGTTGGGCTTGGAAAAACATATATGGGAGCATTACTTGCACAACAATTAAAAGGAACCACTTTAGTAATTGCACCTCCAGCATTAATAGATGAACACAACCCTGGAGGATGGAAACGGGTTTTAAGAGATTTTGAAGTAAAATCTATAGTTGAATCTAAAGGAAAGTTGGACCAAATTGTTAAAAAGTATGATTATACTGCCTATCAAAATGTAATAATTGATGAATCTCATGAATTTAGAAACGAAGAAACTCAAAGATATGATTATTTATCATCAATTTGTAAAGGGAAAAATGTAGTGTTAATATCTGCAACTCCATTTAATAATTCTCCTTCTGATTTGTTAAGTCAAATTAAATTATTCCAACCATCTCACAATTCTACTTTACCGAATCCTAAAGTACGTGATTTAGAATCTTATTTTAAACGTTTAGATAAAAGACAGAAAATGGTTAATAAGGATGAGGATCCTGAATTATATTTAAGAGTTAGTAAAGAGATTTCTGCGGATATTCGTGAAAATGTACTACAATACTTGATGGTAAGAAGAACTAGGAATAGTATAAATAAATATTATCAAAATGATTTAAAAACAAATAATTTAGAGTTTCCAACTGTAAAAACACCAATACCCGTTTATTATGAATTCACGGATTATATTAATGAAGTTTTTGATGAAACATTACGTTTGATTAATAAAAATTTAACATATGCAAAATATCGTCCATTGGCAATTGAATATCAGAAGAACCCTGAGATTAAATTTTCTAATTCTCAAAATATGATGGGTAATTTTATTAAAATTTTACTTGTTAAAAGATTAGAAAGTGGCAATGTTGCTTTTAAAAAATCAATTGATAATTCAATTAAAATTCATGAAAATGCTATTAAAATATTTAAGCAAAAAGGAGAATTTTTTACAAGTAGGGATTATAATTGGAAAATTTTT
Organism: Methanobrevibacter thaueri; assembly: GCF_015062915.1. Classification (GTDB taxonomy): domain Archaea; phylum Methanobacteriota; class Methanobacteria; order Methanobacteriales; family Methanobacteriaceae; genus Methanocatella; species Methanocatella thaueri_B. The sequence goes on along the minus strand of NZ_SUTJ01000018.1, from coordinate 4,206 downwards.
GATTTAATAGAAGATGATGATATTGATAAAGTTGATGAGTTAATTAATTCAGGTAAAATAAAAAGATATCTTAAAGATGAATTTACTGATAAGTTTATTGTTGATTTAGAAAATGATTTAAACATATTAACAAACATTAAAGAAAAATGGGCATCAATAACTGAATATCCTAAAAGAGAACGTTTAGTTGATTTATTAAATGGAAACTTGTTGAAAGATAAGAAAATTATTATTTTTACTGAATTTATAGACACTGCTAATGATATTTATAAATTAATTAAGGAGAGATGTACTGATAAAGTAATGTTATATACTGGTAAATCTTCTAAAAGAGATATGGATGATGTTTTATTTAATTTTGATGCTAATGTAAAGAAATCTAGTCAAAAAAATGATTATCGTATTTTAATAGCTACTGATACATTATCTCATGGTGTTAACTTACACAGATCTAATGTAATTATTAATTTTGATATTCCATGGAATCCGACCAAGATAATGCAAAGGGTAGGTAGGGTTCAAAGGTTAGGAACAGATTTTGATGAAGTATACATATATAACTTCTTCCCAACCGACCCTATTGAAGAAAATATTCAGATTGAGTCACTTGCTAAAAATAAAATCGCAATGTTTATTGAATTATTGGGTAATGATTCTCAATTATTAACTGATGAACCAATTCGTTCCTTTGATTTATTTGATAGAATTAACTCAAATGCTTTAGATGAAGAAGAGTTTGTAGATGATGAACTAAAATATTTGCATTTAATGAGGGACATTAGAGATAATGATAAAGAGTTATTTAAGAAAATTGAAGAGATACCTAAAAAAGCAAGAGTTGCTAGAAAATCAGATAAAAATTATCTAATTACTTTATTGAAAACAGGTAAATTTAAAAAAGTTTTCAAGTCATCAGCTGATAAAACTGAAGAGATAGACTTTTTTGATGCAATTAAGGAACTAAAAGCATCACCTGATGAAAAAGGTTTAATTGTTGATAGAAAATATTATGATTATTTAGATTTAAATTTAAATGCGTTTAAAGAATTATTATTTAACCCTGATAATAAACAAAAGCTAACACGAAAAGAAACTTCAATACTTTCATATATTAATGCAGCACTTTCACAAAAAGCCCTATTAGCAAGTTATGATATTAATTTTTTAACAAAAGTTAAAGATTTAGTGATTGAAGGACATATAACCAAAAATCAAGCAAAACGTATTCATAATTCTTTAAAAGATAATGCAATTGATGCTGAATCAACAATTGCAAGTTTAAGGAAAAATATTAAAGTTGAAGATTTAAAAACAACAACTAATGATAGTAATTCAGATGAGGACATAAAGGAAATTGTTTTATCTGAATACTTTAAATAGGGGAATAAGTCTATGGATGCAAAATTAGCTATTAATATTTTAGATGAAACATTTAAGAAAAGGTTTGATATAGAACGATTTGAATATTTTTTATTAGAGCTTTTTAATGATGTTGAAATCAGTACTGTTGAAGAAAAACAATATGTGAAAGATAATTTTAAAAAATATATTAATCATTTTTTCACTGTTGGTTCATATCGTAGTAAATTTGATGAGCGTATTGGGTTATATGCTATTGAATTATCAAATGAATCTTCACGAGACCGTGCTAGAACAATGCAAAGAAATTTAATAGCTGATGTAATGAGAAAAACTCATAAAGAGGCAGCATTAGTGGCATTCTATTCTAAAGATTCTGATGATTGGAGATTCTCTTATATTAAAAAATATTTTAAATTTGGAGAAAATGGGGTTAAGGAAGAATTAAGTGCCCCACGTAGACATTCATTTTTAGTAGGGCCAAACGAGCCTAATCATACCTGCCAAACACAATTTTTAAATTTACTTATATCTGAAGAACCAATTTCCCTTAAACAAATTGATGATGCATTCAATATTGAGAATGTCACTGATGAATTCTTTAAAGAGTATAGTGATCTTGTTAAATCCTTAGTCAAATCTTTAACTAAAATTAAAGAAGAGGATTCAGTTGTTTGTGAAGAATTTGATTCTAAATATATTAAATCATCTGATTTTGCTAAAAAATTGATGGGTCAGTTAGTATTCATGTATTTCCTTCAAAAGAAAGGTTGGTTAGGTGTTCAAAAAGGTAAAAATTGGGGGACTGGTCCAAAAGATTTCTTAAGAAGAATTTTTAATAAATGTCAAGATGAAGGAAAGAATTTCTTTAATGATGTTTTAGAACCATTATTTTATAAAGGATTTGCAGAGGAAGTTGCTGATTTTCACTACTCTGAATTTGGATATATGGTGCCATTTTTAAATGGTGCATTATTTGAACCAATAAATAACTATGATTGGGTAAAAACTGATATTAATCTCACTAACTCTATTTTTAATAATATTTTTAAAACTTTTGACATGTTCAATTTCACTGTTAAAGAAGATGAACCTTTAGAAAAAGAAGTGGCAGTTGATCCTGAAATGCTTGGTAAAGTATTTGAAAGTTTACTTGAAGGTGGAGATAGAAAGCAAAAAGGTGCATTTTATACTCCGAGACATATTGTTCATTATATGTGTCAAGAAAACTTAATATCTTATCTTGAAACAAATACGGATATTCCAGAAGAAGATTTAAGGAAGTTTATTACTAAAGGTTACTTGGCTATTGAACATATAATTAAAGTACATGATGCGGGTAAGAAACTTAAAAAGATTCCTCATATCAGAGAATCTATCAAAGTAAATTCAGATAAATTAGACAATTTGCTTAAAAATGTAAAGGTAATTGATCCGGCTGTGGGTTCAGGAGCATTTCCAGTAGGAATGATGAATGAAATTGTCACTGCAAGATATATTCTTCGTTTAATAAATAATATTCAAGATATTGATTTTTATAATCTTAAAAAGGAAACAATAGCTAATTCATTATATGGAGTTGATTTAGAATATTCTGCAGCTGATGTTACTAAATTAAGGTTTTGGTTGTCTTTAATTGTTGATGAAGATAATGTTAAAGAAATTGAACCCTTGCCAAATTTAGATAATCAGATAATGTGTGGAAACTCTGTAATTGATGGTTATGATAATGTTAGATTGTTTGATGATGAGTTAATTGTTAGATCTGCTCAAACAAAATTAGCTATGACTCCTAAAGAGCAATTATTTGAAAAAATTGAATCTAAAAAGAGAGAATTTTTCAATACTTGTGGGCCTCGTCAAAAAGATAAACTTCGACGTGAAATTAAGGAATTAAAATGGAGTTTCATTGAAGAACATCTTAAAAGTATCGGACGAAAAGATTTGATTGAAGAAATAAAAAAATATGAATATAGAGATGACCGTCCATTCTTTATATGGGAATTAGAATTTTCAGAAATATTTAAAGGAGAAAATCCGGGATTTGACATTGTAATTGGAAATCCTCCATATGTAAGACAAGAAAAAATTAAAGAAATCAAGCCATATCTTAAACAACATTATAAAACTTACACGGGTGTTGCAGATTTATATGTATATTTCTTTGAGAAAGGTTTAAAAATTTTAAAAGATGAAGGAATTTTTGCATTTATTTGTTCTAATAAGTTTGCGAAAGCTAAATATGGGGAAAAACTTAGAAAGCTAATTTTACAAAATCAATTAAAAATTTATAATGATTTTACTGGTGTTAAAGTATTCAAAGAAGCTTCTGTTGATACATGTGTAATACAAATTAAAAAAGATTATCTAAAAGAAAATGAAATTTATGTGAATAATAATTTTTATATGAATCAAAATAAATTAAGTTCAAATTCTTTTACATTTAATAGTCCTCAAATTTTAGATTTGAGAGAAAAAATAGTTAATGAAGGAATATTAATTAAAGATTTAGATATTCAAATTAATTATGGTATTAAAACAGGTTTTAATAAAGCTTTCATAATTGATGAAGAAACAAAAAATAGACTGATTAAAGAAGATTCTAATAATAAAGAGATAATAAAACCTATTTTAAGAGGTAGAGATATTAATAAATGGAAAATATTATACCAAAATTTATATCTAATACATAGTGTTGATGGATTGAATACAAAAGAAGAATATCCTTATATCTATGAATTTTTACAACAATATCAAGAAAAGTTAGAAAAACGGTACGATAAAGGTAAAAATTGGTTTAATCTTAGATCATGTAGTTATGATTATTTATTTGAAAAAGAGAAAATT
>NZ_SUTJ01000017.1:14229-29854 GCF_015062915.1 Methanobrevibacter thaueri | reverse complement strand
CCGAGACCAGGTTTTACTTCGTCCATTGGTTTGGTTTCGATTAAACCAGCGTCAACAGCAGCTTTAAAGATGCTGTCACCGTCATCGGTTCTGGTTAAAACAGTGGACCAACCGTCAGGAGATCCAACGGAACCGGTTGATACGTCAGCCCATTCAGCAACGTAATCCATACAGATGTTACATCCAGCTTGTTCGTATCCGTGGGTTTCTTTAATAGCTAATCCTGAGTCTTCACCGTCTTTGGTTAACCAGAATTTACCTTTACCGATGTCCATTTTGGAAGCATCTTGTAAACTGTCAAATCCTAATTTAGCAGTTGCGAAGGTGTCTAAGGAAGCCATTGGGAAGTTTTCCATACAGTAAATACCGATGATTAATGCGATTTTACTGGTAACGAATCTTGCAAATGGATAAGTTTGTGCTTTTCTTAAACCTTGTACTTGACATGGAGTTGCAACTACACCGACTTTTTCAAGTCCGTATTGACGGGTTGCTTCTTTTAAAGCAGATAAGGTAGGAGACATTGAATATTTAGTACCTGCTGCAGCAATAACTTCATCAGATGAGGTTACTACAGTAGGAATAGGTCTCCAATCATCGTCAGGAGTTCCAGCAACGACTGCACCTTCAAGGAGTCCTTCATCGAGTGCGTAACAGAGTAATGCTGAAACAATTCCTCCATCTTGGGATACTTCTAAAATTTTGCTATCAGTAGATCTAGCAGAAATTGCTTCTTTGTAAGTACCTAATACCATATTCATTCCTCCTATAATCCTGTTTCCTCTTTAATTCTTTTGATTGGTAACCATGCTCTTGGACACATTGCGTAACAGGTTCCACATTTTACACATCTGTCTCTGTCACAGCTAGGTCTACCTTCAGTAAAGCCCATAGCTCTTGTAGGACAAGCTAGAGCACAAGTTCCACATCCAGAACATAATCCGTTACGGATAATGTTGGTTAATACATCACAGCCACATCCGGTGTTGCAAGCAGCTTTGTCCATAGCAGGTTGTAAGTATTCTAAGTCACCGTTACATAATGCAACAACTGCGTTAGCAATCATTTCAGGAGCAACAGGACAACCTGGGAGTGCTAAGTCTACTTTAACTAAGGAACTAACTGGCACGAAAGATTCGTGTTTAGGTTGTGCTTGTTGGCCTCCACGTGCGAAGGTTGTGAAACAACCGGTCATAGCACAGGAACCGAATGCACAGATTAAGCCAGATTTTTTCCTTGCTTCTTGGATTTCGTGTAAACTGTGTTCATCTTGTAAACAAACTGATCCTTCAATTAAACATAAGTCCATTTCAGGCATTTCTTCAGCGTAAGTACCGTGAATCCATTTGTCAACTAAAGTTTGTCCGTATACGATATCAACCATATCAGTTAAAACTGTTGATAAAATGTCGTAGTTTTCGGTTAAGGACATTGCATCACCAGTACAACCACTTAAGTGTATGTAACCGATACGTGGTTTTGCAGCAGCTGCTTCAGGAGCAGCTTCAGCTTTAGCTTCAACTGGTGTTTCAACAGGAGCAGCTTCAACTTTTTCTTCTACTTTTGGTGCGACTTCTTCTTTAGAACCGCCAAAAGCTTTTTTCAATTTATCAAACATTATTTTACCCCGATTTCTTTTAAAATAAGATCAATAGTTTTAGGAATTGCCTTTATAACTGGGTCTGTTAACCCTAAATCAACATCCGGAGTTGGAATTTCTGCAGGCTTACAACCAACAACGACAACTTCACATTTTTCAGAAATCTTTTGAAGTGGTTCTTCCACTGTCATTCCGTGAGGATTGTCGTATTTTCCAATTTTCATTATATTAGGATCGAATACATCTACGGTTCCAGGTTCTGCATCGAATTCAACTACATCAATAACAATTAGCTTTTTCCAGTCATAGTCTTCGTAAAGTGGGAAGAAATTAACTGGAGCTGCTGTTCCCCCATCGATAAATTGAATGCTTTCAGGCAATTCGATGCCTTCAAACTTCGCTTTAATCTCTGCGAGAATATCCTTGTCGAAATCGTTTTCCACATATGCAGTTACTGCTGGATCGTAATAGTCGTTTTTATCTTCTGCGTATTTCTGTAAAATATTGATTATAACTGGACCGAATCCATCGTCCTTAAATAAAACATTTCCGCATCCTATAACAATTATCTCCGAATCATAAGGCATTTAATTGTCCTCCAACTTAGATTCTCACCATTTCGTTTTTGAGAATGGATTTGTCTTCATCATCAACAACCATCACGTGAGTAGCACAGGATAAACATGGGTCGTATGCTCTGATAACGTGTGGACCAAATTCATGATGGAATCCTTCTGTAGCAGGACCCATTGTTGGAATGTTCCAAGTGGTTGGCACAATTGCAGAGTAGAATTTGGTTTTTCCATCTTCAACTTTTGCCATGTGAGCGTTGGTTCCTCTAGGACCTTCGATAATACCGAATCCGAGTTCACCAGTACCTCTAGGATCATAGTCTGCTCTTGCAGATGCTGCAGGGTCGATTGCGTCTAATGCTTCCATACATGCTTCGTAGTTTTTCATCATTTCGTCAGCACGAGCTACGTGTTGAGCAATGACACCTTTACCTTTGAATCCTTGGAATTTTTCCATTCTTGCTCTAGGACCGGTTTCAACGTTAGTACCATTGATTAATGGAATAACGGAACATCCTCTTTTACCTACTTCAGGGTCATCATACCATGCTTCAGGTAAAACTTCGGAAAATGCGTCCATGTCAAACTCGTTTACACCGTAAGTTGGGTGTACAGCGAGTAATGGTTGGTTAACTACACCTAAATCTTCTGGCATGCCCATTTTTTCAGCACTTTCAGCAACACAGTTTTTGATTAATTCGATGTGTGCTTCGAGGTCTGATTTGAGTGCGGTCATTCTTTCTACTAATCTTTCTTTTGCAAATGGAGTAATGTTTCTTGCCATTCCTCCAACTCTTACATCAGATGGGTGAATACCTTCACCAGCAATCATGTCAACAACGTATTGTACATTTTTTCTGATGTTACTTACACTGTCAACTGCAGTAGCGAATAATTCGTCTGGGACGAAATCAGGTGCTACTAAGAAGTGGTGAATAGCTGCACTGTTAATGTTGTGTGCTGCTAAGGTAGCTTCTCTTAACAATCTAGCTGCTTTAGGAATTTCGATTCCTAATGCTTGATCGATAGCTTCAGCGGATGCTAAAGTGTGTGGAATTGGACAAACTCCACAGATTCTTTGACATAAAACTGGAGCGGTTTCAGGTGCTTTGCTAAGAACCATCTTTTCTAAACCCCTTACAGGAGTAATACTAAAATACATACCTTTTGTAACTATCCCTTCATCATCAACTTCCATGACGAGTTCGGCATGGCCTTCTTGACGAGTTGTAGGAGATATAACTACTCTATCTTTCAAATATGTCACCTCAAATTAAGAAATTAGAAACTAACGATAAATATATATATTTTTTATTATTAATAAGTGCTACCGAAATAAATAAATCGAAATATATATAAAAGATGAAAAACTTAATTTTATTATTATATTTAATTAATAATGCAGGAGGCTAAAAATTGGATAAAGCAAATATTATTATTTCAATAATTATCGTATTATGTATTGCTGCTGCTGTTGCCGCATATGGAATTACCAATAGTAACAGTCCAATATTCTCCGACTTGTCCAGTATGGGTGCAAATGATAACACTGGTAATGGACTTGGGAATAATAGTTCTATAAGCACCAATGGTACTGGCTCCTCTGTAGCAACTACTGATTCAGGTAGTAGCGGAGTAGGCTCTGGAAGTTCCGGATCAAGCAGCTCCGGATCAAGTGGAAGTGGAAGCTCAAGTGGAACTTCAAGTTCTGGATCAAGTAGTTCTGGTTCCAGTTCAAGTGGAAGTGGAAGCTCAAGCTCCGGTTCAACTAAATTATCCTATTCCACTGCAAAAGCTATCGCAAGTGATGCAATAGCAGAAGAAGGTTGTTATGCAGGAAGCGGATATTATTCCAATGGATACTGGATATTTACCATTTACGATGCAGATGGTAATGCTGTAGACAGTATCGGAGTAAATGATGCAACTGGAATGACTGAAAGAGTTTGAGGATTAAATTTAATCCTTTTATTTTTTTATTTTTAATCGTTAAATATATATAATAAAAAAAATAAAATAATTATTGTTGTATATGAGGGCCCGTAGCCTAGCTGGATAGGGCGTCGGACTTCTAATCCGAAGACCCCGGGTTCAAATCCCGGCGGGTCCGTTCTCATAAATTCTTTTTTTTAAAAAAATATTTTTCTTATGAGATTATTTTATAAATATGGGCTTGTAGCCTAGTCTGGAAGGGCGTAAGACTCCTAATCTTAAGATCGAGGGTTCAAATCCCTCCAAGTCCGCTTTTTTTAAAAATTATCTAAAGTAACTACTTTTTCCTTTTTGACCTTCTTTTCAAAAATAATCTGTCCGTATTGGCCGCCGCCACCAGGAACGATATCAAGCGAATTGTTTCTGAATGACTCTATCGCCTGTGCGGTTTGAGTGTCGATTTTAGAAATATCTGCCAAATCAGCATTAATCAGAACATCTATTTCTGTATTGAAACTGTCAATCAGCTTTTGCCATATTCCCTGAACGGTCTTTGTTGTGACTCCCTTGTCATAGACTGATGAGATTATCTCAGCAAGAGGCATCAGATGAACATATTTGGGCCTGAATTTAGGATGATTAGGCTCTGAGTAATCGGCAATTTCTGATATCCTGAAATCCACTCCCTTCTTGATTCTTCCGCCGCAACTGCATTTCATATTGTTTTCCTTTGCAGTCAATGGATCTATCAGCTTGTAGCATTTGGTGCATGCGGTCATGTGGTACTTGCCCAGGTTCGGCACAAGGCCATAATTTGCTTTGATATCCCTGTTTTTAATTGCCTTTTTGATGGATGAGAATGAGATATCCTCAAGACTTATTTGATTAAACTCACGGCCAAGTCTGTGTGGCCATGGTGAATGTGCATCCGAGTTTGTAAGAAACGGGAAATCCTTAAGTTCTGAAATTGTGTCAGCCATGTCAGTGTCGGCGGACAATCCCAATTCAACAAAATCCGGTTTTTTCTCATAACAGTCGTAAATGCTATCAAATGACTTGTACATTCCAGTCCATGGAGTGAATGCATGAGCCGGACCGATCAGACAGTCGTATTGTCTGACCAATTCAAGAATTTCCGCTCCTCCATAATTGGTTTTGGGCCTGCCGTCAATTGTCTTGTTTTTTGAAGGCAGCTTATCTGACAGTTCACGTGCAATGCCAATATCCGGGATTATGATTACATGATGAATCCTGTTTTTTCCCTCGATTTCGGTTGTCAGGACAAAATCCATGTCATCATAGGTGTAGATTCCGTCCCCTGAATATGTTGTGGTCTCCTCAATGATGTCGAGCCATCCCGGATGCAATGCATCGCCTGTTCCCAAAAGGCCCAATCCCTTTAGCTTGGCCTTTGGAGCCATGTTTTTTATCAGCATGTCCTTAGATGATGCAGCCGAAAAGCAACTGTGAAGATGGAAATCCGCATTTACTAACATGATTAACTGTTGGATTTGAGATTATATTAACTTATCCAATATTTCCTTCACATCCGAAACGGGATACTTTTCCTTTTTAGGATACAAATCAACACTCAAATCATCATCATTGCTTGATTTGAGGTTTTTTAAAAAAAAGTTTGTTTTATCTATCAAATTGATTAAATCATCCTGATTTTTTGGAAAAGCTAGCTTTAAAGTTGGAATATCCATGTCCTCAACAATCTTGACCATGAGGCTGTGGGCATTGTTGCAGGCATTTCCTCCAAATAGAATAAGGTCATTCAATGAGCTGTACATTCTTTCATATTCTCTCGGGCGCTTGCCCAGTATTATGGCAGCATCGGCCTTGTCAATGATTTTAGAGAATAAGTAAAGTCTTGATTTCACACCAGAGGGAAGTTCACTGGAGGAGTATTTTGAAATAATATGGTCAAATTCGAGATTGCCTTCACATATGTCCATATTGTCATAGCGGGAAAAATCAGTTGGGGATAAATAAGTGTGTCCATTCTTTTCAATTAATGGAATAACAATCATTGAAGCGTCGGGAATAACTATAACATTCATAAAAAAAGTAAAAAAGGAATATATTGGTTTTATCCAATATATCTTAAATCATCAGCATTTCCAGCATTTGCCTTGTTAATCATATCCTGTTCCATTTGTTGGGCCTTAGCAATCATTTGCCTGGTTTCTTCAGCCCTTTCATCAAGCTTATCAGTGTTGATTTCAAAGTTGAGCAATAAGGACAACTTAATCAAGAGAGCTTCAGCCGCTTCAGCATCAATGAAATAACCTGGAGTTTCACCCATAAGACAGGTTCCGTGAATTCCTTGACGGACTCCTAAACCTAAGAACAATCCGGAAGCTCCGACAATTCCTCCATCATTGGATCTGATTTCAATATCTAATTCTTTTAATAGTTCAATGTTCTCTTCACAGGTAGCTGCTCCGAAAACCTTAGGGTTTTCAACTGGCTGTGGAGAAGTGACTATACCACCTAAAGTGTAAATTCTGTTAATGTCATATTGGTTGACAAACTCTAGAATCTCTTTACAGGTTAAATACTGACCTTCCGGAGATAAGGATTGAGTATTGCCCACAAGAAGAATTAGATCCAAATTGTCTTCACCAACATCTTTCAAGTAATATAGCTCATTGAGCATATTATCGATTATTCCTCCATCTTTTACAAGAACTTGAGGCGGGAAAGTTGGAGAATAGATTTCTGCGAATTTGGTAGCTCCCAACTCATCAATCATATGGTCAGCAGCCAATTTACCGACATGTCCAAGACCAGGTAATGCTTCAATAAAAATAGGATTGTTTAATTCAACTTCTTCTAAAACATTAATTTCAGTAGTGTTCATTGGAATTACTCCTTATTCATTGCTTCCTTTTTGAGTATGCGCCTATACTTTCCATATTTATCCTCAATGGAAAATTTTGGAGGATAAATCACTTTAAGTTGCCCGCCACATTTTGGGCAAGCATCTTTTAAAGTGTATATTCCGCATTCAGGACATTTATTCATTTTCATATTCATAAGAATCTAGTTATCTAACTCTCTTAAAAATGAACCGTTTCCACCGGATTCCTCTACAACTGCAATGCATCTTTCAGCTGCAGCTTTGAGAGTTTTTTCTGCTAAGATATAATCAGTGGACTTGATGGTGATTCTGTATCTAGGTGCACCTACACATTGAACCTTGATTTCCTCTTCCTCGTCCCCATTATCTTCAGCAGCTTTGAGTGCAGAGATAATGACATCCACACCGTCAGGCACGAATGTTTCGATATCCACATAACCGCTAATGTGAACTTCAGGAGGAGTGATGTTCTTTTGAGCCACTTCTGTAATGGCATCAGCCCAATCCTGTGGGATTCCTTCTTCAGTTAAGGATTCAGCACCTTCATCAGCAGCGGTTTCGAATGCACCATAAACATCACCGAAGATGTCCATGAGCTCGTAACCCACTTCATCATAAGCCTCATCCAAATCCTTGTCTAAGGATTTAGCAGATAATTCTAAGAATTTTTCAGCTTTTTGTTCAATTTTCCAATGTTGGATTTTTTTAGTTCTTTGGTCTTCACGGATTCTTTTAAGGGATGCGTCCACATGCCCTTTTTTAGGATTTACGCGGAGAACACGACAAACGATTTTTTGGTTTTCCCTTACATGATCTCTGATATTTTTAACCCAACCAGAAGATACCTCAGAAATATGAATAAAAGCTTCTTTGCCCTGATATTCTTCTAATTTAGCAAAAGCCCCATAATTAAGAACTTTATAAACGGTACCTACAATAAGTTCTCCTTCATCAGGCCATTCTTGACTTTTTCTTACCATATTCTCACCAACATCAAATAAAAATTATAAAAAATAGTAAAAAAATAAGTTAAAAACTAAAAAGATTTAGTTTAAAACTTTTTCGATGTGTGCAGTAATTTTAGCTTTAGCACCACGGGATTTAACGAGTGTTTTACCACAGATGATACATTTAACATCGGATGCTGCACGATCAAAAATTACTTGTTCATTATCACAATCTAAACATTTAACTTTTAAAAAGTTTCCTCTACCTTTACTAACCATGTTAATCACCTTATTTAGCTACAAATTCAGGTTTTCCTGTTCTGAAAGATTGTTTAATGTGAGATTTTCCACATTCTTTACATTTAAGTCTTAAGTCTAATTTTTTAACAGGTTTGTTTCCAGCAGGTAAAGGCCTTGGGTAACCTCTGTAACCAGCAGTTACACGTCTGAATTGTCTTTGTCCCCATGTTAATTCACTAGCTTTTCTTCTTTTAGCGGTGTGAACTTCATGTACTGTGTGTCTTTTACAGTGTGGACAGTATGTTCTTTTTTCTTTTGGTATTTTCATTTTCTCACCGTAAATTAATAAATCATTGTAAACCTATCTATGAATTTATCTAAACTCCATTTATATTACGAAAAAGTAGAGATCAAAACTGTCTTGTAACGCATCAAGTCTACACACAGCAGAAATCCAAATTATATAAAATATAATTTTTTAATATCACAAATAGATACGATTAGTATATATATTTATCAAGTTATTTAAAGGTAATGGAAAAGTGGTTAGATTTTAACCTTTCGGCCTTTTCTATTTTTGAAAAATATTTTCGCATTGACAAGTGGCAATGTCACTATGTCCTGCGGCCTGAAAGGTCCATATACTTTCTCGTCAACACCTACGATTGCACCCACTTCATCGAAAACAAGCATTGTGACAAGTTCTGTGTCTCTTGCAACCCTTTTGGATTCGAAATCATAAAATTCATCCTGCTCATCAAAGGCATTCGGATTGTCCTCAATGTTTTCAACAGGTTTCGGCTTTTGCTGAACCTTGACTGGAGGCTTTTCCTCAGGCGGCTTTATGACTGGTTTTTCTTCCTTAACTTCCTTAACCTCTTTAACTATAGGTTTTGGTTTAACGACCTCTTCCGGGGGTTTTTCAACTGTAGTGGAAGTTAAAGTGTTGGTCTGGGTTTCCTTAGGCTTGATTATCGGTCTGGAATCATTTTCCTCTTCCTCATTGTCTGAGAGGGATTCCAGTGAAATGTTGTGCCTGTGGTTTTTCAGGGTGTCAATCAGTGAATAATAAAACTTCTCCTCTTCGGGAGTGAGGTTCAATGGAGTGGTATCAACCAAATCAAACTGAGGCTTGCCTGTGAACAGATGATATGACCTGTGAATATTCAAAACAGCTGAATTTGCAATTTTGGTTTCACGCCTTTGGCAGATTTCAGTAGCAATGATTTGAGCCTCCTTAAGCAATGCAGGGGCTTTGGAAAATGGATCATTCATGGCTTCCTGTTTTAAAACATCCATAAACTCATGTATGTCACTGTAAAAAGTCTCATCTACACGAGTCAATGTGCCGTTGTTACGTTCCTTCTTCTGGATTTTTCGCAATGTTTGATAGAAGTGATCCACTTAATACCATCTCTAAAAATTAAATTTAAAATAAAAAAAGATGAACAAATGAAATTAATCATCTTGTTCTAATCTAGGAGCAAGCAAGAAACTGAGCTTACCGTCGCCTGTCACCATGGTGAGTGTTAAACTCAATGGCATGTCGGTACCTAAACTAATTTCAGCTTCCTCTGAAAATTTATCCGCTTTAAGCATTTCTCTAATCTTGTCTAATGAGAACAAAGCTTTTTCGTGGGATTGGATGTTTTCACCGTGAAGGTACTTGATACTTGCATCACCGAACTCACCGTCAGCTGATGCAATGAAGTAATCTTCATCCACTTGTAAAGCGATTTTGTCTGAAAAGATATCAATATCGTTGATACAGTCTTTCAAGATTGAGAAACGTACTTTGAAGGTTGTTGGATGACTAATTTGTGGCGGAGTAGGATTATCATACTCGATATCAATTAATCTTATTTTGAAGGTTCTGGTTGCGTCCCCTTCGAAAGTGATGATGAAATTACCTTCATCCACGGACATTAACACTCTGTCTTGGGATTTTGCACGTTTGAGAACTCTCATGAACTCGTCAGTGTCAATGTTAATCTTTTCTGGAACATCACAAATATATTCATCAAACAAGCTTGCTTTAAGCTCTAAATGTACGAAAGTTATGTGACTACGGTCTAAGGCATCTAGTCTCATGCCTTCACTGTCAGTTTGAATTTGTACCTCATCCACAATGGATGAAATAGCATCAAAACTGGTTTTTAATATACTAGAATCACTTAATTCAGCTTTAAACATAAATAATCCTCTTGTAAAATAATATAGTTATATATATTTTTTCTATATTATAATGTTTATGATTTTATGAAAATTATTCATTTGATGCATTTTTCATGCTTGAAACATATTCCCTCAATGCATCGCCGGCATCCTCACCATGCTCTTCAATTATTTTTACAATGGCACTTCCGACAATTACACCGTCAGCGATTTTTCCGATTTCACTGGCCTGTTCAGGAGTGTTTATACCGAATCCCACAGCCAAAGGCAAGTCTGTCACTTCGCGAATGTCTGAAAGTATTGATTCCAAATCTGTCTTGATTTCAGATCTCATTCCGGTAACGCCCATTGATGAAACGACATAAATGAAACCTGTTGCATCGTTTGCAATCATTTGAATTCTTTGCTTTGAGGTTGGAGCAATCAATGAGATGACATCCACATCGTTTTTGCGGGCAATGTCTGCAATCTCTCCCTTTTCCTCGTATGGCAAGTCCGGTGCAATTATTCCATCGACACCCAACTCTGCACATCTTTTAAAGAATTCCTCATAACCGTAAAAGAACACTGGGTTAATGTAGGTTAAAAACACCAATGGAACATCGCTTTTCTCACGCACTCTTCTGACAATGTCGAATACGTCATCGGTTGTTGTGTTGTGCTTTAACGCCCTTACATTAGCATCTTGAATTACAACCCCTTCAGCCATCGGGTCTGAAAATGGAATTCCAATTTCCACCAGGTCACATCCTGCCTCTTCCATTGCAAGAATGTATTCTACTGTCTTGTCGATTGTAGGGTCTCCTGCGGTTAAAAATCCGATGAATGCTGTTCCGTTTTCAAATGCGTTTGCTATCTTACTCATTTAGCTCAACTCCCCTGTATTCTGCAATTGACCTTACGTCCTTGTCTCCCCTTCCGGAAAGACATATCATTATCATATCATCCGTATCCATTGTTGGAGCCAGTTTCATGGCGTATGCAACTGCATGAGCACTTTCAATAGCTGGAATGATTCCTTCTGTCCTTGATAGGTATTCGAATGCTTCAACGGCTTCCTCATCAGTTACAGGAACATATTTTGCCCTTCCAATGTCTCTTAAATAAGCGTGTTCAGGTCCTACACCAGGATAGTCGAGTCCGGCTGATACTGAATAAACCGGTGCGATTTGTCCGTATTCCCCTTGACTGAATATTGATTTCATTCCATGGAATATTCCAATTTCACCATTGGTTAATGCTGCTGCGTTATAAGGTGTGTCAACACCTTTTCCTCCGGCTTCACAACCGATCAGTTCAACTTCCTCATCATCTATGAAATTATAGAATGCACCCATTGCATTACTTCCACCACCAATGCATGCTATAACCGCATTTGGTAGTCTTCCCTCTTTTTCAAGGAATTGCTGGCGTGCCTCTTGACTGATTACTGCCTGGAAATCCCTTACCATTTGAGGATATGGGTGTGGTCCCATTGTGGAACCGATTACATAATTGGTGTCATGGACTCTTGCAATCCAATCACGGAATGCATCGTTTACGGCATCCTTAAGTGTCTTTGTTCCGGATTTAACTGAGTGAACCTTTGCGCCCAAGAGTTCCATTCTGTAAACGTTCAATGCCTGTCTTTTTGTATCCACTTCGCCCATGAACACTTCACATTCCATGTCAAGAAGTGCTGCTGCTGTGGCGGTTGCAACTCCGTGCTGTCCGGCACCTGTTTCTGCAATGACCCTGGTTTTTCCCATCTTTTTGGCAAGCAATACCTGTCCCAATACATTGTTGATCTTATGGGCTCCGGTGTGGTTTAAATCTTCACGTTTTAGATAGATTTTCGCTCCGCCAAGGTCTTCTGTCATTCTTTTAGCGTAATATAATAGAGATGGTCTTCCCGCATATTCCTTTAGTAATGTATTCAATTCATCTATGAAGTCAGGATCATTCATGTAATGATTGTACTGCTCTTCCAAGTAGATTAATTCGTTCATTAATGTTTCAGATATGTACTGACCACCGTATTCACCATATCTTCCTTTACTCATTTATTATCTCCATTATCTCTTTTATCTTGTCTTCGTTCTTGAATCCGTCAACTTCAAGGCTTGAACTTAAGTCAACCGCATATGGATTGAACTGCTCAATTGCACCGGTGATGTTTTCACTGTTTAATCCGCCGGCCAGGAAAAAGTCCTTTTTTAAATCTTTTCTTATAAGTCGCCAGTCGAAGGTTTTTCCACTTCCCTTTCCACTGTCCAACAGTAAATAATCAGCATTTGATGAATCATAGACAAGCAAGTCCGTGTCCTCAGACATTTCAATTGCGTTTATGATTTTCAGTTCATTGTTTGTACTTTCTTTTAAGTCAATTATATAATCTTCACTTTCACTACCGTGAAGCTGTGCAATTTCAATAGTGCCATCATTAAACAGTCTCAATATTTCCTCTTTTGGCGCATCCACAAAAACGCCGACTGATATTATGTCTGAATCCAAGTTAGCTTTCAATTCACTTGCAAGCTCGTGTGAAACTTTTCTTTTAGTGTTGGCAAACACAAAACCTATATAATCCGGCTTGTAGCGGTTTACCATCTCAATATCTTCCAATCTTTTGAGTCCGCAGATTTTGATTTTAACCATTCTTCAACTCCGAAATCATGGCCTTCTTATCATCACTTTTCATTAAAGTTTCGCCTATTAAAACTGCATCAACATCATTTTCTTTCAATCTGGTGACATCTTCCTTTGTTTTAATTCCACTTTCAGAAATAAATATGACATCTCCACTGACACATCTACGTAGATTGATACTGTTTTCAATATCCACGGTAAAATCGTTGAGGTTCCTATTGTTGACACCTATTATTTCAGCCCCAACTGTCAGTGCACGCATGATTTCATCCCCGTCATGGGTCTCCACTATAGCTGAAAGGCCAAGTTCATGTGCAAGGTCCAGATATTTTTTAAGCTGAACAATATCGAGAATGGAAACTATTAATAAAACTGCAGAAGCGCCCAATGCCTTTGCTTCCCAAATCATGTACTCGTCAACAACAAAATCCTTTCTCAAGACTGGAATGGAAACATTGTCTGCAATTTCTTTTAGATAATCATCAGAACCCATGAAAAAGTATGGTTCTGTCAATACTGATATTGCTGAAGCTCCTGCATCCTCATAATCCTTTGCAATCTGCAGGTAATCGAAATCCTCAGCAATCAATCCTTTTGAGGGAGATGCCTTTTTGACCTCTGCAATAATGGATATGTCATCTCCACCCAGTGCCTTTTTAAATGGAAAATCGTCAGTGATTTCCATTAGTGAAACTTCATTTTTCAAATCATCCAATGAAATGATGCCTTTTGCGGTTTCCACCCTTTCCTTAGTTTTTTCAACAATTTCATCCAACATAATTATCATCTGTTTGTAACTTCAATGAATCTCTCAAGCTGTCTTAGTGCCTTGCCAGAGTCGATCAGCTCCTCAGCCATTTTGACCCCTTCTTCTAGGGAGTCTACTTTGCCTGAAACGTATAGGCCGGCTGCTGAATTTAATAAAACGGCATTTCTTTTAGGGCCTTTTTCACCTTTAAGAATTGCTAAAGTGATTTCGGCATTTTCCTTTGCATCCCCTCCGACAAGATCGCTTTTTGATGCCAGCTCAAATCCGAAATCCTCTGGTAAAACCTCATATATTCTTGTTCTGCCGTTTTTAAGTTCGCTTACAAATGTCTTGTCGCTGACGGAAAACTCATCCATTCCGTCCATGCCGTAAACTGACAATGCAGATTTAACACCTAGGTTATTTAATACATTGATTAAAGGTTCTACTAATTCTTTTTCATAAACTCCCAATACCTGCATTGTTGCACCAGCCGGATTGGTCAATGGTCCGAGAATGTTGAATATTGTCCTGATGGAAAGTTCCTTTCTTACATTGGCAACGTATTTCATTGACAGGTGATAGTTTTGAGCAAATAGGAAGCATAAGTTGATTTCACGCAGGCATTCAAGGCTTTTTTCAGGTTCAATGTATATGTTGACACCCAATTCCTCAAGCACATCAGCTGCACCGCATTTGCTTGATGCTGAACGGTTACCGTGCTTTGCAACAGGAACTCCTGCAGAGGATATTACAATTGATGATGTTGTTGATATGTTGAATGTGTTTGAACCGTCACCACCTGTTCCGACAATCTCTAAAACCTCCTTATCGTTCAATAGCCTTACGCAGTGTGCCCTCATTGCCTCTGCGGAAGCGGTGATTTCATCGATTGTTTCTCCTTTCATTGACATTGCTGTTAGGTAAGCGCTCATCTGAACTTCACTGGCCTCGCCGCTCATGATCTCGTCCATTGTCTGATATGCTTCCTCATAGGTTAAGTCTTGATGTTGATATACTTTCAATATTGCTTCTTTAATCATAAAATCCCTCTTGTAACTTTTTCCATGAAATTCTCCATTATTGTCAATCCGTCCGGTGTCAATATTGATTCCGGATGGAACTGTAATCCGTAAACGTTATAATCCTTGTGCTTGACAGCCATGACTTCACCGTCATCCCTTGCCTTTGAAATGATTTCCAGGCAATCCGGAAGGGTGTCCTGTACAAGGCTCAGTGAATGGTATCTTCCAACGCTGATTTCACTTGGAAGACCCTTGAAGATATAATCATGATCAAGGGAGATGCTTGATGACTTTCCATGCATGAGTCTTTTTGCATGTGATACTGTGCCTCCCAATGCTGTGCATATTGCCTGATGGCCCAGACAAACCCCTAAAATCGGGATTGTGTCATGAAACTCCTTTACAATGTCAATACATATTCCTGCATTTTCAGGTTTTCCAGGTCCCGGAGACAATATTATGCATTCCGGATCCAATTTGCGTATTTCCTCAATTGTTATCTTGTCGTTTCTTGAAACCTGAATGTCCGGGTTGATTTCACCTATCAGCTGGAACAGGTTATATGAAAAGCTGTCGTAATTGTCAATTAAAAGTATCATTCTAATCCCCCATCTGCAATTTTCAAGGCGTTAATAACTGCTGCCGCCTTGTTCAGGCATTCGTCAAACTCGTTATCGGGAACGCTGTCCGCAACAATTCCTGCTCCTGAACGTATGAAGACCTTATTGTTCCGTGCAAATGCGATTCTTATTGAGATGCATGTGTCGATGTTTCCGCTCAAATCAACATATCCGATTGCACCGCCGTAGATTCCTCTCTTGTTGTCTTCAAGCTCGTTGATTATCTCACAAGCCCTTATCTTTGGAGCGCCGGACAATGTTCCTGCAGG
>NZ_SUTJ01000017.1:8476-14129 GCF_015062915.1 Methanobrevibacter thaueri | reverse complement strand
ATGTCATCGCTTGAGAAGTAGAACATGTAAGGAGATGGATTGGTTGTTCTTAAAACCCTATAAGTGTCAAATAGGCTTCCGGTGATTTCAGCTTCAATTCTATTTGAAAGAACAACCTGAAAAATGTCTCCTTCATAAATGTAATCTTTTGCCTTGTCAATCATGTTGCAGAATCTTTCACGTGAAAATACTGGCTTGAAATCTGACTTTAACTTCAAAGGTTCGATTTCAGTTTTATTGCCGTTTTTAATCAATTCTGCAAGTTCTTTAAGCTCATTGCATGCCTTTTGATAATTATTCTCCAAATCGTCTGTCTTCATGTTTGCAATGAGTATGATTTTTTGCTTGAAATTGTCGAATGCTATTACCTTATCGAAAAGCATCAGGTCAATGTCCTTGAACTGATCCTGATTTTCAGCATCCAGATTAAGGGAAGGTTCGGAGTATTTTATGTAATCATATGCAAAATACCCCACAAAACCTCCCGTAAAAGGTGGTAAATATTCTAGTTTAGGGGACTTGTTTTTCAAAACAAGCTCCTTTATGATTTCACTGGGATTGTCGGTTTCAATGGTGACTTCCTCATCGGTCAACCTTTCGAAATTCCTGTCGCCCCTGATTTTGACTATGCCGTTTTGACATGTGAACTCTAAAAGCGGATTGAATCCCAGAAAACTGTATCTTCCCCATTTTTGTGAATCCTCAACACTTTCCAACATGTATACATGGTTGCTTACGCCTTTCAGAATTCTTAAAACTTCGATGGGAGTGGCAATATCCGAAAACAATTCATATGAAATCGGTATTCTCCTGTACTCCTCATTCTTACCTATTTCTTTAACTTCTTCTAAACTTGGGGAAAACATTTTCTATCACTAAATATAATTAAGTTTAATGTACTATTTAAAACCTTGTTGTCATAAAATGTACATTAAATAAATTTTGAAAAAAAATTCAATTCATCTTGTCCTGTTCCTGACTGAATTGAATGACTATTTTTTTAATTTCCCTGCTTTCAAGATAAGGCAATTTCTCAGTGATTTCCTTTTCTAGGTCCCTGTTCAATTGGATCCTTTTCTCGGCGTATTCCTCCCCTTCATAGTTAGCCCTGTATTGCTTGTTCAGATTGGAATACTTGGTAATCATTGGCTGGAGAACATTAGCGATGTCAACCTCCAACTGGTCATTGACTATCTTCTGCTTTCTGATATCGACAACATAACCTAGAACAGTCATGAAAAATCCCAAAACGGTAATAGTCAATGCGGGAACGAACACCTGGTCATTGCCTATGAATGCAACAGTGAAAACGATGCCTAAAAATATTAGTAAAATACCGATTTTTTTTAAATCCATAATAAAAGTATTGTAAGTTATCATTATTTAATACTATTCAATTCCCGGATTATTGAATTGGAAATTAGGACAAATGAAACTATGGCCAATAGGGACATTGCAATGACAACCGCATCATTTGTAAACAATACATTACCCCTGTCGATGAAAACGATTATCTCGGCAATGAGATTATTCAGGAAATGGGCAAATATCGGAACGAGAATGTTGTCGGTTTTCAAATACAGAACAGCCATGCAAAGCGCAAATATGAACGCTGAGATTATGCTACCATAACCATGAAGTGAAGCGAAAAGCAATGAGGAAACCAATACTGCAAAAATCGGTGGCACAATCAGTTTCAACCTGTTTAGAAAGACTCCTCTAAATATCAGCTCCTCGGCAATTGGAGACACGAATATTGTTGCAATCAGGCTCAATGTCAAAATGGAATTTGAAGTGACGTGACCTGCTGGAAGAACTGCAAAAGATGGAAATATTGGAGAAATAAAGTCTGACAGGTATAAAAATCCATATGAGATGAAAATATTCAGTATAACTACTAAAAGGACATATTTGAGAGTACTTTTCTCAAAAACATTCATATAATCGTTTTTGTCCGGCAGATTATCCCTAAGCCTGAAAATGAAATATAGAATAACCAAAAGATAAATCCACATGGAATCTATCTGAACAATGTTTAAACTGTTTAAAAAGAATTGAATTAAAAACAAGATAATAATTAAAGACAATATTTCCTTTAGAGTAATATGTTTAAGTTTTTCATTAAATAAAGACATTTTATCAAAAAAATAAAAATTACATACTATAATATGAAAAATGAATGAATCAATTAATTCAAATTCCAATAATAGCTTGTAATTTCAAGTTAATTTATTCATCGAAGATGAAAACATCTTCAATTGCTGGTTTACCCAACATCTTAGTAATGTTATAGGCCAATAATAAGGAAGGGTTATAGCGTGCGTTTTCTAAAGCGTTTATTGTCTGACGAGTCACGCCAACCAAATCGGCCAACTCTTGTTGAGTCATGCCTTTTTCCTGGCGGAACTGTCGTATTTTAGTTTCCAAATAATCACCTATTATGAAATATATAATAGTATTTATTACTCTTATTGTAAAACAATATAAATGTTTCTTAAAATATAAGTGTTTATAGAACAAAATATAATATAAAATAACAATTTTGAGAGTTGATATAAAATGGCTATACACCCTATTGAATTTAGGTATGGTACTCCAGAAATGAAAAAGATTTGGGAAGAAGAAAATAAATTACAAAGAATGTTAGATGTGGAATCCGCTTTGGCACAGGCTGAAGGTAAACTTGGAATTATTCCACAGGAAGTAGCTGATGAAATCGCAGCAAAAGCTAATACCGATTACGTTAAGTTAGAAAGAATGAAAGAGATTGAAGCTGAAACCAATCACGATATCGCAGCATTATCAAAATCAATCACTGAAGTTTGTGAAAATGGTGCAGGAGAATACGTTCACTTTGGAGCAACCTCCAACGATATTGTGGACAGCTCAAACTCTCTACTAATTCGTGACTCAATCGATGTGCTTGAGGAAAAACTTGAAAGATTGACAAAAATCATGCTTGACCTGACCCGTGAACACAAGATGAAAGTCTGCATCGGACGTACTCACGGACAGCATGCGCTTCCAACCACATACGGAATGAAATTCGGTATCTGGGCAGATGAACTCCACAGGCAATACGTCAGATTAGAAAATGCAAGGGCAAACGTTTGCGTTGGAATGATGGATGGAGCAGTCGGAACAACCGCAGCATTAGGTGAACAAGGTTGGGAAATCCACAAGACCGTTGCAGAAATCTTGGGATTACCTGCAGCAACAATAACAAACCAGGTAGTTCAAAGGGACAACCATGTTGAATTCATCAGTGTTTTAGCAAACATTGCAAGTACCCTGGATAAGATTGCACTTGAAATCAGAAGCCTTCAAAGAACCGAACTCATGGAAGTTGGAGAGTTCTTTGATCCTGAAAAACAAGTGGGAAGCAGTACAATGCCTCACAAGATGAACCCAATTACCGCTGAAAGAATCTGTGGTGTTGCAAGAATCGTCAAATCATACGTTAACGCAGCATTGGACAACAACCCTCTCTGGCACGAAAGGGACTTAACCAATTCCTCCTGTGAAAGGATAATGTTCCCTGAAAGCTGCATATTGACCGATTACATCTTAAACTTAACTATCAAATTAATGAATAACCTCATCTTCTATGATGAAAACATTGAAAGAAACCTTAACCTTACCAACGGATTAGTCATGGCTGAAAGGTTAATGGCTGAGCTCACCCGTGCAGGAATGGGTAAACAGACCGCTTATGGAATTGTACGTAAGAATGCAATCAAGGCCAACAAGGAAAAACTATTGCTCGGCGAATTGATTCTTGAGGATGAAGAGGTTAAGAAATACCTCACCCAAGAGGATGTAGACAAGATAATGGATCCTCACACCTACATCGGATCAATACCAACAATCATTGACGAATTGCTTGAAAAATCAGAAACCTGGTTTTAGGTGAAAAAATGAATAATGTAAAAGAATTAAAATCTATTGAACTCTCTTCTTTTACTACAATGATGACTGGAATTGCAGTATTATTTTCAATAATCTCTGCAATAATCCTTTCAATTTTTATAAGCGTAACAGCACCGAATGGAATATTTCTGGCCGTTTATATCATACCTACAGTCATTGTAGGAGCATTCATGTGTTCAATCTACACTAACTTTTCCCAGGGACTCTTCTATAACCTGTTTGCAAGGAAACTTAAAACAGTTGCAGTGGAAATCAAGGATGGGAAAGAGATTGTTAAGGTATCAACAACTGAAACCGCAACAATGGTTGCCCTAATCCTAACAATAGAAGCTGTTTTAGTGTATCTGGTATCCATATTGATCCTACCGATATTTCTCACTTCAGTAGTTCAGACATTAGTGTACACCGGTCAAAGTGGAGTTGCATATTCAATATATCAATTCTCAGCGCTTTTAAGCCAACCTGCAACAGTATTGATATTCCTTTTCGGAACATTCATAATAACATTCGTGTTTGTTTTGCTTGGAACATACATCTACAATATCATGGCAAACAGCGGCAGGGGAATAATCCTGAATTTAAGCTCTGAAAACGGCTTGACTGTTATCGACTCTGTTGATCCATTAAAATTAGCTGTGATGTTTGCTGTTATTTGCGGTATCCTAAGCTTGATAAGTGGAATAATATCAGTAATCAGTGGAGCAAATATAGTAAGCCTCATCGGTAATGTTTTAGGTGGATTCATTGGTGGATTTGTAGAGTTTTTCCTTATGGGATTCTTCTATAATTTCTTAGCACAAAAAATAGGAAAAATAAAAATTGAATTAATTGATTTTAAAATCAATTAATTTCTACTTCTTTTTATTTCAGGAACATATCTCTTAAGCATCAGTGAAAGGGATATAACCGTTACTGAACTTAATGCCATTGCAAGACCTGCAAGGGCAGGTTCGAATGTTATTCCGAATGCAGGATACAATACACCAGCCGCAATTGGAATGAGAATTGAGTTATATGCAAATGCCCAGAAAATGTTTTCCTTGATTCTGCGCATAACCTTTTTGGAGAACTGAACTGCCGCAACGACATTTTCAAGGTCTCCTTCCATAACGACAATGTCACCGCTTTCCATTGCAATATCTGTTCCGTTACCCATTGCAACACCGATATCAGCCTGTGTGAGTGCAGGTGCATCGTTGATTCCATCCCCTACAAACAGCACCTTCTTGGTATGGTTCGCTTGAGTCTGCTTTACAATGTCAAGCTTGTTTTCAGGTAGAATTCCTGCTTCCACATTATCGATTCCGACTTCACGTGCAACATTGAGTGCAGTGGATTCATTGTCCCCGGTAAGCATATAGGTTTCAACGCCCATCTTGTGCAATTCCTCAATTGCCCTTTTGGAATTGGCCTTGATTTTATCAGACAGACTTAAAATACCTTTTACTGATTTGTCCTCTGCTAAAAATATGATTGTTTTTGACAGTTTTTCCAATTCATGATATTTGTCAACAGCTTCAGATGAAACATCAACATCATATGCTTCCATCAATGCAAGGTTACCTGCCAAGACTTCTTTTGAATTCAATTCCGCTTTCAAACCTTTACCTGTAACATTTTCAAAACTGCTGGTTTGGCCAAGATCCAAATTCAATTCCTTTGCCTTATTCACAATGGCTTTAGCTATAGGGTGAGTGGAATTTTGCTCAACGCTTGCAGCAAG
>NZ_SUTJ01000017.1:0-8376 GCF_015062915.1 Methanobrevibacter thaueri | reverse complement strand
ATCATCAAGAATGACGGAAGCATGACTGCGGAATCATAGAACATGAAAGTGTGGTCAAGCACTATGCCGAATGTTCCGAAAATACTTGAAACGTATGCGACAAGAATACCCATTGAGTACATTACATCCATGTTGAGGTTTTTATGCATTAAACCGTTGATTCCTGCTTTTAAAATAGGTAATGAAACGTATAAGAATGGTGCGATACTTACAATCAGTGAAAGAAGACCCATTGAAGATATATGCAATCCTGTCGCCTGATGGATGCTGTGGGTGATTCCCATTAGAGGATCCCATCCGCTGAACATTAAAATCATTAGAATAGCTGAAAAAATCAAACCGACAATGATTCTGTTGCGTTTTTCCTTAAGGTCCTGCTGGTAGATTGCCTCCTCGTCAATTTCAGTTTGGCCTTCAACTCCTAAAAGCTCAAAGCCTAAAGAAACAATCACTTCCTCTATCTCATCCAATGTCACTTTTGATGAATCATACCTTATTTTTGCATTCTGTGCTGTCAAATCAGCCTTTACATCAAAAATGCCGTCCAATCTTATTAAGAAATTCTCGACATTCATTGTGCATGATGCACAGTGCATGCCCTGAATCCTTATTGTCATCTCATCTGAATGCAGTTCAAAACCTAGGTTTTTAACTAGCTTTTCCATTTCCTCATAAGAAATCTTTTTAGTATCAACTGTAATGTGCAATTTATTTGAAGCAAGGTCTGCATCCACTTCCTCAACACCTTCAATTTTGCCGAAGGTTTTATTGACACTTAAAACACATGAAGCGCAATGCATTCCTTCAATTGGTAAATCCATATGCTTATGCTTTACCATCTTATCACTACCTTTCGTATTATATAAAACTAATTTATCACTTATATATTATAAAGTTTAGGTTACACTAAACTTACTTTAAAGGCGTGAAAAATATATTATCTATTGAAAAAAAATCTATTGTAAAAAAATAGAAAGTGAAAAATTTTCTACAAATAATCCACTTTAATTTCCTTATGAGGAATTGTTCGCCTAAATTTCTTTTTAGGATAACCTATTATGAAAGCTGAATACATATGCTTATTCTTATCAACATTTGGGAAAAATTCCATCAACTTTTCATGGTCGATTTCATCAGCCTTAAGAATAAATAACGAATAGAATCCGCCAAGGCCCAATGAATATGCAAGCAGTTCAAGGCGTGTGTTTGCTATCACCGCACTGGTCTTGTCAGTTGAAAATGTCAAGATCAACTGTTGGCCAGTCCACAGCAATGGGTGATATTTCTTGGTGGAACTGTCACGGACATAGTCCCCGAATTCCTTAATCCTGAAAAACTCATCCTCCTCCACCTTAATAATGTTGTAAACATGTTTCATGAAGTCGTTGAGCTTCTTGTCAAGGACTACAAACTCAACATCCTGCTCGTTTTGGGCAGATGGAGAATAATATGCTCCTTCAAACAATTTATTGAAAGTGTATTTGTCAATCTTTTTCTTTTTAAACCAACGAATAGACCTTCTCTGCTTTAAAAACTGCAACATGTCACCATATTCAATTGGAAGTTCCTTAGGATTGTAATCCTCAATCCTATCCTCATGCCCCTTGAATATCTTGAGGGTCACTGCTCCTGTAGGGCATATTGCCATGCAGTGACCGCATTCAAAGCAGTTGCTACCGGTTTCCACGGCAACTTCATCAATTTCAATATTATCTCTAATGCAAACGGATTTGCATTGTCCACAAGCGATGCATTCCTCTGCATCAATCATAAGTTTCATTTTACCACTAAACCATCCTGAATAACTTTTAATATATTTGAATTATCGCTTAAAACACTTATGTCATCTAATGGGTTGGAATTGACGAGAGTCAAATCAGCAACATAATTTTCCTTTACAAGTCCTAAATTGTCAAATCCTAAAAATTCTGCTGCCCTGACTGTTCCTGATGCGATAGCTTCTTCCTCACTCATTCCGATATCTGTCAAATGAATGAGTTCCTCGAGATTGTGTCCGTGAGGAATGACACCGCTGTCAGTTCCCATCAGTATGTTAACTCCTTCCTCATAAGCTACTTGGATGTTTTCCTTGTGAACCTTGACTATTTCCTTTAGTTTTTCTGTTTTTTCTTCTGCGTAATTATCCCAAGCCGGAAAACCGTTTTCATAGAGGTACTGATGAACCAATAATGTTGGAACCAGACTAACATTATTTTCAACCATTCTTTTAGAGGTTTTCCTGTCGATGAATGTTCCATGCTCTATTGATGAAAATCCTGCATCAATACAGTTGTTCATGCCTTTTAAACTATGGCAGTGAGCTGAAACCTTCATGTCATTAGCTTTTGCTTCACATACTATTGTTTTAAGTTCTTTCTTATTGAATTGTGCAAATTCAGGTGAGGAGTTTGTTGTCAACACTCCGCCACTGCACATTACCTTTATAAAATCAGCACCAGCCCTTTTCACTTCACGGGTCTTTTTAAGAACCTCTTCAACTCCATCGCATCTTCCCTTTGGAAAGCCCGGATAGATTATCTCCATATCCCATCCTGAAGGCAGTAACAAGTCAAAGTGCCCTCCAGTCATTACCAATGGAGTTATTGACAAGTGTATTTTTGGGGCGGTGAATAATTTGCGTTGTTGTGCCAATTTAAAGCTTAAATCAGCTGATCCGCAATCCCTAATTGTTGTGACACCTGCATTGATTGTCTGCAATGAGTGAGGAACCGCATTGTAGAAATGAAGTCCCAGAGGATTTGCCATGTTCTCTTCCTTATGGAATCCCTTTGCAAAGATATGAGTGTGACAGTCAATGAATCCGGAAAGCAGGTAATTGTCTTCACCGTCAATGACATTATTCGCCTTAATATTGTCTGATGAGATTTCCTTAATCAAATTATCTTCGATTAAAACATTTTGATTTGTTTTGACTTCTTCAAATGGATTTACGATGTTAACGTTTTCAATTAGAGTTTGCATATTACCACTACAATATTTCTATTGTTCCATTGGTTCCGTCAACTTCAACTAAGGTTCCGTTTTTCAAGTCCTTAATCTCGGATGGGGAATCAACCAATGGAATGTCGGACATTATCGCTCCGGTTGCAATAATCGGTTCGGCGCTTAAGCATATGATAGCTGCCGGAGCAGTGTTGTTTTTCATCATTTGGAAAATCACATAGGACCCAACGGTTGAACCTTTTCCACCAGGGATGAATAATACCTTATCCTTAATGATTTCCCCTTTAAGTTCATGGTTTGGATCGATTATCTCACCGGTTTCAGGGTTTACCCCACCTAAAAAGCTGATAGGTTCGGATGAGACTATCAATTCTCCTTTTCCTTTTCCTTTTGCAATATTTCTACATTCAATCATAAGCATCACTTTATCTAGAATAATTTATCTTCAACATAGTCTCCTCTGTTAATGGCCTCTGTTGACTTAATGCTGTCAATTAAAGCCCAAAGCCATACGACAATGACTAAAATTATTCCAATCAATAACATTATAAGAATTGCTGATACGATATAAGCAATAATAAATGAAATTCCCTTTTTGGTCAATCCAATATACAAGTGACCTAATCCTGGGAATAGGAAGCTTAAAATAGCTGACAAGACTACGCTTTTCTCTTCTGATGAGCGGATGTTTGCAACCCTTACTCCACAGTGAGGACATATTTCAGCATTGATGTTAATCTTTTTGCCGCAGGATTGACAGAACTTGGTCTGTGGCTCTTCTTCCTGAATCAATCTGTAACCACATTTTGGACAGAATGCTGTTTCAACACTGACCTCATTTCCGCAATTTGAGCAGAATTTAGTTTGTTTAGATGAAGTATTGACTTCAACCTCTTCAGCGGGTTCTTCAACTGTTTCCTCTTCAACAACTTCAATCACTTTAGCTGAATCATCAGCTGTTTTTTCCTCTTCGACACCAACGTCAATTACTTCTTCTGTAGTATCAACGACAGCGTCGTTTTCAACAACTTCAACCTCTTCAACTTCTGGAAGTTTAGCTCCGCAATTCCTGCAGAACTTTGCATTTGGAACTTCTTTTCCACAATCTGGACATGTAACCATATTATCACCTATATAACATCTACTTTCATGATTTCTCTTAAAACTGCAGTAGCATAAGAACCTTTATTTATTGAAAATTCACATAAGACTCCTTCATCCGTTGGTGTTGCGGATGCATCCCACACTTGGAATCTCATTGACCTTCTGAGTCCGTGGCTTCCCAAACGTGGCATTTTCGGAACTTCAAAATCGCTTTTCTCCAAATTATAATTTTTAAGCACATTCTCTTCCATAATGCCCACTTCACCACCGGCATATGGAACTTTTGTACCGTACAATGGGCATGTAGGATTGGCTTCAAAGCTGTCCATCATTTCCTGATATTCTTCAGGGGTTTTATCGTAGACAATATGCTCCTCGTTGTCGATTATGATGTCTCCTTCAATGTATTTGTCAATTCCCATTGCAACACGATTGCTTACAGCCTCATTGAATAAGTATGATTGATATGCATGTACGAACATCCTTTGAAGTGGTTTTGGAAGTGCATACAATGCATTTTTGTATGACTTGTCAGTCAATTCTCCTTTTTTGGAATCCTTAATAAGTTCGCGAATCATCATCTTCTCGTATCTCATTCCCTTGCCCATCAAGTTTAATGATTCTTCAAGGTTTCCGTCATCATAAGCCTGTCTTGCCTTTTGATTTTCCTCATGCTCCTCTTCTGATGGGTTGCCTATGTATCTTGCAACAGCCTTTTCAAGGTCGTTTTCAATCAATGCCTCTCCGACCAGATGAGTATTGGTTCTTGGCTTTCCGAATCTCTGCCATCCAAAGTAGTTTGGAACACCTGTTACCTGCAGTTCCTTTAAAACCTCATTTGCAGTGTCAGCTGATGATTCCACATCATCAATATCCCTGATTAGGATTCTGAATTTATTTCCTTTAAGCTGACCCATTCTAAGTTTCTTGCGGCCTCTTACAACCTTTAAAAAATCAGTCTTATAAATGTCAAGGTCCTTAACCTGCTGCATCTGCTCTTCTGAATCCATATTTGCAATGCAGATCCACTGACGGGTTAAAGCCTTCTTATCCTTCATTCCTGCAAAGCCCATTCTCTTTCTTGAGATGTGCAGGTCCCTTGAAATGTCTAAAACAACATCAAGTGTGGTTCTTCCAAGCTTTTCAATCCAGACATAGATGTTTGGGCCTTCCCCTGATGGGATGATTTCAGGTATTTCTTCAACGTAAAAATCTTCATATTGGTTTCTAATGGTTCCACCAATACCCTTTTGAGAAGTTACATAAGTATTAGCATTTAACATAATATCACGGAAATTATAAATGCCCTGGCCGGGATTTGAACCCGGGGAATGGGATCCGCAGTCCCATGTGTTATCCAAACTACACCACCAGGGCTAAACAAAATAAGATAACAATTAATTATATGATTTTTATAGTATTTAATAATTACCATGTTGACAACGTGAAAGAATACTCCCCATAGGTTCTTGTTGCAACTGAAATATTTTCTGCATTATCCCAATCCCCCCTAGATGCCAAAACCACATTATTTAAGACATTGGTCTCGACTAACCTGTAATTTTCAAGATCATATGAGTCCAGCTTGGATTTTGAAATCTTAGAAACTTCCCTGATTGATTCCTTTGAATTTTCACCTTCACTTAAAATGGCTGAAATTTCACTTATGAAACTTTCATCCTCAAAATCAACCTTGCCGCTCAACAGTTCCATAATATCCTGAGCCGTTTTGATGTCTCTTGTTTCATATGAATAATCATGTGTCGGCATTGTTATTGTGGCATTGATTACTAAAAACACGATTAAAAGTAAAATAACTGCTAAAATTGCATCAATTATATAAAATGAACCCTTATTGTCTAACATGAAATTAAATTGGATGTTAAATTTTATAAAAAATAGTAAAGTGCAAAAGTGTGATTTTGTGCAAAATCACACCCTAAACTTAAATTTTAATTGCCACGAATATGTTTAATAACATTATCTTTTTTAGCAATAGCTGCATCTGAAGCTTTTTGAACTTTTTCTTTCATTTCTTCAAAGTCTTCAGGAGTTGTTTCACCAACTAACTTTTTGATTTTAGTGTAAGCAGCTTCCCTGAATAATG
Source organism: Methanobrevibacter thaueri (assembly GCF_015062915.1). Taxonomy (GTDB): domain Archaea; phylum Methanobacteriota; class Methanobacteria; order Methanobacteriales; family Methanobacteriaceae; genus Methanocatella; species Methanocatella thaueri_B. Next base: position 2,201 of record NZ_SUTJ01000017.1, on the reverse strand, counting down.
GAACCAGTTTTTCATCTGAACCATCTTCCTTGATGAGTATCGGTTCACCTGAATTGTTGACCTCACCAATTTCAGAGATTGCAACATCATATTTGCCAACTGCTTTTTTAACCTCCTCTGCAACTTCCGGAGGCACAATTAACATCAATGAATCTGTAGACACTCCTAGTGGATCAATGTTTAAGGTTTCAAGCATGTTCAATACATTTGGAGCAACCATTTTTCTAATGTTTTCCTCATAAAATTCCAAACCGACACCAGTGGTGTTTGAAATCTCATGTGCATCGCCCCTGAGTCCGCCGTTTGTCACATCAGTCATTGCATGAACTTCCTTTACAAGGTCTGATTCAAACAGCGCATGTGATGCCTGAACAAAGTTAACGTTCATTGTATCCCACACGACATCAAAGAAACCGTTATATAATGCTGTTGTGGTTATTGTTCCTCCACCGGAACCTTCTGTTAGAAGAATCACATCACCTTCGGTTGCTCCTTTTCTTGCTGTTGGAGGATATGGTGATACCCCTACACTTCCAACTGCTGAAACGAACCTGTCACCTAGAACCATGTCTCCGCCGACACGCAATGTGCTTCCTGCAACTATTGGAACATCAACGAGTTCGGATACTGCTGCAACACCAGCTGTGAAGTCGAATATCTTTGCGACATCCCCGTCATCGGCCAGGTGTACATCGCTTAAGATTGCTACCGGGTCTGCTCCCATTACGCAGACATCCCTTAAAGTAGCTCTTGTTACATGAAAACCTCCGAGGAAAGGATATTCACTTAATCTTGAATGGATTCCATCCACTGCAGTGGTAATGTAAACCTCATCATTGGCAACCGGTGCCTTCACCACTCCTCCGTCATCCTGTTCGGATGGGTTGACCAGTGATGCTGTGTTGGTTGATGATACGATTTCAGCGATTTTCCTGTGGACGAAAAAGTCACCTGCTCCACGAGATCCAACTCCCATCTCGCCCATAAGCACATCTGCCTTGTTTACATTGGCGATTTCCTTTAGGAACTCATCATCGCTTTCCTGCAGTTTTAAGGTGGTTGCCACCTCATCAATAACTGCCTTTGCCATTTCAACTGAATTATCTTCTGAAATTTTCTTATACTCTCTTATGCGTACCGCTAAAATATCCGCCAAGTCATCATATGAGTAATCGTCAATTCTAGCCCTTACAAATCCTTCTATATCCATGTTTATATCTCCAAGTTAGTGAAATTCTTTAGGATTTTCAATCCTGCCTTACTGCTTTTTTCTGGATGAAACTGTGTTGAGAAAAGGTTGTTTTGTGATAGGCTTGCCACAACCTCCACTCCATAATCGCATGTGCCTGCAATTATGTCTTTCTCATCAGGTATTACATGATAAGAGTGAACAAAATAGAAATATTCACCGTCGATTCCTTCAAGAATCGGTGAATTATTGCATACGTTTAGTTTATTCCATCCCATGTGAGGAATCTTTACGCCTTCAGGCAATTTTTCAACATGCCCCTTGAAGAGGTTAAGTCCCTCTACTCCAGGTGACTCTTCGCTTGAGCCCATCAATACCTGTTGGCCAAGGCAAATTCCTAAAAATGGCTTGTCATCATTCACATGCTCATAAATAACATCCTTGAATGGTTTGAGGTTTTCCATTGCGCTTCCAAATGCTCCAACACCTGGAAGGACAAGATAGTCACTGTCTGCAATTATCTGCTTGTCATCGGTAATCTGATAGTCCACACCAATCTTTTTAAATCCGTTTGATATGCTTTTCAGGTTTCCGCTCTTATAATCAATTATTGTTATCATTCTTCCAACCACCCGATAGCTGCCCTTATCATTCCACCAAAGTCTGAAAATACGATTTCATCTACTCCAAGTGTTTTTGAGTGGGCATCAAGTTCCGCCACAACATGAGTGTAGCCCAAATTCCTGAGAGGCTCAACGAGACGTGGTCCGTCGGTTACTGCAACGGATTCCACATCAAAGTCCTCGATTGGGAATGCATGTGGAACACCGAACACTACAATCAAGTCCAAATCCTTATCCTTCAAGTATTCTGCAGCATTGTCTGCTGTGATTGGGTACTCATCAAGACCCCCTGTGATGAAATCAGGCTCTATGCCTAACTGTTGCTTGATGTTGACCGCATGCTGCCTGATTCTTGGAAGGCCAATGTTTTCGTCCAAGTTGGCCACAAA
>NZ_SUTJ01000016.1 GCF_015062915.1 Methanobrevibacter thaueri | reverse complement strand
AGCGGAGCCAAGGATAATGTTGCATTATTCAAATTGATGAATTCAATGAATTTAGCCAACATTGAGGATTATGTGCTTCAAGTCGCATCAAATACATATTCAGACAACACAAACAACTCCCTGAACAATGTACTCACTTCAATTGCCAATGAAAATTACAGCATTACCCAGCTTGGAGAATTGGTATACGTATTTGGACAAAACGATTCTGCCATTATCCTGAATATGACAAGCGGCGTGAGCAATGTCATCATTTCAAATGGAAAATCAGTCTATAAAGGATCAAGCATATCGACTAAAGGGGATTGCTGCAGCGTATGCAGCCTGGCCAGTGCCATGGTCAATGGTGTTAAAAATACGTTAAGCTTGGGAATTAGTGGAATAAACAGCATAATGAGTAAAAATCATCCATTAAGTCTGTTAATATACCAGGGATTGAAAAATGTTCTTGGAAAAGTGCTTAACGGTGCGTCTTCTGTTGGATTGGGACTGTTTAACACCATGGCAATAATACAAACCGCCGGAGTAACCTACAGGACAGGGATTGTGAGTGAAAAGGATTGGCATAGCACAATGGACACCTACACATTCACAAGGTCAGGATACCTGCAGGGAAAGAAAGTGTACAACATCCCGAACAAGAACGGAGGATACGACTATTTGGAAGTCAAAATCAATAGTGACTTGACTTTGGACAGGAATAGTGTAAAGTATATTAGCCATGGACAGACAAAACAGTTAACCAAACAGGAAACTTACCAATATTTCACTGACGAGTACTGGACACCATTCAGCATGCCTCCAAAATATTGGGATAAAAGTTGGAAAAACAGTTAAAGAGTTATCAATTAACTCTTTAACCCTTTTAGGAGAAAAATAACATGAATAAGATAGAAATAACTTTTATAATCATTGCAATCATAGCATACATAATAGGTTCAGTGATGTTCAATATTCCATTATGGACACATATTACATTCATAGCACTGATTTTAATCCTATTGGCTGCAACATTAGTATTGAAATATCAGCAGAAGTTCGTTAATGAGAAAATCAGCAATGCTGCACAAATGCTTACGAAAGTATTGTTGATAATCTTAGTTTTGACAATAGTGTTAGGTGCAGTATTCAAACATGCATTATTCGATCTGTATCAGATTTGCGTAATACTGATATTCATAACAATTTTTGTAGGATGGTTTTTCAAAAAAGAAGAAGATTGAAGTTAAAATAGGAATATTTTAACTTGTTTTATTTTTTTATAATTGAATGGCTTCCTGAACAACCTCATCGTTGTCCTCACCATCATAGAGTATGTGTGCAAGGTTTAAGAGTTTTTCCTGACCCTTAACCTCATCCTTGAATAGAGGCACCTCGGCAATGTGCTGGTTTGGGAACTTCTGGTCAATTAAGGCCAATCTCTTTTGTTGCAATTTATGTCTTGAGTGGCAGAAGTCACAGTCGCAGATATCAGGCATCACCTGGTTGACGATAACGCTGTCAACGGTAATGTCATACTTGTTCAATGCCTCAAGTGCCCTTTCTGACTCATAGATTGACATTTCCTCAGGAATAACAACCATCTTGAATGTGGTCCTATCAGGGTCTGACAATACCTCTTTTGCCTTGTCGATTTGCTCTTTTGTTCTTTTCAAGTCTTCAGAGGTTTGAGGGTCATCAACAGCTTCCATGAAAGGCATGATTTTTTTAAGAGCATTTGTTGCTGAGCCCAGTTTTGCCTTTGCCAGCATCATTTTTCCAACCCATGAGTCCATGACTTCAGGGAAGGACAATAACCTTAATGTGTGTCCTGTCGGTGCGGTATCAAACACTACAACATCATATTCTTCAGAGTTCATTACTGTCATGAACACTTCAAATGCAGCTGCCTCATCCGCACCAGGTGAGGATGATGCCATGTCAAGTTGATCTGTTAGGAAATCCATTCCCAATAATCCTCCATCACTATCAGGATTTGCTGCTTTTTGAGCTTCCAATTGTGCCTGCTTTTGAGCCATTGCCTCATCAGGGTCGATTTCAAGTGCAAACAGGTTGGTCTTGATTTCTCTTGGATAGCTTCCGATTGGAACTTCAAGGGAATCAGCAAGTGAATGTGCAGGGTCTGTTGATACAATCAATGTTTTTTTGCCTTGTTCGGCCAGCCATAATGCTGTTGCAGATGATACTGATGTTTTTCCAACTCCTCCCTTTCCACCTACAAAAATGAATGTTGTTTTATCCTTGTTGAATTTGAAATAATCTCTAAATGCCAAATAAATGACCTCCTTAAATAAACTTACTTTTAGTTATTAAATATGATTTTAATATTTTATTACATATAAAGTTAGTTATTCCAGCATTATTGCAAACATCAAATTTAAAGAAAAATAGAGTATTTTCAGATGAATCATTAAATATTTCGTTGATTTTATTAATGATGATTTTTAAAGTGTTGAAATTTTGTTATTTAAGGTATAATAATTTTTATATTATATAACTGTTTTTATGTTACATATAATATGTAATGGATTTTATGTTACATTGCATTAGCATTTTCTCTAAATTTTTCAACAATTAGTTTTTTTGAGTAAGCGCACATTTTCCAAAAATCCCAAATATGGAAAGGTATGAAAATCAATGAAAAAAAGAAAGGCAATCAAACATGGAAACATTAATTCAGCAAAACAATTATTATCGAAACCATGCTTGAAGCCAGAGGATTATGATTGAATATACTTATTTTTTAACCTTAGCTGTTTTTTTAACGGTTAATTTACCATATTTGGCCTGATACTTTACCTTTTTGCCAACCTTAAGTTTTTTCAAAACACTTTTCTTAATTGTTACTTTGGCAATACCTTTTTTGTTGGTTTTTGCCTTATAGGTTTTTCCGTTAAACTTGAAGGTTATTGTTTTCCCCTTAATCAAGGATTTTCCTTTTGTAAGCTTTGCAGTCAAGACAAGCTTTTTAGCTGATTTTTTGACCTTGACTTTCTTGAGGGTCAGTTTCAAATACTTGAAAACAGAGCCTGAAGTGGTTCCGCCATACACGTCCCTTCCGGTTGTTGCAGAGTTTGCCTCAAATGTACATTTCACGGCCTTGAACTGATGCTTGTCTGTGCTGGATGACTTGAATCCATATATCGCACCACCTTTGCTAGCTGAATTTTTAGTGAAAATTGATCCTTGAATCAGACTTGTGAAATATTCGACTTCAGAAATCCATTTTTTGTTTGAATCGTAATGGCCGGTATTTGAATGGCATCTGAAATAGACCGCTCCACCGTACTTGGAGGCCTTGTTTGAAGTGAACTTTGAATTGGTAATGTACAAGTCCTTATTTCCAAATACCGCTCCTCCTTTTTCACCAGCCTTGTTTGAAGTGAATGTGGATGATTTTATGTCAATGTTTCCAAAGGCATATATTGCTCCTCCTCCACGGCCATTAGCCACGTTACCTGTGAAAACGCAGCTGGTCACATATTCCATTGCATACTGGAGTGTGAAGTTGTTTGAGAGGGTAGAGATGAAATCCATATTTCCCTCTAAAGCATCATTAATCAATAATTCCTTTAATGTTTTGAAGTTTCCTCTCAATGAGAATGTGAAAATTGCTCCTCCGTCACCGTCAGCGACATTCTTGGTGAATTTGGAATTCTTGCACTCCAAAAGCCCAATGGAGTTGATTGCTCCACCACAATATTTCGCATAATTGTTTGTGAATTCACAGTTATTGACTGTCAAGTCACCATAGTTAAAGATTGCTCCACCGTAAAGGTCAGTGTTGGCATTTGTGAACTTGATATTGGTCAATATGACCTTATTGTGATGAATAGCACCTAGTTTAACGATAAAAATTCTTGATTTTGACAATCCGTCCAATGTGTGTCCTTTACCGTCGATTGTTAAATTCTTGTCTATTTTTATTCCCCTTGTGCTGAATCCCTCATCGTAGGCATAATCCCTGTCCAGAGTTATGGTGGAACCCTCCTCTGCATCATCAATCTTTTTTTGAAGAGAAGTGAATGTTCCATCGTCCTCATCGCCAAGGACTTCATCCTGTGATGATTCCACTATAACATCATCACTATCGCTCAGCATTTGTGTTTCATTTACATCCTCTGCCGCAACGCACAGGATGCTTGCAAAGAATATAATCAGGCACAATGCTGTAAAAAATTTTTTATTATTCATAATAATCCCCTTAATGTCAGTATTTATTTTAATTTGTCTTTACTTAAATATATGCCGAATAATTATGCAAATGTTTAATAAAGAAAGAATTTAATATATGATTAGTATAAATTAATGAGGTATCAAATGGGAGACAGAAATTATCATAATGTTTTTGAAATCATTAAAAAGGATTTGAAATCCGCAACCTCCAACCCTATCGTGACAATTGTTCTGATAGGATTGATCATATTGCCTTCCCTTTATGCACTGTTGAACATTCAGGCATGTTGGGATCCCTATGGAAATACCGGTGATGTTGCTTTTGCAATAGCAAATCTTGATAATGGTACATCATTTGAAGGTACGAACATAAATATCGGTAATGAGTTGGTGAAGGATTTAAAGAAGAATGATAAGTTTAAATGGACTTTTGTAACGGAGGATGAGCTTCGAGACGGGGTTTATAAGGGCGATTACTATGCGGGGATAGTGATACCCAAAAACCTAAGTGAAAACGTCGTCTCAATCACAGGCGATGATCCGCAACAGGCAAAGCTTGAATATATCGTCAACATGAAGCAGAACCCTGTAGCTGCCAAATTGACAGATTCCGGTTCAAATGCGGTTTATAACTCATTGAATGCAAAAATCATTGAAATCATTAACCTTGCGGCTTACGGCAAGCTCGGCGAATTGCAGGAAGGATTGGCTTCAGGAGCAAGTCAACTGGCAAGCGGTGGAAGTCAGCTTCAGCAAGGAGCATCACAGGTATCCTCAGGAGCCGACCAGGTGTCCTCCGGTGTTGGCCAGGTTAAGGATGGTTCAAGCCAGGTCAAGGACGGCGCAAGCCAAGTTCAGCAGGGTGCAAGTGACGTTAACTCTGGAAAGGATGCTGTAAAACAAGGTTCCAGTCAGGTCAAGGACGGCGCAAGCCAAGTTCAGCAAGGTTCAGAAGAGCTTGAATCAGCAGTCGACCCATCCCTAATTCCGGAAGGCCCTGTTAAAGAATATGCAGAAGGCAACGTAAAGCTTGCAGACGGTGCAAGTCAAGTGGCCGATGGAGCAAGTCAATTGGCAGACGGTTCAGTGGAATTGGCTGAAGGCTCATCAAAACTTGCAAACGGTGCAAGTGATGTTGCAGGCGGTTCCAGTCAACTGGCAGACGGTTCAGTGGAATTAGCTGAAGGTTCCCTTGCTCTTGCGGCAGGTTCCCAAATGCTTTCAAACGCCGCAACACAGGCATTGTTCACAGCAGCCTCATCCCTTGCCTCATCAGCAGATTCCCTTGCAGGAATTACAGGAATCAATGAAACAATTCTTGGAGATTACTTCTACGCTCCTGTGAAACTAGACAGGCATGAGCTGTTCTCAGTACCGGACTACGGATCACAGGTCTCCCCATTCTATCTCGTATTGTCCATGTGGGTCGGTGCATTGATTACATGTGCAATGTTAAGATCAGGAACCAGCCAGGGAACAAAATATTCCCCACTTGAAATGTACACAGGAAAAGCGGTGCTATTCATAATAATGAGTCTCCTGCAGGGAGCCGTTACAATAATCGGAGCGCATATCCTGGGCATCTATATTGACAATGAGCTGATGTTCATATTGTCCTGCCTGTTTGTATCGGGAATATTCATGCTTGTAGTCTACTCCTTCGTTTCCGCACTGGGAGATGTTGGAAAGGCAGTTGCAATCGTTCTTCTGGTGATTCAGATATCTGGTACAGGTGGTATATATCCTGTAGAGATTATGGCGCAGTTTTTCAACGTGATGAATCCATTCCTGCCTATGACTTATGCAATAACATTGATTCGTGAGGCGCAATTGGGTCTGATTTGGTCCAATTACCTCCCGGCACTGATTATCCTTTTAGGTATCGGAGTGGCAACTGTTATTGTGATGATGATCATTAAGGAAAAGGCTGACAAGGCAACACATTACTTTGAAGAACGCCTTGAAGACAGTGGATTGTTTTAGAAGTTGATATTTTCAACTTCCCTATTTTTATTTTTAAAAAAAAGATTAATCAATTATCCCATTTTGTGAAATACCATTTTCCATCAATTTTTTCAAAATCAACGGTGGTGTCCAGGGTCCATGTGCCATTGATGCCGTATACCTTTGCAGTCAATCTCACATCCCCAACAAGTGTGGCACGCTGATTATCGTCCCACAGGATTGTAGGATCAATTATTTCGGATTTGTAATAATTCAGTGCTCCGTCCATTATTTCGGCGATGAATTCCTCTTTTGTCTGCCTTTTGCCGGACATATGCACTAGTTCATATTTATCGGTCAAAATCTCGTCCAGCTTATCGGCATCCTTATCGATTAGGGCCTGCTGAAACTCTATGAACCTTTCAAGGATTTCATTGTCCACATCACTGAATGACTTTTCGCAAAGAAGTTCCACATCTGACATACTATAATATATTAATTAAAAAGTACATATTATTTACTGTATAAATGATTTAGCAGTTGGTGATAGAATTACCCAAATTCCTGAAATAAATTTAGAGAAGACAAAAAACGATATCCTAAAATTTATTCAAAATAAAGTGTCCGAATCACACACCGACGGAATTGTGATTGGTTTGAGCGGTGGAATCGACTCCACACTTGCTGCATATCTTGCATGCGAGGCAATAGGCAAGGACAAGGTCTTTGGGATTACAATGCCTTCAAGCACAACACCGACTGAAGACAATGTTCATGGAATCGAAATAGCTGAAAGATTAGGAATTGAACATACACAAGTGGCCATTGACGGCATTTTAAATGAATTCCTATCCATGACACAGCTTGAAGAGAATAATCTGGCAATTGGTAACCTTAAGGCCAGAATCAGAATGTCAATCATTTATTATCATGCTAACGCTAAAAATTACCTTGTCTGCGGAACAGGTAACAGAAGCGAGATTCTTATCGGTTACTTCACCAAGCACGGTGACGGCGCATGCGACATGGAACCGATAGGAGACCTGTACAAGACTGATGTCTATAGACTCAGTGAATATTTGAACATTCCTCACGAGATACTTGACAAGCCTCCAAGAGCGGGCCTGTGGACAAACCAAACCGATGAGGACGAAATTGGAATGAGCTATGATTTGCTTGACCGGATTCTTTACCTGTACAGTGAAAAGAACATGGAAAACGATGAGATTGCAGAAAAGCTGGAAATTCCAATTGAAGATGTTGATATGATTATTACTAAAGTTATAAGGAGCGAGCACAAGAGTAAAGTTCCTGAAAGCCCTAAAAAAACAATAATTTAATGGTGATTTAGTGAGCGAAAATATTGAAAAGAAATGGCAGAAGAAATGGGCTGATGCAAAGTTATTTGAATCAAACCCAGACGAAAGAGAAAAACTGTTCCTAACAGTGGCTTTCCCATACCCAAGTGGAGCAATGCACATTGGACACGGACGTACATACACCGTACCTGACGTGTATGCAAGATTCAAAAGAATGGAAGGCTACAACGTACTGTTCCCAATGGCATGGCACGTGACCGGTGCACCTGTTATTGGAATAGCCGATAGGATTCAAAGAAAAGACCCATGGACACTCGACCTGTATGAAAGGGTTCATGGAGTTCCAAAGGAAACCTTACCAAAACTTGAAGACCCTGAATACATCGTGAAATACTTCTCAACAGAATACCATGAAGTAATGGAAGAGATGGGTTATTCAATCGACTGGAGAAGGGAATTCAGAACAATCGACCCTACCTACAAAAAATTCATAGAATGGCAAATAACCACATTGTATGAAAAGGGACTGGTGCAAAAGGGAGAGCACCCTGTAAAATACTGTCCTAACTGTGACAACCCTGTAGGAGACCATGACCTTCTTGAAGGGGAAGGAGTAGGCGTTAACGAATTGACCCTCCTGAAATTCCCAATCGGAGACAAGATCCTGGTGACTGCAACATTAAGGCCTGAAACAATCGTCGGTGCAACCAACATATGGATGAATCCTGACGTTGAATACGTTCTTGTCGATGCTGAAGGTGAAAACTGGGTCATTACAAAAGAAGCTCACTATAATTTGAAAAACCAAATTAAAAACCTGGACATCATTGAAGAAATTGATCCTAATGACTTAATCGGTAAAATGGCAACCAACCCATTCACAGGAGATGAATTGCCAATTTTCCCAGCAAGCTTTGTAAGCGCATCATACGGAAGTGGAGTAGTATTCTCCGAACCTGCTGATGCACCTGCAGACTACATTGCACTGCAGGACTTGAAAAACAATGCTGAACTAATAGCAAAATACGGATTGGAAGGAATTGTTGAAAATGTTGAGCCAATACCAGTCTGTACACTTAAAGGGTATGGCGAAATTCCGGCAGCAGACATCATTGAAAGGCTAGGAATCACTGACCAAAACGATGAGAAGCTCCATGAGGCCACAAATGAACTGTACAAGCAACAGCACAGTAAAGGTAAGATCATCGATTCCATTCCTGGTTTCGGTGGAATGAAAGTCAGATTTGCCCGTGAAGAGCTTAAGGAAAAACTCATTGCTGATAATATGGCCACTATCATGTACGATTTCGCTGAAAGGCCTGTTGTGTGCAGATGCGGTAACAACTGTGTCGTTAAAATCATGGACGACCAATGGTTCATGAAATACGGTAATGAGGAATGGACTGAAAAGACCTTGAAAGTTCTTGAAGGCGAAACAATCATTCCAAAAGAGCTTAAAAGTAATTTTGATTATTACATTAACTGGCTTGATGACTGGGCATGCTCACGTAAGGTGGGTCTTGGAACCCGTATGCCTTGGGACAACCAATGGCTGATTGAGCCTTTAACAGACTCAACAATCTACATGTCATACTACACAATAGCCAAATACCTAAGGGACATGAATCCTGATGACTTGACCCCTGCATTCTTTGACAAGGTATTGCTGAACAAGGATTCCGGTGAAATCACTGTGCCTGAAGATAAGGTGGCTGAAATCCAAAATGAGTTCAACTACTGGTATCCTCTTGACTGGAGACTATCCGCAAAGGACCTTGTAGGTAACCACTTAAGCTTTTTAATGTTTGCACACAGTGCAATATACCCTGAAGAAAAATGGCCAAGAGGAACCGTTGTGTTCGGTATGGGTCTTTTGGAAGGAAACAAGATGTCCTCCTCCAAGGGAAACGTTATTCTTCTAAAAGATGCAATCAGGGATTACACAGCTGATGTCGTAAGGCTCTTCCTGATGGCTTCCGCTGAACCATGGCAAGACTTTGACTGGAGGGAAAAAGAGGTTCTTGGAACCAAAAGAAGACTTGAATGGTTTAGGGAATTTGCAGCTAAGGTTGAAGAGGTCAAAGGATCAAAACTTGACTTGAGCAACATTGAAGAGGTTGAGCTTACAAGAACAATCGACCTTTGGATGATAAGCCAGCTCAACGAGCACATCAAAAAGTCAACCGAGGCATTGGAAGTGTTCCAGACCAGACAAGCACTGCAAGATGCATTGTTCCTGCTTAAAAAGGATGTTGACCACTACCTTTACAGGGTCAAACACCTTCTTGACTCACAGGACCCTGCAATCGTCTATGTATTGTCAACCGTTCTTGAGGCATGGATTAGGCTTTTAGCACCGTTCACTCCTCACACTTCAGAAGAGTTATGGAGCAAATACGGAGGAGAAGGCTTTGCAAGCGAAGCCGCATGGCCTGAAGCTGACGAAAGCCTAATGAGTCCTGAAATTGAAAAGTCAGAGGAACTTGTTGAAAACATCATCAAGGACATCGCTCACATCAAGCAGATGGTTAAGGATGACATCGAGAAGGTTCACATTTACCTTGCACCTGACTGGAAATGGGACTTATACAAAATAGCTGATGAGGTTGGAAAACCTGATATCGGCCAGATTATGGGCAGAGCAATCGGCGCCAAAATTTATGATGACAAAAAGGAAATAGCTATGGTGGCAAAGAAAATCGGTAAGGAAATAACCAAGACCAGATACATCGGAAAAATCAACGAGGAAGAGATTTTAACTGATGCTCTTGACTACATCAAAGAGGAATGTGGCAATGAAGTTATCATCCATACTGATGACTCCTACGATCCACAGAACAAGGCTAGAAACGCTATGCCTTACAAACCGGCTATTTTCATGGAATAGACTTACACTATTCCAACTCTTTTTTCTTTTATTTTTATCAAATCTACATCAATCTGTGAAGATTTACAATACTTGTTTTGAAGATTAACCAAATTAAAAATAGATAATATAATAATGAAATTTTTTTAAAAAAATAGTAAAATGATTATAGCTGAAATCAATTAAATGATAAGCTATAATTTTCTTGCAAATAGTAGGTATCCGCTGTGGCCAACCATTCGTGTTTTTGGCCTGACACCCTGAGGCCTGACCTCAAGGCCACGCTCCAATGTCTCGAATATCTCAAGATTGTAAAAGCCAAGTTTTTTGGCAACGCGATAGGAGGTTTCAGCCTGATCAATGTATGGAGCATAGACGCACAGCCATCCACCAACATTCAAGGATTCCATTACATCCTCAAATATTTCAAAAGGCTTTGGCAAGTCAAGAAATACCAAATCAATATTGTCCTCATCAATTCCTTCCTTGATGTCCTGGTTTTTAACGTGAATATTGGTTATTCCGAACTTCTCGATGTTTTTGCCTGCAACCTCAGCAAAGTCCTCCCTTATCTCATAGGTGAACACTTCCCCTTCAGGACCTACAACATTTCCGAAGTTCAGGGCGATTGCCCCCGCACCGGTTCCGGCATCAACAACACGCGCACCGTAACCAAGTCCGGTGTGCGCCAATACCTGTCCGATGTCCTTTTGAATCAGGATGGAGCATCTCCTGTCCATTATGTCAATGAAATCATTGATGTTCGGCTTCATGATTTTGAAGGTGTGGTCTAGATGGCTTTTTACCTCATCACCGACCTCCGCATTATCAAGAACGTCAGCCTTGACTATTCCCAGGTCGCTTTGGAAATCCTCACCAGGCTTTAAAACATATTTCTTTCCGCGCTCGTCTAAAATCATCTTCATGGTTCAAGCTCCGCCAGTCTTTTTACTCTTTTAAGTGAATCAGGGTGAGTAGATAGAAGTTCCATGGCTCCGCTTTTTCTGGAAATCTTAACGTCAGAGTTTGCAAGTCTTCTCAATTCCTCATCGGATATTTTTCCGTCCCCATCGAAATCGATTTGACTGAAATCTGTAACGTCATGCTTTGCATTGTTGATGTCATTTACAAAGAATGCACGATTAGTGTTCAAATCAGCAATTGTCTGGTCACTGCATTTTGCAGCCCCGTAGGACAGCTTGTATAATGCTGACACCAATGCTGCCGGACGGTTTCCAAACTCGACACTTGCCTCATCTGCATAATACTCCCTTGTTCTTGAAATGAACAGTACCAGCAATTGGCCGACAAGGTAAAACAGGTATCCTAAAATTCCGATGATGATTGCTCCCCCGTTGTCGTTGTCTCCTGAAAACATGAATGACAGTGCAATGTAGTAGCAAATCATTGGAATGACACTGACGGCAGATGTGACGATCATGTCATTGTGTTTGATGTGACCCATTTCATGGCCCAATACGGCCCTCAGCTCATCATAGTCAAGCAAACCCAATATCGGACGGGTGATTGCAATGTGTCCGCTTCTGCTTGATCTTCCGTATGCGAATGCATTTGGAATGTTGATTTCGGACAATCCTATTTCAGGCTTCTTGATTCCTGCCTCATCAGCCAGTTCCTGAACCATCTTGTGGATGTGAGGGGCTTCAGCCTCTGACAATGGCCTTACGTTCATTGAACGCTTAACCAATGAAGGTCCAAACCAGTATTGTAAAAATGTAATTACCAGGCTTGCTCCCAAGTACAGTCTCCAACTGCTGACTCCAAGATAATGGCCTACAATCATTATCAGGAAATAGATAATTGTAAACATTATAACGGAGGTTAGAATCATTCTTAGTTTAAGTTTCCATGTACCTCTCATTTTCAACACCTACTAACTTACTTAATTAAATTATATGCCTACTACTTTTAAATTTTTTTGATGAAATCCTTTTCCATATCAATTCTAAAAAAGATTATTGAAGTGTTAAAAACAACCAAATATGAATAATTGCCACAATTCAGTGAAGTTTAAAGAAATAAGATGAAATTAACATCCAAATGACGTTCAACTTAATGGTGAAGCATATTATTACACCCCAAATGCTCTCTTAAATTATATATTAATAGGCAATCAAAAAATAGTTTAACAACCTAAAACATAAATCATACTATAAATAAATGGTGATTAAATGAGCGGACCATGGGTAGAAAAATATAGACCACAAAAATTAGAAGACATTGTAGGCCAAAAGCAGATTGTATCAAGACTGGAAAAGTACGTAGGCGAAAACAGCATGCCTAACTTAATGTTCACTGGTCCTGCAGGTGTCGGTAAAACAACCACAGCCTTAGCACTGGTAAAATCCATTCTAGGAGAATACTGGAGACAAAACTTTTTGGAATTGAATGCATCCGACGCAAGAGGAATCGATACTGTAAGGGATCGTATCAAAAGCTTCTGCAGACTCAAACCGGTAGGAGCTCCATTCAGGATAATATTCCTGGACGAAGTGGACAACATGACAAAGGATGCACAGCACGCGCTTCGTCGTGAAATGGAAATGTATACCAAAACCGCTTCATTTATACTTTCATGTAACTATTCATCAAAAATCATTGACCCTATCCAATCAAGATGTGCAATATTCAGATTCGCTCCACTGAAAGGAGAGGAAATCAAGGAACGTCTGCAATTCATCTGCAGCAATGAAGGATTTGAATCCACTGATGAAGGATTGGACAGCATAGTCTATTTTGCCGAAGGAGACATGCGTAAGGCAGTCAACGTCCTTCAGGCAGCCGCTTCAGAAGGAGAGGCAATTACCGAGGATTCCGTTTACGAGGTCGTTTCAAAGGCAAAACCACAAGACATCGGAAACATGATTAACAAGGCACTGATGGGTGACTTTATGGGTGCAAGAACCATCCTAAGAGAAACAATGGTGCTTCAGGGAACCAGCGGAGAGGACATGGTTGCCCAAATATATAAGGATGTCTCAAAAAGAGCTCTTGACGGCAAAATGGAAGCCGGCATTTACATGGATTTAATTGAAGCAATAGCCGAATGTGATTTCAGAATAAGAGAAGGAGCAAACCCAAGAATACAGCTTGAAGCTCTCCTGACCCACTTCTTATAAGGTAGAGAAATGTTATGGACTGACAAATATCGACCGCAGGAACTGTCACAAGTGGTCGGTAACAAAAAAGAGATTAAGATAATCCAGGATTGGGTTGGCGAGTGGAAGAAAGGCAATCCACAAATTCCGCTGCTTCTAGTTGGACCTCCAGGCATTGGAAAGACAACATTGGCGCTGATTATTGCAAAGGAATTTTCAGAGCACATTGAATTGAATGCCAGTGACAAGCGTTCACAGGACGTTATCAAAAGCACAATAGGAGAGTCCTCATCAAGCAGATCACTATTCGGAGATGACTATAAACTAATCATCATGGACGAGGTTGACGGTATCCATGGAACCAACGACCGTGGAGGAGTGAAGGCAATCGGTGACATCATCAAGAATTCACGCCATCCAATGATTCTCATAGCCAATGATTTCTATTCAAAAAGACTGCAATCCATAAAGCCAAAATGTACTGTAATCAAGATGAAAAAATCAAGATGGAACTCCATTTCAGCACTTCTAAGAAAAATATCACAGGCAGAGGGAGTTGAAGTGGAACCTGCGGCATTAAAGGAGATTGCCGTTAAATCCCAAGGGGATGTCAGGTCAGCCATCAACACCCTGCAGGCACTTGCGGACAAGGACAAGGTCCTGGATGTGAGTGATGTTGAAAACATGGTTACAAAAGACACCCGTTCAGACATATTCAATGCAATCACTGCAGTTTTGAAAAGCAAAACTCCCGCACATGTCAAGGAGGCCATGTGGATTGAAGAGGATCCTACACTTGTCATGGAATACATCGCCGAAAACATTCCAAGGGAATACAAGAAAAAGGATGAAATCAAAAAGGCTTATGACTACATCTCAAAGGCAGACATATTCTTTGGAAGAACAAACAGGAGCAGGAACTACGGATACTGGAAATATGCAACTGATTTCATGGGCATAGGTGTAAGCAGTTCCAAGCATGAAACCTACAAGAAATTCACAAAAATCCAAACCCCTTCAACATTCAGACTTATGGGAAGCAGCCGTGGAAAACGTAACCTGCGAGACAACATTACTGAAAGAATGTTTGAAAAAATGCATGTTTCAAGTGGAGTGGCCGTTTCAATGTTTCCATACCTTGAAATAATGTTTCAAAATGACGAGCTTGCATGGGAAATTTCCGACTTTTTAGGTTTCTTTGATGAAAAAGATGAAAAAGATACTGAAAAACTAATCAAGGTATTCAGAAAGAGAAAAATACCTAAAAAAGTTATAACAAAAATGGAAAAACAAAAAGCTCAAATGAGAGTTGAAGAACGTGACAGGCGTGCTGAAGAGCTTAAAAACCAAATGATAAACGTTATTCCAGAAGAAGTGTTAGAAGAACCTTCCGTCGAAGAGGAACTTCCATTTGAAATTCCTGGAGTAAGCAAACCTAAAAAAGAAACCGTTAAAGAGGAAACTCCAAAAGAGAAAAAAGAAACTCCTAAAGAAGAAAAAACTGAAAAGAAAGAGAAAAAGAAAACCGATAAGCAGGTTTCACTTTTCAGCTTCTAACTTTTTTTCAATAAATTCAGAAGCCTTAACAACATTTTCCTTATATTGAGGAGCTACATCATCCAAAAATTCGCTAAATGAGGTAGCTAACTCATTTTTATTTTTATTTTCAACCAATTCATGACCGTCCATTTCCAAAAATGAGTTGATCCAATCCAGTGAAACGTTTGCCAGCGGGTAAATCTCATCATCACTATGGTGGAAATTCAGACCGTCACCCTTGAATATTCCCTCAAAAATTCCGTTTACCTCATCATCAAGGATTATGGGATTGACCTTCAAGTCATATTCTCCTGAATAAACCAGTTCAACACCATATTTCCTGGTGTATGGCTCCATTAATATTTCAATCATGAAGTTATCCTCAGGCATCAGTATTTTGGAGTTTGGCTCGATTTCCAGTGCCAAATGCCTTGATGACTTTGAGCATATCTTTTGGAACAGCTTGTTTCTTACAACCTCTATTTCAGGATATTGCTTGTTGAAGGTGGCTTCACGCTTTCTTGAAAACTTGGAGAATCTCAAGTTGTTAATGTAAATCTTTTCGGGAGTGTATGATATGAACCTGCTGTCCACTCCTATAATCTTCAGGAATTTCAACACGTCCCTTTTTGATGTTGTAAATTCCTCTTCCTGTGAGGTGAATCCTGAAATATCAAACATTAAATCCATATTATCATTCTAAATTAAGAGTTTTTCTTAGGGCTTCTTCCATAACATCAACCGGTGCTTTCTTGCCTGTCCAGATTTCAAAGCTTTCAGCGCCCTGGTACAATAACATTTTAATTCCATATACAGGTTTTGCACCAGCCTTGATGGCTTCTTTTAGCAGTACTGTTTCGTTTGGATTATAGACTGCATCAAAGACTGTCAAGTCCTCATGCATATTGTTTGCAATTGCAACAGGCTCGTCGTCAATGTGGGGATGCATTCCCAATGGTGTTGTGTCGATGAGTATATCTGCATCATCAAGGTAAGAGTTTATATTTGAAATTGAATCCGCACCGACCTCATCAATCAAGTCGGAACCTTCAACATCACCGGCGAGGTCCTGAGCCTTTTGAATGTTTCTGTTCAATATTGTCAGTGAATCCGCACCGTATTTTACAATATAGAATGATATTGCTCTTGAAGCGCCACCTGCACCTGCAACAACAACATTGCTATTTTTGATTGATGTGACTTCCTCTATTGCCTTAACAGCACCTATGCCGTCAGTGTTATATCCTTTCATGCTGCTAAAGTCTATTGTATTGACCGCACCTATAAGGCCTGCGACCTCATCAATCTCATCAAGATAATCCATCACATTAATCTTATGGGGGATTGTTACGTTGAATCCCTTGATATTCAATGATTTTGCACCGTCAATTGCTAATTTCAAGTTATTGGGATCGACATCAAAAGCGACATAAGCCCAATCCATCCCCAACTCTTCAAAAGCCGCATTGTGCATAGGGGGTGAGAAGCTATGTTCAACCGGATGACCTATCAATCCCACAATATTTGTACTGCCTTTAATATTCATATAATAATTAATTGATTACCAAACATTATATAAATTTGTATACACAAACTTTAATTATAATATATTATATCATAAGGAGAATAAAAATGGAATTTACAAGACCAAGAGGTACTAGAGATTTCTTATTTGAAGAAATGAGACAAAGAAAACAAGCAGAAAGTACCTTAAGAAAAGTATTCGAAAGTTACGGTTATCAAGAAATCAAAACACCCTTATTTGAAGAATTAAAATTATTTACAACCAAATCAGGAGAGGAAATTGTCGACCAGCTATACAATTTCAAGGACAAGTCCGACAGAGATTTGACTTTAAGACCTGAAATTACCGCTCCAGTTGCAAGATTATACCTGAACGAGCTTGAAAAGACAGCAACCAAACCTATCAAGCTTTACTACTACGGCAGCTGTTTCAGGTATGAAAGACCACAGAAAGGAAGGTTCAGACAGTTCTGGCAATTCGGATGTGAACTAATCGGTGCTAAAACCCCTCAAGGGGAAGCTGAAGTTATTGCATTATGCTCCGATGCCATCCAGTCACTTGGAATCACAACCGCTGATGTAAACATAAACCACCTGGGAATCATCAGGGGACTTTTCAGACACTTCAACATCTCCACCGAAACCCAAAGGGAAATCATGGTGGTAATCGACAAGGGCGACAAGGACCTTTTAATCGAATCATTAAGCGGAGACGAACCTGTAATTGACAATGATGAGCTAAATCAAATATTGCTGAAACTCATTGACCTTATAGGCGACAAGACCATTATCAGTGAAATTGAAGAGCTGATTGCTCCTTATGATGAGCCTAAAGAGGCTTTGGAAGAGCTTAAAGAGTTAATCTCATTATTGGAATCCTTCCAGGTTGAAAATTACACCCTAAACCTTGGAGTTGCAAGGGGACTTGACTACTATACCGGAATCGTGTTTGAGATTTATGTTCCTGAACTCGGCGCACAAAAGCAAATCTGTGGTGGAGGATCATACTCACTTGTTAAAGTGTTCGGAGGCCAGGAAGTTGAATCAACCGGTTTTGCACTTGGATTTGACAGGCTGATGAATGCAATTGAAGAGCTGACAGAAACTGAGGAGTTGCCTTCACACCTGGATGTTTATGTGGCTCCAATCTCAAAGGATGTTAGAACCAAGGCATTTGAGATTACACAGACCTTAAGGCAAAACGGAATCAAGACCGATGTTGACCTCAACGGTAAGAAATTCAAGAAGCTCATGAATTACGCAGACAAGATTAAGGTTCCTAAAATAATAATCATCGGCGCTAAAGACCTTGAAGAGGGCAAGGTGACCGTCAAGGACATGGTCAGTGGAGAACAGGAATTGGTTGACATTGAAAAAATTGTTGAATTTGTAAAAGAGGAATAAAACATGAATATCAATTTCAGACACGAAATCAACGGAATACCAGTAATAACCGCCATTGCACAGGACGCTGAAACAAATGAGATACTGATGCTGGCAAACATGAACAGGGAATCATTGATAAAGACAATAGAAACAGGAAAAGCCCATTACTGGAGCACATCAAGAAACCAATTATGGCTTAAAGGAGAATCCTCAGGCCATTTCCAGGAAGTCAAGGACATTTACGTTGACTGTGACATGGATGCAATCATATTGAAAATCAACCAGACCGGCGCTGCATGCCATGAGGGATACCGTTCATGCTTCTTTAGAAAACTTAACACTGAAAATGAAATAGATATTGATGACTTGAAAGAAGAAGATTTGGAAGTCGTTTTAGAAAGATTAGTTAATCCAGAAGATGTGTATTAAGATGAAATGTATAATACCGGACACCAGTGCTGTAATCATAGGTGCGGTAAGCAAGATTGTGGAGCAAAGCGATATTGATTATCCTGAAATCATTGTTCCTGAAGCTGTGGTGTGTGAACTTGAACACCAGGCAAATGCCAACAGGTCAGAAGGCCATAAAGGATTGAAGGAGCTTCAAAAACTGCAGGAAATGCAGGATGAAGGGGAATTGGCAGTCAGTTTTGCTGGAAAACGCCCAACCAATTATGATATCAAGTATGCAAAAAGCGGTGAGATAGACAGCATCATCCGTGATGTTGCAAGAAGTGAAATGGGAACACTTCTAACCAACGACAAGGTTCAGGCTGAAACCGCTAAGGCACAGGGAATACCAGTTTACTATTATAAGCAGGAATATGAATTGAAACCGTTGTCAATCGAGAAGTACTTTGATGACAGTACCATGTCCATTCACTTGAAGGAAAATGTTGTTCCAATGGCTAAAAAGGGAACACCAGGACATATTCAGTTTGATGTATTAAATGAAAAGCCTCAAAGCTACAATGAGCTCAAAGTCATTGCAGATGAGATACTTGACAAGGCCAAAAGTGATCCGAAAACCTATTTGGAGTCAGATAAGGAAGGCTCATACGTGGTTCAGTCAAGGGAATACCGTATTTCAATAGCTTATCCTCCATTTTCAGAGGGTTTGGAAATCACAATCGTAAGGCCAGTGGCCAATATTGACCTCAATGAGTACCACTTATCCGAAAAACTGCTTGAGCGAATAAGAACAAACGCTGAGGGAATTTTGATTTCAGGTTCACCTGGAGCAGGTAAGTCAACATTCGTACAGGCCATTGCAAAGTATTATTCAACCAAGCTAAACAAGATTGTGAAGACCATGGAATCACCGCGTGATTTGCAGTTGCCTGATGAGATAACACAGTACGCTCCCCTTGAAGGAAGCATGGAAAACACTGCTGACGTGCTGTTGCTTGTAAGGCCTGATTATACCATATATGATGAATTGCGTAAGAACACTGACTTCAACATATTCGCCGACATGAGGCTTGCTGGTGTTGGAATGATTGGTGTCGTTCATGCAACCCGCCCGATAGATGCAATTCAAAGGATAGCTTCCAGGGTGGAGCTTGGAGTGATACCTTCAATTGTGGATACAAGCATTTACATTGAGGACGGTGAAGTGAGAAGCGTTTATGAGACAAAAATGACCGTTAAGGTACCTACAGGTATGAAAGAGGCGGATCTCGCAAGACCGGTTATTGAGGTAAGGGACTTTGAAACCGGCGAGCTTAAAAATGAGATTTACACTTACGGTGAGCAGACCATTGTGATGGACATTGACCTTGTAAACGGCTCCGGCGAAGAGGCGAACTACAAGTCCTCAGTTGACAGGATTGCCGAAAGGGAGATTTTAAGAAAGGTCAAGAAGCTTGTTCCTAAAAAGGCGAAAGTGGATGTTGAAGTGATTTCCCCTGAAAGGGCCAACATTTACATACCCGAAGAGTTTGTTCCGAAAATCATCGGAAAGAACGGTAAAAGAATAGCTGAAATCGAGGAGCAGATTGGAATAAGCTTAGGCGTGGAGGTCATAGAATCTAAACCTATAAGAAACGCTCCGTTTGAAGTTGACATTCTCCATACCAAAAAGCAACTGATCCTGCAGCTTGGAAGGGACAATGGAAGGAAAAACTTCGACATAAAAATCGGCGGCGAATACTTGTTGACAGCAACCACCTCCAAAAAGGGAGAAATCAAAATCAAGAGAGGAATAGAATTATCTGATTTCATCATTGAAGCCCTTGAAATGGGATTGGAAATTACTGCAATACAGAAAATGTGATTATCATGAAAATTGGAGCATCAACATTAGCTGGAATCGACGACAGCTTGGAAAATGCATTGGAATTCATTGAAAGCTTGGGGATTGATTATGCTGAACTGGTTCACCAATACCCATCAGAAAATATCACCCCCGACATGTTGGAAAGCTATGATTTGAAATATTCAATTCATGCCCCTTTCATGGACGTCAACATTGCAAGCCTTCAGGACAAAAGCCGCTTGAATTCCATTAATCAGATAAAATCATCTATTGATCTTGCAAATGACATTAACGCCGAAGCGGTTGTAGTACATCCGGGTTTGATTGGATACTTGCCAAATAAATATTTCAGAAATGAAGTTTTTGACTATGCAAAGGAATCAATGATTGAACTTGGAGCATACGGAAAAGACTTGGGAATTCTAACCACATTCGAGAACATGCCCTCATTTGAAAGCATGATTTATGAGAACATGGTTGAATTGAATGAGTTTCTCACAGGCAATGATTTATACATGACATTGGATGTCGGCCATGCGAACCATTCAGGATACTCCGCAGACGAGATGATTTTTGATTGCATTAAACACGTACATATCCATGATAATTTTGGTGATGATGATGCACACCTGCCATTAGGTGAAGGCTCAATTGATTTAAAACGTGTAGTCAACAATCTAGAAAGCAAAAATTATGATGGCATCTACATACTCGAAGTAAATGATTACGATTCCATCAAAAAAAGTTATGAATATATGAAGAAAAACTTCTAGAGAAGTTTTTTCTCTTTAATCTCTTTTTTAAAATAAAGATATTTTGAATCAAGGACTTTTCTGATATCCTTGGCTGTTTTTTTACCGATACCTTCAACTTCCTGCAGGTCACTTTCACTTGCATTCAAAATATTGGACACTGTACCGAAATGCATCAGCAGGTTCTTAGCGTTTACCGGTCCGATGTTAGGTAATGACTCTACTATGAACAGCTGTTGCTCCATCAGGCTTACAGGCTTTTTATCTGTCCTGATTTGAATAGGAGTCCTTTCACCATTCTGTTCACGAACCGCAATTCTTTTAATCATTGCAGCGGTATCCTGCGCATTCCTTGTAGGGATTATGCTTATACCGAAATCAATTGCAATGGATGCCATGGATCCCCTGATTGCATTTGGATTGATCATTCCAGTGTATAAATCATCACCTTCTAAAATCAGAATAGGATGCTTGAATTCCTCGGACAATTCCTTGGCCTGCTTGAATAGCCTCTTATCAATTATTGAATCGACAAAGTCCTTTGCGGTTTTTCTCTCAATGGCCACCTCATCACTTACCTGGTAGTCTGCAACGGCCATTGAATGGACCTTAACGTCAATTTCCATTTCAGTCAGGTGCCTGATTACCTTTGAGTTTCCTTCACGTGAATCTGCATAGACTACAGGAAAATCATTCTCTTCCTTAGGCCTTTCAATCACCTTGACCTTCTTTTCATTTTCCATTCTTTCAATGGCTGAGGCATTCAACTCCTCCAATACGTCAGGGTCAATAAGTTGGTTTTTCATGCGGTCCTCTTTTCTGATGCTTGACCAGTAATATGCCTCGTCACGGGTTCCTTCAGTGAGCAATACCTTTACGCGTCCGGTTCTTTTACGGCCTGTCCTTCCACGGCGCTGAATCATACGCACTTCAGATGGAACCGGCTCATACAATACGACAAGGTCCACTGCGGGAATGTCAATACCCTCTTCAGCCACACTTGTTGACAATAATACATCATATTCTCCCATCCTGAATGACTTGATAATGGCTTTTTGCTGCTTTTGAGTCAGTCCCTTTTCACCATCCTTTGATGCCTGGCCAAAGAATTTTGCGGATTTGATTCCTTCCTTTTCAAGTTTCTGGTGAATCATTTCAAGTGTATCACGGTATTGTGTAAAGACAATCACCTTTGATGCGGACTCGTCACTCTTATCATCGAATCTGGATGTTGTGAGCTTGGTCTGGCCATTGTCTCCCAACTCCTGCTTAAGGATTTTTGTGATTTCCCTTAATTTCGGATGTTCCCATCCATGCTTTTCAGCATCCCTTGCCATCTTGATGGCACGAGCGAAGTTATCATCCCACATCAATGATTTTGCGGCCTTTGTTTTCTTCTTGCGCAATCTTGATATGTACTTGTTGAATGTCTGAACCCCTTGGGTTTCAATAAGCTCCTGTGCGTGCTGAATATTGATAACTGCACTTAAAATGGAAATTGCCTGAAACAGGTCCTTATCCGGATTTGCTGAACGGGCAATCTCACCCTGGACACGGCCTCTCGCTTTCAGGATATCAACCTTACCTACCGATACGGTCTTGATGATTCCCATATTCTTCAGGGCCTTGAGCCTTATTTTCAATGCCTTGTCAATATATTCCTTGATTTTGGCAAGTTCACTGCTCATTTTCACCTTGACCCATTCGATTTCAACCGGATTGAAGTATGGCTTCACGTCAACGTCATCCTCAGTCTTTACAACAATGTTTTGAATGTATAGGTTTTCACAAACTTCCTTAATCTTGTACTTGTCTGAACCTGGTGAAGCGGTGAGTCCTAAAATGAGATTGAACTGTGATTCCTGGACATAACGGGATGCCAGGTACACATATGAGTATGATCCGACACCATGATGGCACTCATCGAAAACAATCAATGACACGTTGCTTAAATCATAACGGTGATTCAACAAATCGGATTCGACGGTCTGTGGTGTTGCGGAAATGATTCTTGACTCTTCCCATCTTTTTACACGCTCATCGGTTTTAACGGCACCTGTTATTGAGGAGCATGGAAGTGTTAGAAATTCCTTGAAACTGTCCTCATGCTGTATTGCCAATGGCTTTGACGGTGCAAGAACAAGAACTTTTGAGTTTTTAACCTTATGCAATCGGTCGGCAGCTACAAGAATGGCCACTATTGTCTTACCTAACGCTGTAGGCGCAACAACCATTGTGTTCCCTTTCTTCAATACGTCTCCTGCGAGAATCTGCTGATATAATCTTGATTCAATAGCATCCTTTTTCAATAACGGATGATTAATGTAGCTTGCCATATTATAAACCCTTAAAACTTTTATATTATAATTTAATTTCAAGTATTATTAATATATTGAGAGAGCAAATGAACACTAATAATAAAAAAAAGAATTATAAATCAAATACTAATGATTTATATTTTGTTGCGGCTTCCCCAATAGCTATCACCATTTCACAATCCAGGTTTAATGCCTTTCTAAGACCGTCACGGACTTCTTCTTTTGATGCTCCAAGTGTTCCGGTCTTCTTGAATTCGGCCACATGGTTTAGGAATATCCTGTCATTCAATTTAGGATTGTCATGTAATTTTTCAAGCGCAATCTTATGGGATGCAACTGATGCAGGCACGATGAACTTGGAGAATTTCAGAACGCTGTTGAATATGTCGACATCTCCACGATATCCTGATTCTGATGAGACGGTTATGACTGTTGTGAAGTCACCGAACAGTTTCTTGAATTCCTTTAAGACTGTTTCAACACCTGCAGGATTGTGGGCATAATCAACGAAAATGTCCTTGCCCTTCACCTTTGCAACCTCCTCCATTCTTCCGCTTACACCTGTGAAGCTTGCAATTGAAGGCAATATCTTATCATAAGGCAATCCAAGGAACTTATGGGCCGCAATGATTACACCGGTCAGATTGTAGACATTGTGAAGTCCGTCCACTCCCATCTTGACTGTCAGTTTCTCTTCTGGAGTGTGAAGGTCAAAGGTCCTGTTTGCCAGGTCCACATTTGTTGCTATATAGTCAACTTGAGGGGTTGTGATTCCGCATTGACAGAAATAGTATCCGCAACCGGAGATTATCTCCTTAACTGCGATTTCCTTGCCGCAGACACATTCCTTCATTCCTATGGAGTCAGGCATCTCATCCACACCGAATGTGATTACCTCACCCTTGAAGTCAAGTTCACGAAGCAGTCCCATGATTGTAGGGTCCTGGCCGTTGACTATAAGTGTGCCGCCATTCAATTCCTTAATGAATTCAGCCTTAACGTTTGCATAATCCATAAAGCTTCCAAGGTCATTCAAATGATCAGGTGTGATGTTTGTGATTATTCCGCCTTCCATGGAAGTGTTCTTGACTATTCTTCCAACGGTTCCGGGAACTCCGAATGTTCCGACCTCCAATATTCCAACATCACCGTTGAGTCTTGACTGCAATATAGGAATGAATTCCGCATTACCCTGCATTCCTTCAAGCTCATGCTCTGACGGTTTTATTCCATTGTCATATGCGATTTTCTTGAGCAGTGTTGTTGATGTTGTCTTTCCGTTGGTACCTGTTATTCCGAACACCGGCTTTTCAGGTTTAATCAGGTCTATTACATCACATAATTCTAAAATAGGTTTGTCACAGTTTTTAAGCACTTCCGCATCTTTTGAAAGGCTTGCCGGTGGGATAATGTAGTCTGACTTTTTGAAGAATGCTTCTGGAGTCTTTCCGTAGAACACTTCAATGTCGTATCCTTCAAGAGCTTTTGCGAATCGGCAATCCTTTTTGAAGGACAGGTCTGTTCCAATGACATTGTATCCTCTTTGCTTTAATATTCTTGCGATTAAATTACCGTTTGCACCGCAAACTCCTATAACTCCAAAGGTATCGTTCTTATTCATATTTCTTACTCCCTTCTTCAAGTCCTTTCATGATTTTCTCGACAGTGGTGAGCCTGTCATATGCTATGAGCGGTCCCATGTGAAGTATGATGTCGCCAGGTTCGGAATACCTGAAGGTTTCACAAGCTGCAATCTCAATGTTTTCAACTGCAACCTTCTCGATGTCAGGATTGGTTATTGCGTCAAGTATCTCTTGAGCGGCTTCCATTTCCACTTCCTGGGTTACTTCATTGAATCCGCTGGCAATGACTGTCTTGATGTTGTAGTTGCTTACAAGCTCTCCAACCTCTGCCTTGTCCCTTACGGATAATGTGTCAAAATGATCGAGGAACAGGACTACGCTTTCATCCTTGAAGTAGTCCAATGTTATTTTCATTCCATCATACAGGAATGCTGAGTCCAATATAACTTTTCTTCCATTGTAGTTGCCGACATCCTCCATGTGTGCAGGCAATCCCTTGAACTCAGTCAATGCATCAATTATATCCTCTTTTTTAACTCCATATGTCAGTGCCACCGCACTTGCAGCCACTGAATTTTCAAAAAAGTAGCTCATCATATGGAATGGTGTTGTGAAAGATTCGTTATTATATTCAATTGTTAGTGATTCGTCACCGACAGTTCCCTTAAAGTCAACATCCTCGTCCAATGCGTAATATATTGCATCAACCCTTTTAGGACTTATGATGTCATAGCAGGAGTGGTTTGCGATGAATGTTTCGCTCATTGCCTCCAATACCATCTTACGCTCCTGGTAGAGTTCAAGTGAACCGCCGAACTCTGAGAGATGGTCCTCTGCAATGTTGGTTAAAAGACCAATCTTGATGTCGAGCCTGTCCAAAAGACCTATGGTACCGTGTGGAAGCTCGAAAATTGCAATGTCACATTCTTCAGCTTTTCCCTTAACGATTCCATCGATAATGGCTTCAGAAACTAGATTATTCACTAATGAAGAGCAGGACCATACGTTATATCCTGCCTGTTTAAATAGACTTGTGGTTATGAATGTTGTTGTGGTCTTGCCCATTGTTCCGGTGATTCCGATAATGTCAACAGGAATCAGGTCGTTGACTATCCTTGAGAATTCCTCATTGGTGAGGATTTTCAAGTCTGAATCCTTGATTTTTTGAGCTATCGGAGCGGATTCCGGCAATGTAGGTGGCATGTAAACCGCTTCAAAGCCTTCCACGGAAGGGTCCTTATTTGCCATGTCCAGTTTAACGCCTTCCTTTTCCATTTCAATTAGGCTTCGTTGGAATTCTATTTTAAATTCTGAAATATCCTTTAAATCAGTAATTACCACATCATGGCCTAAATAATTGAGCAATCTTGCAACAGGCCTACTAGCATTTCCAGCACCAACAACTAAATAATTCATAAAAAGTCTCCTAACAAGTTCTATTAATTATATATTTATGGTTTTCATTAAATTTAAAGTTTAAATTTTTTAAAAAAAAAGAATTTGAGAAAACTTATTCGAATTGAATAAGGTTTTCCACATCATTATAGACAACATCAAGTCCGCACATTGACGGCACGTAATTTGCTGCCTTTGCTGAATTCACACCAATCACTTCAAAGCCCATTTCCTCAATAGGAGCCACAACCATACAAGTGTCGCAAACGACGTTTCCGCCTGCAGCCTCGATTATTTGAGTGTAGCCCATTCTGTCGGCTGTTGCCTTAACGCTGACTGAAGTGCAAATCCACAGTTTGTTTTTAATTGTTTTTCCTTGAACAATAGATGCCACTTGCTTAATCTCCTCAAGTGATGCATGAGGACATCCAAGACAAATCAGATCAGGTTCCCTATCGGTTGTTGTCAATTTTTCACGGGTTTCGGCAATCTCCTTTTCACCAATGAACATGATGTCTTCAACCTCAGCCTCTCCGGCAATGTCAAACTCAGGAGTCACGTTTTCCATGTGATATAGTGCAACTGAACCTGATGATGCAAGAGCTGCCCCTAAGGTTTTCATGTCATTGTTGTTTGGAGTGTTCTGCAGCTTGAAGTAAGGAACTCCGCTGCCCACTACCTTACCGATAATGTAGCCTAAAGCTCCAAAATCAGCACCTTTCAACTCAGTGTTAACATTAACAACAAGGTTGGCTTTCCTGTTTTCATCAAGATGGAATCCGTATAACGGAGTCTTTCCGACAATGGCCGCTGCAAGTGCTGCAGGTCCTCCTTCACGATTGGTTCTTGCACCAATCACGGAGTTGACATAAGCCACAGCAGATGATTCGGACCATGAAACATGATCTCGGAATCTTGGAACGTTACCAACTAAATAAGGAGTGCATGTACAGGTTTTTGAAATTCCAAGATTTGCATATGCATCCACAATCTTGTTCTGCTTGATTGCAAAATACTCCGGAAAACCCAATTCCTCCCAATTGTCCAAATCGGTTCCAGGAGGGTTTAAGGAAGCGTTGATTGTTGCCTTTCCGGAATCATCCTGAGCCAAGTCTTCAAGATATTCTAAACCGGCATCTCCAATAGTCTTGTAGGAAACACCAGATACCTGTGCTGAGGTGATGTCAACCAGTTTGGAAGCACCGTAGATGTCGCCTAATGCAACAAGAATGTCCATGCTTTTCCTGATGGTTTCACCGTACTCCCCATCACACATTTCTTGTTCTTTTTTTGTTAAAAACATTTTAATCATTACTTAATTGATATTCAACCATTTCATCCACCAAGTGTAGGAAATTATCCTTTGCCTCATATGGAATCATAGCTCCAGCAGCAATGTCGTGTCCTCCACCGGTACCGTTGAAGTTGTTTGAGGAATCCTGCAATGCCTTTCCCAAGTTCACGCCACGTGCAACCATTTCACGGGTGGTTCTTCCTGAAATCTTTATGTCCTTGTGAAGTCTTGACATTCCAATGACAGGTTTTGAATTGTCCAATATCTGAACTGACAATCCGATACTTGCAATTGTTCCCATTACGGATTTCAATACCTTATCTTCAGAGTACAGGTATTGAACTGCATTCAATTGCTGTGCTCCTTCACGTTTGATCCATTCAAGTCCCTTGACGATTTGGTCACGGTATTGGCGTTGAAGCCTTAAGGCCGCATCCAATGCCTGTTCCTTTTCTCCAAGAGCAATGCTCAAACCGAGACCCTGCTTCTTGTTCTTTCCGCAGGCATCAAGAATGTATGAGTACTCCTCAAGGTCACGAAGCAAAGGCACTTCTTTCGGAACTGTATAGCAATCTCCGAAAATGTCCGGATTGATTGTTACAAGCGCCTCTTTCAAAAGGTCTTTTTCCTCATCCTCAAGGTCTGTGAACTTGATTCCATAGGACAGGTTCATGCGTTCAAGAAATTCCTGAGCGCCTTCAAAGTCCCCGCTTATTCCAGGTAAAGGCGGTGAAAAAGTGTATGCGAGTGACTTATAGATAGGTTCAGATGCCTTTGACACAATCTTCAAGCCTTCGTGAATTTCCACAACACCGCTTTCAAGTGCATCCTCTAAAATCAGACGGTTGACACCTGTAAAGCCGTTCTGGCCTTGCATATCACCGAATGCACCTATGAGTGCATAGTGTGCAAGGTGTTTCTTGTCCAAGTCACGAATGGCAAGGTAAGCTGAACCCGCACCGCATAAATCCTTACTGCCGTCAACGCCGAATATGTGAGGGTTAATGTGAACCACATTACTCTCAGATTCGGTATCGTCGATTTGGTGGTGGTCAGCAACTATAACGTCATGCTTGTAGGTGTTGAATTCCTTGATGAACGGACTTCCCATGTCGGAGAATATAAACAGATCATACTTTTCGCTTCTGAGCTGATTTACAATATCCTCCTTTAGACGTGGAATGATTGTTGTGTGGAATTGAACGTCTTCCTCTTTTAAAGCATTCGCTATAACTGCTGCTGCTGATATTCCATCAGCATCGTTATGAGAAATTAATCTTATAACACTATCCTTTTCAATATGCTCCTTAAGCATATTTGTGGCTTCGCTAGCCCTATTTAACAAGGAGTGCTGCTTCTCTTGGATTATATCTCCATCCTTCTGGTAATGCACCTTCACTTACGTAGTAAGATGCTAATCTTCTGATTCTTGCTTCGATAATGGTTAAACCTCTTTTAGAGTGTAAGTCTTTAGGGTTTTCTTCTAAGTGGTCTCTGATGTTTACTGCTCTTCTGATTAAGTTCATTAAATCTTCTGGGTATTCACCAGCTTGACCGTTTCTTTTTAAGATTTGGGTGATTCTTTCACCGGTTACGTCTTTAACTGAAGGGATTCCGTATTGGTCTCTTAAGATGATACCGATTTCGGAAGTACTTTTACCTTCTCTGTTAAATTTTAAAATCATTTCTTCAATTTCTTCGTCACTATAAGTTACCCATTCTGGTCTTGCCATAATATAAACCTCTTTAAATTTATTAAATCTTAAATAAGCCCAATTAAACAGAAAATAATGTTACTCTTGACTAGAATACCATTCGATAAATTTCTTTAATGAATTTTTTCTATGTGAAAACTGGTTTTTCTCTTCAGTTGTAAGTTCTCCGAAAGTCTTGTCCAGACTTGGAACGTAAAAGAGCGGATCAAAAGCAAATCCTAAATCTCCTCTTTCTTCAACTGCGATTTCACCTTCGACCTTGCCTAAAAAAGTCTTGGGCTCAGAATTGGGGGCACAGTACCCAATAACTGACCTGAATTCGGCATAACGGTCATCAGTATCGGTTAATAGCTTTAAAATTCCTTGGTTTCCAATAGTATCCTGAACATAATGTGAATAGGTTCCTGGAAAACCGTTTAAAGCTCTAATGAATAAACCAGCATCTTCTACAATCACAGGTTTGTCAAGCTTACGACTAGCATATTTTGCGCCTGATAAGGCCACTTCCTCGAGAGTTCCTTGGGGTTCCTCGTAACCTAAATCAATATGCTCAAGTTCAATGCCGTAATCTTTGAAAATATTCTCTGCTTCTTTTACTTT
This sequence comes from Methanobrevibacter thaueri, assembly GCF_015062915.1. Taxonomy (GTDB): domain Archaea; phylum Methanobacteriota; class Methanobacteria; order Methanobacteriales; family Methanobacteriaceae; genus Methanocatella; species Methanocatella thaueri_B. The sequence goes on along the minus strand of NZ_SUTJ01000016.1, from coordinate 3,452 downwards.
ATGTTCGTTACCAGTTATAAATGTTATCATATTTTTAAGTTTTAGTGATGATTTTTATTATATGTGTTGGTGAACTAGTGGGTGTATCTTCCACGGGATTCGATGTCTTTTATTGCATTTGTTATTGACTTGTCCCCGTAACCTTCAAGGACACGGTCGAAGTATTTCACTGCCAGGTTATAGTCAATGCTTTGCAAGGATTTCTTTAAAACTAATAAATCAACTGCCTTATCCTCTTTAAGCTGTGAGTATCTTCCAAGACCGAAGTCTATGAAAACCAGCTTATCGTCACTAAGCATGATATTTGAAGTTGTGATGTCACCATGAATGATGTCCGCTGAATGGAGCTTTGAGATTTCCTCGCCTATCCTGAATGCCAAGTCCTCATCGATGATATCCTTGACCATCACACCGTCAATCTCCTCCATCACAATGGCTTTGGATTCCAAATCGATGTCATAGAGCACCGGAGTCCTGACTCCCGCTCTTTTAGCATCGGACAATAATTTTGCCTCTTCCTTGGTTCTTGCCTTTCTGATCTTATCGTCGATTTCGCAAATCCTGTATCCCTTAGGGATGCGGTCCTTGACCGCCGCTTTTTCACCCAGGTATTCGCTTCTCACAATATTTGACTCGGCACCTTTCGCAATGAACTCATCAGGCAACTTAAGATAGGTCTTGGTATTGTCAATCCATGGAATGTCAACCTCATCTGTCCTGAATTTCTGGATGATGCCTGTTTCGGACAGCTCCATCGGTCCGAACTCCCTGCACATCAGAAGTCCCAGCCATGCAATCATGACACCATTGTCACCGCAGAGCTTCATTTCAGGCATGTAGAACTTTGCACCATGCTCTTCTGACATTGTCTTTAGCATTTCACGAAGCCTTGAATTGGCTGAAACTCCACCGCAGAGCATTACCTCATCCTTCTGGGTGTGTGAAAGTGCACGTTCTGTAACCTCAACAAGCATTGAAAATGCGGTTTCCTGAAGTGAGAAGCACACATCCTCAATCGGTGCTCCTCTCTGAACCTCCCTTAATGCAGCGGACAGCAATCCTGAAAATGAGAAGTCCATTCCCTTGACGACATAAGGCAAGTCGACATATGAACCTTTTTTCGCAAGTTTTTCAATGACCGGTCCGCCTGGATGTCCCAGTCCTGTTTCACGTCCGAAATGATCAAGACAGTTTCCAACGGCAATGTCCAATGTCTCACCGAAAATGCGGTACCTTCCGCTTTCATAGGCAATCACCTGACTGTTGCCTCCACTCACATAAAGTGACACAGGATTTACAGCACCTGTATCTAGTTTTCCAACCTCTACATGGCCAATGCAGTGATTGACTCCAATGATAGGTTTTTTAAGTGATAATGCAAGGGACCTTGCTGATGTTGCAACTATCCTCAAGGCAGGTCCAAGTCCCGGACCCTGTGAAAATGAAATCAGGTCAATGTCATCATAGGACAATCCTGACTGCTCAATAGCTTGCGGTATCAGTTTAGGAATCCATTCGGCATGATGTTCAGCGGCGATTCTCGGATGGATTCCACCCTCTTCTGGAAATAGCTGTTTTCCAGCCATTGCCAGAATATTTCCGTCACTGTCAACAATGCCCACACCTGTTTTTTCTGCTGTTCCTTCTATTCCTAAACTTATCAAGATAACCAACTATAAAAAATTTAATTAATTAGTATATTACTAATCTAAAATATAAAAATATTTTTTAAATTTAAAATACATAAGTGAAAGTATGGGATTTTATAGCGCTAACACTCCAGAACAGAAAAGAGTTAAAAAATTAACCGGAGACATTAACATACACGATATGTTTAAAAACGAATGTGAAACCAGAGGAATACCAATTTACAATGCCTATAACATTCAAAAACGATTATTGCATGAAGTAGAGCAGGAACAGTTGGTTGGCATCAAGCAGGTTGATGACAGACTTATGGAACTGCTTGACGAAAGGGGAAAGAACAAGGTGACACACAGATACGTTGACTTCATTTCAAATGAGGACAGCGCCTCAAAAGGAACAATTCCTCCAAGAGGAGATGAAAAATCATCCCTTCCACCAAAAGAAGAGATTAAAATCCCACCTAGAGCAAGAGACGGCAAGACATTCCAAACTGATAATGAATTGCCTGAAATTGAAATGCTTAAAAAGATAATGCTTCAAAACAAGAAGATTATTAACCAGAACAAGATTATTATTGACTTATTGAAAAAACAGGGTGAAAACAATGATTGATGGCGTAACAACTTACGGTTCAACAGAATTGACTGAAAAGCTACAGGAAGTGGAAGATGATGCAGTATTCCTGCTTACAATAGGAACAACAGAAACCTCCCTGATTGAAGGGATTTCAGGAGCGGGACCATCTGCAGACCTGACCGAATACACTCCTGCAAGCGATGCCGAATTCATGGTATTGGGAGAAGTCAGATGCTGTGAAGCTCCAGCAGAAACAGTGGTTGGAGATGCTGCAGCACCGACACCTGCAAGACTTACCAAAGCATCACTTCAACTTTCAAACACCCCATTCGTGATTGTTGATGCAGGATCCAAAATAAAGCCTGACCTTGAATACGTCAGCCTTGGAAAGGAATACGGAAGAGACATAAGAACCGGTAAAGGCGTATTGAACCCATTGGAAATATTTGAAAACGCAAAAGACTTAGGTAATGAACTGTCCCAAAGACATGAAATGCTCATTATCGGCGAAAGCATAGCCGCAGGAACCACAACAGCCCTTGGAGTATTGAAGGCACTGGGCTATGAAGCAAATGAAAAGGTTAGCGGAAGCATGCCGTACAACCCTCATGACCTGAAATCAAATGCAGTCAATGAAGGATTGGAAAAAGCTGGAATAACTCCTGGTGAAGCCGATGCAATGCAGGCAATCGGTGCAGTCGGTGACCCGACAATCGCTGCAATTGCAGGAATGGTATTGGGTTCAGACATTCCGATTATCCTGGCCGGAGGAACACAGATGGCTGCAACATGTGCAGTGATCAAGTCCATTCAGCCAACATTCGACTTTTCAAGAATCAACTTAGCAACTACCGTATTTGTAGCTGCTGATGAAACTGCTGATTTATTCGGAATTTTAGAGCAAATCGATGACAACATCACCGTCAATGTGGTTGACCCTAGATTTGAGGATTCCGATTATGAAGGTTTGAAAAACTACCTTAAGGGATTCGTTAAGGAAGGTGCCGGAGCGGGCGGTGCAATGTATACCGCACTGGTTTTAGGAAATTCCGTTGAAAAGCTAAGAAAGAAAATAGAAAAAGTTTGCAGATTGGGTTAAAACCCAACTCACTTATTTTAAAACCATTCACCGACAGTTTTTATTTTTTTAAAGGGTGTCCGCCAAAATTGATTTTTGATTTTTTGTCAAAAAATTTTTAGGCTTAATTTCAATTATTTTTCGTATATTC
>NZ_SUTJ01000015.1 GCF_015062915.1 Methanobrevibacter thaueri | reverse complement strand
AATGCAGGTATTGACGAGTCAAATGTCGGTGACGGTCTTGCAACTCCTATGCCGCAGGATGCTGATAAGTCTGCAGCTGAAATCCGTGAATTTTTAGAGGATGAGTTCGGAGAAGAGATTGCAGTCATAATCACAGACACCCAAGGTAGGGCTTTCAGATTTGGGGCCATAGGTACTGCTATAGGATGTTCTGGAATTTCACCTATATGGAGAAGGGTTGGTGAAAAGGATTTATACGGTCGTGAATTGGAAACCACCGAAATTGCAACATGCGATGAATTGTCAGCGGCAGCATCCCTGATTATGGGTCAGGCTGATGAGGGACTTCCGGTTGTTGTTATTCGTGGTTTTGACAGTTTTGACACATTAAGAAATGTTGATTCAAACATTAAGTCAGTTTTAATGCCAAAACAGGCTGATGTATTTAGAAAATGAGTGATAATTATGATTACTGTTTTATCTGGAGGAACTGGTACTCCAAAATTGCTTCAAGGAATTAAGGAAATTGTCAATCCTGAGGAATTGACAATCATTGTCAATACATTGGAAAATGATTACTTTTCAGGGGTTTACGTGTCAGCAGACCTCGACACCGTACTTTACACAATGTCAGACATAATCAACGATGAGCTGTGGTATGGAGTTAAAGGAGACACATTCATCACCCATGAAAGGCTTGAGGAGATAGGATGTCCTGAACTGCTTCGTATAGGGGACATTGACCGTGCCACTAAAATACAAAAGACCCAGTTGATGGAAAAGTATGGTCTTGCAAAGGCATGCGAAATCCAGGCAAGGAATATGGGCATAAAATCCAAAATCATTCCAATGAGTGAAGAGCAGTCTGACATTAAAATCGTTTCAGACATTGGGGAATTGGAATTCCATGACTTTTTAATCAAGCACCAGTCAAAGCCTGAAGTTCTTGACGTCAAGTTTTCCAAGGTTAGTCCTGCAGAAGGCATTATTGAAGCAATCAATAACTCTCGTGCAGTAATCATTGGACCATCTAATCCGGTCACTTCAATTTTACCGATATTATCATTAGAAGGCGTTCGTGAAGCACTTAAAAATACTTATGTTGTGGCAGTTTCACCAATCATAGGTTGTGATGCTGTTTCAGGCCCTGCAAGTAAGTTCATGAATGCATTGGGTATTGAAGTTTCATCAGTTGGTGTTGCCCAACTATATGAAGATTTTTTAGATAATATTGTTATTGATGATAAGGATTCTAATATGGAATCACAATTAAAGCAAATAATTAATAAGGTAACAATTACAAATACAATAATGAATAATTTAGGTGTTAAAAAAAATTTAGCACAGACAATTATAGATAGTATTCCTTAACGGAAAGAGGAGAATATCATATGATACAAATGACATTAATACAAATTGACAACTATGGTCCATGGACTGTCACTCCAAGACCAAGAACTGAATCCGATTTACAAATGCTTCAAGCAAATCTATTTGCTGATTTAAATAATCATTTTGGTAATAAGAAGGGGCTTGTTTTCTTTACCAGATTTGATAATTTATTGGCTATCTCAAACGGTCTTGATGAAGAGGACCATTTAAGAATTCAAAGATCAATTAGAAACAGATACCCAATCACCGTAAGTATGGGTGTCGGTGCTGCTGAAACTCCTCATGAAGCTCAAAAATTAGCAACAATTGCACTTCAAAAAGCAGGAAGTGCTCAATCAGGAGAAAGAAAAGAAATATTAGCTATTGACAGCTTAGTTTCTGAAGAAGACAGTTTCGTTCAGGCAGCTCACATTGACATTAACAGTGTAACTGAAACATTAACTGATATTGAATCCGCTTTTGACACAAGTTTCATGGTCAACAAGGCTCAACATTACCTCATGACCAAATTAATCAAGAAAGGAGCATTATTATTCTTCATCGGTGGGGACAATTTCATGTCACCATGTAACGGATTAACCGAAAAGGAAATTGAAGAGATTATGGTTGAAATCGATGAGGAAATTGGTATCAAGCTTAAAGCAGGTATCGGTAGAGGCAAAAATGCTGAAGATGCTGCTTACATGGCTGATATTGGCCTTGAAGAAATCCGTGCTCACAACAATGAAATGTGGACTTGGGTCATTGAAAAGGAATACTGAGGAAATCATATGTTTAAAGTAGTTGCCCCAATGGCTGGGATAACTGATGCTGAATTTTTAAACAATGTCATTTCACAAGGTTTTAATGTAGCTACTTTAGGCGGATACAGCTTGGATGAACCAACAATTCAAGCAAGTGAAAAGATTGTCGAAAGGGGAAGAAAAGAATTTGTTTTCCCCCTGGATGATATTTTTACACACATTGAAAATGAAGTAAACTCTGTTAAAGAAGTTCACAATGATGTTAAGGTTTCTGCAAATGTGCGTTCAACAACCCCTCAGCCGATTATAGAAGTTGGGAATATTGAAAATCTAGATATTGTTGAAATTAATTGTCATTGTCGTCAAGAAGAAATTGTAGCAATTGGCTGTGGTCAGGAAATGCTTAATCGAGATGATTTGGCCGATTTCATATCACAGGTTGTTGAAAATGTGAAAAGCGAAGTGTCTGTTAAGATCCGTGCCAATGTGGAAGGGGTCGACACTCTTGAAGTTGCAGGAGTGATAGAGGATGCTGGTGCTGATTACTTGCATATTGATGCCATGAAGAAAGGCGTTTTTGAAGCTGATTGGGAACTTTTAACAGAAATCTGTAATAATGTTGACATTAAGGTTATTGGAAATAATTCAGTGAACTCCCAGGTGAATCTTGAAAAAATGGTTAATACAGGAGTTGACGGATTTTCAATAGCTCGCTCAATTATTTCTGGAAAATTAGATTTTAACATTGCTGATTTTTAAAATATTTAAAACAATTGTTATTAGTAAATCTTATTAATAGTTTTAAATAAAGATTATTTTAATAGGTGATTTCATGGATTTTATAACTCTTAAGAATATTACAAAAACCTTCGACGGTGTTGATGTTCTTAAAGATATCAATTTAAAGATTAATGAAGGAGAGACTTTAGGAATATTAGGACGTAGTGGAAGTGGAAAATCTGTTTTAATCAACATGCTGAGAGGAACATTAGATTATAAACCTAATGAAGGTAATATTATAATGAATCTTGCTGTTTGTCCTGACTGTTTGGCTGTAGAATCACCATCTCATGTAGGTGAAAAATGCAGCTGCGGCGGAACATATGAAGCAAAAGAAGTTGATTTCTTCAATTGCGAAAGAAAACTCTTCGCAAGTATTAAAAGAAGAATTTCCATTATGTTACAACGTAACTTCGCGTTATATGATGAAGAAACTGTTATTGAAAATGTTATGAGGGCAATGCCTGAAGGCAGAGAATACGAAGAAAATTTATATGCTGCTTTAGAATTATTAGAAATGGTTCAAATGAACCACAGGATTACCCACATCGCTCGTGATTTGAGTGGGGGAGAAAAGCAAAGGGTAGTTCTTGCAAGGCAATTGGCTAAAAACCCAATGACATTTTTAGCAGACGAACCAACCGGTACATTAGACCCACAAACTGCTGTAAAACTTCACAATACCTTAAAAGAGGGTGTAAAAGATGAAGGAATCACCATGGTAATTACTTCTCACTGGCCTGAAGTAATGACTGAACTTGCTGACAATGTAATCTGGCTTGAAGGCGGTGAAATCAAGGAAGAGGGAGAACCTCAAGTTGTTGTTGACCATTTCATGGAAACCGTTCCAGTTCCAGAAAAACCTGAAATTCCTGAATTCGGTGAACCTGAAGTAGTTTTAAAAGATGTTAAAAAACATTACTACTCCATTGAACGTGGTGTAGTTAAAGCGGTTGACGGAATCAGTTTAACTATTAATAAGGAAGAAATATTCGGTATTGTCGGTTTAAGCGGTTCAGGTAAGACAACCACTACCAGAATGCTTATGGGATTGACTGATCCAAGTAGTGGTGAAATTGAAATCAAGCTTGGTGACGAATGGATTGACATGACAAAAGTTGGTCCTCTCAACCGTGGACGTATCATGCCTTACATCGGATTATTACATCAAGAATACTCATTATATCCTCACAGGACAATCTTAGGAAACCTTACCGATGCAATCAGTTTAAACTTGCCTGCTGAATTCGGTAAAATCAAGGCTATTCATGCTTTAACCACTGTTGGTTTCACTGATGATGTTGCAGTGAACATCCTGGACAAATACCCTGACCAATTAAGTGTAGGGGAAAGACACAGGGTGGCTCTTGCACAAGTATTGATTAAAGAGCCTAAACTCATTGTTTTAGACGAGCCAACAGGTACTATGGACCCTGTAACCAGAGTTATTGTTACCGATTCAATATTGAAAGCTCGTACAGAATTAGAACAAACATTCATTATCATTTCTCACGATATGGACTTTGTTTTAGATGTATGTGACAGGGCTGCTTTAATGAGAGGAGGTAAACTCCTTGATATAGGTACTCCGGAGGATATTGTAGAACAATTAACTCCTGATGAAAAAGAAGACATGCTTAAGGATAAGAGATAAAACTCTTATTCATTTAATACTTTTTTTATTTTTTTCCAATTTGGACAGAACTCGTCCATTAACTTTTTAAATCTTTTTCCATGATTGAATTCAATCAGATGACATAATTCATGTATCATCACATATTCAAGACAAATCGGATCTTTTTTTGCCAGGTTCAGGTTAAGTGTTATTCTGCCGTCCTGTTTGCAGTTTCCCCAGTTCTTCATTTTGCGGACAGTCACGCTTACGGGTGTTCTTCCGACAATCTTTGTGCATTTATCAAGAACTGCAGGTATTGCCTTTTTCAATTCCTCACGATAATATTCATCTAGAATACTTTTTCTTTTATCTATTGTGCTTCTTTTAGGAACGGGTAGGTAAATTATTGACTTTTCATCATCAATCAACACATTTTTGATGTTGTTTTTTATCAATTGCAAAGTGTACTCTTTTCCCCAAATGTAGTGTTTTTCACCGTTGACGTATTTCAATGGTGCTTTTATCTTGTTTTCCAAAATAAGTTTCTGCTTTTCCAAAATCCATTCCCTACGGGATTTGATGAACTCTGCAATGTCATTATCAGATACAAAAAGGGGTGCAGAAACCTTTACTTCGCCATTTGGAGGTACAATTCGAAGATACATGTTTTTAATGTTCTTGCGATATAGTGTGATGGCAATATCCTCGATTGAAATAATTTCCTTTGCCATATATAAAAATAAGTAAATAAGGTTTAAAAACCTTATTATTGTGCCATTGGGTCAAATCCAAATACTCTTTTGGCAAGTCCGAAACCGATTGGGTAAATTACGATGTTTATTAACAGGTAAGCTGTTACCCATCTAACCGGCCATAAGTAGAAGAGCATCTCTGTGGACATTCCCATTGGAAGACCGAATATCACGGCCATGATAAAGCTCATCATTAAGCTTATGAAAAATGCGGCAGGATTCCAAAGCCATATCCCGTCACGGTCAGGGTTAAAGTGAAATACCAATTCTGCCAATCCGAATCCTATTGGATAAATAACAATATTTATCAATAAGTATGCTGTTACCCATCTAACAGGCCATAGAATCAGGCATAAATCCCATGTAAGTCCAGGAATGTTTAAAAGGTATGATACGAACATTCCGAAGATTATTGCCATTATCATACTCATCATCAAGCTTATGAAAAAAGCGGCAGGGTTCCAAAGTCTCATCTCTAACCTCCATATTTTTTTCTTTTCTTAATTAATGAATTTGAAGTTTATAAGGTTTTCTACAAAAAAGATTATATATTCAGAGTTAAAATAAATTATATTAATATATTATTTTATATTAAAGAGAAATGAAAATTATTTTGGAGGTTTATCATGACTTGGGAAGACGCACCATCTCACATTTGTAGAGGGGGAGATGTTAGAGGACTTGCTTTTTGTTGTCCTCCAGTAAAACCATGCCCAGTTTTAAATGCACTACAGGAAGTTAATTTAACTCCACAAGAATATATCAATATTAAAATTCAATTCGGAAAAGAAACTAGATTAGGTGAAGGAGCGGGAACATGTTTTGGATCCCTCATATGGTGTTGCAAGCCATCTAAACCTTGCCCATTAAGAGACATGACTTTAAATAATATGGGAATGAGTCATGATGAATACTTAGACTTAAAAAAAGAATTATCTGAAAGATTGGTTGGTGTACAGAAACCGGACCCTGATGAAAGGGCTGAAGCACTGGCTGAAACATTCAACGTAACAAAGCTTGAAGCTATGAATGTATTGACTGAATGCAATAATGATTTAAGAGCTGCTGTAAAAGTTTTACATGCAAAGACTCTTGAGAATGCTGATTAAAATGGATTGGACTTCTCTTTATCTAAAAACATCTGATTTAAATGTTTTTATTTTAGGCACCGGCGAGGTTGCAACAAGAAGGGCCAACAGATTTCTGGACCATGGGGCCTGCGTCAAATTGGCTGGAAACAACATGGATGAGGAATTGCTTTTAAAAGGCGCAGTATTATGTTCCACTGAAGAGGTTGATGAACTGGTGGAATGGTGTGACCTTGTTGTGATTGCAAGCGGTGATGAGAAGTTATGCGATTATGTTTATAAGATTTCCGGCGATAAGCTGGTGAATCGTGCAGATTATCCTCAAGAGGGAAACATTATCGTTCCTACAAGTTTCAGCATTGGGGATATTGAAATATCTATTTTTACAAATGGAAAAAGCCCATTGATGGCAAGACAATTGCGTAAAAAAATCCAATCTATCATCACTGAAGATGACATCTTGGAAATTGAGCTTCAGGATTATGCTAGAAATCAACTGAAAGATGTTATTGATGATCAAAAGGAACGCAGAAAATGTCTTTATGACATTTTTGAAAATGAAATAATCAATGATTTGATTAGAAACAATGAAATTGATAAGGCTAAAGATTATATTGATAATTTAATAAGGGGATTGCAGTGATACTTAATTTAAGGGTTGACCATAAGATAGCGGACATTCAATCAATGGAAAATATTTCCAAGGATATGGATGTTTTGTTCCAGGAATTGCAGGAAAAATATTCAATAGGGGAGTATATTGAGATTTCAACCTGCAACAGGAAGGAATACTACATCAACAATGATTTCATTTCAGAGGATGACGAGTTATTGTCCCATGAGAACCAAAGCATAATAATCGATTATGGTCCGTCTGCTGTAATGCACTTGCTTAGGATGACTTCCGGTTTGGAATCCATGATTGTCGGTGAAGACCAGATTCTGGGTCAGGTCAAGGATGCAAAGCATAAGGCTGTAAAGAATCATCACTGTGGCAAGTCTCTTGATGCCATTTTTACAAAGGCCATTCATGTCGGCCAGGTTGTCAGAAACAAGACCAATATCAATAAGGGAGCGGTTTCAATAGGTTCAGCCGCAATCGATCTGGCTGAAAAGCACATAGGCACTCTTGACGATAAGTCCGTTCTGGTAATTGGTGCAGGTAAAATGGGCAAACTGGTAGCTAAAGCATTGGCTGAAAAGAATTTGAATGCTATTTTTGTAGCTAATCGTACATATTATGTTGCAGTTGAATTGGCTAAGGATTTAGGTGGAGAGGCTATCTTGTTCAGTGACTTGGAAGAGTATCTTGCCAATGCCGATTTGGTAATCAGTGCCACAAGTGCGCCACACCCAATAATCACTAAAAAACGTCTTTTAGGAATTGATATGAATTATGAGGATGTTATGATGGTGGATATTGCCAATCCTCGGGACATATCTGATGATGTGGTTGAATTGGGAGTCAAATCATTCAACATTGATGACTTGCGTGAAATCGCTGATGAGAATACCAAGCTCAGAATTAAGGAATTCGGTGAGGCTGAAAACATCATCAATGATGAGTTCATTTTGCTTAAAGAATCGTTTAAAATAATGGAAGTTGATGATATTCTTGGTAATTTAAGAGCATCTATGGAGGAGATAAGACAACGTGAAACTCAAAAAGCAAGTGTGAAGTTGTCTGATGTAGATGGTAGTGCAAAAATATTGAATAATTTAACAAATTCTATTGTCAACAAGATATTCTACGACATTTCAAAAAATCTAAAAAAAGCTGCAAAGGATGAAAATCAGGATATCCTTGAAGCAGCAGAGTATATTTTCAATTTCAATAAGTAGTTTATTCAAACATTCCTTTTATGTCTTGATTTTTAATTTTACTTGATTGCAATGCATAATCGATGTTTTGCATAGTTATAATGTCACTGTCATTTGATATTGCATTGTGCAGTGCAGTCTTGAGGATTTTCTCTTTAATGTCCCTGCCTGATAGTCCCTTGGTCAGTTTAACCAGTTTTTCCAAATCCAAGTCATGCTCTAGGGGCATTGTTTTCAGATTGTTTTTGAGGATTGTCATTCTCTCGTTTTCATCAGGTAGTGTAAACTCAATTTCCTCTTCGAATCTGCTTCTCACAGCCAAATCAAGGCTGGTTGGATTGTTTGTAGCGCCGATTGTTATTACGGATTCGTTTTCACTTATTCCATCCATTTCAGTTAAAAGGGAATTCACGATTTCTGAAACGTCTCCCCTTAAGGATTGAAATGACCTGTGAAGTGCAATAGCATCGATTTCATCAATGAAAATTATTGCAGGTGCATTTTCAGATGCCTTTTTGAATAAATCATGTATTTTAGATGAGGCATCACCTACATGTTCGCCGATCAATGATGTTGCCTTAACCAGATACAATGGAACTTCAAGCTCGTTTGCAAGGCCTTTGACAAGCATTGTTTTACCGGTACCTGGAAGTCCGTAAAAGAGAATGTTTTTCGGAGCCCATGGTCCGAAGCTTTGAGGGTTTTCCAGATATTTTGTTATGACCTTTATCTTGCTTTTGGCATTTTCCTGACCGACAACATCTGAAAGATGAATGTTTGATTTAATCCTGTTTTCAGTTTTATTGTCGATTTCATCTGTGATGATCTTGATTCTGGTGCTTTCTGAAATCATTGAATTGTTTGGTTTTGCGGTTACGATTTCAAAACCAAAATCGGGGATTATTTTCTGGTCGAAAAGATGTGACTTTTCACGAACAACCAAGCCCATCCATTGGTCACGGGCATATTCCTCAAATAATTTGGAGTTTGTGATTTCTATCTCATCGTCCATCAAGCTAAAATCGAAAGGGTATCCTACTGGTTTTACAACAACCAATTGTGCATATTCCCTGTTTTCATTTTCAGGTTTTTGCTGTTTTTGGTTAGTTGTCTTAATTTCTGGTTGTTTGTTATCGCTTTTCAAATAATTCCCTCCTCAATTTTAATTACATTCATAACATTTGTTTTAATAATTTAAATAGTTAGTGAAATATACTAATTTAAGAGGTCAGCATATGAGTTACAGAACAAGACGAGTATTATTCATAACGCCATTCTACATGCTGTTTGAGTTTTTCCTGCTTAAATACATATTCCTGCTGTTTGGTGGTGTGGAGGATAATTATATTCTTATTTTAACAGTTTTAATAGGTTTGAATCACTTCATGCCCATGCTTTTTGAGGAAAGAAAATCCCGCAGGGTAACAAGGTTTCTCTCAACCCTTGACGGCGTGTGGATGTGGGCATCAGTCCTGTTTTTAATAGATATCGTTGCAATTTATCTGCTGATTGGTTCTTTCATAAGCCTGTCATTTGAAACTAATGCTGTACTTTTGGCAATCGTTCCGGTATTAGGTGTCTACACCTATTATAATGCGCATAAACTGGTCATCAATGAAAGAACATTGCTTTTTGATAATCTGGAACGTGACATTAACATTGCCCATATGTCAGACGTTCACTTCGGCTCCGTTCGCCATAGACAGATCATTGAACAGGTATCAGATAAGTTAATTGAACTTGAGGATGAGTGCGACATTGCGATAATTTCAGGGGATCTGGCTGACGGCTCATCTGTCGTTGAAGCTGATGATTTCAAGGCATTCAGTAAAGTCAATATGCCAATAATATTCACTCCAGGAAATCATGATTACTATACTGGAATTGAGGATGTCATCAGGGCATGCAAGAATGCAGGAGTTATTGTTTTGGATAATGAATCCCTTAAATTTGAGAATCTAAATATTTATGGATTGTCTTATCGCATTAGGGATAGTAGTCTTCCTGAAATTGACAAGTCATGTGTTAAGGAGGATATGGTAAACATTATCAATTATCATGTGCCTTTCTTTTGGGAGGAATTTTCAGAATTGGGATTTGACATTCAACTGTCAGGACACACTCATGGAGGTCAATTCCATCCGGTAATCTGGATTGCAAACCTGATGTTCAAGTATAATATGGGACTGTTCAGTAATGGTTCCGGCAAGTATATTCATGTAACCACTGGTGTCGGTTCAATGGACACTCCAATGAGATGGGGAACCGATTCAGAGATTGTGATATTGAAATTGAGAAAGGATGAATGAGAATAAAGAAAAATTCATGAGTCTGCAAAATCCGCACATATTATTTTTCGAAAGTCCCTATTGTGAATTAAAATTTATTAAGAATAATGGTAAAAACAATATGTATATGAGTACTGAAGACAATCACAATCATTTTTGCATTTACTGTGGAGCCAAATTGGATTCGAATCAGCATTTCTGCTCACAATGCGGTAAGGAGGTTTATCATGAACCGGAACCTCCTAAAGTGCATGTTCCATCCAAATATGAAGGTGAAGTCAATAAAATTGAGCAGGAATATAATGTAAAGCAAGGAAAAGCAAAGGAACTTGTCGAAAAGCTTTTCGACCCGTCCCACATGTCCCATCAGAAATTCATGGCGGCCATCAACAAGTCCAATGGATTGTTCGATAATCAGATGACAGTTGTAAGAAAGATGATTGAACTGGATGACGGTGAAAACGCCGTTGTTGAAAAGGAAATAGAAAATAAGATTGTTACTTTAAACACTTTCATTGATAAGATGGAAGACTTGATAAACGAGCTTGTTATTCAGTTAAGTTCAAACAAGGACGATGATGAAGACATCAACGCCTTATTCAATGATATGGATGATTTAATAGATTCCGTAAAGAATTATTAAATCATTTCCTCATATATTTTTTTCATTCTAAGTGAATCCTCATCACGAAGTGGGGTTTCACAAATAATATTAGCACTCCAACCATTATCAATCAGAACGGATAATAAATCTTCAACATTAGGGCCGTATTCATCGCTTTCAGCCAATGTATGGTGTTTAACCTCACCGCCCTGGCCATATTCAATTGTTGTGAAATGACAGTGAAGAATGTCAATGTCCAACTTTTCCTCAATGGTTGAGAATATGCAATTGTAATCCTCTTTTTTATTTAAGAAACCTCTTCCACGAGCATGGACATGGGCAAAATCGATTGTAGGCTCGAAATGGTCAAAAGTTGCACATAACTCAACAACTTCTCCCACATTACCGAGTTGTGTTCTCTTTCCAGTGGTTTCAGGAGCGAATGTAAACTCTTCAATCCCTTCAGCTTCAAGCTCCTCAAATAACCTGTTGACAGTCTGTTTGGAAATCTCCATTGCCTTTTCAGGTCTTCTATTCAAGTATGCTCCAGGGTGGAAAACCAGTCTGTAGGCACCCATCCATTCACCTGCACGGGCAGCTGCAATAAGATGGCCAATGCTTTTGTCCAGCTTTGACTGCTCTTTTGCACAAAGGTTAATGTAGTATGGGGCATGCATTGAAACCAGAACGTCATGCTTTTGTGATTCCTCTTTTAATGTGGTTGCTGCGCTTTCCCCGATTCTCACTCCATATGGTGATTGGTACTCATAGGAGTCCAAACCCTCTTCGTGAATGTATTTTGGAGCTTTATACGCTGCACCCTTATAGTTTATAGGGCTTCCCGCTGGTCCAAAAAGTACTCTATGTTTCATGGTAAATCAGTAAAAAAATAGTAAAAAAAGAGGGAATTTAGAATATTCCCATAGCTTTGTTGGTTTTAGCGATTGATTTTTCGTTGTCACTTTCCATTTCAAGAAGTGCACGAATAGCATCAATGTTTTCAGGTATTACATCAGATTCCTGATGCACTGCTTGCATGTAGAACAGTTCTTTGCCCACAACATTAATGGATTCTCTCCAGACTGGAATTTCGTATAAGTCGTTTCTGTTTCTTCCAAGTTCTTTAGCGTATTCCATTAACTCAGCGGTTGAGCCTAAACCTTCTTCTGCAGACACTACCATAACTCTTGAACGTTTTTCTAATGCTTCAACAATCTCTTCGGTTTCAACTTTGTTGTTTATTTCAACCATGATGTTGTGTTGGTGCATTAATGTGGTAGGTACGAGCAATGCCATTGTTGTAACGTCAATGCCTTTCATTACGGTTTTCACGTCAGGACCGTGGTGAGATGGTACTTTTGGAGGGTTTGGAACAATAGCGTTGATTGGTCCTTTTTTGATTTCAGATGGGTCTGATCCTCTTCTGACCATTACTGCCCTAACCTTTTTGATGTCAGCTATTGGGTCAATAGTTGATAATGTACGGGTTAATCCGGTTGTGTTACAGGATACTACACGAGTGTAGTCTGCACCGTATGAATCGTCATAATTTGAAATTGCGTTAAATGAAAGACCTGTTAATTCATGGTCTTCTCCACCTTGGTAAATTGCTTTAACGCCTGCTTTTTTATACATTTCAAGGTTTTGCGGACCGATGCTTCCTGGAGTACAGTCAACAACAACGTCTGCCTCTTGAATCATATCTTCAACAGTACCGGCTATTTCGATTCCTGCATCTTTGAACATTTGTTCTCTTTCAGGAATTCCAATGTATAAAGGATAGCCTTTTTCTTCTACTGCAGTTCTTGCTTCGTAGTTTGGTCTAGTTTTACTAACACCAATAACTTTCATATCATCTTGAGCAGCCACTGCATCAGCCACTCTCTTACCGATGGTTCCATAACCATTAATTGCAACAGTTTTCATTTTAATCCCTTTTTTATTATAATAATTAAATATTATATGAATTAAATCTGTTTTTCAAGTTATATATAATTTGATATTGCTTTTTCAATTGGATTAACTATTTAAGTTCATATGTTCTAAATGAGATTATGAAACTAAATTATGTTGATGAGGGAAACGGCGAAACTTTAGTCTTAATTCATGGGCTTTCAGATAATCTGCTTTACTGGGAAGTACTTGCAACTGCTCTTAAAAAGGATTTTCGTGTCGTGCGCTTTGATTTAAGGGGACATGGTCAATCTCCACTCGGTGAGGATGAAATCACAATGGGCACTTATGTTAATGACCTGAAAAATATCTTGGATGAGTTGAATATTAAAAAAGCAAGCCTTATCGGATTCTCATTAGGTGGTGCCGTTGCATTGGACTTTGCAGTCAAATATCCTGACTATGTGTCTTCCATGGTGCTCATGTCCACTTTCTCTAAATGTGACGATCATGTTGTTGATATGTTCAATCAGTTTAATCATGCATTGGAAGGGGGTTTTGAGACCTTTTATGATTTTATGGTGCCAAAAGTATTGTGTCCGGATGTAATTGAGAGCAATAGGGAAGAGCTTGAATTTTTAAAGCAAATCGCTTCAAAGACCGCTAATGTAGATGCATTTAAAAAGGCGGTTGATGCCTGTATGGATTTCAATGTTGATGATGAATTGTCCCAAATTGATGTTCCTGTTCTTGTATTATGTGGAAAGTACGATGAGATCTTCCCAATGTACATTCACAAGAATATTTCCTGTAAAATCAATAACTCCAAACTAATTGTTCTTGACAATTCAAGACATAATCTGCTGGTTGGAGAAAACAATATAAAAGTAATTGATGCTTTAAATGATTTTTTAAAAAAAGAAAAGAAATGAGATAAAATCTCATTTTAGTTTAATTTTAACTTTTTTGACTACTTTCAGGTAATAACTGTTTCCCTTAAAGGTTATTTTTGCTTTAAACTTACCTTTCTTGGTTAGCTTTTTGATTTTAAATACTGCTTTTCCTTTAGAGTTTGTTTTGGCCTTGAAAGTTTTACCCTTGATTTTTAAGGTAACTTTAACCTTCTTAACAGCTTTGCCTTTACTGTTTTTCAATTTGATTTTGTATTTTTTAACTTTCTTGGATTTTTTGAAGGTTTTCTTTTTGGCAGTGATTTTGGTTTTTTCTTTTTTAATTGTGACTTTAACCGTTTTGCTGACACCGTTATAAACCGCATCTCCGGCAAATTTAACTACAAGATTTCTTTTACCTGCCTTGGCAGATTTAAGGATTTTAGGAGTCAATGTTATAGTGGCCACACCGTTTTTACCAGTAGTCACAACACCGATATTCTTACCGTTTAGGGTGAATGTTACTTTTTTACCTGCAAGAAGATTGCCGTCAGCACCTTTGAGTGTTATGGAGTATTTTCCACCATAATTTATCACATATGCCTTGTTTTGAGCACTGATTGATGCGGAAAGTTTATTTATTTTAAATAATTTGGAATCACTGCTTGTAGCATAGGTTTTGTTACCTTCATTATAGACGGTTATGTTATACTCACCAGGAATCAGATCCACAACTGTATAGTTGTTGTCGCTTGTCTGATTAAAGACAACATTTCCCAGATTATCAGTTATTACAATCCTCACCTGTGTACGGTTTTCAACACTGAAAGTGATGTTGCAATCCTTGTAATTGAATTGGTCATTGTCAGTCATGTTGATTTTAACTGAAGTTGAATTTCTGCTTAATGTAAATGTTCCTGTTGCATTATTTGATGCAGAATAATAGCTGTCATCGGCATGGTAGGCATTAATGGAATATGTGCCGTCATATAAAAGGTATGGGCTGTAATAAACTTGACTGTTTTCGTCAGTTACCAATGTAACGTTATCCACAAGATTATTGTTTGCATCATAAACCTCAACGGTCAGACTGATACCTGGATATTTATTTTCTAATGGAGTCACATCATCACTGTTTACAATCTCACCATTCCAGTATGTAACGTTTTTAAAAGTGCATTCCAATGCCTGTATTGCATTAATGTACTTCTCTTTTCCTGAAAAACTGATAATATAATTTCCCCTATATATTACATAGGTTGAATCTGCCTTATTGTTTAAGAATAGGCTGTTAGATATGTTTAATCTTGCAGTATTTCCAGCAATTGCCGCACCCGGCAGGAATGTTGCCCTGTTGTTGGTGAAGTTAGAGTTATTAACAGTACCTTTGTCGCCGAAAGTGAGTGCACCTCCACCATAACCTGTGTTGTTGTCAAAGTTACATGATTCAACTGTACCGGTCATGTTAAACGTTACCGCACCAGTTCCGGTTTTTGCAAGGTTATTTGTGAAGTTAGAGTTTTTCAATATTCCATTTCCTCCAAAGTTGATTGCTGAAATACTGTTTCCGGCAATGTTTTTATCAAAGACAGAGTTTTCAACAGTTCCGTTCTTTTTAAAGTCAATTGCACCTGCATGAGTATCTGCAATATTGAAACGGAATCTGGTGTTGTTTACAATACCGTCATCATTAAATACAATAGCTCCACCCCATGATTGTGATCCTGACTGGCTTGCATTGAAATTACAGTTATTTACTTTACCTGTTGAATTGAATATAATTGCTCCTCCGTTAGCTGAGGCTGTGCTTAAAATGAAATTTGAATGTTCAACAGATCCATCTTCATTGAAAAATACTGCTCCAGCATCAAATGCTTTGCTTCCCCTAAACTCAGAATGGCTTATTTCGCCAAAGCCCTTAAAGAATATTGATCCACCGTTTTTACTTGCTGCACTATGGGTGAAAATTGAATTTTCCACTGAACCGTCCTGATAGAAATAAATGGATCCGCCATCGACTAATGCAATATTTTGTGTGAATTCTGAATTGTTAATCAGTCCAACTTCATGCACATAGATTGCTGCACCGTAATCTGCAATATTATAGTCAAATGTTGAATCATTAACACGTAAAACTGTATCATGGTCGCTGTAAATTGCTCCACCCTTATCTGCAGCATTGTCAATGAAAGTGGAGTTGTTGATTTGACCTTCATTATACTCATTAAGATGAATTGCTCCACCAGTATCCGCACGGTTTTTATCAAAAGTGGAATTTTGAACATTACAATCATCCTTGAAAAAGATTGCTCCACCGTTTTTTGCTTCGTTAAGAGCAAATAATGAATTTAAAACTATTCCTTCGCCTGAAACAAAGAAAATTGCTCCACCATATGAGGTTGCAATGTTTTTAGTGAAGTTAGAGTTTATAACTGTTCCGTTACCATTGAATACGATAGCACCACCTACAATTTCACCTTCATTACCGGTTGCTCTATTTTCAGTGAATACACAATTTTCAACTCTACCTCGAATACCTGCAAAATGAATTGCTCCTCCTTCCTGTTTGGCAGTATTATTATTGAAAATGCTATTTTTTACAGTTCCATCACCTTTAAAACGAACTGCACCCCCATAATCTTTAGCACTACTGTTTGTAAAATTACAATATTCAATAACGCCCTCAAATAAAATGATTGCTCCACCGGAATATCCATTTATATAATTATTTTCGAAATTAGAATTCTTAATTATATTAAATCCATTTTCTGATTGAATTGCAGCACCAGTATTATCTGCAAAGTTATCAATAAAGTTTGAATTTAAAATTGTCCCATTATTGTTTAAATAAATCGCTCCACCATTATTAGAAGTAACATTATTCTTAATAAAATTACAATCATCAACTAAACTTTCCTGTCCACAATAAATCGCTCCACCGTTAGTTGATGCACTATTTTTTGTAAAGTTAGAATTTTTAATTGTTCCTTTCTTATCAAAACGAATTGCACCACCGTTACTTCTTGCATAGTTGTTTACAAAAACTGAATTGGATATTATGCCGTTTTCCTTAGTACCAATAGCTCCACCGTCCCTTGACGCACTATTGTTTACGAATGTTGAATTATCTGCATCCAAACCAACTGCATAAACAGCTCCACCATATTTTGATTTATTTTTTGTAAAGTTAGAATTTTTAACTGTTCCCTGGCCTTTAAATATAATTGCTCCACCATTCTCGCCCGCATAATTGTTTACAAATACTGAATTGGATATTACTCCAGTATCAATATAAATAGCACCACCTTCACTTGATGCATTGTTGTTTTTGAATGTTGAATTAATCATATCCAAATTAGCTGAAAAAACTGCTCCGCCGGAATTTGATGCAACATTATCTTCAAAATTACAGTTTTTAATGGTTAAATCAAGATCTCCAACATATACTGCTCCACCGTCAATTGCTGCATTATTTGTGAATTCAGAATTTGATATTGAACCTATTTTTTCAATTTTCAGTGCTCCACCATGCTCGGCAGTGTTATTTATAAATTTGGAGTTCAATACAACTCCATTTTCATCAAAATACAATGCTCCACCACCAATCTCAGCATGATTGTCTTTGAATATACAGTTATCAACAGTTCCATCACTATTGAAAAATAATGCACCACCATCCGTTTCCACAGAATTGTTTGTAAAATTACAGTTGATTACACTTCCAACTTCTACGAACTTTGCTGCTGCACCCTTACCGAAGTCATTCTCTTCATCAGCACAGAATCCGTTAATGAAGTTGATGTTTTTCAAGGTAACGTTTACTGCATCAACATAAAATATCCTTGCAAGACCTAAACCGTTTATGGTGTGACCTTTTCCATCTATTATCAGATTTGCATTGTTTTCATTATCTTCGATTTCTATTCCTCTTATGAAATCCTCGTCTGTGTTAGGATTGTAGATATAGTCATTATCCAAAGTTATTATATTTCCAACATGATTGGATATGATTTTATTCAATGATTGGAAGTTGGAGGGGATTAGATTATTGGGAGTGTTGTTTTCACCTTCCACAGATGCCTTTTTATCATAATAAAGATCTGGATTAGCATTTGCAGTATTGTTTTTAAAAATAGTGTTTGTTAAGGACAATGTGGACACATCATAAAGCCAATTAAGGTATACTGCCCCTCCATCATTTGCAGTGTTGTTTATGAATTTTGAATGATTGATGCTTAATTTTTGAGCATATATTGCTCCACCACTATATGTGGCACGATTGTTTTTAAAATTACAGTTATTTATTTTTAAATTAGCATTGTTAGTTGCAAATATTGCCGCACCACTGTTAGCACTGTTATTAATAAAGTTACAGCTGTTCACATTTAAATCACCATTAGCATGGATTGCTCCACTTACGCCCTTTGCATTGATAAAGTTAATATTTTTCAATGTGACATTGCTTGCAAGCACATCAAATATTTTTGCCTTGCCGGCACCATCAATAGTATGATTCTGCCCATCTATCACTAAATTATCCTTTGATACAGAAATTGTAATTTCTTTTATAGAATCATGATTTGAATCATATTTATAATTCTTCTCGAGCTTAATTTCTGAAGTAGGACTGTTGGCAATTAAATCGTTTAGAGATGTGAAATTGCCTACCTCATCATTTTCATCTGTCAAAATTTCTTCTGTGACTGCGTCACTTTCAATCCTCACTGCATCATCTGTCTGATTGTCGGCCGCACTTACACAACTTAGTCCAATCAAGACAAAAATGATTAGTGAGATAAAAATAATCTTGGATTTAATAAAATTTCCTCCCTAATAGTATATATCTATAGGTTTGTTGCAAAAAATATATAACTTTGTTGAAATAATATTTTGATTTTTACAAATTTTCTTTTAAAATCTGTTTTTATTCCAATTTTTACTTCAATTAAATGAAAATGATTTAATTATCAAGGCTTAAGATTTACATTTTGAAATTTCATTTGATTAGAAAAAATAAGTAATATATAATTATCAAGAAAAATGAGAATTTTTTTAAAGTTAAAATATAAAAAAAGAAGTGGAATTATTCCACTTTGAATCCTGCTTCTTCAACAGCGTCGTTAATGTCAGCGTCACTTACATCGCCGGACATTGTGATTGTAGTGATGCCTGAATCTAAGTCTGCTTTAGCAGAGTCGATTCCGTCAACATCTTCTAAACATAATTCAACAGCTTTTACACAGGATGGGCAGTGCATGCCCACTACTTTGATTTCTTTTTCAGCCATGATAAATCACCTTAATATCGTTAGTTATATATTTATGCCATTGACTTATTTAAACTTTTAGTCATGCCTAATTTTTTTGATTTTGCATAATCTCTCTGGGAAATCTTGTATCTTGTCAATGTGGATGAATAGACTATGACAATCACAGATCCTATATTGTGGATTAATGCTCCCTCAATTGGGTTTAACAGTCCTAAAATTGCTAAAGCCATTGCAACGATATTCAATGTCAATGCAAAAGTGATGCTGATGTTTATTGTTCTTATTGTTTTTCGGGCTATTCCAATCAGATGAGGGATATCTCCAATGTTATCGTTAATCAGTGCGATATTTGCCGCTTCAATGCTGATGTCGCTTCCAATGTTTCCCATTGCAATTCCAACATTTGCCTTTCTAAGTGACGGTGCATCGTTAATTCCATCTCCAATCATAGCAACCTTATGGCCATGTGTCTGCTCCCATCCAATATATTCTGTCTTGTCTTCTGGTAAGCATTCCGCTATAACGTTTCTAACCTTGACCTCTTTGGCTATTGCATTTGCTGTTTTTTCATTGTCTCCTGTGAGCAGGGTTGTTTTTATTCTTAATTTTTTCAATGAATCTATTGTTTGTCTTGAATTTTCACGAATTGTATCTGCAAGCAAAACCCTTCCTAAAATTTGATTTTCTTTTGCAACATAAAGCTCTATTTCACCGTTTTTCAGTTTTAAATTATCTTTTATGTTGATGTTTTCTGACTTTAAGAGTTTCTCATTTCCTGCAATTACTCTTGAACCATTGATAGTTCCTGTCACTCCCTGGCCTATTTCCATCTTGAAGTTTTCCACATTGGCCAATTCCTTACCATTGTAATGATTAATTATGGCCTTTGCCAGGGGATGTTCTGATTTGGATTCAAGTGAGGCTAACAGATGCATCATTTCATCAGGATGGTCTGAAATAATTTTAACAACTTTTGGGGTTCCATAGGTTAATGTTCCTGTTTTGTCAAATACCATTTCGCTTACATTAGCCAATTCTTCAATGGACTCCCCATCCTTAACAAGTATTCCATAATTTGTTAAGTTTCCGATTGCAGCCATGATTGCTGTTGGTGTTGCAAGAACCAATGCGCACGGACAGAACACAACAAGTATTGTCACTGATCTTATTATCTCAAATGTGAACAGGTATGTCAATATTGCTGCTGCAAAAGCTATGACAACAATCATTGTAGCCCACTTGTCTGCAGTTCTAACGATTTTTGCATTTTCAGGGGAAGATGACTCAACCAACCTGATAAGTCTTTGAAGTGAACTGTCACCGCTGACTTTTGTGGTTTTCATGGTAAATGATCCAAAAAGGTTGATTGTTCCGCTGTATACCTCATCACCAACCTGCTTGTCAACAGGCATTGATTCTCCTGTTAGTGTTGATTGGTCAATGGAGGTTTCACCAGAAATTATTGCACCGTCTGTTGGTATGCTTTCGCCGGGAAGCACTTTTAATATGTCTCCCACATTAACTTTTTCCACAGATATTTTCTCTTCAATTCCATTTTTGATTCTTGTTGCAAATTGAGGTGACATGTCAACAAGATCTTTTATTCTACCTTGGGTTTTTGATACAGTGTACTCTTCCAAAAATCCTCCGATTGCCATGATTGTGGCGATTTCACCTGCTGCAAATACTTCTCCAATTATTATTGAAGCGATTATGGCTATTGTAACCAGCAAATCCGCCTTGATATCAAATTCTCTAATCAATCCTTCCGCACATTCTTTAAATATCGGTATTCCACATAGTATAACTGCAATTCCTGCAATGTAATCGAGAGATAGGATTAAACTTGTAATTATACTAATTGTAGAGATTATAATGCTAAGTATGTCTATTATTTGGTCTTTTGTAAATCTCATTTTAAACAGCCCCACTGGTATAGTATACCCCATAGGGTATAAGGTTATTTTAAAAAAAATTAAAGTCTGGAGTAATATTCCAAAATTGATGAGATGTCACTTATTGCTTCATCAGAATCATTGTTTTCAATGGCTTCCTTTACGCAATGTTCCAAGTGTCCTTCAACAATTATGTATCCAACTTTATGTAATGCTGATTTTGATGCATTCACTTGCATTAATATCTGTTCGCAAGGAATGTCTTCGTCAATCATACGATCAATTGCATTCAACTGGCCGATGATTTTTTTAAGTCTTCTGTGCAGGTTTGCACTATCCATACAATCTTTCAAAATAACACAACCTATACCTACTAGGGTATATGAATATTGTAGTATATAAATGTTATCACAAACTATAAATTAATCAACGGCCTAAAATGTATTTAATATGATGGAGTGATATCATGGATATCGTAAAAAATTATGATGGTAAAGAGTTAACTATGAAAGTTGGAGACCGTATTGATACTGTTACTGCTCCTGACTTTGAAAAAGAGATTATGGACGAGATGGGTAACTTCGATTCTTTAATTTTCGATTTTGAAAACCTTGAATATATCTCTAGTGCAGGATTAAGAGTCCTAATATTAGTTCAGAAAAAATTAAAACCCGATGCAATTCCATTTGTCATAAAAAACGTTAATGACAGCATTCGTGAAATCTTCAGAATGGCTGGTTTTAATAAAATCTTAGATATTCAATAGAATATTAATATTATATTTCTAATTTTTTTAAAAAATAAAAAAAGGAGGAAAAGTTCAAGCCTATGCTTGATTTTCCATTTCTTCAAATTTAGCTGGGAAATATTCGTCTACTACGTATTCCAAACCATATTTGGAGAAAGATTGCTGTTCTGCTTTTTTACCGATTTTAAGCATCTTTTTAATTTCAGTTTGCCAGAAATCAGTTTTATACCTTGGGTCTTTTGAAAGCTCTTTGAGCCTCATGACGTCCACATCCTTGAGCTTATCGGTTGGTAAGTCATAGTTGATAATGTCTGATGCGGTTACTCCTATGAATTTAGCGTCAGGAGTTGCTAAGTCATGGTTAACGTGAGCTAATTTTGCACTTCCGGAAATGATAACTTGTGCAATGTGGAATCCCCAAGGGTCTCCGTCGTTACAGATATATACAGGTAATTTCAATTCGGTATTAACTCTTTTGATAAATCTTCTTGTAGCACGAGCTGCCTGTCCCTTAAGCCCAACAATAAGACAGTTGAATCTTTCGTGTGCGTTTTCCTGCACGAGCCTGTGGAACATTCCCATGGTTTCCACTGCAAGTACCTTGTCCACATTGTGGTCTAAAAACTCTACCTGATCGATTGTAGGGGAAATTGTATAACCTGATTTTCCCATTTTTGAAGCATTGACTTCCACTTCATCTAAAAGGGTAATGTCTCCGTAAACTGATGCACCGTCTTCCTCAGGCATTAATCCTAAGTCTTCACGGGTGGTTCCGAGAGTAACTTCCAGGTCTTCTCCAACGATGTTGGATTCTTGCTGTGATTTGAAGCTGATTCCCCAACCTTCGGAAACGTAATACATTTCCCTGATGGTTGCGGTTTTTTCTCTTGCAACAAGGTCTTTACAGAAGTTGGCAACATAAACCATTTGACCTAATTTTCTGATTTGTTTTACATTACCGAGGGATCTTCTTCCGAACCTGTCACCTAATACATAGTATCTTTTAGCATCATCGTAAACGATGTTTCCAGTTCCTCTGGATGGAACTCTAATGTTAGGAACATTATTCTTTTCAATTTCTTCAATAATCTCTTGACCTAATCCTTTGAGCTTATTGTAGGTGTATTCTTTCCTAAGTTCCTTATGTGTTTTTCCTTCTTTTTCTACTTCAGCCATCTAAATCACCTAGTCCTCAAAACCATCTTCAACATCATCTTCAATGAAGTTGTCTAATGAAGAGTTGCCTTCTTCAACAGCATTTCCGAATTCATCAACTTCTTCCATGATGAGTGCGTCAAGTTCTTCTTCTTCCTCTTCTTCCTCAACCTTTTCACCAAGCAACTCTGCAAGAGCCCTTTTGGTTACTTTTGCAAGCACTTCCTGATATTCAGGAACTCCAGTCTCACCGAGTTTTGCAGCTTCTTCAATAATAACTGGCACGTATTCTTCGAATACTTTTGAACGTTTTTCTTTTTCTTTAGCTGCTCTTTTAGCTCTTAAGTGTTTTTGCAATTGACGAGCTAGTTTCATGGTGGATTGTCTGATTTCGTGAACGATTTCAGGTTCAGGTGAAACACTTTGTTTTCCTGTTGAAAGGTAAGGCACTTGAGTTGAAATAATGTTTACGAATAATGTTAATGGAGTGTTGTCCATATCTTTAAGGCCGTAACGTCTCCAGTCAATACTTTTGAGTGCTTCTGTAATTGCACAGCTTCCTGCATCGAATGTTAATGGAACTCTGTTTGCAAATCTCATGATTTCAGATTTCCTTTTCTCATTAACTACTCTTCCAGCATTTCCTCCGTATGCAAGACCTGCTTCGATGATGAATGAAACCCCACCAGCATAGGTTACAGGTTTTCTTGTGATTGTTGTAACGAATTCAGGTTTAAGGATTTGTTTCATACCTTTTTCAATCTGTTCTGATCCGATTGGTATGAGTCCGTCTGTTGGAGGAGCCATGAATTTCATTTTCTTGAAGCAGTGAACAATTGCTTCTGCTTCCTGGAAAGTCATGTCCCTTGGACGTTTGTTCATGTCAATTCCAGTGATTTCTGCGATTTCATCTGCTCTTTTAGCAGACATTCTGGACATTGAAGAAGTTAACATACTTTTGTATCTTCTGCTGTCAGTGTTTTGTGCCATGGTCATTAAATCGTCGGCACTTACACCTTTAGGGTGTGGTAACACTTCTTTTGGCTGTACAGGCACTACGTCTGCTGCCCTTTTGAAGATGTACTTGTGTCCTGATGGGTCCCTGAATGTGATTTTTGCATGAGGGTTTCCAATCATTGTTCTTCTGATGTATTCGAATGCACCTTGTTCCGCAAGGGAGTATGAAACGTCTTTGAATTGCAATTCAATGCAGACTCCAGTGCTTTCTGCAGGGTAGTCTTCCCTTTCCATTAAAATTCCACGGTTGTTTTTAACGTCCATTTGGAATTTCATTTTCACTCCCTTAATTTCATCTCCATCCCTGTAGCATGAAATTACGCGAGCTGGTTTACCAGTGGTCATTTGGGATAATAATACACATCCACTACAACCTAAACCTTGTTGTCCTCTTGATTGAATGTTTCTGAATTTGGATCCTGCAAACATCATACAGTATACCTGCATCACATAGTCTTCAGGAATTCCAGGCCCATTATCCTTATGTCTTAGGATGTAATGTTCCTTGTCAACACGCTTTAATTCGATGTCGATATCTGGCAATATTCCGGATTCTTCACATGCATCAAAACTGTTTGTAATCAATTCGTGAAAAACAATGGTTAATGAACGGATTTTACCAGTGAATCCTAACATCTGCTTGTTTTTTCTAAAGAATTCAGATGGGGTTAACCTTTGAAAGTCCTCTTCCCAATCTAATCCTACTTGTTGTTGAGCCAAAATTTTTCCTCCTTAAAAATTTTATATGTTTTAATTTATTATGTGGGGTATATTTAAATCAAGTGAGAGAGCATTTGGAAAGTAATATTTTTACAGTACCCTATCTGTCCCAATTAAATATGTGGTAAAATAATAATTTAAAAACATGTAGAAAATATGGTATTTACACTACATTATCTATATATGTTGGTTACAGTATATAAAAGTTTTTAAGTATTAATATAATTTTTATATCTGTGTGTCATTAAAATTGCAGTGACTTCGTAAAATTTATTTGATTGTATAATTTTTCAATTTTTGGTGATGGGTTTATCAAAAAAATTAGGAGAGGGTTCTCCTAATAATCTTTTTCATCAAATTCGATGCCGTCCTTGAATTCGATTTTATCGTCCTCAATTCCGACAAGGTCTTTGAATTCCTTCATTTTCAATGTTTCTTTCTTGTGCTCTAAAAATCCGTAAACGGATTTGTGCCTGGAACCGTTAAGAATCATCTCAATGGCTTCCTTAGCAACCATGATATTGTCCATTTCTCCAATAAGGGAAACGGTCTTGCCGTAGATTGCCATGTCAACTTCGGCCATTTCCATGATTATCTCACGGGTCTTGCCGTCTTTTCCAATGATTCTGCCCTTGTGTCTTGCAAGAGCCTTTTTAGATTTACCAATGTATAACGGTAAGCTAATTACCTCTAAATAAATATCATCACTAACGAGTTTGAGGGCAACTTCTGGGTTGAATCCCCTTGCCACTGCTTTTACGATGTGATTTGCATTCCAGACCCCTAATGGATCTTCCATATCATCTCTAGGTGTAATGTAAACTGTACCCTCATCACTGTCAATGTCGAGGATGGTTCCAGTTGCTTTTTCAATGGATTTTTTAACGTTTCCATTGCTTCCAATTAATGCCCCTACTCTGTTTTGAGGTATCTTCAAATAATCTGTTTCCGGCATAATTATCACCTTTAATAATAATTATTTAATCTTAATTATTTAAAATTTAGGATTAACATATTCCCAAACTTCTTCAAAACTAGTTTTAACGCCAAGTTTGGTGTATTCCCTTACAAGTGTGTTGATATCCCTTTCAAGCAACTCCTTTGAAATCGGATTGTCCAAAACGACGGATTGGGAAACGTCAATTATCACAGGCTCCTCATTTAAATTTAATATATTGTAGTTGGACAGGTCTCCATGAACCAGCTTTGCCTCGTTCACGAACAGTTTCAATTGTACCAGCAGCTTGTTCCAGAATTCATCAGGATCCTGTGGAGGCTGGTTTTTCACAGGCTGTGCAGGGTTTCCATCCTCATCGCCAATGAACTCTATTAAAAGAACGTTATTTGCACTGGTTATTGGTTCTGGAACATTAACTCCTGCCTGATACAGTCTTGTCAGGTTCTTGAACTCCTTTGTAACCCAGGAGTATATGATTTTTCTCTTGTTCTTGGTTTTGACGTTAAACCTTGGATCACCTTTAAGGTAGTAATCCATTTTCTTGAAATCAGATGTTGCTATGCGGTATATCTTCACGGCAACGAATTTCTCATCATCGGTGATTCCTGTAAGCACATTGGCTTCTTTGCCTGTGCTTATAGCACCGTTTAAAATGTCAATGTATCCCTGGTTGGCTAATTTGTATAATGTTTCTAAAGTAATCTTGTCAAAAATCTCATTTCCGGTTTTTCTCTCGGAACTGTCCTTTCTTCTTTTTTCAGAATGGATTTTTGCATGTTTTTTATCGGCCTTAGCCACTTTAGGATCCATATAATCAAAAAAAAATAAGTAGTTAGACTACATTTTTAAGTAGCCTTTTCTTTCAAGCCAGTTGGACTCGGTTTTTGTGTATCTCCAGATCACATCCGCTTTTTCATCGGATTGGAAATCCCATGGTTTTACAAGGATTACGTCTCCTTCACGAATCCAAATACGTTTTTTCATTTTTCCAGGGATTCTGGTCATTCTAATATTTCCGTCAGCACAACGGACTTTTAATTTTCCGTGTCCCATAATTTGTTCAACAACTCCAGGGATTTCACCCTTTTTAGGAGTTCTCACTCTTCTGTATTCTTGTTGATTGTTATTGTTAGGTCTAGACAAATACTCTCCTCCAAAATTATAATAAAATTATCTCTCTATAAGATTAAATTATTTATATTTATATCAATATATTATATATTAATTTATTGGATTTTATATGAATGTGATAAAATGGGAACTGAATTTTTAAAAATTAAGGAATGCGATGAAGCTATTGATATTATTCAGGAATTGTTCAATGAGAATTTAAAACCTGAAAGCGAGGAGATTCTAGTCAGTGAAGCCTATGGCAGAATCCTATTTGAGGATGTTTATTCTAGAATGGACTTCCCGCCTTTTGACAAGGCATTAAAGGATGGTTTTGCAATTCTTTCAAGCGACAGTTTTGGAGCATCAGAAGAGTCACCAAACACTCTTGAAGTCATTGACTTTTTGGAAGCCGGTGCAACCACCGACAAGAAGGTCGAAGAAGGCAAGTGTATTGAAATCAGTACTGGTGCAGCAATGCCTGAAGGTGCAGACGCTGTTTTGATGGTTGAATACGCTGAAAAAGATGATGGCACTGTTAACCTGTTGACCACAGTCACTCCTACACAGGACGTTGCCAAAAAGGGCTCCGACATTGAAGAGGGCAAGCTTATCCTCAAGAAGGGAGACTTCCTAAATCCTGGAAAAATTGGTGTTTTACTGTCACAGGGCTTTGAAACCATAGAAGTTTACAAAAAACCGAGTGTTGGTATTGTCTCATCAGGTAACGAAATAACTCTTCAGGGTGAAGAGCTTGAATATGGTAAAATCTATGATGTAAATGGTGGAATGATTAAAAACGATGCCGTTTCCTGCGGTGCAGATGCAAAATTCTTAGGGGTAATGAGAGACAACTATGATGAAGTGAAAGAGAAAATCATAAAGTCCCTTGAAGAAGTGGATATCCTGTTCTGTTCAGGAGGAACCTCTGCAGGATTAGGTGATGTCCTAAAGCATGTTCTTGACGAATTAGGTGAGGTTCACATTCATGGAATTTCAGTTCAGCCTGGAAAACCTACAATCGTCGGGGTAATTGACGGCAAATTGGTCATTGGCCTTCCAGGAAATCCAGTTTCCGCACTGATGATATTCAATGCATTCGTGGCAGAGCCATTAACAAGACTGGCAGGAATCGATAAGGACTTTGAATTGAAGACAGTCAAAGGAAAAATCACAAAAAGAATTCATTCACAAGTTGGAAGGATGCAATATCAACTCGTTAAGGTTGACGGCGAAAACATCCAACCAATATTTAAGGATTCAGGAGCAATCTTTTCACTGTCCACTGCCGACGGTTATGTGAAAATTCCAAAACTTGTAGAACTCGTTGATGAAGGAGAAGACGTAGAAGTCTATTTATTTAATTAGAATTATAATTTAAGTAAGGTGTAATTATGGATTATGAAGTAAAAGTAATTCCAGAACAAAAATTAGCGGTTATCAATTGTAAAACTCCAAAATCAGATATGGGAGTGTTCTTTTCCATATTGATGGATTGGGTTGATACAGAAGAAATAAAAACAGACGGCGAACCATTCATTGTTTATTTCTCACCAAGACATGAAGTAAATCAGGGTGATGTGGTTTATGATGTAAGCATCCCTGTAAAAGATGACCCTGATGAAACCGACAGGATTCGTGTCGTGGACATGATTGAAAATAAGGTTTTGGCAGGTACTCATTACGGTTCAACTGAAAACATTATGGATACTTATGCCGAACTCGTTGAAATCGCTCAGAAAAATCATTATGACATTATAGGATCACCTAAGGAAGTTCTTATTAAAGGATTCTACAACTGTGATGATGAAAACGATTACATAACCGAAATTCAATTGCCAATAATTGAAATGTAGGTGGAGCATGTCTAAAAAGGATGAAATTGATTTGGATAAAGAAATTGAAAGACTTGCTCGTAGATCAAACATCAATATGAGAAGGTCTGAAAATTCCTTTGACAATCGATTAAAAAGATTGGATAAGGAAATTGATAAAGTTCTAAATCAAAAAATAAAAGACTTTGATGATAATAAAAAAGTAACTGAAGATTATCTTCACATAGACTATAAAAACGATACCATTAACAGGTATAGAGAAAAATTGAAAAAAATGTAATTTTTCTCACTCTTTTTTTTTATTTAAAAATTTTAATGAATTCATTTAGCGGAATCGCCAATGAGTACTTGCTGAATGGATTGAGAGCTATTCCAAAACACTCATCATCACTAATCATTTCAGCCAGATTCTCACTTGTGATGTTAATGACCTCAAATTCAACATGGGCCTTAACAAGTTCATCTTCATCACTAAACACTGGAATGAACTCCTGGTTATCAGGATTTGAGATTTTTAGAGGCTTGAACTCAAAAGACTCATCCTCATCGGTTGAGATGACTTCAATAGGCATTATCAATTCTGCTTTTTTCAACTCTTCAACTAAACGCTCATCATCTTCAGAAGTAAGTGAATCTTCTGGAAGCTCTATTAATTCCTTTAACTTTTTATTCATTGTCCCACAACTCTTAAATCGTGAACCAGTAATTTTGGAATGATGTAAGAACCATACTGTTTAATTTCAGAGTCCAATCCTTCAACGCTTTTCATGATTTCAAAGATGTTTCCAGAAATCATTGCCTTTTTGATAGGATCGCCCATTTCACCATTTTCAATCTTGAAAGCATTGTTCGCTTCCACTGAGAAGTCCCCAGAAATTGGGTTTGCGGTATGTGCTCCAAGCACGCTGGTTGTCAGAACTCCATTGTCTATTTCGGACAATTCCTTCATTTCACCGAATTTGAACTCAAGGTTTGTCGGTGCAATCATTGGTGTTGTTAAGTAGCTTCCTCTAAGTCCGTTGGAAGTGGTTTCGACGCCAGCTTTATTTGCATTGTAGATGTCATAAATGAATGAGTTTAACTTTCCATCTTGAATCAATGCGGTTTCACGGGATACGCTTCCCTCTCCATCACATTTTGCAGTGCCCATTCCTTTTTCAAGCAATGGATTGTCAATGATTGAAAGTGCTGGACTTGCTATTTCTTCTCCCAACTTGTCTTTCAGGATTGATCTTCCCCTCAACACGTTTTCACCGTTGAATGCTCCTATGAAAGTTTGAAGCAATCCGACAGCAGCATAGTAATCTAGAACAACATCATAATCATTTGTTTCAACAGGTTTTGTATTCAATGAGCTTTTTGCCAGGTCACACACTTCACTGGCCAGTTTTTCACCATCTAAATCAAAAAATCTTGATGACTGTGAATTGTATGCGCTTGCAATTTCACCGTCCTTTTGGATTGTTACGGATAATCCTAATCCAAATCCGGTACCATTATCCTCAATGGAAACTCCATTTGAATTCACAATCAATGACCTTCCTTCACTTGCGGAAAATCCTGAACCTGTCACTTCACATCCGCTGTCTAAGGCTTGTGAAATGGTTGATTTTAAAAATTCAACGGATTCGTCAAGGCTTAAGTCATTAAATTTGTCGTCATAAACCTTTTTGACTTCATTTACCTTTTCAACTTCTGCAAAAGAGTAATTATCATCAACTTTTGTCAATTTGCTGTTGTCAACTGCCTTTTGTGCAGTTTCAACGAGTTTGTCCATGTTTGATGTAAATGCAAAGCCCTGCTTTTGATCCTTGAGGACTCTGATTCCAACGCCCATGTCAATTTCTTCTTTTGCAAAGTTCAACTCCTCTTTTAGTGTGTCCAGTTGAATGAGTTTTGATTCATCAATATAAATTTCGTAAGCGTCACATTTATTTTCAAGAGCTTTTTTCACATCTTCTGCTATCTCATATATCATATTATCACTATAGGGCAAATTTTTCAATCGCTTCTGCCACTCCATCACCGTAAAACTTCTCACAGGTATATGTGCTGATTTCTTTCAGGTTGTCATCAGCATTTCCAACGGCAATCTTATATCCCACTTCTTTCAGGAAATCTTCGTCGTTTTCACTGTCTCCTATTGCCATCACGTTTTCCATATTAATGCCGTTTCTTTCACATAGGTATCTTAGTGAAGTTCCCTTATTGACTCTCTTGTCGGTAATGTGGAGTGCAAATCCACTGTCATAAATCTCTAGATTGTCTAAATGTTCAAAATCTGCAAGAGCCTCTTCCAACTCTTTTTTATCAAGGGTCTTGTAGAATACGGTTTCTGTCAGCCTGTACATGTTGTCATGGGATGCGTGCTTGTCAAACTTGTCTCCTAACTTTTCTTTTAGGTGATTTTCAGCAGAGGTTACAAAGTCACGTTCAACCATTGTTTCAACGGCATTGTTGTTTTCCCCTTCCTTGAAAACGATCCCTCCGTTTTCAGCTACAAGTCCTCCGCTGCAGCCTATGGAAACCTCAATGGCGTATGCATAGTTAACGACATTGCCTGTAACTATAATTGTTGGTATTCCTGCTTCTTCTGCTTTTCTGAGTGCTTCAATTGCTGAAATGCAAAGTTTTCTAGTGCTGTCGGTAAGTGTTCCGTCAATGTCTACTGCTATTGCCTCTATTGCCATTTTATCCCCTTGAGTATCTGTGTGCAATGTTACAGGTTCCCTCTTTACTTACCATACATGCTCCTATTGGGTGTAATGGGTTGCATGCCTTTCTGAACAGCTTGCAGTCCTCAGGTCTTGCAAGGCCTCTTAGGATAGGTCCGCAGATACATCCTTTAGGTGCTTCGGTGACATCCTTGACTTCAATGTCATATTTTTCACGTGCGTTGAAGTCTGCAAATTCCTTTTTAACTTCAAGAATTGAATTAGGTATTTTTGGAAATCCTCTCCATTCCCTTGATTCCACATCGAATACCTGTTCGATCATTTCTGTTGCAACGGTATTTCCTTCTTCTCTGACAGCTCTCTTGTATTCATTTTCTATTTTCGGTGTTTCATTATGAATTTGTCTTAAAATCATGTAGACTGACATTAATATGTCTAATGGGTTGAATCCTGCTACCGCTTGAGGAATTCCGTAATCTGTTGAGAAGTACTCGAAAGGTTTTGTTCCTATGATTGTACATACGTGTCCCGGTTGAATCAATGCGTTCAGGCTGGTTTCTCCTGAATTGATTAAAAAGTCAATTGCCGGTGGAATCAGTCTGTGGCATGAAAGCACTGAGAAGTTTTCAGGGGGTGTTGAAAGCAGTTCTGCTGCTGTTGTTGGAGCGGTTGTCTCAAATCCTGCTGAAATGAATGCAACATCATTGTCAACCTTTTCAGCTATTTCAATAGCTCTGTTAATACCGTAAACAACTCTTACGTCTCCACCTTCTGCCTTTGCATCTGCAAGGGACCTTTCAGATCCAGGCACTCTCAGCATGTCTCCAAAGGTGGTGATTGTAACTCCCTTATCGATAAGCTCCAATGCTTCATCTATTTCACGTGATGGCACAACACAAACAGGGCATCCTGGTCCTGCAATGATTTCTACTTCCTCTGGAAGCAGACTTCTGATTCCATTTTCCATTATGGTGTGTTCGTGTGAACCACACACGTGCATTATTTTAACGGGTGTAGCTAATTCATTAATTTTTTCTAATAGCTTATTTGACATATCTTTCATATTCATAATAACACCGAAGA
The DNA here is from genome assembly GCF_015062915.1 of Methanobrevibacter thaueri. Taxonomy (GTDB): domain Archaea; phylum Methanobacteriota; class Methanobacteria; order Methanobacteriales; family Methanobacteriaceae; genus Methanocatella; species Methanocatella thaueri_B. The sequence goes on along the minus strand of NZ_SUTJ01000015.1, from coordinate 2,667 downwards.
TTTAATATTATGTTATAAATATATTTACTACTGTATTAATTAAATTTTTGTTGTATTAATAGGGATAATATGTTTAATAATAATAAAATTCTAGTAGTTATTCCAGCAAGAGGAGGTTCAAAAGGAATTCCTCGTAAAAATGTAAGGTTATTGAACAAAAAACCTTTAATATCTTATTCCATAGGGGTTGCAAAATCCTCAGAATATGTTGATGATGTTGTTGTGACTACTGATGATTCTGAAATTGCATTGCTTTGTGAAAAATTCGGAGCCAGTGTTGTGAGACGTTCACCTGAACTGTCAACCGATGAAACTCCTCTGGATCCGGTCGTTTATGATGCAATCGTTCAAAAGGAAAAATTAACATTGGATGAATATGACCTTGTCATCACTTTACAGCCAACCTCTCCATTAATTAAAACATCCACTTTAGACAGGGTTATTGAGAAATTTGAAGATTTTGCAATCGACAGTGTAATAACTGTTGTTGATGATAGGCGGTTAAGCTGGGGATATGATGAGAACAATCAAAGATACTTCCCAAATTACATTGAAAGAAAACCTCGCCAGGATCTTCCGAAAGACTTCAGGGAAACCGGAGCTATTTTAGCGACTCGTCGACATTGCGTTCATGAGGACTCTCGTTTGGGAACCAGCATTGATATTGTTGAGGTTTCAAGTGAGGAAAGTATTGATGTTACAAATTATGAGGATTGGTGGATTGCTGAAAAGTGTCTGCAAAGACTAAAGATTGCAATCATTCCAAACGCTTCAGATGATGCAGGAAACAAACATATAAACAGATGCTTGTCAATTGCATCCAAACTGGTGTTCCATGACATTCTTTTCCTATTGGAAGAATCTCATCAGCTTGGAATTGACATAATCGAGAAATATAACTATAACTATAAGATTTATGATGGTAAGGATGACTTGATTAAATGCTTAAGGGATTACAACCCTCAATTGGTATGCAATGACATTGCAGACACCAGTACTGAGTACATGACCATCTTAAAGCAAGAGGGTTACTTTGTAGTCAACTTTGAGGACTTGGGCAAGGGCAGTGAATTGGCAGATGTGGTGTTTGATGCATTATATGAGCATGAGATTGGAGAAAAAAACATTTACACAGGATACAAGTATTACCTTTTAAGGGATGAATTCTACTTCCAACCTGAAAAAATCATAACCACTGCAGTCAATAATGTCTTAATCACATTCACAGGTGATGACTCTGATAATCTGACTGAAAAGGTCCTTGATGCTATTCTGGCAACCAATTATGAAGGAAGAATCAATGTCGTTGTGGGATTGACATACCCTAATCTGGAAGAACTCATCTCCAGATATGAGGCGAACTCTGCAGTTCAAATTTACCAAAATGTTTCAAATATCAGTGAATTCATGTTCAAGGCGGATATAATATTCTCTTCAGCAAGCAAGAGAATGTATGATATCTGTTCATTGGGAATTCCAACAATATGCATATGTCAAAATGAGCGTGAGCTGTCTCATGTTTTTGCAAATCCATCTAACGGATTCATTAACATGGGTTTAGGCGCACATGTTGAAAGGCAGGACATACTTAACCAGTTTGTTGAATTGGTAAATAATTATGACTTGCGTGTTGATATGAACAGAAAAATGCTCTCCATTGACTTGAAAAATGGTTTTGAGAATATGGAATCAGTCATTCGTCAGGAATATAGGAAATTTAGATTAAATAGGTAAATATAATGAATATATTTAATAAATATCCTTTTTTGATAGCGGGCATTGGTGATGATTTTCAGGTGATTGCTGAAAAAGAAGGAATATCTGATGTTGATGCAATCAAGTACGTGATTGATGAGGCAAGGGATTGTGGGATTAATGCGGTTAAGTTGCAGCCATATAAATCCCAAAATCATTTCTTAGATCAGTCAGCGATTTCCAGTAGTTTTACAATTGATGAATATAGGGAAATTGCAGAGTACTGCAGGAATATTGGAATGAAATTTCTCCTCACACCATTAGATTTAAAATCCGTTGATGATTTTGATGAGTTTTTAGATATTTTTTGCATTTCATCAGCTGATTTGACCAATATCCCATTTATTGAATATGTTGCAAGTAAAAACAAACCGATTCTTCTTTTTACAGGTGCATCAACCCTCCGTGAAATCAAGCAGGCAATAATTGCTATAGAAAATGTTTCAATGGTGGATATAGCTATATTTCATGTGGTTTTATCATATCCTGTTGATTACAATGATGCTAACTTGCTGATGATTAATGATTTGGCTGAAAACTTCCCAGATTATGAGATTGGATACTGTGACAATACAGTTCCTGATGATAATATGGCAGTATTGACAACAGCATATAATTATGGTGCCACAATACTTGAAAAGCTTTTTACAATTGACAAATCATTGACAGACTGTGAATATGCAATGGATGCTGATGATGTCATCAAGTTCAACTGGAATGTTAATTTCATATCCAAGGTCAATGGGATGAAAAACAAGCAACCTGTTATTTGCGAATCATCTGCGATAAGGGAAATGAGAAAATTAAGTGAGAGTAAGAAATAGTTTTTTTTAAAAAAAAAGAAATTAAATTTCTGCAGAACAATCTGCAGAAAAGTGACTGAGTAAAACCGCACATTTGTCAATAGTTTCT
>NZ_SUTJ01000014.1 GCF_015062915.1 Methanobrevibacter thaueri | reverse complement strand
TCTCCAAAACAAAATATGAAATGTTTAGAAAATTACCTATAAATCCAAAAAGAATCATGTTTGAATCAATGTGGGGTAAACAATTCAGTTGCAATCCAAGATATCTTTATGAGTACATTAATGAAAATTACCCTGATTATGAATGCATTTGGTCATTTGTTGATGAACATAAGAGCATAACTGGAAATGCTAAACGTGTGAGAAAACATTCTTTGAAATATTATTACTATTTAGCAACTTCTAAATTTTTCTGTGATAATGTAAATTTTGAAAATGATTTCATAAAAAGAAATGAACAGGTTTATATCCAGACAATGCATGGAACTCCTTTAAAAACTTTAGGTTTAGATGTAAAACAAGATTTTAATTCTCAAGAAAGTGTAAAACAATATATTCATCGTTGCAGTCGTTGGGATTATCTATTAGTTCAAAGTGATTATGTAGCAGGACTTTCAAAAGAATGCTTTGATTATGATGGTGAAATATTGAAATTAGGATATCCTAGAAGTGATATACTCTATTCAAAAAATAATTCTGATGAAATAAATAAATTAAAGGAAAAATTAAGACTCCCATTAGATAAAAAAGTCATTCTCTATGCTCCTACATGGCGTATGAAAAATGATTTTGAGTTAATGTTAGATTTGAATTCCTTTAAAAAATCATTATCCGATGAATATGTTTTAGTTTTAAGAATGCACCATTTAGCCGGCAATAAATTAAATCAGCTGGAAAATGATGATTTTATTTTTGACTTATCTGAATATGGGTCAATGGAAGAATTATATTTAGTCTCAGATATATTAATCACGGACTATTCCTCTGCAATGTTTGACTATGCTATTTTAGACAGACCAATATTACTTTTCACCTATGATATGGAAGAGTATATAAACAGCATTAGGGGAACATACTTTGATTTGGAGAAATATAATCCGGGACCTATATTATATACATCAAAAGATGTTGAAAATGCTATTATTAATATTGAACATATTGAAAAAAAGTATAAAGAAAATCGACATGAATTCCAAGAGAAATTCAACCAATATGAGAGTGGAAAATCCTCGGAGTTAATATTTAATAAGGTTTTTAAAAATAATAAAAATAATTTGATTAAAGAATCGTTTAATAAAATAGTTTCAAAAATAGGATATTATGTTATTAAATAATTATACATACCTAAAACTTTATTGTATTTAAATTAAAACATATTAAAATCCCTGAAATCACGATTGATTTTTTTAATAAGATGTTAATGAAGAAATACACTCATATTAATATTGTAAAAAATTTATCGATTAATTAAATTAGTTTACATGTTTATATATATATTTGAATATAATTATCTATTTGAAATATAATTAATGACAATTAATTTCACTTAAAATTTTTTAACGTTCATTAATAGATAAAATATGTAATAAAATAAACTAAAGAAATCAAATCAGCACTTTAAATAAGAATATCTAAAATTTAAATACTATTATGTACATAGATTAATATAAGTTAAGCATTTTTAATAATTAATTTCATGTGTGAAGAGTATAATGAAAACAAGAGTTAGTGTAATTATTCCAATTCATAATGTTCAAGAATTTTTAGGAGAATGTATTGAATCGGTTTTAGAACAAACTTTAATAAATAAAGAATTAACTGATGGTTATGAGAGAAATCTCCAAATTATATTGGTTGATGATGGATCCACTGATGACAGTGGCAAAATAGCTAAAGGATATGCAGATTCATTTGATAATATTGAGTATTTTTACATAGAAAATCAAGGTGTAGGGTATGCAAGAAATTATGGATGTGAATTCGCCGAGGGAGATTACATTATTTTCTTGGATTCAGATGATATTCTTAGGCCTTATGCTTATGAAAGAATGTATGATCTTGCAATTAAGAACGAATCTAATATGGTTATTTGTGGAGTTTGGCGTTTTAATTCAAAAAATTATTGGGATTCTGATATTCATAGTATAGCCATGCCTGGAATGAAAGAAATTACTCACATTACTGAAAGTCCTGAATTACTTTATGATTCAACAGTATGGAATAAATTAATTAACCATTCATTTTGGAAAAAATATGAATTCAAATTTCCTGAAGATATATTATATGAAGATATTCCAGTAGCTTTTTTATTACATTATTACACAAACAATGTTTCAATTATTTATGAGAATTGTTATTTATGGAGAGTGAGGGAAAGTTCAAAATCCATTACTCAAAAAACTAACGAAATTGTTAACTTAAAACATAGAATTCAAGTAATGAAATCTATTGACGCTTTTTTTAAGGACAATATTAAAAATGAAAATTTATTAAATATAAAAAATTATAAATGGCTTTCAAAAGATTTAATGATTTTTATTAATAAATTAAATGACACCCCTGTTGAAACATCTAACGAAGTTATCAGTTTAATTAATGATTATATTAAAGAAAATATAAATCTCAAATATATTGACCAATTAAATGAATTAGATCGTCTGAAATATAACTATTTAATAGATAATAATTTAGAAAAACTTACATCAATTATTAATTTCCAGATGTATAACTTACATCAAAAAGAAATTTATTCAAATAATGGCCATACTATTGTTAATGTTGATAAGGAATTATTTGGTGAATCTAATCTGTGCATAGATAAATTCATAGAAAACAGAAAGCATTATGTTAATTATATCGATAATATTTCAATAAGAAAAAAACAGATTATTATTAAAGGATTTACTATTATTCCGGGTTTAAAAGATGATGATTTTAATGATAGGGATTACTCTTTTTATTTGGTAAATAGTGAATCTCATAAAAAATTGCCTTTAAAATTTAAGGATACAATGGTATCTGATTTATCCACATACAACATTCGATATGGGAATAATATTTCCTATGATGCTGCAGGTTATGAAGTAAATATTCCTTTTTCCACAATTGCAAATAATAATGATTTTATGGGTGAAAATAAATTGTTAGTTTGTTTTAAACAGAATGATATTGTTTATAATTATTTTGCTATACTTAAATGGAATTTGAAATTTAATAAACTTAAAGCAAAATTATACAAAAATAATTATTTTTTTATTGATTATGATTTAAATGATGAGCTTATTATTAATTATACTCCAATTGACCATATTTATGATAATTGTTTCATTGAAAATGATCAATTATGCATTCCATGTCATAAGGATATGGGTAAATTATTCTTGTGTTATGAGGGGTTACTTAATAATAAAAAAATGCCTTTAGTTTATAATAATCAAAAGAAATATTATACCATAAAAATTGATGAAATTTTAAATCAGAATGGACAAATTAGATATGATAATGGAGAACCTATTATTAACAAAAGAAAAAAACCAGAATATTTACATTCTTCATATGGTCAAATAATAATTAATCATTTAAGAGATTATTATTTTGACATATCTAAAACCGAAAATTTATCTTTAGTTTCTAAAATTAATGCCAAAAATGAAATGATTTCTATTGAAACTGAGTTATACTCAATTAATAAATATAATTTATTAAATGCGTATATTTTTTGTAAAGATGATAAAAATTATGAGGAAATCTTAATTTCAAAAGGTAATTTAAATAATAATAATGAAACTATTACTTTTAAATTTAGTTTTTTAGATAAGTTTATAGATAAGTTATATAATAAAAACTTTGATATTTATGTTAAATATGAATGTGATGAACAGTTTTTCACAACACAATTATACATGAAAAATTCATTTAGGCATAATTATTCAAATGATTTAATTGATTTTAGTGTTTATCGTAGTGGAAAAGGAAATTTAAGAATAAAGTCTAAATCTAAATGGAATGAAGAAGCAGAATCATTTAATAATAGGAAAAAAATTATTAACACAAAATATGCTCAATTTAGAAAATTACCAATTAATCCTAAACGTATAATGTTTGAATCAATGTGGGGTAAACAATTTAGTTGCAATCCAAGATATCTTTATGAATATATTAATGAGAATTTTCCTGATTATGAATGCATTTGGTCATTTCTTGATGAACGTGAGTATTGTACGGGAAATGCAATTCCTGTTAAAAAATATTCTTTAAAGTATTATTACTATTTAGCAACTTCTAAATTTTTATGTGATAATGTAAATTTTGAAAGCGAGTTCATTAAAAGAGAAGACCAAGTTTATATACAAACAATGCATGGAACTCCCCTAAAAACATTAGGTTTAGATGTAGAAAAAGATTTTAATTCACATGCAAGTAGAGATAAATTTATTAAAGATTGTCAACGTTGGGATATTATTCCAGTTCAAAGTGATTATGTTTCAAATCTTACTGAAAGATGTTTCAAATATAAAAATGAATTATTAAGATGTGGTTATCCAAGAACTGATATATTGTACTCTAAAAATAATCAAACAGATATAAATAATTTAAAAATTAAACTTCATATTCCATTAAATAAAAAAGTAATTCTATATGCACCGACATGGCGTTATAAAGATAATTTTCAATTAATGTTAGATTTAAAATCATTAAAAGATTCATTATCTGATGAATATATTCTAATTTTAAGATTACATCATTTCGCAAGGAGTGATATAAAAAATTATATAGATAATGATTTTGTATATGATTTTTCTAATTATTATTCAATAGAAGAACTCTATTTAGTTTCAGATATTTTAATAACTGATTATTCATCTGCAATGTTCGATTATGCAATTTTGGATAGGCCAATTTTATTATTTACATATGATATGGAAAACTATGTTAAAGATATCAGAGGAACTTATTTTGATCTTGAGGAATTTAACCCCGGCCCAATATTATTTACTTCAAAAGAAGTTGAACAAGCTATTATAAATATTGATGAAACTGAGAAAATTTACAGAAAAAATAGAAATAGATTCCGAGAAAAATTTAACCAATATGAAAACGGAAATTCTTCTAAAACAATTTTTAATCAAATAATTAAAAATGAAGAAAACAATGAGGTTTCAAATTTAATTAAAAAGATATATTCTAAACTTGCTTACTGGTTTATAAAAACATTTTAAAATATTTAGATGGTAATGAATATGACAGCTCCAAAAATTTCAGTTATTGTTCCGGTTTATAATGTAGAAAATTATCTTGTTGACGCATTAGATAGTTTGGTTAATCAATCGTTAACAGATATTGAAGTTTTAATGATTGATGATGGATCTACAGATAACTCTAGATACATAATAGAAAAATATGCACTGGATTATGATAATTTCCATGCATTCCACAAAGAGAATGAAGGATTGTCAGTAACTAGGAATTATGGTTTGAAATATGCAAATGGAGAATATATATTTTTTATAGATTCAGATGATTATCTATTACACGATGCATTAGAAAAATTGTACAACTGTGCTATAAAATATGATAGCGAAATAGTAACTGCCAATTTTTTCAGGTATAATGACTATAAATCATGGGAACATATTATTTGTGATTATGTCTTCAATAATCTTAAGAATGACTTATATAACACAAATTTATCTGAATACCCTAATTTGATTTGGGATATGCCAGTATGGAATAAATTATATAAAAAGGAATTCATTGACAATAATAACTTAAGATTTTTTGATGGGAGAGTAATTTTTGAGGATAACATTTTCTCAACTGAAGTATACGTAAAGGCTAAAAAGGTGTCCGTTTTAAAGGAGGGAGTATATTGTTGGAGAATGGGTGCACCAAACACCTCCATTTCACAGTCCCATGATAGAAATCGTGGTGATGAGTTATATAAAATGGCAAAAATGGTTAAAGATATTTTAAATGAGAATATTAGCGATTATGAAATTTTATCACGAAAATACATAAAATGGTTGACATTGGATATTCCATTTTATATGAGTAAAATAAAAACTTATCCTAAAGAAGACCACATTTATATTTTTGAAGGAGCATATAAATTAATTAATCTTATTCCTGATGAATATTTTAATGAATTAAATAATTATTATAAAGTTTTTTATAGGATGATACATGATAAAAATTGGGAAGAACTCTCTGAATTGATTTTCAAAGATTTGAAAAGTAATCCTAATGTTCCTGTAAAAATTAATAATGATTATTATGGTATGTTCGATTTTAACCAGGATGCTGAAAATGAAAGTCTAAAAGCATATATAAAAAATATCACTGTTGATGAAAATTATTTAATTGTTCAATTCAGTCTTAAACTTCCTTTTAAGGAAAATATCCTAAAAAGAGAAATTAGCTTTTCAATAAACAGCCCTAATTACTCTGAAGTGGTTATTGCTAACAACTTTATCAAAAAAGATAAATTGTTTATTCCATTAAACGAAATAAAATATGGTGAAAATCAGATTAAAGCTCAATATATTTCTGATTTTAAAAAGGAATGTTTTATCGAGACAGATGTTCATAAAACTATTGTTTTTGATGAATATGTAATTGATATTTCTCGAAACAAATTCGGTTTTTTAAAGTTGGTTAAAAAAGAAAAAACAAATCACGATTTTGTCATTGAGACTATTGAACTAATCGATGGTAAGTTTCAATTCAAAGGTAATTCCAATTATAAATTTGAAAAAATATGTATAACCGATAAAATAAATTTTAATATTTTCGAATATCCAATTGAGTATGAATCTGAAAACTTTTTCTTTGAAATAAACTACGCTGATTTTCTTAAATCCCCTATAAAAAATTGGGAATTCTGCTTTAAAGATAAGTATAATAAAATTATTTTATCTAAATCATTTAAAATGATTGATGACAATTATCAGATTGCAATTAAGAAATCCAAAAACAAAATAAAAATAATATTCAATCATTACAGTCCAATTGAGAAAATCAGTGAACTTGAAAAAAAAATGAAAAAATTAAAAAAAGATAATAAACACTTGAAAAAAAAGAATAAATCTCTAAAAAAGAAACCCAAAAAATCAAAAATTAAGAAAATATATAAAAAATTAATAAGTTACTTATAGAAAGGGTTAATTATGAGATACAAAATTAGTGTCATCATTCCCGTATATAATGGTGAAAAATACATACATGAATGTTTTGATTCTATTATTAACCAGTCTTTGGGTATTGAAAATATTGAAGTAATTGTTGTTGATGATTCAAGTACTGACGATAGCATTGAAATAATCAAACAGTATGTTGAAAAATATAACTCTTTTAAATTAATAAAACAGAACCATAATCAAGGATCGGGTCCTGCACGTAATCTAGGTTTGAAACATGCAACTAGTGATTATGTAACATTTATGGATTGTGATGATTATATTTCATTAGATGCTTATGAAAATGCATTAGAAATATTTAAAAATGATAAAACTCTAGATTTAGTGATGTATAAATGGGAAGAATTTAATGAAAAAGGTTTACTCTATCGTAATGATATCGCCAAGACTTCCCTAAAACAACATAAAATTGTTACAAATATTAATGATGCTCCAGAATTGATTTTTGCAACTTTTGCATATATTAAAGTTTATGCTAAACGATTATTCCAGTATTTAGTATTTCCTCCCCGTTCATATCAAGATAATATTGCATCTGCAAGAGTGATGATAAATTCTAATAAAATTTATGTTGCTGAAAATATTTGTTGTTACTATCGCCAAAGAAGTGATTCCGTTTCTAAAGAGGTTTCAGCAAGAAATTATCTGAATATATTAATTTCAGCAAAACAAGTCCTTGATTTAAGAGAAAATTCAGATGACAAATATTATAATGTTCTTTCATATTTAGCTTTAAAATTAACTTATCATTCTATTTATTATATATGTAAAAAACCTGGGTTCACTTTAAAAGAAGGGGAAATTGTATATTCTGAATTAAAAAATTATCCAAAGTATTTTTCTAGGGAAATTCTTAAAGAATATCAGGAAAAGTTTCCTAATTATCTTCAATGTAGTGAACAGACATTATGGGATCTTAATGAGATGGATTACTATGAGTATGTAGTTAAAAATAGATGTCAACATACAATAAAAGATTTAAATAATCAAAAAAATGAATTATCTAAAAAGAATAAAAAACTAAAAAATAAGAATAAAAGACTTAAGAAAAAATTATCCAAACAAAATAAAATTAATAAAGATATTTTAAATTCAAGAAGCTGGAAATTAACTTCATTTTTAAGAAAATTCATGAGTATTTTTAGGTAATTCTTACCTCTTCAGAAGTATTGTTTAAATTAAAAAAAAAGTGCCATTAAAGTATATCATAACTTAACATGATGCACGTTAATAAATCAAATTCATGAAAATTAAATTTCATCAATTAAATTATCAAATAGGTATTTGATTAGTTAACCATTACTTAAGACATTATTGCATTAATTGTAAAATTTTATATTGATGTTTAATATAAATAAAAATATATAACTCTTGTGAGGAATTTTTTGACAAGTGCAATTAGAAAAACATTAATTATAATAATATTTTTGACCTTAATGGTATCATCTTTAAATATTATTTATGCTGAAAACGGGACAGGTACATTAGATTCGGATTTCCAAAGTGAAACATTTAACTCATACACGGATTTATCTGGAAAAATAAATGATCCCGATTGTAATTCAATAAATTTAACTGAAAGCTATAAATTTAATGAAGACAGTGACTTGGAACTTATTGACGGGATATTAATATCAAAAAATATGACCATCACAGGTTACAACAATGCATCTATTAACGGAAGCAACAAGGCAAGGGGATTAGTTATAAACTATAATTGCAATGTCACATTAAAGAATCTTATTTTTAAAAATGGATTTAGCGAATCTGACGGCGGAGCAATTCTTCTTAAAACAAATTCAACATTAACCCTCTTCAACTGCACTTTTCTTAATAATAAAGTTTACAATTCCAATGGAGGAGCCATTGCAAACTATAAGAACACCACTTTAAATGTTTTCAACTCCACATTTTCAAAAAACACTGCAATTCGCGTTAGCGATTTAGAATGGAAGGACTTTAAACAAGGAATGGGAAGTTCAATCTCATCCTCAACAGGCGCCTATGTTAACCTAAAAAACTCTCGTTTTACAGACAATCATGGATATCTGACAACCATTTTGGTGGTCAGCTATGATGATGTTGATTATTGCGTAAGCACATTGATTGTAAACAATTGTTTGTTTGAAAACAACACCTCAAACAGCAGCGGAGTGATATATTTGGATGAGTTAGGCCGAGGTGAAATCAGAAATTCCATTTTCAGAAAAAATTATGTGTCCTCAAGCGGAGGAACTGTGGTACTTGATGCCTGTCACTCAGCAGTGGTTGACAATTGCATTTTCGATTCAAACAGTGCCGTTAAAGGTGGAGCGATACAGATTAAGGTTTTCGAATATGACTACAGATCAAATGTAACCTTAATCAATTGTAACTTTACTAAAAACAGGGCTTCAGAGCAAGGTGGAGCAGTGTATTCCAAATATGGCTTGACTAAGATTTACAATTGCAATTTTGCGGACAACTATTGCGATAAGGGTGGTGCAATATATGCCAAGTTTGCTGCTCTGACAATATCAGATTCCAAATTCAACAGGAATTCCGCGCAGTATGGAGGGGCATTATTCCTTAGAAGTGATGAGAATTACATTGATGATTCAATATTCAATAACAATAAGGCCACTGAAAAAGGAGGGGCAATTTACTCTAAAATGGAAGGAGTGTCAAGCAACAACTGCCGATATAATGGTAATCAGGCAATTAAGGGAAATGATGTATATGGAGTATTTTATGCCCAAGTAACACAGACCAGTTCCCTTTTCAGTGATGTGCAATTGAAAATAAAATTAACCTCACCATGGAAAATGCCGCTATCACAAAAGATCAAATTGACCTTCAAGGGAAGCAAAACATACAAATCATCCTGGTTGAAGACTGATTCAAATGGATACTTATACTATAATGTTCCGTTGAATTTGGATGTTGGCAAGTACTCATTGGCAATAACCCTGGAGTCCGGGGTATGCTATGCAGCTCCTACAATTAATGTTGTTAAGGCTCCGGCAAAACTGGTCATTAAGAAATGCACTACACCATATCACTCAGGTAAATTGTTCAAGTTTTACGTTAAAAATTCCAAAACAGGTAAGGCAATCCGCAATGCCAAATTGAACTTTAAGGAGTATATGGGTAAAAGCTATTATGCATTCAAGGTAAAAAGCGATTCCAATGGTGTTGTTAAGTTCGACACAAGCAAATTGTCAGCTGGAAAGCACATTGTTGTGATTACCTCCCAGAACAAGAATATTCAACTGTCTAAAACTAAATCTTCAATCACAATAAAAAAGGCTAAGGCAAAAATTACTGCTCCTAAAACCGCTAAAAAGAAATCCAAATTGAAAGTCACTGTTAAAAATAAGGCAAGCGGCAAGGTAATTTCAAAAACAAAGTTTAAGGTTAAGATTTCCCATGGAAAAACCCTTAAAACAATGAAAGTTAAGACTAATTCCAAGGGTGTTCTTAAAATCAGCACTAAAGGCTTAAGCAAAAAATCCTATAAATGCATTATTTCACTTAAAAATGATAATTATAACGTTAAAAACAAGTTTTCCTTTAAAATCAAATAGTGTTTTTATCCAATAATCTTATTTATTATTGTATACAAAATATTATTAATTAGTATTTTGGAAGGTGTAATTTAATGCGATGTCCAAATTGTGATAGTGAAAATAATGAGGGAGCTAAATTTTGTAAGAAATGCGGAACTCCCCTAAAAGAAAAAACAATTAGTCATGAGTCAATGATTAATTCAATGAACAAGGATAAATCCGGTGACAATACAACCAAATACATTATTGTCGCTTTGGTAGTGGTTGCAATAGTGCTTGCAGGTGCATTTGCATATATCTACGGTTTCGGCAATAATGGTTCACAGGATACCTCTGCGCCTGTAGTAGATAATGATAAGGCAAGTGTGGATAATTCAGAACCTGCACAAGCCAGTCAATCTTCCCAGTCAACACCATCAACATCTTCAATGTCCATTGAAAGCGGAAGCTTCTCGACAGGAGGAGGGCTGAATGACAAGACTTACGCTTCAATTTATGTTGGTCCAGAACATGCAGGTGAAAAGGTTAAGATACAAATATTCTACTCCCGTGACGGATCCACTTTAAATAACGGTAACATGGTTCCAAAAACTGTTGATTCCAGCGGTTATATTGAAGTTGCAAGTGCTGACGCTTACAAGTACTTCCCTGATTATGCGGAAATCAACCTATTTGACAATTCAGGAAACTTGCTTGATACTCAAAGCGTATCATTAAGTCCTGAAAAAGGTACTCAAACATTTTAGATGAGTACCAACTTCTAATTTTTTTTCTATTTTCTTTTTTTGATTTAATCAATTACATATTCTGATGGCCATTTAATTTAAATAACCATAATTTCTTTAATTCATTTGATTAAAAGTAATATATATTTGACATTTTTTTGTTCGTTTTGTTGAACCTCCTCGTCGTGTAGACGACGAGGATTCGCAAACCAAAAAAAATTATAGTTTTTTTTTGGAAAATTTTTACTGCACCGTAGTCCCTACGATTTCTAATCCTTTATTAAGGATGTTTATAGCTGCATTCAAGTCACGATCATGATGTGTATGACAATATGGGCAGTTCCAGTTCCTTATTCCTAGATTTTCGATTCCTTTGAGGTTTTTGTTGATTTTTTGGCAATTGCTGCATTTTTGGGTTGATGGGAAAACACGGGGAATTTTAATGAATTTTACGTCTTCTTGTTGGCATTTTTTCTCTAGTCTGTCCATGAAGTCACGAGGCGCATTTAATTGTATGCTGTGGCTTAGATGTTTGTTGTTTTTCCATGCAATGATGTTTTCATTTTGAACAACAACAAATGAACTGTTTTTTACGATGTAGTTTGCCAACTTATTGTAGTAGTCTTTTCTTTTGTTTAGGAATTTTTCCCATGCTTTATTGTATAATCTTTGTGCTTCAAGGTATCTTATGGAAGCTTTTTTGTGGTGGCTCATGTTTTTTTGATGTCGTATGATGTTGTCTGTTTCCCTTGTTAGGTCTAGATTGGGTATCTCTGTGCCATTGGAAAGTACAGCTAGTTTTCCACATCCGATATCAATTCCCACTTGCATTAGCGGACCAATTATATTTTCCGGAACATGCATATATTCTATGTTAAAAACGGCGTAGTATTTGCCGTGTACTTTTTTAACGGTTACGTGTTTGATTTTCACGCTCGGGTCATTTTTGTCACTTCCTCGGCGTAGTAGTTCTCGGTATTCTTTGCTTGTTTTGAATTTGACTAATCCTAATTTGGCTAATTTTATTTTATCATATCCATTTTTATCCGGTGTGATTCTTACATTATTGTGGTTGTTTATTATTCTGAATGTGGATTTTAAGGTTTTTTTCTTGGTTTTGTAAGTTGGATAAGCGGATTTTAAATATGGATCATCGTATCTTTTAAAAGCAGTGATTAGGTCTTTTTGTGCTTGTTGTCTGCTGCTGGATTCTGCTTTTTCCAAAAAAGGATACTCACACCTCAACATATTTAAAATAACACTGCAAGAACTATCGTTTACTTTTATTTTTATATCGTCACCGTAACCATATTGAATTAACATTTTTTTAAAGTTGTTTATGAATTCTAATTCCTCGTTGTAGATAAATCGTCTAATGCCGATGTTGGATTCAATTTGGTTGATGCTGGCTATTTTCTCTCCATTATCATTGCGATCCATTTTACCGGGAAAAATTCTAACCTCAATATTCTTTTTAACCAAATTCACCATCCAGAAACTCCCCAATATGTTTTTATAGAATTATAAAAATCAACCATAATAAAATGGTCAATGCAAACACAATACAAATGATATAGTATAATTTCAGATGTAACTTATATATTAAATAATAGGAAAGAGCATTTGGACAGTAATCTTACTATTTTAAAACATGAAAAAAAATAATAAATTATAATAAACCAAAAATTACACTAAACAGAATTAAAAAGAAATATATGGATTCTAAACCCGCAAAAACAATAAATTATAAATAATAACAACATTGAAAGTAAGTATACCCAACTGTGCAATTCATCCACGACCTAAAAGAGGTCGTGGTATTCTTGCATTATTAAGATAAAAAAATAATATAAATATTATTTAATTTGTGTAAATTGTTTAAAATGTAATATAAATTATTATATATTTGGAAATATATAATAGAAAATAACTGTTCAGGGTTTCTATAGTTGAAATGATAAAAATTAAACGATTTATATGTCTTTTAGAAATTTTTTAAGAAAATTTAAAAACAAAAGGAAAAAACAAACTATAGTCATTAAAACCCCAAATCCCGAAACGGAACATCATTGGGGAGACTATTTCATGGCATTGGCATTAAAGAAGTCTTTTGAGAGGAAAGGATTCAATGCAATAATCCATGAAAGGGAGTCATGGTATTGTGACGACGATGTGGATATAGTTTTCGTTTTAAGGGGTTTGTATGAGTATAAGACAAATCCTAATCACATCAATTTGATGTGGAACATTTCACACCCTGATTTAGTGGACAATGATGAATATGAAAATTATGATGCAGTATTCATTTCATCAGAAAAATATGCAAATAAAATAGGAAACGAAATAAAAACAAAAGTCTACCCATTACTTCAGTGCAGCGACCCTGAAGTGTTCTATCCTCAAGAGGATGAGGAATGCAGACATGATATTCTATTTGTAGGAATAGGACGCAAAAACCGTGAGATAATGGAGGACATCCTCAAGACTGATTATCCGGTTTCCGTTTACGGCAAGCACTGGAACAATAAAATTGATGAGAAGTACGTTTGCGGAGAATTCATCCCAAATGAGGAACTGCATAAGTACTACTCATCTTGCAAAATATTGCTGAATGACCATTGGAAGGATATGAGGGAATGGGATTTCCCATCCAACAGATTATTTGACGCCCTTTTATGTGAAACATTGGTTATTTCAGATAAGATCCCTTCTGCAGCTACAATATTTAAGGATTGCATCGTGACTTATGAGGGTGTTGATGATTTGGCAGATAAAATTGAATATTACATGAACAACCCTTCAGAAAGGGAAAAACTCGCCAAAAAGGGTAGGGAAATTGTTTTGAAAAATCATACTTTTGACAATCGCGTTGATTTTATAATGAAAGTTTTAGGTGAACTATGAACATTACTGTTATTGGAACCGGATATGTTGGATTGGTTACAGGAGCCTGCTTTTCCAAAAAGGGGAATCAGGTATACTGTGTGGATATCGATGAAGAAAAGATTGAAGGCTTGAAGAGGGGAGTCATACCTATCTTTGAACCTGATCTGGAAAGAATCGTCATTGAATCTCAAAAAAGTGGAGACCTTATATTTACAACTAACCTCAAGGAGGCAGTGGATGATTCAAATATAATATTCATTGCTGTTGGAACACCAATGAATGATGATGGAAGCGCTAATCTTGACCATGTTCTTGAAGCGGCAAGAAACATTGGAAGGACAATATCACATGAGTCTCTTGTTGTGGTCAAGTCAACGGTTCCTGTAGGCACTTCACATGAAATTCAAAGAATCATCAATGAAATTTCCGAAATAGAAGTGGACATTGCATCCAATCCGGAATTTTTAAGGGAAGGCAGGGCTGTTGAAGATTTCATGAATCCGGACAGGATTGTCATAGGCGCTGAAAACGACAAGGTCTTTGAAACTCTGAAAGAATTGTACCAACCATTCACTTCAAATCATGAACAATTTATATTAATGGATGTGGAATCATCAGAACTGACAAAATATGTTGCCAATGCACTGCTTGCAACCTGGATATCATTCATGAATGAGATTGCAAATATCTGTGAGGTCACCGGCACGAATATACAGGACATTCAAAGGGGAATAGGTTCCGATATGCGGATTGGACATGATTATCTCAATGCAGGATGCGGTTATGGGGGAAGCTGCTTGCCTAAGGATGTCAATGCGCTAATCAAAATGGCCAATTCTAATGATATGACCCGGCAATCCTCACCCAAGTTGAAGAGGTTAATTCAAATCAAAAGAACGTTCTTGTAAACAAGATAGTGAACAGGTTCGGAGATGATTTGAATGGACTTACCTTTGGAATTTGGGGACTGGCATTCAAACCCGGAACAGATGATGTAAGGAAAGCCACATCACTAGTGGTAATTTCCAAGCTTATTGAAAAAGGTGCAAAAATCAGGGCATATGATCCAAGAGCAACAGCTGAATTTGAAAAGGCCATTGATGAGAAATATCTGCATTCAATTGAATTTGTTGATGAGAAGTATTCTGCCTTAAAGGATTGCGAATCAATGATTCTAATCACTGAATGGAAAGAATTTGAAAATCCTGATTTCAATATTCTTTCAGACAATTTAAACAGGAATATAATTTTTGACGGCAGGAATATCTACGATAAAAACATCAATTCCATGGGATTTGAATTGTATCAGATTGGTTGTTAATCTTATTTAGAAAAGCTTATTTTTATAAATGAACTACTATTAATTAATGAAGATTTCAGTGATATTGCCAGTTTACAATGGTGAAAAATATATTCAAAAGGCCATCGAATCAGTTCTCAATCAGACATTCACAGATTTTGAGCTAATAGTTATAAATGACGGCTCAACCGACAAAACATTAGATATCATAAAATCATTTGATGATGATAGAATCACAATTATCAACCAATCCAATCAGGGTCCTGGAGCCGCCAGAAACAATGCCCTGAAAATAGCTAGGGGCCAATATGTGATGTATCTCGATTCAGATGACTGGTATCATGAAAGGGCACTGGAAATATCATACAATGAAATCACCAAACATGATGCTGACATGACCTTTTTCCAGATGATCAACTACAACAATGGAGAGATTTACGAAAATGACTGGTTTGACCTGAAGACATTTGACGAGTCATTTGAAAACAGGGCATTCTCACCAAAAGAAACTCCAGGATCAATATTTGACCTGTCCGTTGGGGTTTGCCAGAAAATATACTCAAGGGAATTTCTAAATAAAATCGATGCGAAGTTTCCTGAAGGAATATTTTTTGAGGACATGCCATTCTTTTACTATGTCTATTTGAAGGCCGAGAGAATCTCAATCATTAAAAAGCACTTATACTACAGAAGAAAGCATGACGAGTCAATAACTCATGTGGTTGATGAGAAGTTCCTCGACACCGTCGCTGCCGGACAAGTGCTTATGAGAATTTTCATTGAAAATGATTGGTATGATGCATATAAGTTTGACCTGCTTGCCTACAAGATAAATGGTCCTCGTTTTGCTTTAAGAGACCTTCCATTAAAATGCAAAAGTAAAATGTTCATGTTAATTAAAGAGGACTATATGCAAATAAAAGACAGCAAATATTATCAGGACTTTTTGGATAATCTGGGTCCCGTAAAAAGGAAGTTCTTTTTGGATGTAATCCATGCAAGCGACTATGATGAGTTCAGTGAACTGAACATTCAAACAGTACAATAACTGACAAAACATTTTTTTAACTTATACAAAAATGAAACTATTTTTTTTTTCCAAATCATTCAAAAAATAGCTTTAAAGTTATAATAACCTCTAAAAACCGATAAAACATATTTTATATATACTATTTCTAACAAAAATAAATGCAAATGATAAGGGAGGTTTATCATGAATAAGAAATTCATTTTTATTCTAACGCTGGTTGCTTTTATTTTAAGCATTGGCTTTGTATCAGCTGAAGATGGCGATGTAAACGGCACCTTTACAGACATACAAGGCGAAGTGGATGCTGCCAGTGAAAATAGCGTCATAGAACTTGACGGATACTATACTGGAGACAAGCAAGTCAGCATTTCCAAATCAATAACCATTCAAGGAAAAGGCAATGGTGCAACATTGGATGGTAAAAACCAGACAAGGGCATTCACCGTAAGCAAGGGTGATGTCACATTCAAGAATCTAATTTTCAAAAACTGCATTTCCAACAAGGGTGGGGCAATCTACTCACAGGGAAATCTGATATTCATTAACTGCACATTCAAGGACAATTATGCAGTTGATGGTGGAGCAATCTACTCACAGGGCAATTTGACCGTGAAAAAAACCACATTCACAAATAACGGTGCGGGAAATCTGGGAGGTGCAATTAACATTGACCTGCCGTTATACAAGACCGCATCAAAGTCCAAATATGGTAATGTCAATATTGAGGATTCCACATTCACAGGAAACTCCGCCGATAGGGGAGGAGCAATAGATGTATATTTATCAGGCAATTTGAAATCATCCAAATATGGAAACCTTAATGTGAACAATTGCCAATTCACTGAGAACTTTGCTGAGAATTATGGCGGTGCAATCCGCTTCAGCGGCGAGGCAGGATATGGAAAACTCACAGTCAAGAAATCCAAGTTCAACAAAAACACTGCAAATGATCAGGGAGGAGCCATTGAGGTTTATGGAAGCTATGCATTAATCTCAGGATGCAACTTCACAAGCAACAACGCTAAGCAAGGAGCATTATATTTATATTTCGGTGGAAAAGCGATAGTCGAGAAATCCAATTTCATTGCAAACAATGCAAGCAGGACCAGTGCAGTGATGATATATTCATATGAGGTCAGCCTGAATGACTGCACTTTCAAGTCAAACTCATTGGGTGTTGTAAGCTTTGAACCTGACTCAAAGTTAACAGTAACAAACGGCAAGTCAAAAACAACATACACTGACAGGGTTGTTCTGGACAATTCAATGAAAAAGATTGTGCCGATAGTTGCAAGCGCAAAGGACTTGACATACACCTATGACAGTGACGGCATATTCACAGTTACATTGAAAAACAAGTACAATAGCCTACCTGTTGAGTATTTCGGAATATACACTAAATGCAACGGCAAAAAAACAAAGCAGTTCTACAAGCAGACAAATGCAAAAGGCGTTCTTAACCTTAAGCTGAACACCCGTTTGGCAGTCGGCACATACAAGGTGACCTTCATAAGTGACGATTGGAGTACCGTGAGCTCATCTGCCATTACAATCACAGTTAAAAAGGCTAAAACCGTAGTCAAGGCACCTAAGGCAACTGCAAAATACAAGAAATCCAACATTTATAAAATAAAAGTCACACATAAGAAGACCAAAAAGCCTGTTATCTATACCAAGGTAAAGGTGAAAGTCTACACCGGCAAGAAAGTGAAAACATACACATTAACTACAAATGACAATGGTAATGCAAAGCTCAACACCAAAAAGCTTTCAAGAGGATCACATAAGATTGTAGTGTCATCCGCAAACAGCAACTACAAGATCAGTGCAAAATCCAAGATTAAAATAGTGTGAGGTTAAATTATGAACAGGAAAATTATAGGTTTATTATCATTATTCATTATCATACTTACAATGTCCGTGGTTTGTGCTGAGGAAAACCAAACCTCAGCCAATTTAACCTCTTCAAACATTGTAGTGAGTGGAGATTCATTTGATGATGTCCAAAACACCATTAAAGGCGCCAGCAGCAGTGATGTTATTGAACTTGAGGGATATTATCACGGAAATAGAAAACCAATAAACATTGACAAAAGCGTGACAATTCAAGGATCAAAGAATGGTGCTACTTTAGATGCCAAAAAGTTAAGCAATGTGTTTGTCATCAAGGCGAACAATGTAACATTGAAGGACTTGACAATAAAGAATTCATATGGAAGCGCCATATTGAATGAATACAACAGTAAAAAATTCGATGTGACTGTCATTAACTGTTCCTTTATTAACAACAATGAACGGGATGATGGGGGAGCGATTTTCCATGCCAATAATGGTGCATTGACTGTCATAAACTCAACATTTGAAAACAACGGGGCAGATTACGGCGGAGCAGTATATGTATCCTCTGGAAACTTGAAGATAATCAATTCAAACTTCACAAATAATGTTGCAACCTACTGCGGAGGAGCAATATATGCTCCATGTGATTCAATGAGCATTTCAGGTTGTCAATTTAATGCAAATCGTGCTTCAAAGGGAAGTGAAGGTGGAGCAATCAGTTCACTTTGCAATAATGCATTAATTTCAGATTCATCTTTTCAAAACAATCGTGCAGATAATGGTGGAGCGATAAATTGCTGGGGTAACCTGACCGTGAAAAATTCAAGCTTCACATCAAATGTCGCAAATGAAAAAGCTGGAGCAATATTTGCAAGTAGCGATTTGGATGATAATGGAAATTTCGACTCAAGGTTATCCATTACTGATTCAAACTTCACATCCAACACTGCAGCAAATGTTTCAGGCATTTACACTAAATTATGTGCTGTTGATATATCAAATTCACAGTTTGGTGATAATCAGGAAGTCTACATTAAATTGGGCACATTGAAAAATGTAAACAACACCTTAAAGAATGTTAAAATCGACAACACTTTAAAGATGATTATCCTTCCTGACAAATATTCCACAACCTACGATTCACTTGAATGTTTAAGAGTCACTACCCTTGACGATGAGAGATATTATATAAGCAATGTGAAAATCAAGGTTGTTGTCACCGTTGGCAAGAAGACCAAGACATTCTACGGATATACCGATTTGGACGAATATGAGGCATATATCCCATTGTACCAGCTTCCGGTTGGAAAATACTCCATCAAAGTTTCAGTGGATGGCAATCAGTTCAAATCAGGTACCGTTAAAAAGACAATAACCATTAAAAAAGCCGATACCATTGTAAAGGCACCTAAACTAACAGCAAAATACAAGAAATCCAAAAAGTTCACAATAAAAGTGAAAAACAAGTCAACACACTACAATGTTAAAAACCTAAAGATTAAGGTTAAGGTGTACACCGGTAAAAAGGTCAAAAAATTCATAGTTAAAACAAACAAGAAGGGCGTTGCAACAATCAACACCAAAAAGCTCAAAAGAGGATCACACAAGGTTGTAATCACTTCCAAAAACAAGAACTATGATGTATATAAAAAGTCAAAAATTGTAATCAAATAAGGATTTAAAATCCTTATTCTTTTTTTTTCATTTTAAAACTTCAAACCATACAAAATCATTGCCTGCATAAAGGCTGATGAATATTGAAGCAAGGCTCACAACCAAAAATACTATAAACACATTCAATGGAGCAAAAGCTAAAAATAACGCCAATGCAATTATCTCTAAGATAATGAACATGACTCTTGACTTGTTAGTATAGCTTAAAACACCCAGAATGATTGGAGTTATTATAATTGCCAATATATACAGGATTGAGTCATATAGGCTTACGATGTTTCCCAAAGGCATGTTTAAAATAAAGCTGAATAGGTACATTTCAAGGACTGTTAAGAAGTATCCCTGAACCCCTCCGGCAATTGCCTGCGCCAATGTGTGCTTTTTCAAAAGAACCCTTGACCATATGATCAACGGATACAATATTCCTATCAAAGCTCCAACTGGTCCTAAAAGAAGTATCAGTGCAGCGTTAGGGCCGGATAAACCTGTGGCATGTACACTGATTTTCCATTTTGTTGTGATTATTAGGACAACACCAGTGTTTACTGCATAACATAAAAGCAGGCAAGTGAGGAAATTGTCCAAGTTAAAAATCAAGCATACCAAAAAGCCAATGAAGTATGAGACAACCCCTACAATCAACGGCATGTACCTGTCTGACCTGTTTGATATGTCCTTGTCGGTTCCAAGCTTTTTAGCCCAGAACAATATGATTGCCATTGGCAATGCTGAGGCGAAAATCAGTGAAACTATCTCCAAAGTGATGAACTTTGTAAGGTCAAAAGCGCCATCTGCAAATGATAATGTTAAACAAATAATCAAAAACAATGGTATGCAGATGATTGGTGGATTAGTGAATGTTGATATTGGCTTTGCTATTTTTAACTTATTCATATGGATATTTATACTTTGTTTAAATTAATAAGTGTTGTGAAAATTATTTAAATGATATGGAAGAAATATATTATTAATTAATAATATTTATGGGGATTTAATTATGAAAATGGAAATCGAATTAACAGATGAGCAAGCGAAAAAAGTTGAAATCCTTAAAGAAAACGGCATGGACATAGGCGATGCGGTGGACGCATTGTTTGAAATGAAAGACATGATTAAAAGTCAAAGTAGCACTGCAGTTGACTACAGGTTAAATAAGGTCACTCAAGAAAAGGCTGAACTTGAAAAACGTATGGAAGCTCTTGATGAGGAAATATCCTTCTTCAACAAGCTCAAAGACACTTCCCTTGATGTTGATCAAAAATTAAAGATTGTTGAAAAGGAATACGGTACAGAGGTTAAAACATACGATGAAAGCGTTCAGGATGCAAAACACAAGTTCAAATGGACCAAATCCATCTTCAAATTCTAAATTCTTTTTCTTCATCACCATTTTTTTATAATTTTTTAAGAGATATTGTGAATACTGTTCAATTTTTAATTGTTGCATAAACAATAGTTGTCAATGCAACATTTATATATGATAAAGTATTAATAGTATTGTATGAAATCATTAGTAGTTTATTATTCAAGAACAAGCATTACAAAAAGGCTCGCAGAAGACATTGCAAGCAAAACCAATTCAGATATTGAAGAAATAAAATCAAAAGTAAACTATTCAGGTAAAATCGGCTATGCCCGTGGAGGCAAGGATGCAATAACCGAAAAGATAGTCGAACTTGAAGATTTAAAATACAACCCTGAAGATTATGATATTGTTTATCTTGGAGCTCCAGTATGGGCAAGCAGAGCTGCAAATCCATTGATTTCATACTTAAAGCAAAACGAAGGTAAATTCAAAAATGTCAAGTTCTTCATGACTGCAGGAAGCAGCGGATTTGAATCCGCTTTTAAACAGTTGGAGAAATATTCAATTAAACCTCAAAAGACTTTGGCATTAACCACCAAAGAAGTCAAAAAGAACGATTATGATTTATCTTCATTCATTGAGTGATAAAATGTCACTAGAGGAGTTTAAGATTATTGACGCAACTAAACTTCCCGTTGGCAAATTAATGGCAATCATCGTTAAAAACCAGACATTGTACCTGAACCGTCATCTTGAGGAATTCGGCATTAACTCATCCCAATTGAATTTCATGTTTGAGATAGCCCATCAAAAGGAAATCAACCAGGAAAAGATTGCTTCAAGATGCAGCATTGACAAGGGGTCCGTTGCAAGATCCATCAAGAAGCTTGAGGACAATGGCCTTGTTAAAAGAGAAGTTGATGAGGAAAACAGGCGCCAGAAAAAGGTTTCATTAACACCAAAAGGTGAAGAGACCTTGTCAAAAGCAATAGATCAACTTAAAAAATGGGAAGATTATTTATTTAATGATAATTCAATAGAAAAAGAGGAGCTACAGAAAACATTGAAAGAGGTAGCGATAAAATCAATAGAGTTAAATCAAGAGGAGTAAAATGGCTAAAAGTAGTAATATTGAAATGATAACAGGAGACCCTAAAAAGGCAATCGTGAAACTGGCATTGCCGATGATGCTCTCCATGTTATTGATCATGCTTTATAACATTGCAGACAGTATCTGGGTAGCAGGACTAGGGGCAGATGCATTGGCTGCAGTAGGATTCATCACACCTTTATTCATGGTGCTAGTTGGACTTGGAAACGGTATTGGTGCCGGTGCAAACTCACTTATTGCAAGATACATCGGTGCTGGAAACCGTGACCAGGCAAACAATGCAGGATTGCACGGTATCCTTCTTGCAATTATCGTGTCATTGATATTCACAGTAATAATTGAAGTGTTCATGGTGCCTATCCTTCAGATGATGGGTGCAGGAAGCACAATACAATACGCAATGGACTACAGTTACATCATCTTCGGATTCCTGTTCGTGTTCGTATATTCAGGTGTAGCATCAGCGATATTCAGATCCGAAGGAGACATGAGAAGGGCAACAATCGCAATTGCAGTAACCGCTATCATGAACATTATTCTTGACCCAGTATTCATTTACGTATTGAACTTCGGAATATCCGGAGCCGCCTGGGCAACAGTGATCTCAGCGATACTGTCCTGTCTCGTGATGAGCTACTGGATATGGGGTAAAAAGGACTTATACCTTGACTTGACCCTTAAGAACTTCAAGTACTCAACAAAAATGATTATTGACAACCTTCAGGTTGCAATCCCATCAACCCTTGAAAGCCTAGTGTTTTCCATACTTGCAATAATCATCAACAGTATGCTCGTGATGGCTGCAGACACAACAGCTGTGGCAGTATATACCGCTTCAATGAGGATTGTGCAGCTGGCTATGATTCCATTGATAGGTCTTGGAACCGCAGTACTTACCGTTGCAGGTGTCGCTTACGGTGCACGTAACTATCAGAATTTAAAGACTTCACATTCATATGCTATTAAATTGGGTTTTGCAATATCCATCGCATTGGGTGCAGTGATGTTTGTTTTCTCATCCCCGATTGCAACCATGTTTTCATACACTGAGGCAAGTGCGGCACTGTCTCCGCAGATTGCTCATGCCATATCAGTCTTGAGCCTCTTTGTTCTTGCAATCCCTCACGGTATGATGTCATCAATGGTTTTCCAGGGTGTAGGTAAGGGAACATACTCACTTTTAATCACACTTCTAAGATCATTGATTCTTGAAAGTGTATTTGCATACCTGTTCTGTTTCATCTTCGGATGGGGACTTACAGGAATCTATGCCGGTGTGGTGTTCGGTTGTTTCGTAGGGGGAACAGTCGGTTACATCTGGGCAAAAATATTCATCTCAAAATTCAAGAAGATGGCTAAAAAAGAAACAATACCAGAAGAAAACTAGTTTCAACAACTAGTTTTTTATACTTTTTTTTACAATAATTTAATTATGGAATTCATCCTAAACAACAAGAAATACTCAATCATTGACCATGAACTTTACATCAACTACCTGATGGTCAACGAATACTTTAAAAACCATGCCAAATATGATTATGATATTCATTTTGACTTTCTTGAACCCATATTAAGCAAGGAGAAGATAGAATTCGAGGATATTCTTGAGGGAACCGAAGTCCTAAAGGAGCTGATTGAGAAAAACGAGATTGACTTCATTCCATACGGGTTGAGAATCGATGAGCACCTTAACGGAAACTTCATGATAACCTATCAGGATCTTGAGTTTAAAAACATCACAGTGGGCGAGGCAATACCATTGCTTATTGCATTGAACAGTCTCCTAAACCACAAGCCTATCGTGACACTAACACAAATCAATGAGGAATTGAATCATTTTCTTGGAAAGTTCAGAAGCTACAGTGATGACTATGGATAAGTTAAAGGATTACCTGAAGAAAAACGGTGCAGTGGAAGTGGGTTTTGCAGATATAAGTGATGTAACCCCAAAAAAAGGATTGAATCAGGGAGTGGCATTCTACATTACATATCCACCGGAAGTGATATTGACAATCAGGGACTCACCAACCAGGGATTACCTTAACCATTATGACTGGCTTAATGAAAAATTGGATAGTTTAGGTGAATTGTGCAAGGATTACATCAATGATCTTGGCTTTAGGGCCTATGCTCAAACCACAAGGAATCTTGGTTGGGATTTCGGCAAGGACAACAGTTTCGAACTTCCCCACAAGACCGTTGCAACCAAGGCGGGACTTGGATGGATTGGCAAGTCAGCATTGTTCGTCACAAGAAAATACGGCTCAGCACTCAGATTGTCATCAGTTCTAACCGATGCCCCATTGGATTTGGATGAACCAATAGAAAAGTCATACTGTGGAGAATGCATGCAATGCAGGGACACTTGTCCTGCAGGAGCGGTAAGCGGCATAAACTGGAATGTTAATCTTAAAAGAAATGATTTTTACGATGATAAGAAATGCAGGGATTATGCCAATGACATAAGCCTGAAGCATTTGGGATTGGATAAGCTGATATGTGGAAAATGCATATATGAATGCCCACATACGCAAAAATACTTAAAAAAAATTAAGGTTTGATGTTACACGGCCTGATATGGCAAGTGCTTGTCTTTTTCCAGTAGCAGTTGTTGCAGGTTATGCAGTGGCTGACACCATCTCCTTCAAGCTGCCAGTCTACAAGGAAACTCGGATCCTTGACAAAAGGCCTTTGCATGGATATGAAATCTATTTCTGTTTCATTCAGGATTTCATTGATTTGATTTTGACTGTTTGCACCACCACCAAGGATAACCGGAATTGAAACGTTTTTTATGATTTCATTGGTTGCCTCAATCAATGGGTTTTTATCCTTGTTTTCCTGTGTGAAGAATTGTGGAGAGCGTGGACGGGTGATTTGTAGTGAGTCAGCACCATACTTTTCAAGCAGTTGGCATATCTCAATTGTCTCGGAAAGTTCCATTCCCATGTTGGTGCCGTCATATGCATTCAAACGGCAGTTTATATGAAGGTTTGTTGTTTCCTTTATGACTTTAATTATTTCCAGAACTATTTTAAGACGGTTCAATGTGGAGCCGCCATACCTGTCCTTGCGGTGATTGAAATTTGGATTGATGAACCTTGCCAAGAAGTAATAGTTACCAAGACCCAATTGAATACCATCAAAGCCCCCATAATCGAATTTCTGAGCTGCCATGATGATGTCGGTCTGGATTTTTCTAATATCTTCAATGGTAACGTCATCAATAGGAATGTTCTGCTCTGTTCTTTTGTTGAACTGGACAAAACCCAATTGGGCAAAGATTGGAACATCATATACATGAACAAGATCTGTCAAATCACGTGCCTCACGGACAAAACGGTTGTAATGAATAGTGTTGGTGTATTTTGAGAAAACATCGCGAGGATATAGTGAGTAGACCTCTGAAATTATCAATCCAACGCCACTTGCAGCCATATTCTCATACCTATCATATATTTCAGGTGTCATATTGCCTGTCTTTTCCCTTTGGGACTCCCATAATCCTGTCCTGACTATTCTACTGTTAAGTTTCAAATCTCCAAATTCAACAAAATCAAACAAGTCTTTCATGATATTATATTAGATATAAAATACTATAAATAGGTTATTTAAAAATCAATCACATTTTAGCCATTGTCTGAGTTCGTAATATTGCTTCGAGTTAGAAAAATTGCAGGCATTTAAAACTGCCTATTTTAAATAAAAAGAACACATAATAGATTATATGGGAAATGACTGAAAAGTTGTTTCCCATAACCGACCGTGCGACGATTATCTGGGTTTAATCCCAGGTAATCCCTATTTTTATATAAAATAAGTTACAAAAAATATGTTAATGTCATTTAACGTAATTTCAACATTTCTCATTGCCGTGGCCCTTGCAATGGATGCATTCAGCGTATCCATGACAAAGGGTTTTACACAAAAACATCTGACAAAGCCACAAATAATATATTACGGCCTGTTTTTCGGCGGTTTTCAATTTATAATGCCAATACTTGGATACTTCTGCGGCAATGTGATTGCAAGCATCGTGGAATCTCTTGCACCGATTGTTGGATTCATACTTCTTTTGCTGATTGGATTGAACATGATAAGGGAAAGCCTCTCAGGTGACGATGAGGAGATTACAGACAATTTCTCATTCAGGGAGGTCACTCTTCTTGCAGTGGCAACAAGCATTGATGCCTTTGCGGTTGGAATAACCATTGCACTTTTAAATGATCCCCTTATGATATCATGTACAATTATTGGAATCGTTGCATTTGCCTTCAGCATAATTGGAATATTCATCGGCAAGAAACTTGGCGATTATGTAGGTGACAAATTCCAGATACTCGGTGGTGTCATACTTATCCTAATAGGCATCAAGATACTTTTAGGATTTTAGACTTATTTTTTCAATGAGATTAATTCTCATTTTTTAAATCTATTGAATTTTATTTATTTTTTGTAAAAACGCTTGCATATTTAAGATTGTCTGAGTTCGTAATATTGCTTTGAGTTATAAAAATTATAAGCGTTTAAAACTGCTTATTTTAAATAAAATAGACAATAAATAGTGTATACGAGAAATAACTAGATGGTTGTTTCCATTAGTGGATGCCATACAAAATCAGTGGTAAAAATTATTATTGGTTTAAAAACAGGTATTATGGTAGTATGGTAATTCACTGGCATTCATCTCCATTAATTAATTTAACGGGGGTGGTAGTATGATTACAATAGTAATCACTTTAAAAATTTATATAATTATTGAAATAATTTTTTTAATAATTTATTATATTAAAGTACGCTGCCGTTGAATGCCAAAAACGTGATGAATCTATAATGAAGGGGATGTTTAGTGAGATATACTCACGCCACCTGTTTTTACCCTTTCTAGATTCATCACACATTTTATCAAACAAATT
This sequence comes from Methanobrevibacter thaueri, assembly GCF_015062915.1. Classification (GTDB taxonomy): domain Archaea; phylum Methanobacteriota; class Methanobacteria; order Methanobacteriales; family Methanobacteriaceae; genus Methanocatella; species Methanocatella thaueri_B. The sequence goes on along the minus strand of NZ_SUTJ01000014.1, from coordinate 7,643 downwards.
TGCTTAATAAAATTAATTATAATTATATTTTAATTGTTTATAAATCTTTCGATGAATTGAAGCGAATTTAAAAGAATGAGATTAAAGATATCTTTAAACGAGTAAATAACGATGGAATTGATAAATAAAGAAAGTTACTTGAAGTGTTGTGTTAATTATGTTGATCAATTTTTCCCAGATTGCTGAAATTACTTTACTTGTTTCGATAGGTGAAGTTGTAATTTTAGGTAACTAATTGTAGATGAAAATAATTAAGCAGAATTCATCACAAACATGTATAATTCATGAAAAAATCAGATAAATTTTAACATTACCACCACACATTTAACGAAAGGGACCTACTTATAATGCCACATATATATGGAGCAGTTTAAATATCACCTTTTAGTAAAGATTGTATTTTTTCAGATTTCATAAAATTAAGAAATTTCATAAAATTTAATAAATCTTATAAAAATTGAGGATTCTGGTATTGTATTTAGATGCATATCCATTGAATATAATTATATTATCTGATTATCAAAATAAATAAATGTTAAATATATAAAATAAGTTCAAATTGATTGAATTTAAGTTAAATACTTGATTTAAAGCTTTATTTTTGCTGCGAAAAGCGTTAGTGTAATATTACCATAGTCGGAAATGTATTTCCGTATATTCTCCTTGAATATATATTAATAGTAATAGTAGTATTATAAGATATTATAGTTATATATGTACTTATACTATAAATCATGTTAATATATATTTACATACTATAGTAATATATGAATTAATAGGTAAATATGTATTTCAATACTTCTGTAAATATGGATAATATATACTTACATACTATCTGTATATACAGAAAGTAGATATACTATATATTTTACCAGTTATGCTCAAGTAATATTAAGAAAATGCTATAAATCAACTCTTACATATATATCAAGTTGTTGAGATAGACTATTTTCTTTAAATTTACTCTTTTTTAATAAATTTCATAAATTTTATTAAAATCTACGACGGATTTTATACCTTATGAATCTCACAAATTTCAGAACAATGAAGAACAGCAATGCAACAAAAATTACAAATGCAATAAGAACCATCAGCACAGTACCTTTGCTTGCTGTTGTGAGTTCACCTGTAAATTCAATTGACCCAATGCTTTTGTAATTTGGTCCAATTGGAATATCTGAACCTTTAATCACAGTATTGTTGAAATGAATGTCATCTATGCATTCTGTGTAATTAGCGCCAACCTGAGATCCATCCTCATTGGAAACATAAATGTCAGTAATGTTTCCCTTTTCAGTAGTTTTAAAATCATAAGTGACTATTTCCCTTCTATCCAATCCATACTTATCCAATTGGGATAATTTAGTCATTTCTCCAACCAAATCAGTGGAATTTAAAGAAAGATTGCCCGATCTTGATAAGGAATAATTATTTGGAATGGAAATGTATTGTCCAGGTTTCAAGGTTCCAGTTTTGAGCTTGTCCACATTGGCAAAACCATAATTGCCGTTTGGAGCCTTGATTACAACATGTCCTCTTCCGTATGGCTTTTTAATATCTTGTATCTTTGCCAATGCCTGCTCTGATATTGTATAATTGTCATTTATCATGCCGGCAGTGATGTTTTCACATATCTCACTATTTTTACCGTCATCTATTCCGCCCAAACCGATTACCCAACCGTTATTGGTAACTATTACATGATTGAAGTAACCTCCATATTCCTTATATTGTTTTACGGCAGGAATACCATGCCAGTTGACTTTTTCAATAAATACATCAGCTGTTACGTTTGAATCACGCCTATAGGAGATCATTGTATCGTTTCCGTCAAGCTGCAATACTATGGAACAGCAACCGAAAACATCAGTTTGGTTAGAAAAATCAGATGTAACATGTAAATCTTCGCTATTGTGAAGATTTGAAGCAGTAAATGTGCCACATGCGAAAATAAAAATAATAAAAATACTTAATATTAAAAATTGTTTCCTCAAATTCATATAAAATCCATTATAAAAGTTCTTGTTATAATATTTGACTTATATGATATTTAAATCTATTATTTTTAATATTAAGTGCAATGTTTAAATGAATTTTTGAGAATTGACTCTTAACTTTTGTTTCATTTGCTCACGGTCAATGTGGATATACTTATCTGTTGTCTGTGAGTTGGAATGGCCTGCAATTGACTGTACCTCGGCAACTGTAAGGATTTCAGCATAATGAGACAGTGCAGTGTGTCTTAGAATGTGAACACTGACATTTTCAAAGTAGTTTACAGGACAGTCAATGCCTTCCTCTTCGATTCTCTCATCACACTCACGAGCATGCTTTTTGATGATGTCCTGAACTCCACGCTTGCCTATGCGTTTTCCCTTGATATTGGTGAATAGCTCTTCACGATTCTTCTCTTCAGCAGCCTTGTTTCTTTGAATCACTGGCCTGTAGACATCATTGGTGTTTTTCCTGAGTTTTGTGATACGATCCATTATCATGTCATTGAGGCTGACCAATGTATCATAGGTAATGAACGTTGTACGGTCCTTGGCTTCACCTTTTGTGGTTTCTGCACGTAGATATACATCAATGAACTCATCAGTGTTGTTTGGAAGGACATAGAATCCCTTATCGTCTATTGGCACTTGAATATCATCCTTGTTCAAGAGTACAAGTTCCTTCAGCCTCATTCCAGAATCGATGAAAGTCCTGCAAATAGCGTAATCTCGAATGTTTCCGCTTTTTTGGATGGTATCTAAAAAGAAATTGGATTGCTGCCAAGTTAGAGAGATTTTTTCAATTCTTTTTTTAGCAGTTTCAGGATCTTCTGTCTTAACTTCAATGATATCCTTCATCTTGATTGTATCATGCTGGATTTCTTCCTGAACGTCCTCTGAGTTTATAAATTCGAGAATGTTCATCATGTATGTTTTGACAGTGGTCCTTTTGTTGCCACGTTGTTTTAAACAGTATCTACGGTAATGTCTTAATTGCTTTTTCACATTCCTGTCATTCAATTCAGCGATTCCTTCTGATTCAAGATATTCAATGAATTTGGATATGTTGAATGTTTGTTTTCTTACGGTTTCCTCTGTTAAGTTTTTTACCTCTTGTTTTTCTTCTAAGTATTCATCTAGGTAGTCCTTTAGCTCATCGACTTCGATCATAAGCTTTTTTGCCTCCTAAATTTTTTACTCAAACCCTTATTTATACTTTTATTTTTTTAGTATATAAATACTTCGTATCTTTTCTTTTTTACTGTATATTATTACATAAAATATACGTTCTATTTATATATTAAATTAGGTCAATTTGGGAGTTTGTGGAGAAATGTTGGAAGTGAAGTAATACATATACATCAGGTGGTTTCAAAATGGTGTTTTCTTCAAATTTTGATTTTGTAATAAAAAATTTATAAAAATTAATAAAATTTTTTAAGTTTGGGTGATGCAAACTGTAAGTTCAATAATACAAAAAAATATGAATGCTGCAACTTATAAGTTGCAAAAAATATTTGTGACCATTTTCAAATTTTCAATTCTAACATCCAAAAAGAATAATTTTCACATCATCAAGATTAGTATATGGAAATTTTCCACAGTGAAAATAGCCATTTTTTTATTTAAGTATTTTCGTATTTTCTATTTAAGTATTTTCGTATTTAACAAAAACTATTATTACAAATTTGTTTACTCTTCATGAAATTTTACTATTCATTAAGGTTATTAAAAGTTCTTTTGTTCGGCTGTCATCAGGATTTTTTGATAAGGATTCATGGTACTTAGCTTCCAAATAATTATATTCTGCATCCCATTCATCTTGCTGATTTTTAATAATTTTATATGTCTTAATAGATTCATCTATTAGGGAATAAAATTTATCTTTATTTATTTTAGATGGTGGTGTGTCTTTAATTAATTTTTCAATATCTGACGTGATATTATTGCCCATCCAACTAATTTCATAGATAGAATTTCCGGAAGCAAAATAGGCATGAGAATAGTTATCTTTGATAGATGGATTATATTGGTAGTAAAATTTCACTGGATGATTTGATATAGTTAAATTTTCCTCATAATCTTTTTCACAAGCCCACAAACCAATTGATTTAGGAATATTATCATCAATGCAGGTTAAATGAAAATAATCTGCACTATAACCATTTTTATATATGTTTCCACCATTATATTTTTCTGGAATTTCAAAACTTACTCCATTTATTTCAACGGTTGTATTGTCTTGGGCATGAACACAGCTCATGAATATTAGTATTGAGATTAAAATAATCAGGATCTTTTTCATCATTATCAGTAACTATTTTACTTTTCATATATTAAAAAGATTTATCCATTAATTAATAAAATATATACTTAATTTGAAGTACTCCATTAGATATAGTTAAAAACATTACTTCAATTAAATGAAGTACAATAATAAAATGAAGAATAGATTTCAACTTCAAATGAATGAAGTGATAAATCTATTAGTCAATTAATGAAGGTTGCTTGTTTACTGTTGATTTTCAACAACAAAAATAAGTGCATCCTCCCTGTCCTTAATTTGAACGATATTATATAATTCTTCTTTAATTGATACTTTTAGCACATTTTTTCCAGAAACTAATTTAATAATTTTTCTAAACTTAGACAATCTTAACTCATCACCATATAGTCAATATGCATAACAAAATTATCATTTTCATAATTGGGAAGTACAAATCCATCCTTATATCCCCTAATTTCCAATATTGTGCAGCCTTCCTGATCTCTAACATTACGGATTCCATACAATTTATCACCAACAGATATTTTAACTGTTTTTTTAGCGGTTTTATTAACCAATTTGATAAATTTAGTAAGTTTAGAAATTTTTAATGGATTATTTAAATCTATGTCCATTTTTAACCTTCTTTTCTTTTTGACCTTATTGATTTCACTTTCTTTAATTTTAAGCACAAAATTATCCCTTAAGAACTCACAAAATGTTTTTGGATTAACATTAGAGTATTGCTGATGATATTGATGATGATGCTTATCACACAGCAGTATCAAGTTATTCTCACTGTAATATTCATCACTTGTTTGTTTTACCTTTTTTAAGTGATGAGGGACAATTTTTTCTTTAGATCCACAAACAAAACATTTGTTGTCCTTTTCTTTTAGCTTTTTAACTATCCCCAATAATTTCCAATAATTTGGATTTTCAGACATATTATCACCTAATGCTATTTTATTATCCACAATCACTTTAATACTTACAGAACCTTCTTCTCCAGTATATAGGATTGTATCCACTAATTCATAATTCATAAATAGTTCTCCTTTATATTTTCTTTAATTTTAAAAAATGGAATTAAAATTCCTTTTAAATTAATATATAGTATTGTTATTATCTTATTTAAGTTTTATCTACTTATACAGGCTTTAAAAAATTGTTATGACCTTGAAAAATTGCTTTCAGTGAAACATACTATTTATAGTTTACTGTTTTACAAACACAACATCTACAACAAGCTAAAAAACAAATTATATCATCCACATAACAACAATCATAGACTGCAAATTCAATTGCAACAATGAAAATATTGAATTTTGCCTCAAGAATTCGGGAGTTTGTAAGATTCAATGTTGAATATATTCATAGGATTTTAATAATGATGAAAGAAATACAATGCTTCGAATCTTAATAATACAATTAGTTCTATTGATAATTAATCCTATTTTAAGGTATCAATAGCTTAAAATCTCTAATTTAGGATATTTAACGGAGTTTTGAGAGGAATTATTCAAAACCATTAAAAAAAAATAATGAGAAAATATTTTCTCATTTAAAAAAAAATATATTAACCATCAACATTAATAGAGTCTACAAGACTGTTAAGTCCATCTGTCTGAAGAAGAGTTTTGTCAGTTAATGTATCATACAATGCAGAATTTATGGACACTCCGTACATGGTATCAGTTTTTTCATCATATACTAAAACCCATCTGGAGCAGATATCCGCATCTGTTGATTTCTCAGAAGTTGGATCAGACACTGTTTCACCATTAATCACAATGGTAGGCACATCGGAAGATGTTTTTGTAGTGTCAACAGTCATTGATTCAGAAACAATAAAATCTGCCGCCTGATGGCCGGATATATCAAATCCCTTAAAATCAGATATTTCATTTAAACCGTTAATCTGTTTTGAAACAGTTTTGGAACCCGCATCATTATGAATTTCAGTTTGAATAATATTTACTCCATCTGAAGAGTCATCTGCATTTTTAAATGCTTCAGTTACTGATTTTTCTGTAAACATGTTGGAACTATCTTTCTTAAAGCTATTAGCTATATCCGAAAACCTTCCGTCTTTAGAGTCATCCCCCTGAAAAGAAAATAGGTCAATAGTATAATTCTCAATATTTACAACATTCATCCCTTCCTGATAATTTTCATCATTCGCATTCATGGTTAAATTTCCGAAATGAACATTTCCACCGAAAAATCCGTCTAAAAAACCTGCTGAAACAGTAGTTAGACTTATGATTGCCAATAAAGCAATTAATATACAAATATATGTTTTTTTCATAATACCACGTTAGATATTATGTTAAAACCCCCTATTAAATCAGTTAAAGAAAAATATTTCATAACCACTTTTGACATCCCCAAGCATTTTGTTATGTTGTAATCCATTGTTGATTTGCCACATCATTGGATCTGCAATTAAAACTGAGTCAATACTTTTCAAATCTTTATAACCTCCATATTACTAATCCTGAAAATTTAAATTTAAGGGAAATGCCAACTACTTGAAGGCCGCAAAAAAAGTTAAAATAAAATTAAAATGAGATTTGAATTATCTCATTTTCTTCTTTTTTAAATACTAATATGTTTATAGTTTATGTATGAAGATTAATTACTCCATTTTCTTTGAAGATCCTTATCGCTGAATACTGTTTTTTCCGCGCATTCATCGTATTGACTGACATCACTAATGCCCATTTCAAAGAATCTTAAACACATATCCTTACTCTTTACATAATTGTCACAATTTTCGTGTATGTTGGTCATGATATCACCATTGATTTAGATTAAGTTTTCACCAATTTCTCTTGCTTTTTGAAGTTGATCTTCCTTATCGTTAATTGCACCTGGAACATTATTGTCATCCAAGTTAATAATGTTACCGGTTTTGAATCCTAATACTTCAAAAGCTGCCATTTGAGTATTTAGGGAACTTTCAAATGCTTCTAAAGGAGCTGCACCGTGGGTTGCAATTATTGAAACTTTTTTAGTTGAGAACAATTCGCTGTATTTAGGGTTCATGAAATATGAGTATAATCTGTCTATTACGAGTTTTGCCTGAGCGTTCACGTCACAGAAGTATATTGGGCTTGCCAGGATGATTCCATCAGCTTCCTCGATTTTTTGATAGATATCCTGCATATCATCATTTAAAGCACATTCAGAATCATGTTCTTTACAATAGTTGTCACCTTGACATGGAGTGATTGTTAATTTGTTAACGTCAACTATTTCAGTTTCAGCGCCTTTTGCTGAAGCAGCATCCAATGCAGCTTCCAAAGCAATTTTCACATTACTAGCTTCTCTTGGACTTGTATTAATTCCTAAAACTTTCATAATAATATCTCCAAAAA
>NZ_SUTJ01000003.1 GCF_015062915.1 Methanobrevibacter thaueri | reverse complement strand
TCGACTTGCATGGCTTAATCGAATCCCAATAGCAGTAGCATCTGCCAGGATCAAACAGAATTGAATCACATAACAGACATAATAAGTATAAAGTATTATGAAGTACGCTAAATATAGACGAGTATTACACTAAACTAGTTTGTAACTAATTCACCACATACTACAAAACCAACATCATACTTGAGAAAATTCAAGTACTCACAAATGTATAGCTACATGCGGAAAGCAACCATCATAGTAAAAATTGTTCCATACAATGTTACTTAGGTCATCGCCATAAAACACATAGCACATCTAATAGGCAGACAAATTTTATTAACAAAATCAATTGAAAAACATTGCAAAAAATATTAAATTTTTACAATTATAAATTTCATAAGGATTTTAATTCAAAAAAATATTATTAATAAGTTATATTAATAAAAAAAGAATATATTATGAAATCAATTTAAAATTTTTAGAACTTAAAAAAAATAGATTACAAAAATAAATTTTTAAAAAAAAATAAAATAAAAAAGAGTTAATCGTTTTAAATCGATTTACATTGGAAATTTAACTAAGTAGTATATAAATGTATCCCTTAATTTAACTTTTTACGTATTACTGATATAATCCTAGTTAAACTTTTATGCATTTTAATTGCGTACTGCTCCACAATTTCAAATCCAACCTCATCCACCATCGGTTTTAAATCAACGTAGTGTGGAGAAGCCATACAGAGGTATGCATCATCCTTCATATTATCATATATTGAATGGAAGAATTCATTGAAAATTTCTTCACCATCAACATCACCAGTTGAAGTTGAAATTCCATATGGAGGATCAGTGACCACACTTGCCACCTTTTCATACATCTTAAGCTCACGAACATCAACATTGAATGTCCTGTAATCTGTTATGCCATAATGCTCCAGATTTATTGCGGTTCCATTTTTCATTTTCCAATAGATGTCTGAGCCTGCCACCTTGCATCCAATCAATCCGGCTTCAATCAGTATTCCACCTGTTCCACAAAACGGATCCAATAGCAATTGTCCCGCCTTGACCCTTGAGAGGTTAACCATGCATCTGGCAAGCTTAGGGTTCATGGATCCAGGATAGAAAAATGGCCTTTTATGTGGTTTGCTGTCTTCAAAATGCTTTTTGTCCAATTTTATTTTTTCAATGGCCACATAAATAATATTTCCATAAGCGACTACCCTGACAAGGGATTTTGGTTTGGAAAGGTTTACTTTAATATTGCCGCAGTTGTCAAGAATCAATGTGCCTACATGCCTTTCTGTTCCAACGGTATCTATTTGGGAATGGAATCTTTTAACCCTTACTGCAAATGTTTCGTCAATGTATTCATCCCAATTGATGCTGGAGACATCCTCATCAAGATTGTCAATGTCTGACCTTGCAAGAATCTGGTGAACCTCATGGGTGTATCCCAGTCTTTTGACCAGTATCCCATAATATTCATCAAGGTTTTCATCGGAAATGTCTTTTAGTATGACAAGCCCTTCAGTGACTCTTTCTATCTCTGCTTCAATGTTTTCACATTCCATGACTGCTTTAAGTTCAGCCAAAGGCAATTCCGGATGTTCCTGTGATTGTATGCATAGTAATTCCATCAATTCACCTAAAATTAAAATTAAATTATTATAAAAAAATGATTATTATCTTTTGAACTTGTCAAAGTGTCTTCTGATGACATCCTGTGAAGCATCATCTACATCATTCGGTTCAATTTCCTGATGCTTTTCGACACCTTCATTATACTGACTTTGAGGATTGTTATTATGATAGTAATCATCACCACCCATAGAATACTCATCCCTTATTTGATTATAATAGTTATCTTGGGAACGGCCGTTTGATGGGTTGTTGTACCTGTCACTGTATGGCTCATATTCATAGGTATGGTGCTGAGGAGTGATAGTGTCAAAGTCCTCAGGATAATATTCATATTCCCTTCTTGGACGGGAAGTGTTTTCATGAGTTATTGGAGTGATTGGTTCATACTCGTCATAATACTCGTTTCTTCCCAGATAATCGTCCTCGCGAAAATCCCTTTCGAAGGTGTTTTGCTGAGGAGGGAACCTTTGTGGCGGAGCCTGGAAATTCCTTTGCCCAACCATCCTTGAGAATATTATTTCCTCAACTTCAGAAGGATTGGAAATGTTTTTGATTTCCATCTGATTGTTGTCATAGGCACTGAAAAGGCTGACAGATCCCACATTCATCATTTTTCCGAAAATGCTTTGGGAAGTATTTATGTCCTGAATTGTAGCGTAGGGCATGTAATTCTTCTTGGTTGAAAGTACCCCTGACTTGATAATGATTTTTGTCTCAGTCAATGTGTATTCCAGAGAATACCAACCGATCAGTTGCCATATGATATATAACACATCAATAAGAATGATGACGAAGAATGCTATTGCAGCATATCTTGTTAAAGAGAGTTTAACGTATGAAATGAGATAGACCTGCATTTCCCCTATGAAACGGATTGCAATTGGGGAAACCATCAGTATTATTGCCAATAAAACAATCCCGTAAATGGCTTTCTTACATCCTAAAAGCATATTGGGTTTTGCCTTATAAATGACCCTATCTCTGACATTTTCATCATTTTTATCAAATAACATAATTATACTATTAGAATTTACTTTTAAATATAGTTTTACAAAAAAAGATTATAGAAATAAGCCTCAGCTCGCCCATCATTCATCACATATCAGAGCTCATAGGGTTCATCATCGGCTTATTCTCAATTAAATTTATCCAAACATTACGCCTGCTTCTGATTTGAAGATTTCATCTTCTTTGGATTTGCTCATGACTTTCTCTATGGCATCCATAAAGTCAGTGACAGTAATCTTGTCACGTTTGTCACGAATTGCAAACATACCAGCTTCAGTACATACTGCTTTAAGGTCTGCACCGGATAAATCATCTGTCAATTCAGCAAGAAGGTCAACGTCTGCCTCCTCATCCAGTGACATGTTTCTGGTGTGGATTTTTAGAATTTCACGTCTTCCGTCGATATTTGGAAGAGGCACTTCTATGAATCTGTCAAAACGACCCGGACGTAAAAGTGCAGGGTCCAGGATATCAGGTCTGTTGGTTGCACCAATGATTCCAATATCTCCTCTTGATTCGAATCCGTCAAGTTCTGCCAGCAATTGCATTAAAGTCCTTTGAACTTCCCTGTCACCGCTGGTGGAACTCTTAAGCCTTTTGGCTGCAACAGCATCCAGTTCATCAATGAATATGATTGCAGGTGCTTTTTCCTTAGCGAGTTCAAACACTTCACGAACAAGCCTTGCACCTTCTCCGATGTATTTCTTAACGAATTCGGATGCGACAATCTTGATGAATGTAGCGTTGGTTTCGTTTGCAACCGCTTTTGCAAGCAGGGTTTTACCGGTTCCCGGAGGTCCATATAACAGGATACCTTTAGGAGGTTCGATACCTACCTTTTCAAACAGTTCAGGTTCTGTCAATGGAAGCTCTACGGTTTCCTTAACCTCGATGATTTGCTCTTCTAAACCACCGATTTTATCGTAAGTGATATCTGGTTTTGTTTCAATCTCCATTCCTGAAACGTTTGCGTCTTTCTCTGATGGCAATACTTCAACAATTCCGAATGTTTGTTGATTCAATGCCACTCTTGAACCAGGTACCAATAATTTTTCATCTAAGAATTTTGAGTAGTTAACTAGAAAACTAGGTCCGGTGCTACTTTTTACGGTCATTCTGTGATCATCCAATACTTCAGTAATGGTTGCGAGCACTAATGGTGGAGACCTAAATCTGTCTACTTCTGAACGTAAAGACTTAGCTTCTCTTTCTAATCTTATCTTTTCATTTTCGATTAGAACTTTATCCTTTTCTAATTTCCTAACTTTCCACATTAAGTTACTTTTAGCTTTGGATTTTTCTTCCCTTAAAGAGTCAATTTCTTCTTGCATAGATTCTACTTTTTCTATCAATTGCTCTTTTGAAGAATTTTCCAAATCATCAAAATCATTCATGTGAATCATCTCCAGTTAGTATTAAATTTTAACAACATGTTACTTTAATAACAATTAGTAACTTTAAAGTATTTAAAGGTATTCATTTTAATTCATACTAACAATTATTATATAATACTATTAATATATAATTAATTAGAAAAATGAGGGGGACAAATAATATGGAATGTGAAATTTGTGGAAAACCAGTGCCTGAAAACAACCCAATTAGAGCAAAGATTGAAGGATCAGTAATGGTTGTTTGCAAAGAGTGCTCAAAACTGGGAACAATACAAAAAGCGCCTCCAAAACCTAAATATGTAAAACAAAATAAAAATAAAAAAACAACCAACAACACTAGAAGAAGAAACTATTCCAGAAACGATGAACCGACCGAAGAGCTAGTTGAGGACTTCAGCTTTGAAGTGAGAAAGGCAAGAGAATCAAAGGACTGGTCCCGTGAAGAGTTAGGTCGAAAAATAAATGAAAGGGTTTCAGTAATCACAAGGATTGAAACCGGAAAAATGACTCCAGACACCAAACTAACAAAAAAACTGGAAAAAGCGCTTAACATCAAACTCCTTGAAAAGGTTGACAACATCGATTTGAACCAGTTCATCAACTCATCATCTGGAGAGCGTACATTAGGCAATATAATGAAAATCAAAAGAAAATAGCTATTTCATATAGCTATTTAACTTATCATTTCTGATATGCCTTTCTTTTTTATTAATTTTATAATCAATCATACCATCATTAATCGCTTTTGCAGGATGATATTGTCCAAAATCCTCTGCATTATTTAATACATACTCTAATTTTGAAAACGCATCATATTCATCACTGACAACAACGACATGTGCCGGAGGATGAATTTTTTTAACCTGCATAATGCTTAATGTGGTATCTTCCTTTACAAAAAAAGCTGTGGCAGCACTGGATTTGGTTCTAAGCTCTGACTTTAAAATGCCTTCAACCAAAGTGTCTGCAAAATTAGGATCAACGATTTTAGGTGAGGATATTATATTCAAACTGCCATGCTGTTCTATGTCTGAAATTGCACTTAGCAATTTGGAATTGTTTTCTCCTCTAATTAAAATTAATGCCATAATAATCACATAAAAAAGTAAAGATATAGGTGATGATCACCTATTCTGGAATGATTTTAACAGTCTGCTTCTAAATACAACAAGCAATATCAAGATGATACCCACTGCGGTTTGAATACTGCCTAGAATATTTAAAATGTTACCGTCAATAGGTAAATCCCATGCAGGAGCAGATCTGTCACCAGGAAGCGCATTGTAATAAACACCAACCGCTTTGGAACCTTGCTTTACGTTCAAGTCCTTAGGTTCCACATGGTCGACACCCATTAGAAGACCGTTGTTAATACCTCTGTTGATTGAACCAGCAATAGCTGATGCATCATAACCGTATTTAGCAACAGACGCTTCCACTATTTCTTGTGTGGTTGATGCCACACCAGGCTTATCTGTTCCATATACTGAAACACTAACCGCATTGGAACTGACTGTTAAAGCTGAACCCAATGCCTCATAAGCATAAACGATTCTCAATTCAGACCCGCAGACAGGGCATCTGTCATGACTTTCTGCAGCCGGATAACCCATAGCCCAACCACAGTCATCACAGACCTTTGAATATTCCTCATCCATTGGATAACCCGTTTGGTTCATGTCTGTAGGTGTGAACATGTCATCGGTGGATATTCCTGAAATCAAGTTGACTCCACCACCACCGTATTTTTCACCGGAATCATGAGCAACTTCTCCCATTGCTTCTGAAAGAATTGTGGTAGCGGAATATCCGTCCCTAATCATTTTACCAATATTCATTGCGGTCTCTTTTCTTACAGTGTCAGCTGTACCGTATAATGGGTTACCTGCAGTGTTTCTCAAGTGAATAATAGCTCCTTTCTGACCAGGCTGCAAGGTAGCCACACCACTGCTGTAAGGAGTGACCTTGATGTCGTTGCTTGCATCATCAACAGTAATTACATAAGCGTTGAAAGATCCTCCGATTGCAGCACCAATGTTAGGACCTCCAACTACAAGACGAGCACCCTTGTACTGGGATGCAATGGAAGCCGCAGAAGCTGCAGATGCATTGTTTTCAAGGTTTGCCACAGCATCAACAATGGAATCCAGCCTAGTGTCTGAACTACCGGTACCCCCTGAGAGCACGGCAAAGTGATTGTTCTTAGACATCAGGAATGTTGACTGGAACATGTTTTCTGCAAAGGACATACTTCCTGCAGCCGCACCGTTTGGATCGTTACCGCTCGGGTCGGTAATGACAATGATGTTACAGGTAGCAGCTACGCTGCTCATTGTCATCAAGAATATTACCAGAAAAACAATCAGTGCATGAAACTTCTTAAACTTCATCCGCTCGCCCCTTTAGTTTTGTTATCCAATTCTACAGATGAAAAGTCCTCAATAACAGTTACTGTAACTACACCTGTATTCTTATCTACTTGAACATCAGCGGCAGTAATCGGTTGAACAGATGTACCTGGTACTGTTGACCGTGTTGCAAATTCCTGCGCCGTCTGTATCGCATCCTGCAGCGAGACCTCTCTTTTAGAAGTCTTTAAAACATCGTCATAAATTACACTTCCGTCCCTGAAACCAGCTTGCATAACATTATATCTGATGGTATCTACCGGAACAATGTCATTACCTTTAATAATTACTCCAGAAATAGGAATACCATCATTAATATCATCAGAGGAAGCATATGCTACATATGTGATTAAACGACCACAAAGAATTAAAATAAACGCTAATAGTAAAATTATTAATGTGTCTCTTCTAATCTTTATAAACATGTTTATTTCCTCGTAGTATAGAATATATACATTTATTATATTAAATGAATATGATATTTAAATTTTATATTATCTCCTTTAAAATTGACTCTGCAGGGTCCATCCCTTGAGCACCGATTAACAGGATAATGTCTTTGTTATCCGCATTATTGTAAACCTCATTCAAACAGTCCTTTAGATTGTCGAAATGAGTGTAATCGATATTGTTCCTGTTCAAAGTATTGAAGAAGACTTCCCTTTCCTCCTCTTCAACATAGTTCAATTCATTGACAACATCATTACTTGAGGAGAGGTACAGTTCAATCCTATCACTCATTGACTCAACTAGTGCATCAACATTCAATTGGTTGATTTCAACTCCTCTTGAACCTCTTATTGCACATGCAACATGGAGTTTTTGGTTTTCCGGAAGCAGTTTAAGGGTTTCTGAAATTGTTGCCTTGATCCCATCAGGGTTATGTGCGAAATCATCATAAATCAATGGCTCATCATTCAATTTGGCAAATCTCCTATTCAAAGCTTTATAAGTTTTGACTCCATCAATTATTTTATCCATGTCAATATCAAGGGAAATGCATGCTCCAATAGCTGAGAGGATATTCTGTATGAAATGACCTCCCTTGAACGGCAATTCATCAATGGATAAAACCTCATCATCATTATATATTATGCTTTCACCATCGAAATAGACTGCATTGTCCTCATCCAACGGTTGCATTGAAGTGTAAAACGGATTTTGAGCATCAAGTTTCATCACCATCTCATCATCATGGTTAAGGACTGTTGTTCCTTCGCCGATTGCCTTTGGAACCGCCTTGATTTCATCAAACACGTCATCTATTGAGTTGACTAGACCGATATGGTCCATGGCAATATTGGTTATGACACCGACTTTAGGCTTGATTGCTTCACTCATCAGTGCTGCATGGTTTTTCATTAGCTTATCCAGCCAGCCCTGAACTTCAGACACTTCAATTACAAGATAGTCAAGCTCGCCGTTTTCAATTACCTCATCTGAAATCAGTTTTGAAACCATAGGGTCTATAAGTGTGTTGAATTCTGATTCACTGTCAGTGTTTGTAAGCACGTGATATCCTGCATTATCCAGTATATGATATATTAAATGTGAAGTGGTGGATTTTCCATTGGTTCCTGTTATTACAACATTTGTTGAGTTTGGAGAGTATTTTCTTATTGTATGTGAAAGAGCATATGCGTTTGCAAGCTCGATTTTATCAGTTACAATCAATGGGAAGTTAAGTCTTTCAGCAACTTCCTCTGCCCCGTCCTTAGGGGTTTGTGTAATGAGACATGCAATATTTTTGTTGAACGCCATTTCAACACCTGCACCATTAATCCAGTGCCTTACAACAATGTCTCCTGTATGAGCATGATTTAGGAAAGTGAATTTTCCGGTAAAGCCGTCTATGGAGAAGAAATCATCATTTCCTACAAGTTTTCCTTCAACCTTGTCTGCCAAATCGTGAATGTCTGTTAATTTCTCCACATAGGAATTTTCACCATCATTTGAACCGCCTCCTAATGAGGTAATCCTTTCGGTAATTCCTCCAATGGAAAGAGATTCTTCAGCACCTATGATTTTTTCACCGACCTTCTTGACCAAGCCTGTTTTTTGTTTTGAATTTTCCTCTTCCGCAAGCTTTGACACATATTCCCTTGCGGTTTCCATATCGTCAATTATTATCAATGGGAAATTCAATCTTTCAGCAGCTTCAATAGCTCCGTCCTTAGGGTTTGGTGTGATTAGACATGCAATATTCTTGTTGAATGCCATTTCAACACCCACTGGGTCAATGACTTCACGTATTACAATGTCTCCTGTATGAGCATCATTTAAAAATGTAATTTTTCCTGTAAAACCGTCAATGGAGAAGAAATCATCGTTTCCTACAAGTTTTCCATTAATCGAATTAGCCAAATTTTTTATATCCATTATTATCACCAAAAAAAGAAAAGAATTTAGAATACATACATCTTAGCAAGTATTCCGATTAAGCATAATAATACAGTAGTTCCCCAATAAGTAAGCACAATTTTAACTTCTGACATTCCATAATGATTTAATGTGTGATGTAGAGGTTCCACTGGTAATTTAATGATATGTGCCCTGTGCAATAGGCTAACTACAACTGATAGGATTGGAACACCCAATGCAAGAACACCGAAGTATGGTATGTCACATACAAGCACTGCAGCGGCATAACCTGTTCCAAGTACAAATGATCCTGTGTCTCCCATAAATATTGAAGCTGGATACTTGTTGAAAACTAAAAATCCTAAACATAATGCAGCCAATATTGCAAATGGTGGCATAATTGTTGCCGGTCCGAATAAGTAACCATATGCACAGCATGCAATTGATGCAATTCCAACAATACCTGCTGCCAGACCGTCCATACCATCTATAAGATTTACTGAATTAATACATCCGAGAATTGCTATGACCACAACTGGAATAGCTAACCATCCTAATGTGAATCCACCCAATGTGGTTACTGCTCCTGTTAATCCTAAAAATACTCCTAAAACTATTTGACAGATTATTTTTTCCAATTCTTCAGGTTCTGTCTTGATTGGAACTTCTCCTATAACCTCAACCTTGCCTGCCTTAAGCAAATCGTCAACTTCCGCTTTTGCCTTAGGGGTTGCAACACGAACTTCCTCGCCCGGTTCAACATCCAATCTTCCTAAAGTGATTGTTTCATCGGAAGTGTTTACCACAATCTTTTGAATTTCCTTAACCTTAAGGCCGATTAGGTCATCAACCATACCAACAATTCCTCCTGCAAGCATTATGAATGACACCATAAGAATTGGAGTGTTTTGATAATATAACGCTATGACTAGGGAAATTGTAAATAAGAATGCAATACCGCCCATTGTAGGAGTACCACTCTTATGTCTATGTTCGCTGACTATAGGATTGTCTGCAATCCTTGCTTGTAACAATATTCTTTTAACATACCATGTGAAGAATATTGTAGCACATAATGTTATTAAAAAAAGAATTAACATCTCTGTATTATTCATTATACCACACAATAAATCTTTTAGATTATTAAGATATATATTGATAATAGTATATAATTATAACTTATAATACAGATTTATGTTAATTTATCAATTAACTCTTCAAGCTCTTTTTTAGTTTCGGCTCTTGCGGTGACTCTTTGATAACCTGCCGGACCATGTATAACAAAATCATTATAGTCAAATGATTTTACAGGCTCATTTGGAGCAGGCCCCTCATAATTTCCAATTGGGATTTCTGTTGAGTAAAAATATTTTAATTTGTCTGAAATGCTGGAAAGTGAAAATTCGCCAATAGCCATATCAACGAGTTCGCATAATGAATTGACACCGCAAGTAGCTGTTGTCAAGTATCTTGTACCGTTAGGTCTTGTGTTAACCTCAATAGCATATAACTGGTCTTTTTTAGCGGAATACATGAAATCCATTTCAAAAATACCGTCAGAATCCAAATTCTTAGCCACCTTGTAAGCGGTATGCTGAACGAGATTATTGTCGAGGCCTTCAACCATGCATGGACCTGTTTTTGTCTTGTTCAATGGATGAGTTCCTTCAAGGGTTGTTTCTCCCTTATAGATTGGTGGCAGTGCAACATATTCACCGTTGAAACCCAGCACTTCAATTGAAATCTCAGATCCTTCTATGAATTCCTCACATAATGCCTGGTCGAAATCCTTAAAGTATTCCTCAACGTCTTCCATTGATTTGGCAACCATAATGTCCTTTCCGCCTTGGCCTTCACCCTGCTTTAGAACAACCGGAAACTCCAAAGTCAACTCATCTGGACTGTTGAGTATTTGATAATTTGGTGTTGTGACACCGATTTGGCCGTAAAACTCTTTTGTATTGATTTTGTTGGAGGTCAACTCAACCGCACGGACTCCAGCGGCAATGACTGGAATTCCGTACTCCTCTTCCACTTCCTCCTTCATGCGGGCAACGTCAATGAGTGGAGGGTCTATTCCAATCAAAGGCACTATTGCATCGACATTCTGCATTAATGCTACCTGTTTAGGCCCATCCATTCCACGGGGAACGATGAATACCTGGTCAGGTAAGTCCAAGTTGATTGCTTCCTCGTTTGATTCTGTCAAGACACTTTCTACGCCTTTGCTTTTAACATACCAGTCAATATCATCATATAATCTTGATCCAATAAATAAAATTTTCATAATATAATCCCTTTTAATGTTTTAATAAAGTTATTTGCGGCTTCCTGAACCTTTGGTGTTGGAGCATTTGCCCATTCCATTGTTTTCGGCTCTATTCCCACAAAGATTATTTTTAAATCACTATCCTTTTCAAGGAATTTTACAAAGAATGACAGTGACATGGAATGTGTTGAAATTCCAATGTCAGCAAAATCCTCCTTATCCACAATTCGCATATCTCCCGGATTGGAGTCCATCAGGCATGCATCGACAATGATTAAATGAGTTGGGTTTTCCTTTCTGATTTTTCCTGTGAAGTTTTCGGGAACTGTCTGCGCATCTATAAAAAGCAGACTATCGTTTTCCATGTTTTCCTGCTTTAGTTTGCTTATGATGAATGGTCCAACGCCATCATCGCTTTTAAGCTCATTGCCCACGCCCAACACGATTAATTTTTTACAATCATTCAAGAAGTTTTCCAATTGAGATTCAAAAGACATAATTTTCTCCTATAAGTATTTTGTTTCAATACTTTCAATCCCATTTCCCATAATATATTTTAGTTCAACATCTATAAAGTCATTTTCTCTGATTTCCCTTTCATCCAATGGTATCAGCAACGGAGGGTTCAACATTGGCATTGGCCCGGCGATAATGTTGTCGTTAAGCCTTGTATAGGTAGTGATTTTCAAGCCGTTGACTGTGCCGTTTTTAATTGCTTTAAGTTTTATTTCAGCCTGGAATTCCGGGGATATATCATCAAGGAAGTTTATTTCAGAGTAAATCACCTCATCGGAGAAAACCTCATAGTTAACATCTTCATCCCAGTGAATGTAATGCCTTTCCATATTTACAAGCTCGACTGAATTGATTACACCCTGTGGAATTATCTTGCCCCCATCTTTTAGAAATCTCTTGGCATAGTTTAAAACCGGAACCTCTTCCTCGTCAACCAGTGCGGTGTCGAGCATTTCACAAACTATCAAATCGGCTTTTCTTATGAAATCATAATCCAAAACATCACTGTTGATTACTTTAATGTTTTTAAAATCCTTTAAATTCTCCTTTGCGCATCTATATGATCCCCTGTTGATTTCAAGGGAGATTATCTCATCGAATTTTGAGCTTAAAAAATAGGATAGTATTCCACTACCGCATCCCAAATCAAATGCCAAGTCAGTATTGGAATCATATTCATCAATTGCTTCAAAAAAGACGGCCAAACGGTCTGTGTCCTTTAATAAATCATGATGATATGGAGTGGTTTTGAATTTCATTGTATAAAAAAATAGAAAGAAAGAATTTAATGATGGTGGTGAGTATGGTCATGTGAGTGACCAGGTTCCTTAAATTCTTCTCCGTTAGCAGTACTTGTCAATTTCACGTGTTCAACACCTTTAAGTCTCATTATCCTTTCGGTCAATTCACGGATTTCTGCAATGTCCCCATTGACAACAACAATTTCCATACAGTACTTGTCTGTCATGTGAATGTGCATACTTGTATTGATTTCGTTTCTGAAACTGTGTTGAATTTCTGCCAGATTTTCCATTACTCCTGTGTAGTGGTGGTCATAAATGATAGTTACAATACCAATTCTTTGGCCTTCCATGGAATTCATCCATTGGTATCTTACGATATAATCTTGAAGTGCATCACGAATTCCTTTTGAACGAGATTGGTATCCTCTTTCCTTTAAAACTTCATCAAAATCTGCTAATAATTTTTTTGGTAATGACATACTTATTCTCATCATAAATACACACATCAATCTCAATTATTACTTATAAATATGATTTTTTAATTATTTAAATGTTATGATGAATTTAGTAAATAATATTACTCATTTATTAAAAAAAATGAAAATGTATATTATTCGACAAGAAGATAATACTCGCCGTCATCCTTAACTATGGACTTCAAAAGCCCCTTATTCTGCAGGGACAAAATAATGTGATACATTCTGAAATTGCTGAGCTCCAAATCCCCATACAATAAATGACCCTCCAAGGTATACTTTGAA
This sequence comes from Methanobrevibacter thaueri, assembly GCF_015062915.1. Lineage (GTDB taxonomy): Archaea > Methanobacteriota > Methanobacteria > Methanobacteriales > Methanobacteriaceae > Methanocatella > Methanocatella thaueri_B. Next base: position 192,386 of record NZ_SUTJ01000003.1, on the reverse strand, counting down.
ATAAGGTCATTTTCATCAACCAGTTCCTGAATCAGTTTGTATGTATCGATTTCCTTCTGATTCAATTCCATCTCTTCAAGGTCCTTTTTTGAATTAACAGTGTTAAGCTCCTTTTCACTATCTGATAAACTGGCCTTATTGTCTTTAAAAACAACAAGATCCTTGTCTTGAAGCTCTTCGAGAATCTGAACAAGGTCATACTCATGAAATCCAAGTTCCTTTCTTAAGATATTCAATGGAACACCATCAGGATATTCCCTGGCATAGATTTCTATTTGATTCAGTACAACTTCTTCGTTTTTGGTAATAGTAATCATATAATCAGTGAAAAAATTTTATAATAAATATTAAGTTAATATTAGTTTAAATATTTAACTTAATTGCATTTCATTCTCCAATGCCTTTTGTTCCTGACGGTTTTTCTCGGCATTTTCCTCAGGAGTCAGATTGGACGGCCTTGTGAAGAACAAGTCAATGTCATTGACGACTTGGCAAATTGACATGTGAACCAGTTCCTTGAGGGCAAGGCTTTTTTGAACCCGATTCATTGACTCGTCGGAATAAATCATGTCATAATCCTTCTTGTAGTCTTCACGAATCTTTGCTGGATCCAAACTGATTTTAAGGTCCTCCTCATCATATTCTTCGGTTAAAAGTAAAAAGGTAATCAGTTCTTCCTTATCATCCTCAAAATCTTCACTTTCATTTTCAATGACATCATAGAAATAGCCGCTGACTGACTGGAAAACGTCACGGGATTCATTGCCGTTTATGATGTTGTCAATGAACAGGCCAAATGTATCTGAAATATAATACTTGCCGTTTTCCTCTTTTGTATTGAAAACCAATTCATTTTCCACATTTGCAACATATTGGGTCAATACAATGTCTTTTCCTTTTTCAAATGTGCTGGTGTCGAATTTAGTGTTGTTCAATTTATAGTCAGAATTAACTTTTAAAGCATTTTGAATACTTTCAATGTCTTCCTTTGAAATCTCTATGAAATTATCAGCCATATCAATTCACCTTACTATATTCTTATTGAGTTGCATTTTTTAAATATTTTTTTATTAAAGTATTTATTTAAAAAATTTTATAATAAAACCATGGAAGCCGAAGACATATTGATTGAACTAAAAGAGTTATCCGGGAATAATGAAATCACAAAAGATGAAATAATGGAGATTCTTAAAAAATATGCGCGCATCATATCAGTTCAAGATTTAATGTTGGCTACAGCGCGAATGAGAAAGGATGGAGAGTTTGTTCAAAAGAATTACCGTGAAAAATACCTGTCAGTCTACATCAAGTATTTCATTATGCGCATGAAGGAAGTCAAGGAATTCGAGGATTACGACAACGTGGCAGTTGACAAGGAATCCTTTGACACCTCATTTCCAATGCTTGAGCAGACTTTTGAAAAGGAAAGATTGGGAAATGCCGATGATGACAAGTTCCCATTGATTTATGTCATCACAGCATTGTACACCACATTCATCCTGGAAGAGCCAATACATCCTGTTGGAAGTGAATTTCCAGGAAGTCTGTTTGTTGAAGAGAAAAACGGCGAGTTCTTCTGTCCGGTTAAGGACAATCAAAAGGATAATGTCAACGCAATATGTCATTTGTGCCTAGCTGAGCAAACCCCTGATATTTAGAGTGATTATATGAACATTTGCTTATATGGATCCGGAAGCCGGAAAATAGATGAAATTTACACCGATGCTGCCTATGAACTAGGTTGTAAAATAGCTGAACACAACCATACCCTTGTTTTCGGTGGAGGAGATACTGGAATGATGGGTGCCTGTGCAAGAGGCGTTCATGACAATAACGGGAAAACATTAGGAATAGCTCCAGAATGGATTGGTAATTTTGAGCCGTTATGTGAAGAGTGCAGTGAGTTCATTTATGTTGATTCAATGGATGAGAGAAAAAACAAATTTTTAGAAAATTCAGACGCATTTATAATATCCCCTGGTGGAATCGGCACATTGGATGAGTTTTTTGAGATAATCACACTTAAGAAACTAAAACAACACGATAAAAAGATAATTGTTTATAACATTGTCCATTTCTTTGACAAGATGATTGAAATGATTGATGAGATGGGTGAAAAGGGATTTCTATACAAACAGGAAGAGCTTTTTAAAGCCACAGACAGTATTGAAGAGATTTTCAGATATATTGAAGAGTAACATGGAAATGGTAAAATGATTAGTGACGATGATGCTTTGAGGATTGCTCAAAAAATAGAAGATGCAAACAATCTTGACATTAAAAAAACAATAGAAAAAGCAGCCACTGCAGGTTATCTTGGTGAAGAGCATTTTTACTGTACTGTTATTGAAGACGGCGGCATGACACATACCGTTCCCGAAATTTTAGGCAACCTGTATAAGTCACAGCCACTGGACAATTTATATTTTGACATCATCTCAAAAGCGCTGGATCATGATGGAATATACATTTCCTTAGGTTACTGCGCTTCAAACCTGTTCATTCCCGATGATGAATGCAGTGAAATCATTGAATATGATGATTATGATTTAGATGACGATGAACTGGAATATCTGGTGGAATATGCATTGATTACAGCTGAAAGCGTTAAAAAATTCAGAGTTTATGCTGAAGAGGGAATAGCTGCACATAACAAGACAGATGATGTCGGATTGATGGTGAACATTATAGATGGTGATTATAAGGCATACTTCGCTTTAAGGTCAACAGACCAGTGCATGTCCAGTTTCAGGGTTCTTCCATTGGGCATCAACTATCAAAAGGAACATCCACTGTCCTTAAAAAATCCGATAAATAAGATTTTAATCGAAATGATTGATGAAACTATAGTGTTGAACCTCTCCAGCTTGTAGAAGCTGGAGATTCTTAGGCCATACCTATTGTTTTGTCAAGGCCTTTCCATTCGTAATAATATTCGAATTTGCCTTGACCAATTGGTATGAAATCTACTAAGCATAGCACCATTGAACCAGTGGCGCGTAGAGCTTCGTCTAAAATATTTTTTGCAGCGTTAACATCTCTTTGAAGTATGCTGTGGCAGTGTGGGCATTCCCATTCTCTTTCATCACGACCTAAGCCATGATTTATTTCACCACAGACATTACATTTTTTACTGGAAGAGAACCATTGATCGATTTGTACAAATTTACGTCCGTACCATTCTGCTTTGTATCGTATCATTTCAATGAGTTTTCCCCAGCCTATTTCATGAATGCTTCTGCTTAAACTACCTTGACGGACCATTCCTCTAATATTCAAGGTTTCCATTGCTATGAATTCGCAGTGTTTTACAATATTGTAGGATATTTTATGATAATAGTCGTTGACGACATTGTTTTTCTTGTTTATCCATTTGTGGAGTTTTTTTAGTGTTTTTTTCCAGTTGGATCCACCTTCTTTTTGGCGTGCTAGTTTTTGTTGGTAATATTGTATTCTACGGTTTATTTTTTTTAAATCGGGTTTGTGTATGACTTTTCCGTTGGAAAATGTTAGGAAGTCTGTTAATCCCAAATCTATGCCTACATATAAAGAAGGGCCGGAAAATGTTTCCAGGGGTTGTATTTTTTCTAGTTCGTAGACTATGCAGACGAACCATTTTCCGTTTTCTTTTAGGATTGTGGCTTCTTTGATTTTGCCATCAATGTCTCGTTTATGTTTGACTTCAATGTATCCGAGTTTGTTTAAGCGTAATTTGTTATCTTCCCACCTTATTGAGGCTTTTATTCCGTTTTTAGTTTTATATTCGTTGTTTCTGAGTGTGATGGATTTTACTGGATTTTTTTTAAGGGACTTGAATTTAGGGTGTCCAGTTCTTCCATCGTAGTATCCATCATATGCTTTTATTAAGCGGTCGGTGGATGCCTGTATACATGTGGATTCTGCTTTTTTCAGGAATGGTTTTTGTTTTTTTAGATTTTTAACGATTTTTTGTGTGTAATTACGGTTGATTTTACATGTTTTACCTATTCCAAATTCTTTGACTAGGTTTTCACGGTAAATGCTGTATTCTAATGTTTTGTTGAATACGTAACCGGCTGCCCGTAAATTGAAATTCAATTCCCCTTCTAAATCCTCATCAGGGACAAACTCAATCTTATCGGTCAAAATAAAAGTTTTATCAACCATAATATGCTCCCCACACTTTATTCTTTTTTTTAGACAAAGATCTCATTAATTTTTTTGATTAATTTCAAAAAAATGTTTTCTTTTCTTAATAACAACTTATATACATTTATAATAAATAGAGTTTATCTAAGAGCATTTGGAAAGTAATACAGTATATTTTTTTATTTTGCAAAAAAATTCTAAAAATTCAACAACACTCTTAAAAGTGCAATTCATCTCCCGGCTTAAAGAAGCCGGAGAATTCTTACACAATAATGTTAAAGTCCTTGCCATGAAGAAATGAATTATGTTAATCAAAATAAAGTCAATACCATATAAAACCTGTGCAAGCAGTGAAAACTGATTTTCCGCAACAAATATTGTTAAATACGGAATTAATGAGACAATAAATAATAATGTTATAGTTTGCTATTTCCCTGTCCACAAGTATTGCATCACATACTCCTGATTTCAAATCCATGAACACTATTGTGATGTCCCTAACTTCCACAATATCCTTTAATGAATTTTTAAGGGTTGTATTGTTGTTAAGCCCCTCGATTACGGAACTTCCCTCCTGTACTTCAACGGTTTTACCTTTTAAGTCATCAAGAGTCTTGATGTCTGAATTGGAATCCACCACGACAACCTATGTGTTGTTGAAGTAAGGTTCTGAGAATGTGTACTTGTCTTCACGACCGTCTATTGTAAAGCTACTCCATATACAGTATATTTCTTCTAAATTAATTTCAAAGTCTTTACTGTTCCAGTCAATAACAGGTTTAGGTTCAAATGTCCAATTATTCCTTGCACAAACTTCTTTTGCTAAATCCAAGTCAAAACCGGCATATGACCCATTGTCTGTGAGATATTCAAAAGGCGGAAATATTGGATTAAATCCAACAACCAAAGTTGTGTCATTGTTTTCTGTTGATTCTATGGCATCGCTAGCAATGTCAAAAAGTCCCGCAGAGGCAGCATTCATTGAAATAAATACCATCAACACCAATGCTATCAATATTTTTTTGTTTATATTAATCCCCATATACATCAATAAAATTCAATTTATGTTATAATATCTATTTAAATATTCTTTTAATAGAAAAACAGGTAGATGTATAAAATAAATGACAATAAGTAATTTAGACTACAATAGCCTTGTTAATTAAAAAAGAGGAAATTTAGAGAAGTTTATAAAAATATAAAAAAAGGAAATAATAAATAAAATTAATTATTTATTAATTGAGTTTATAGCGCTTTGTGCACCTTGTTTTACAAAACCGCTTTCATCATCAAGCAATTTTTCAAGTGCAGGAATAGCTTTCTCATCACCGAGGTTTCCAAGCGCCCATGCAGCTGCTCCCCTAACTTTCCAGTCTTCATCACCTAAGATATCAATTAAAGGATCTACAGCAGGTTCGCCCATACGGGATAATGCGGTGGATGCTTCTCTTCTAACTAATTTATTGTTGTCTTTTAATGTTTCAATTAAAGCAGGAATTGCTTTAGGGTCATTGATTGCTCCTAAAAGGGTTGCTGCATTTAATCTGATTTGTTTTTTTCTGTGAGATAATGCATCAATTAATGGGTCAAGTGCTTCATCAGCTCTTAATTCCAATTCTCCAACTGCATCTTCCACTACAAAGTCATCTTTATCATTTAATAATTCAATTAACTCATCAATGCTTCTTTCCATTTTTATCCCTCACAAATTCAATAAGGATATTATAACCTTATTTATGTAATTACTATAATATTAACTTTAAAAGTATAAAAGTATTTCGATAACATACGAACAAAATTTATGTTGAAAACAAAATTGCATATATAAGGGAATGTCATATTATTAATATACGAAAAAATTTTAGGGTAATTGAATGTATAATCTTGCAATAATTAGTGGAGACGGAATAGGTCGAGAGGTAATGTCCGCTTGCGAATACCTTCTTGACAAACTGGACTTGGAATTTAGCTTCAAATATGGTGAAGCGGGTTTTGATTGTTTCAACAATAACGGAACAACATTACCTGAAGAGACAATAAAGATAGCAAACAAAAGCGATGCAGTGCTTTTCGGAGCATCAACATCAACACCTGGACAGCCTAGTCCGATAATAAACCTGAGAAAGGCATTGAACGTGTATGCAAATATCCGTCCTATAAAATCATACAAGGGAGTGAACTGCATACGTGACGACATTGACTTTGTGATTGTCCGTGAAAATACCGAAGGACTCTATTCACAGAACGAGTATGGCGATGACGAGAAAATGATTGCCGAAAGGGTAATCACAAGACATGCCTCCGAAAGAATATCCAAGGCAGCATTTAACCTATGCATAAAAAGAGGACAGAGCAAGGTAACATGTGTCCACAAGAGCAATGTATTGAAAAAGACAGATGGCGTCTTCAAGGAAAGTTTCTACAAAGTTGCAAAAGATTACCAGCAAATTAAAACCGAAGATTATTACGTTGACGCAATGGCAATGTACCTTATTACCCAACCTCAGAATTTCGATGTTATCGTATCCACAAACCTGTTTGGAGACATACTGTCAGATGAAAGTGCAGGACTTGTTGGAGGTTTAGGCCTTGCACCATCCGGAAACATCGGAGATCATAACGGATTGTTCGAACCTGTTCACGGCTCAGCACCAGACATTGCAGGCAAGAACATTGCAAACCCATGTTCAATGATACTTTCAGCTGCAATGATGCTTGACTATCTTGGTGAATGGGACATTTCAAATGACATTAAAAATGCGGTTGAAAAGGTAATAGCCGACTGTAAAATAAGGACTCCAGACCTTGGAGGGGACGCCTGCACAATGGATGTGACAAAGGCAATTGTTAAGGAGTTAATTTAAATGTTAAACATTACCACTTTTTTAGATGCCAATTCAAAAAGACTGGACAAGAACGTATTATACAACCCGACAACAGGAGACAAGTACAATTCAGGAGAACTTCTCTCAATCGTTTCCGAAATCGGAAGACAACTAAAGGATGCTGGAATAAGCAAAGGAGACCGTGTGCTGATATACCTGAACAACTCAGAGGAATACCTATTGTCACTTTTTGCAATCTGGAGAATTGGAGCGATAGCCATTCCAACAAATAGGGTAATGACAAAAGCTGAACTGGAATACATCATTAGCGATTCACAGGCCAAACTTATGGTCACCGACCATGACGCTCCTATAATCGACATTGAAACCTATATTCCAGAAAACATTTCCAATTATAAAAACTGTGAAGTGCTGCCTGCTGAAAACACCGATTGGGATGACCTGTGCCAATTACAGTACACTTCAGGAACCACAGGCCAGCCTAAAGGGGCAATGCTCACCCATGGAAATTACTTCACAGCAATTCACAATGAATGTGACGTGCTTACCTTAAAGCAGGATGACGTGTTTTTAGGAATCTATCCAATGGCTCACGTGGGATTATCCTGGGCAATTGCAGCACTGCGCTCAGCGGCATGCTACATTCTCATTGAAAGGTTCGATCTTGACGAGTACCTTGAATTATGTGAAAATGAAAAGGTTACCGTTTTAACTGGAATGCCACCGGTAATACATTCATTAACAACAATTAATGCACAAAAACAGTTAAAGACTGTTCGTGAAATCATTTCCGGAGGAGGACCACTTCACAAAAAGATTTGGAAGGATTTCCACCAAACCTACAGAATACCAATCATTAACGCTTACGGATTGTCTGAAACAATCGTTATCGGAACAGGAACTGTCATCAGACCGGAAGATTACCGTGAGGCAGACCGTTTTGAAAGTGTAGGACATCCTGTTTGCTTTTCAGAAGTGAAAATCGTTGATGAAAATGATTCCGACAAGGAACTTGACAAATACGAACAGGGTGAAATTGCACTTAGAGGCCCTGCTGTTGCCAAAGGATACTGGGGAAATGAGGAAAAGACAAAATCCACATTTCTTGATGACGGATGGTTCCTGACTGGAGATGTTGGATACCTTGACGAGGACAATCGTCTATTCATTACAGACCGTAAAAAGGACATGATCGTAATGAGCGGTTGGAAAATCTATCCAACAGAAGTGGAGGAAGTATTGATAAAATATCCTGCAGTTAAGGAAATAGCTATCTTCAGTATCAATGACTGTCACAGGGGAGAAATACCTGTTGCTGCAGTCGTTTGGGAAAATGATCCTGACGATGAAGGTTTAATCAGTTATGCACGTGAAAACCTGTCAAGATATAAAGTTCCAAGAAAAATATTTGCTCTTGATGAGCTTCCAAGAGTTAACGGCTGGAAATTGCTCAGAAGAGAACTAAGAAAAATGTTTAAAAATTAAAAAAAAGAATACTATGATTATTTAAAAATCATAGTTCCGATACCATCGGTTGTAAAGATTTCTAAAAGCAATGAGTGTTCTTTTCTTCCGTCAATAATATGACAGGATTTAACACCATTTTCAATTGCTTTAACACAGGTTTCTATTTTTGGAATCATTCCACCTGTGATGATTCCTTCTTCAATCAATCTAGGAACCTCTGAAACCCTAATTTTTTGAATTAATGATGTTGGATCTGATGGGTCTCTTAAAACACCTGGAACATCAGTTAGGATGATTAGTTTTTCAGCATCTATTGCGCTTGCAACTTCACCGGCTGCGGTATCCGCATTGAGGTTCAAACTGTTTCCATATTCATCGATTCCAACAGGAGAGATTACAGGAATGTAATCGTTGTTAATGAACATTTCAAGCAAATCAGTGTTAATGCAGTCAACTTCCCCTACAAGTCCTAAATCAACGATTTCTTCATCGATTTTACTTGCAGGTTTTTTATGTGCAAATATCAAACTTGAATCCTTACCTGATAAGCTTATTGCATCACCGTCATGCTTGATGAGTTCTGATACGATTTCAGTTGAGATTTTACCTACCAACACCATTTCGATGATTTCCATGGTTTCCTCATCAGTCACTCTCAATCCCTTGATGAATTTGGATTCCTTTCCAAGTTTATTCATTGATCTTGAGATTTCAGGACCTCCACCATGAACGATTAATGGTTTCATTCCAACATATTTAAGTAATACAGTATCGCGAGCTGTGGAGGACTTTGCATCATCATCAACCATTGCATGTCCACCATATTTAATTAGAATTTTTTTATCATGAAACTTTTTAATGTAAGGCAAAGCTTCAATTAAAACATCTATATCTTTCATTTTATCACTACAATTAATATTTAATTTAATTGTTTATAAGCTTTTAAGTCAAAAATCCATTACAAAATATTTTATATATTCATAAAATATATGAATAATTATGTCTGAGATGAATGATGTTAAAAATTACTTGATAAAATTGGGCGCAAGTAAAGTGGGTTTTGCAGACGTGAACGGCCTTGCCAAGGAATTTGTTGATTTGCCAAACGGCATCAGCCTCGTCTTAAAGCTTCCATTGGAGGCCATGGAATATCTTAAGGAAGAGGATTTCAAATCATATTGGAAGTGCTTTCACGGTGAAATAGACAAGTTAACAGAAATATCACTTAAGGGAGAGGAATACATTAAGAATCTTGGATATGATGCTTTTGCATTGACAATGACCCGTAACGAATGTGATATGGAAAAGCTATTAAGCATTCTTCCATATAAGACCATTGCCACAAAATCAGGAATGGGATGGATTGGAAGATCCGCACTTCTTGTAACTCCCGAATACGGTTCAGCCATTGCTTTGGGAGGAATATTGACCAATATGCCCCTTGAGTTTGACACAGCTATCACTGATTCTGAGTGTGATGACTGCACAAACTGTCAGGATGCATGTCCAGTTGATGCGATTAATCCTCAAAAATGGAATGACAGGCTTAACCGCTCCGACATCATTGACATTGAAGTGTGCAGCGAGTACATTATCGACCAGTATAGGGCAGGACTTGGATGTACAAAATGCATGCTTGAGTGCAAAAAGACCCATGAATATCTGGAAAGGCAAGGATTATGATTCAACTAAGACATGCAAGGATTGAAGAGTCAAAACAGATTTTAGCTTTTTATAAAGACATTATCAACACCACAGATGAAGAGTTTAACCCTAAATGGAATGACAACTATCCCAATTCGGAGTTCATTGAAAATTCAATTATCAAAAAAGAGTTATACATCGCCAGAAAAGATGAAATGATAATTTCCAGCGTTATTGTAAATGATGATTTCGACAGCCACTATGATGATACAGACTGGATTGTCAATGCCAAAAAAGATGAAATCGCAGCAATTCACACATTTGCAGTAAATCCTGCTTGCAGGGGCAGGGGAATCAGCAAAAGAATATTTGATATCATCAAATCACACTGCTTAAAAAACAATAAGAAAAGCATTAGAATAGATGTTATTGATGGTAATGTCGGTGCTCAGGGTGTTTTCAAGCGTTTAGGATTTGTATATATTGACACTTTTGAAGTACATCATGATGCGGTTGGCTTGGAAAACTTTCATTTGTACGAGTATGTTTTAGAATGAAAAATGGGTTTTAGCAACCCATTTTAAATTTGAATCTGTATTCTTGGTTAACGATTTCCATTCCTTCGAATGAACCGTCTAAGATTTCTGCGACTTTTTGCAAGTCACTTGCTGTAATTTCACTACCGTTTGCGATTGGTGAGAAGAATGTTATCTCATCATCTGTTATGAGGTAGTTGAGTAGTTTGGTGTTTTCCTTTTGGTATTTTTCGACAATTTCTAAGATTTTTTCTTCGATTTCCTTATCTAAGTTTGTCATAATATCACCTTAAAAATTAATTATACTAAGAAGTATTTAAATGTTATCTACATGTAATCAATCATACTTTCCATTTACAAGTATAAATCTAATTATTTCAAAATAACAGTTAAGCAAAAACTAAATAGTTTATACAAAGCATCAAATAATTGATAGTATATTTAATCTCGTGAAAGATAAATGCCTGTCAAGAAACTCCAAATGATTAATGTGTAGACTGAAAGCCTTTCATAGACGGGCATGTAGATACTTGTCATGCTGAAAAACATTATCCAGAATGCAATCAGTCCGATGATTCCCAAAATCAGTGTTGATTTTTGATACCATCCGAATTCATCCATTGATCTTGAAACTAAAACCAGCAGAATGTTTCCTCCTAAAATCGCCATTACCGCACCAAGAGTATGGTAACCGGATGTCAATGGGTTTCCCCCATGTATCAATCCGACTATGATGACTCCAAGAGCAGTTATGACAGTGAAAGCATAACAGAATTTCTTGTTTTTGATTATATAATCTTTGAATTTGTAGAAAGTTCCGAAAATCAATGTCAAGCCTATCAGTATAAAAGCAGAGTTCATTAAAAAGAAAAGTGGCGAATTCCCATTTGGAATTCCGAGTTCTGAAATGGTGTGGAAAATATAAGTGTTGAAAATGGAAGCATTGAAATAAGTTGCGGAAATGGCTTCGGCTATAATATAGTATAAACTGCCTATTAAAAATGCAATTCCTGCAACTTTACGCTTCATAATCTAAAATCCGAATTTTTTATTGAAGTATTTTTCCCTAACGTCAAAGTTAAGCTCTTCAATGTCTGCACCGTCAAGTGCCCTTTGTAAAATCTTATAACAAGTCTTTTTAGGCACTGTGGTATTGTGGATATTGGATTTTGCCCAAATCTTGTCAAATCTTTTCTTAAGGCCACCAATTTTGAGTTTTTCCACGACATTTCTTAAGTTGATAATGTTTGCCTCATTGATCACGTCATAGCGTGCATAGCTTTGAGCATCCAATGTTATTGGGTTCAATCCTAAAATGTATCTTTGCAAATCATAATCTAGGAATGAATCATAATCTCCATCGTAAGCGTATACATGTGCCTTTGCGGATAATGCATCAATAAATACTAGGAATTGATTTGGTATCATTAAGGCACGGGACAGTATTTCATCACAGAATTTCAGTGCGGTTTCAACCATACCATCATTTGAGCTTGCAACATAGGTTTCATAGTCTTCAAACCTGAATGCAACAAGTGCAAACATGTATAGGTCAATCCATTCGTTTTCCTTTAAGAATTCCTGTGCTTTATCAGTTAATTTTAAATCTGCAGAAATTTGAGTGTCTTGTGGTGCATCATCACCATTAAGTACCGGCAAAACCCTTTCAACCAATTCCTGTTTTTTACCGGATACTTTTAATCCGTTTTCCCTCAATATGTCTTTCAACTCTGCAACAGTGTATTTTTTAGACACTGCTTCTGCGGTTAATTCTTCATTATCGTCAGATGCGGCTATTTCTCCTAATTCACCTTCAAGATATCCTTCTTCAACCATATATTTTATGCATTCTTCAGCTGAAGGGAATGTACCGAATTGTCCTTCATTCAAAATATCTTCAAGTTCATAACCGTTGTTTAAAAAATTTAAAACATTGAATATTTCTAGTTTTTGTTCACTCACTTAAACACCTTTTTTGTTTCATCAGCAATAATGTGAAATTGCCGAATGTTATAATCAAGCTTCCCACCAGGAAAGCATATAAGTTTGAAATAAATATCAAAATAATGGCCATTCCGAAAACTGTCACCATTATCATTTGTAATATATCTTTTTTAGTTAATTTAATGTTTTGCTTATAATACTCCTTATTCACCATTATGGACACATAGAAAATAATCAGTGAAACTATCATCAGGACGGTTGCAAAGATTGGATTCACGTCACAACTATGCATTAGCTCCAATGCGACAGTTTACAAGGTTTATGCTGATTACTATAAAGTAATGGCTAAACATTAACCTTAATGAACGCTCAACACGCATGTGCTCCATGAGATTATGGATTTGAATGACATATGACCCGAACATTGTCAAGACGATGAAGAATACCAGTATTGGAATCAAAGTAAAATTAGCAACATCAAAGAAATGGGTAAGACCCACAATTGCCTCACCGAATGTTATGATTGTCAAAAGCTCAAAACGCTCAGCCAGAAGGGGAAAGCTGATGATGCTCTTGTCGAAATGTCCCCTGATGAAAAATGGCAGGAATGCACCTCCCAATACCGCTATGACATCCAAAAGAAGAACATGACCAGAGTTTAGATTGAAAATTATTGAAAGAATTGCAATCAAATATATTGTACATACTATTGACAGGATAGTTATGGAGTTGCCTGCAGCCCCCTGAAGTGACCTTTCACGTCTTGCCTGCACGATATACAGCATTACAACAGTGAGAAGCATAATGAGCATCACCAGATTGAATGTGAATGACATTGCAATCCAGTTTGGCGAAATCGTGTTGGCCATGTAAATGACGGCAATCATGTTGATGCAGACAAGCAGATAATCATGCCATTCCACTCACCATAACGGTTAACATAGTTTGTAAAGTAAAGCCCGACCTGCAAAATTACAAAAGAAGCAATAATGTATGTAAAAAAGTTATACGAAGGAATTATTCCATTTATAGGCTCCGAAATAAGTGCAGTCAGTTTTGATATTGCATATACGAATATTAAATCATAGAACAATTCTATTAGCTATACTGGTTTTACTTTAACTTCCATGGAAATAGTATGTAAAAAAATAATTTATAAATATTAACTCAACTAAACCACTAAACACTACAAATATGTCAATTTCACTGCAAACAGCACCCTCAATCCCTTTGATTGTCCGGCTATTAGAAGAGAAAACAATTTTACGAAGTCATACAACTTCAAGTTTTAAAAAAAATAAATGATTATGGATTGACCGCTTCATCAGCAGCACCCATAACAACAGTAACTTCCTCTGATAGGTTGATTTCAGAGATTTTCTTATCTGATTCATTTTTGGCACTGTAATATGCCTGTGCAAAATTCATTGTAACAAACAGTACTTCCTTAAAATCAATGATAAAATCATCCTTTGGGATTTTATTTAAAATATCAATCAATTCAATTGCATCGTCACTAGATTCCAAATGAGAGCCGAATTCCGCTCCAAGATTAATCATCATAATCAACACCAATATTAATATTTGAAATTCCCCATATAAAAATATATGAAATGCCCGTATTGTGAAAAGGAAATGGTTAAAGTGTTTCACGGCGAACCCAATGACGAACTCGCCATAGAATCGTTTGAAAATGAAGTGATTATTGGAAATTGCTGCGATTCAAACTATAATTATTACTGCGAGTACTGCGATAGATTTTTTCAGATTTGAGGAACAAAAGTGAAAAATACCAAGTCATCATCACCGGTATTGATTATGCTGTGAGATGATCCCCTTGGACAGACATGACATACACCAGGCTTTAAGTCCTCCTTGACCCCATCACATAATGCAATGCCTTCACCACTGACAATATAATTTATATCATGGTTGCTTTCTTGGATATGAGGTCCGATTGATGAACCTGGCGGAATTATGGATTCAACAAATCTTCCAACCTCGTTTACTTGCATTTTAGCAATTACCTCACCGTCCCCACCGTTCATTTTGGGAACACTTATCTCTTTAAGTTCATTGAAATCAATTATCATATGCCTAACACCTCTTTGTCCGGGTCTGAATTTTTAAACAAGTTAATTTTAATGTCATTTTTCCATGTGAATTTCAAAAGTTCAGCATGGATTGTCTGAATTTCTTCGTCTGAAAATCCATTTAAGTAATATATTTTACTCTTATTGTTTGCATCCTTTAAAAATCTTATCATATGGCGATATACTATTATGGACTGCGGTTTGATGATGATAATATCATCGGTAATGTACTCAATTAGTTTATTCAGTTCAAAAAAATCTGGAGCTATTACCTCAACATCACAATTGGGGAATTTCTCACGAATCACAGTTTCATAATCCATATTATCACAATTATTAGATATTACAATACTCCTTATTAAAATTAATAAATAACAAATTTTCCATCATTACACCCATCAAAATTGATATGAAAATAAAAAATTGTTACAACCTTGTAAATTTGTTTTAAACTATTTTTATTGCCCCAATTTAAAACTTAACCATTTATAAAGAATGGAAGTAAATATAAGGAATGCAAATTAAAAATTTTGAGGTTTAATAATGAATGATAAAGAATTCAAAATGAAAAGTGAAATGATAAGGGAATATTTTGATGATGATAGAAAAATCAAGTGCATGCCTCCTGCAAGCATATTGTCACTCGACGAAGACGTCCATCAGGGAGGAGACATTTTCTTGACTGAAAACGATGAGTTCATTGATTTGGAATTTCAACTTGAAGACTTTGATGTAGAGGAACTTGCAAAGTACATTGGATTTGCAGAAAACCTTTATGAAAAACATCAAAAAATAGTTTCAGTTTATCTGATTTGTTCCAAGAATGTTAATGTCACTGTCAAAGAGCAACCAATAAAATCAGACGCTGACTTTAATATAAAGCTTTATTGCAGCCAGCACGACCCATGCAGAATGATTCTTGATTTAATTAAAAACAAGATAAAACGCAACGAACTTTTAACCTCTGAAGACATTAATATCGTCAATATACTTCCGTTAATGTGCGATAAAAAGGACAGGCATTACTTTAGAGTGGAATCACTTAAGATAATCAATATGATTACCTGAATCATTTATTCCATTTTAATATGGTTTTTCCGAATTTGGAGATATAATCCTTGTCGAATGCTTCCTTCAGGTCATTCAATGAGTTTATTTCACAGACATTGGTGACCAGCTTTTCAAGGTGCTCAAAGAGTTTAGGGTTTTCCTTGAGGGTTTCGACAACACCAATGAAATCCTCCCTTTCGGAACGACTGTTTCCTTGAATTGTAAGTCCTTTTTCCAGGACCATCCTTGTATTTATAGGTATAGGATATTCGCTAACGCCAAACAGGTTAATTGTTCCTTGAGGATTTATTAAATCAATAATCTGTTCAATGGCTGATTGTGAAGCGCTTGAGCCAACGCATTCAAAGGCATGATCAACAACTACATGATCAGGAACATTATGAATTTGATAGACTCCATCTGCAAATGAGAAAAGATTCAAGTTTTCCATATGCTTTCCAAACACCATAACATCGGATTTCGGAAATTTCTCCTTTAAAAGCAATGCTGTGATGAATCCCAGGTTTCCATCACCCCACACTCCCAATGTATCATTTGGAGTGACTGCAAGCTCTGAGAATTTGCTTATTCCCTGATATGCCACACTAATCAATTCAATGAATGCAGATACATGTGGATTGAAATCATCTGGAATCTTGACAATTCTTGTAGGTTCGAATTTAATCAAATCAGAAGTGAATCCGTCAAAACCACTTCCCCTGAATTTGGATTTATAAGAGTAATTGGCCCTGCAGACATCATCCCCTGTTGGAGTGTTTGGAATCATCACGACCTTATCCCCACTTTCAAATTCTCCTGTGCTGTCAAAGACAACCTCGCCTATTCCCTCATGTATCAGTGCCATAGGCAATTTCCTTTCAAGAACCTCTGCAGGCCTTGATCCCTGATAGTATCTTTGGTCTGCCTGACAGATTGACAAGTGGGATGGTCTTACAATTACACCGTCAAGGTCCACTTCATCAATTGATTCTTCAAAGAATTTTGGGGATTTGAGTCTGTAAACAATGTTAATCATTTTTATCCTCAAGTATTGTATTGGCTAATTTCAAGTCATAAGGATATGTAATCTTAATATTTGTCACTTCACCATGGACCAGATGTACATCCTCATCTTTAAGTGTGAAGATTTTGCATGCATCAGTAAGAATATTGGTTTCAGCTTCTGTTAAACTGTTGATTAAATTGAAAAGTTTCTTTATATTGAAGCTCTGTGGAGTTTGGCCTTGGTAATAATAATCCCTCACAGGGATGCTTTCTATAGTTGAGCCATTCACGCTTTCAACAATTGTGTCTGTTGCCGGAATGACTGTATCGCATGCACCATATCTTTTTGCAGCCTCAATGTTGTCCTCAATTATCCTGTGGGTGACAAACGGACGCACGGAATCATGTGTGAGGATTATTGAATCATCATCTATTCCAAAGTTCTCATCAATATAGTTGATACTGTTCATCAATGTGTCGTTTCTGGTCTCTCCACCTTCAATGACAATGATGTCATCATTGGCACCAATATATTCCTCAATCAAGTGATTGGTATGATTAATAAAATTCTTTGGTGTTAAAACAATAGTCTTGTCAATGTTTTCATTAATAACGAACTTTTCAATTGTATGAATAATGACAGGCTTGTTGCCTAGTGTCAGGAACTGTTTTGGGGTGTCAGTACCGCCCATTCTTGAACCTATTCCACCTGCCAAGATTGCTGCAAAAATCATTTAAAATTACTCCTTTAAAAAAACGTGATTTGGAAAAAATCCTAAATCACAACATATTATTAATATAATAATCTTTAAAAAATAGTATTTAATTATTTTCAAAAATGAGATTAATGGGAATCATAATAATTCCCTAATCAAAAACAGCTAGTTTTTTTCAAACATTATGAGATAATGTGATTTGCCTTGAGGAATGTCTTCACCTATTTCCTCATTCAGGTAAATCTTTTTAAGGCCATGGCTGTTGAAGAGTTCCTCCAAGTCTTCAGGAGATGATCTCATTTTGGTTGGAGGTCCGTTAGGCACGTCCCATGCCTTATAATCCATTATTGCTATTTTACCGTCATCTGAAACTATTCTTCCAAGCTCTTCAACTGCCTCATCCAGTTTTCTTGAGGCCTTGAATCCATGGAAAACATTGACAAGCAAAACAACATCGATTGAAGCGTCTTCAACACCCGGAATGCCTTCAGTAATGTCGGCTTCAATGTTTATTAAGTTTTCAACATTATTTTCAGTTTTATAAGTTTCCATATCCTCAATAGATGCATCATAGATGTCCACTGCATAAACTGTTCCCTTATGATTGTAATCTTCAAGAACTTTTATTGCATTGTGGCCGTCACCACATCCTGCATCCATAAAGGTTTCATCGCCCTTCAAATTCAATTCTTTGAGAATTTCATCTGAATCCAAAAAGTTTGCACTTGAAAATCCATGAGCTCTGTGTCCATTTTCAGGCATTTGCATTATTATCACCTATGATAATATCTTTAAAAAATAGTATTTAATTATTGTCAATGTGAAAAATTGTATATAACAGTTAAAAATAGTTAAAAATAATAAAAAAAAGTTATAAGAGGATTATTTTTTCCAGGTTTGTTTTACTCCTCTTCCTCTTTTACTACCAGGTTTAGTATAACTTCTTTTTTGTCTGGTTCTTCTGTTAGTTCCTTTAACTTTTGCCATATTTTCCCCTCCTTAAAATTTTATCATTACAAAATTAGAATTAAATCTATAACAAAAAAATATTTGTTTTTAAGATATTTAAAGGTTTTCTTTAAGTGGTGTATTCCGCATTGATTTTCACATAATCATATGTTAAATCACAACCCCAAGCGGTAGCCTCACCATCACCCAAATTCATGTCGATATTGACTGTGACATTTTTGGATTGCATGATTTTTTCAGCCCTTTCAAGGTATGGAGTGTCCTCAAATGCCAGTATCTCACCATTCTTGACCAAATCAACCTCATCAACATCATCTGCAATAGCTATAGTGACTATATCAGGATTAAGGTCACATCCAGAATATCCAATTGCTGAAACGATTCTTCCCCAATTAGGATCTCCTCCGAATACCGCTGACTTGAACAGGCTTGAAGAGATAATTGACTTGGATGCAAGACGCGCATCTTCCAAGGTCTTGGCACCACAGACATTTGCTTCAATGAACTTGGTGGCTCCTTCACCATCACGAGCCATTTTTTTGGCCAAATCAATGCATAAATAGTTTAATGCTTCCTGGAAGTTTGAATCCAATTCACCATCATTCATTACATCAATTCCTGATGCTCCATTTGCCATCATCAAGCAGGTGTCATTAGTACTCTCATCACCGTCAACAACGATCATGTTGAAACTTATGTTTGCAGCTTTTTTCAATGCCTTGTTAATCTCATCTGCAGGAATGACCGCATCTGTAACTATAAAAGACAACATGGTACCCATATTCGGTGCAATCATACCACTTCCCTTGGTGATTCCGGCAATTCTGACTGTTTCACCATTATTTAATGTAACTTCAACAGCACATTCCTTTGGAAAAGTGTCGGTTGTCATGATTGCCTTTGCAGCTGCAAGGGAGTTTTCAGGCTTATCACCCAATTTTGAAAGGGATTCATAAGCTACTTTAGATATTATGTCTATTGGCATTTCACGGCCAATCACACCGGTTGAAGAAATTGCAATTTCATCAGCAGGGACTTTCAAATCCTTTGAAACCAATTCAACCAATGTTTCACAATCCTTAATTCCCTGTTCGCCTGTAAAACAGTTGGCGTTACCACTGTTTACAAAAACTGCAGAGATTATTCCTTTCTTTAAAACGTTTTTAGTATATTTTACAGGAGCTGCCACAACCTTGTTTGAAGTAAAAACAGCAGAGGCAGTACTGTTTGGAGATACAATGATGCTCACACCGTACTTGCCTTCACGAGCTCCTGACACTTTAAGATTTTCAATAACGGAAAATCCTCCATCAAGATCTTTAATAAAGTCCATAAAAATCACAAAAAGTTAGTTATTAGAATTATATTGGCCCTGAACGTTCAGCTGTGAAGTATCATTTGCATTGTAATCCACAGCATCAGTTGCTTTGTCATAGTAAACATCTTCAGTTTCATTTAAATTGGAAGTCATTTCCTTAGTAACATTCTCAAAATGAGGGCCTTCATCAACATTATTATTTTCAAAACTCAATGAAACGCCAATTCCTGCACCGATAACAAATGATATTAATGCAATTATCACGACAATCATTACAGTTTTACTAGATTTCCTTTTCTTTCGATTCTGTCTGTAATGAGGAGTTTGAGGAACCATTGGACGACTGTTAAACCTATTATGGTTATTGTTTCTTCTAATTCTTCTTTTTGAAGAATTATTTTGACGACCATTTCCCGCCCTTAAAACTCTCTTATTGTCTTTTTTTCGTCTCATGTTATTTTTCTCTGTTATAAATTATTAAGCTACTAAAGCATAAACAAGAGCCAAAATGACTCCAATAAAACTAAATGCACCTAAACCAACAATTGATAATAGATATGCAAATATAAATACGAATGCAAATACACCAATTAGTTTAGGTTTCTCATTTTCAACCAAGTTGATTAATGTTCTTGTAAATTCGCTAGGAATATTGTAAGCATACAATCCATTGGCCAATTCGAAAATAACCAATGACAATGGAGCTGCCGCATCAATATCATCAACCATTTGAGCACGTTCACCAGCTTCTCTTCTGCTTCTACCAATTCCTGCCCTGATTTTGGCACCGTTATCCAGTGCAAACCATGCAGCATCCAATCCTGCACGAATGGCCAAATCCTTTGATGGGAATTTAGCGATGAAATCATCTCCACCTTCACGATATCCTTCAAGCTCTCCGTCACATTCGGTTTCGATGAAGCTCTTAATGCCGTTCATCAACTCGACAAGCTGTGTCCTGCCGTTCTTATCGATGAACTTGGTAGAGTCAATTAAATCAATGAACAGGTAATTTTCCAAATCCACTGGTCTTGATTCCTTAAGCAAGAATGGTGAATCAAATACCAATGCATATTCTCCACCTAATTTGGTGAATGCAATGCCTGGAAAGCTTCCAACGTTTTGAGTGTAGTGAATTGCTCTTTCAATAGAAGCCGCACCGGTCATTCCCACTGCGGAAATGACTTGGATTCCTTCGGATAATCCTATTCCGATCAATTCAATAGCTACCCTTATTGCATCGTTTTTGCTCAGCATCCTTGCAACCAGTTCGGTAGCTGTCTTTTCGACAATTTCTCCTTTTTCATTTTGAATGATTTTAACGAATATATCGATTAAGCGTGAAGGGTGTGGAAGTTCAATGTAAAAATAACGGTCACTTCCCATAATGATATTACTTACCAATGCGTATTCCTCGAT
Source organism: Methanobrevibacter thaueri (assembly GCF_015062915.1). GTDB lineage: Archaea > Methanobacteriota > Methanobacteria > Methanobacteriales > Methanobacteriaceae > Methanocatella > Methanocatella thaueri_B. The sequence goes on along the minus strand of NZ_SUTJ01000003.1, from coordinate 171,251 downwards.
TCTGTTTTCCGCAGGTTTCAATTCATGAAATGTGTAATCCTTTGGAAGGTTTTCCGCACCGACATCACGAATCAGATTCTGTAGAATTGTATCTGAAGTGATTTCTGCCTTTTCAATCTCAAACAGGATGGTCTGTGTATAGTTAAATAATTCCACATACTCTGTTTCAAGAGAGTTTGTTGGAAAGAACTTAGTTCCCACAGCGATTGGATTGAGCCTTGTTGAGAATTTGATGAATGATTTAGTGAGTGGATTAACCATCCAAGTCTCCTCCTTTTTCAAGTTCTATTTCAAATTCTCCAGGTTTTTCCAAGAGCATGTCTGGTTTGACGGATACGAATGGGAATTTCCAGGATCCTAATCTTCCAGCAATGGTACTTGCAATATTTCTGGAATTTCTTTTAATGAACACTTCATCGTGTTCACTGACACGAACAAGCACATTGTATGGCGCTGCCTGAGTCACCTCATCAGCCAAGAGTATATTCAATTCAAATGTGCCTGGTTTTGTGAATAAGTCGTTACGCACTGCAATCAGAGGTTTTTTCTCAAGACCTAACCTGTCTGCAACTGTAACTGAGATGTTGCCCGCATTCTTTACGGCAACTTTATAATCTTTAGGATGTACTAATACGAAAATCACATATGGAGCTGCGATTTCAACATCATCAACCATCTCTACAATCTTATTGAACATTGGTATTTTTGAAAAGATGTTTTCAAGTTTGGATTCAGCATTGTTTTCATTGTCAATGCGTATGATTGCTTGTTTTGCAATGTTCAATGGGGAAATTTCAAGTCCTTCCTTTCCAGTGTATATTTCCCATTTCTTGAAGTTCAATTCTTTAATGATTTCATCACAGATGTGTTGAAGGATGTTCTTGTCCTTTTTAGGTTTTTTCGGCCTTCCAAATGTGAGTCTGCCATTGTCTATAATGAATGGAATTCTCATGGAAGCTATGTTTCTGAATTCAGCAGCATAATCTCTGAACTTATCATTTGACAAAACTTTAGCTCTTTCACGAGAAGCAATATCTAATATAAAATGATCTGCATCGTTACCTGCAGGAACTTCTTCCACATTCTCATTTTCCAGCAGTTTCAAGAATTTTTCTTTATCATCAATATCATGACGAAGTGATGCATCGGCAATGATTACAAATTCATCTTCACTTTCTTCTAATGCTTTTACAGCAGCAAGAATATTTGACATTTGAGGTTGTCCGTTTTCATTTTTGACATGATGAGCTACATTAGAAGCATCTACGACCACTTTCATAATATCACCTAAAAATATAATTCAATTCAGTATATTATATTTATTCTATTCAATATTTAAATGTAATTTATAATTTATTGCGAGGATATTTTCCAAACAGGAATTTTTCTCCATTGACATCATTTAGATATATTTCGATTTCCTCGTCGGTAATGTTGTATACATTGTATGAGTTTTTGTTTTTGCCCCTAAGCTTAGTGGAACATAGGGAACCTGCATTTACGATTAAGGTATTGTTGATTTTCCAGATGTTTGGAACGTGCTTGTGCCCGGACAGGACCAAATCGACTTCATGGGTTGTCAAGGTCTTCAATATGTCGCCTGCATCTGATAGGACATTGCGTTCCCTTCCGGTTTGCGGAATGGATACGACATGATGATGCAATGCAACAATGGTGAAGTTATCATTAATTACGCACTCGTCTAACTGATGCTCCAGCCACATGTGCTGGGGAGTTCCAATATGCCCCCTATTTTCATCTGGGGAACTGCTGTCCAATCCAATGACGGTGAATTCATCATCCATGGTCAGTTTCCAACTTCTCTCTCCTACAAGTTCCTCAAAGGTTTGGTAACCTAAATTTCGAGAGTCATGGTTTCCGGGAACTGCAAATAATGGTGGCTCAAACATTTCCAAGTATCTTTTGGCTTGTTCGAATTCCACATAATATCCATTGTTTGTTATATCCCCTGTTAGAATGACCATGTCCGGCTGTAAATTGTTGATTTCACCTACAGCCTGCATGAACACTTCTTCATCAAAATCTGATTTTGAAACGTGCAAATCAGAAACATGTGCAATTAAAGACATAGTATCTATTGGTTTAATTTCATTATTGCTTCAGCAAGATCTCCTTTGCATTCTTCAAGAGCTGCTCTTGCTTCATCTTCACTTACATTAGCGGAATTTGCCACCATTTCAACGTCTTCATCTGGAATCTCAATTTCATATTCCAATTCAACTTCACGGGCTTTACCGTCAATTTGGTAAGTTTCTTGTCCCATAACATTCATTAAACTTACGCTAGGCTCATCAATGATTAATTCTTTATCGTCAAAACGGATAATAACTTCACGGACACCTTCAAGGTCTTCCATTTTCATACCCATCTTTTTCATTTGTCTTTCCATCTGTTTCATTTGTTTTTTGTTCATTCCAGGTATCATATCTAAAACCTTCAATATCGTTTAACTATTTGTAAATATATTGTTAATTGTTATTATAATTAACTTAATTTTCAAATCCATAAATTTCAGTTTCGAAAGTTTTGGCAACATCCTTGAGGACTTCCGGAATGTTAATCTGTTGAGGACATTCCTCTATGCAGTTTTCACATTCAATGCAGTCAGAAGCTATTCCAACGCCGTCAAGCTTTGAATAATTTAAGTATGCGTTACCGAATTGAGTCCAATCCTCTTTTTCAAGAAGTTTATGCTTGTTGTATAAGTCAAATATCTTTGCAATGTCAATTTCTTCTGTACATGAATCGACACAGTACCTGCATTTGGTGCAGTCAACGGTAATGTTACTGTTGATGATTTCGGAAACCTCATCAAGAATTGCAAGTTCCTCATCATTTAACGGGTCAGCATTTTTGAACTCTTCAATGTTGCTTTCAAGCTGTTCGAAGTTGCTTGCACCTGTATACACTACGCATACGTCGTCAATGTTGGCTACAAATCTCATTGCCCATGAAACTACTGACCTGTCCGGATTATAATCTTTCATGAGTTTTTCTGCCTCTTGAGGCACATCAGCCAAAAATCCTCCTTTATAAGGTTCCATGATCATTACTTTCTTGTTGTATTTCCTTGCAACTTCCCAGCATTTTCTTGATTCAATTCCCTCATCGTCCCAGTCAAGGTAGTTGATTTGGAGAAGTACAAATTCAAGTTCAGGATGCTCAAATAGGATTTCCTCCAAAAATTCCGCGTTTCCGTGAGTGGATATTCCAATGTGCTTGATGTAGCCTTCTTCTTTTTTCTTTTGGATGAATGAGTATAAGTCAACGTTTTTCCAAGCGTTTTCTGTAAATCCGCTTACATTATGCAACATGTAATAGTCAAAGTAGTCCACACCGCAGTTTTCAAGCTGTTGTGCGAATAAAGGTTCCAGTTGTGACTCCTCATTGATTACGAATAAAGGCAACTTGGTTGAAACCTTGAATGAATCCCTTGGATATCTTTTAACTACGGATTCCCTGAATGCTGCTTCACCCACTCCTTCATGGTAGACGAATGCTGTGTCGAAGCAGTTGAATCCTGCATCCATATATAAGTCCACCATCTTGTTTACCTGTTCCATGTCAATGCTTGTCTGGTCGTTTTCATCAACCAGTGGAAGTCTCATCATTCCCATACCTAATTTAGTCATTATTATCTCCTCTAAAATCATTTTGCTCCAATTACTTTATTGATATATGGCACTTTTTCCAAAATATACATTATTATCATAGAAGTTATGAGAATCAATAATACCATTTCTATAAAAGTACTGCAGTATCCGCAATATGGAACTATGTCCCTATAAATACAAAGGAACAATCCCTGTATTAGATAAATGCCATAACTGTATTTTGCAATCATGAAAATAAACTTTTTAACCATTTTGGTCAATCTTTCACTGAAATTTAAATTAATATTGAATTTATTGAAATTCCTGAAAAGCAGGAAAACCGCCATCACCTCAATGCACAACAGGATGGAATACCTGTCAAAGAGGTACATCTCGGAAGCTGTTGAAAGATATGTCGCTAGAATGACAGTGATTGCTGATGATAAGATCAACAGCACCAATGCGAAGTAAGGATTGGTTAAAATCTTTCTTTGTGTGTGCCTTAAGTAATATCCTGCTACAACCAAACCTATTGGACATGTGAAATAGGATAACTTGATTGGAAAAGTCATGCCTAATGTATTGTCAAAAAGACAGGTTATCAACCAGAAAACCAAAAAGTATTCGGCTTCCACAAGGTCTGAATGCAACAGCCACTTGTTGAATATCGGCATGATGAGGTAAGTTCCCAAAATCATCCAAAAGAACCAGTATGGCTCATAACCTACTGAAGTGGCTAAAAAAACACCCTTAAAGAAATTCAATATTGAATATGTGTCAAAATTGTTGACAAATGGAAATCCATAATAATACGATATGATTACTGCAATAGCACCTGTTACAATCCCCCAGAATACAAAAGGACCAACAATACGAGGGATTCTCTTTCCTAGAAACTCCCTTATCGTCCATACCCTGCCCAATGACAATGCTCCTGCCAACATAAGGAACAAATCAACGCCAATTCTGAAGCAGTTTCCTGTAAATTGTGAAAATATCCAATCAAATGATGGAATAACAGCATAATCCACCATGACATGCATTCTAGTGACTGCATAAACATGAACAACAATAACGCAGATGATTGCAAATGCCCTTAAAGCATCAAAATAGAATATTCGCTTAGATTTCGCAATAGTCATAATAAAATTTACCAAAATAGATTAAAAATATATTTAAATTAAGTTAATGATAAGTATTTTCATGAACACTAACAGATGCAATTGGGCTGGAGACGATGAAACCTACATCAAATACCATGATGAGGAATGGGGAGTTCCAACCCATGACGACAGGGAACTATTTGAAATGCTAGTTCTGGAATCATTCCAAGCGGGATTGTCATGGATCACCATCTTAAAAAAGCGTGAAAACTTCAGAAAGGCTTTTGATGACTTTGATGTTGAAAAAGTTGCCGAATACGGCGAAGATAAAATTGAAGAGTTGCGCTCAAATGAGGGGATAATACGCCATAAGGGCAAAATCACCTCCTCAATCAGTAATGCTCAGGTTTTCATTGAAATACAAAAAGAATTTGGAAGCTTTGATGAGTATATCTGGGGATTTACTGACGGTGAAATAATCAAGGCAGAGTATTTAACTGAATCTGACTTATCCAAAAGCATTTCAAAAGACTTGAAAAAAAGAGGAATGAAATTTGTAGGTCCGACCATAATATACTCCTATCTGGAATCCATTGGTGTGATTGACAACCATCAGGAAGACTGTTTCAAATATTGAATTATGCAATTATGGCAAAATTAAAAAAAGAATATATAAAATAACTCTTTAAAATTATTCTTCCAATAAAATAATGTTTTTAGGATCCACTTTTAAAAACTCAGGAATGTCGAATTCATGGTCACGAATCTGCTTTTCAACCTTCCACCACAAGCCGTTTCCCAATGTCACTTCCCATTCGAAAGGCATTTCCAATTTCTTTGAATTTGCAGCGCTGAACACGTTAACATCATCTTTTGTAGCAGGTGAAAAATCATGCGCCCTTATTCCGATATGAGTGATGTTTGGAGAAATCTTTTCGGAAACTTCAAATTCAAGGCCCCATTCCAAAGCTTTAAGATGATAATCATCAATGACTTCAATCTTTGAAATGTTCTTGCATCCTGTAATTCTGGCGATTTGGACTTTCTTTGGATTTTCAAATATGTCATAGGTTTTTCCTTTTGCTACGATTTTACCTTCATCAAGTATTATGAGCTCATCACAGAACTGGAAGGCCTCGTCACGGTCGTGGGTGACCAGAACGGAAAGTCCATCAAAATCCTTTAGCATGTTTGCAAGTTCCATTTTTAATTTTTCCTTTAATAAAGTGTCCAAAGCACTGAAAGGCTCATCGAACAATATAACGTCAGGACCATATGCCAATATCCTTGCCAGAGCCACCCTTTGCTGTTGGCCCCCTGACAACTGCCTTGGATATCTTTTCTCAAGTCCTTCAAGATGAAAACGCTTGATCATTTCAGATACGATTTTATCATCATCCTTTTCCAAACCCACAGCAACATTTTCTTCAACTGTCATGTTTGGAAACAGGGCGTAATTCTGGAATAAGTAACCTACATTTCTTTTTTGAGGCTTTAGGTTAATCTTTTTGTCAGAATCAAAATAAGTGGTTTGCCCGTTCATGTTTAAGCTTATTATGCCTTTATCCGGGTCGACAATACCTGCAATGGATTTAAGGGTCATACTTTTGCCGCATCCTGAGGGACCAAGAATACCTAAGCAACCTTTTTTCAATTCAAAATTAACATCCAAGTCGAATTCCTTAAGTTTCTTATGGATATCCACTTTCAACAGTTTATTACTCATAATTTTCCCCTATTTATTTATCTCCATTGCTTTTCCTTTCGTATTGAAACATAATCCATGATAAAGATGGCTATGAATGATATGAAAATGATTACTATAACATAATCAAAGGCACTTCCCATATTTCCTGCGGCCACTTCAGAGTAAACCGCCATAGGAAGTGTCCTGGTTTGTCCTGCAATATTTCCTGCAAGCATGGCTGTTGCACCGAACTCACCTAATCCCCTTGCATAAGCGAGTATTCCTCCACTGATGATTCCTGGCAATGCGTTTGCAAATAACACTTTCCAGAAGATTTTCCACTCAGACATTCCCAATGTACGTCCGGCATCCAATAGGTTAGAATCGACCTGTTCGAATGCTCCTCTGGCGGAACGATACATCAATGGAAATGACATGACAACTGCCGCAATGACTGTTGCAGGCCATGAAAATGCAATCTTATAAGCAAAAAATTCTACAAAAAAGCTTCCAATCGGTCCTCTAACACCGAAAATATACAATAAAAAGAATCCTACAACTGTAGGTGGAAGCACTAAAGGTAATGTGAAAATACCGTCAAGCACAATTTTTATTGAATCGTTTTTAATCTTGATGATTCCCCATGCAATAATCAAACCCATAAAAAAGGTTATGAGAATTGACAAGGATGCAGTTTTCATTGAGATTAAAACAGGTGACCAATCCATCATGTGCTATCTCCACAATATTCCTAATAATTCATATAGACAATATGATATTAAAATTTTTTCAAAAAAAATAGTTGTCATGAATAGGAGAACCTATTCATGAAGAGTAAATCCGTAATCAACAAAAACATCTTTAGCTTCTTTGGTTTGTAAGAAGTCCATAAATTTGTTTGTAGCGTCAGTATCGTTGGTGTCTTTAATTGCAGCTATTGGGTAAATAACTGGAGTGTTTAAAGCATCTTCAGGAGCTTCACAGATAACTTTTACGTCATCAGTGGATTTAGCGTCAGTAGCGTATACAATACCACATTCAGCAGATCCTTGAGCTACTTGGTTTAATACTGCAGTTACATCAGTACCTAAGGATAATTTGGATTCAACATCATCCCAAATTCCAGTGTTGTTCAATACTTCTTTAGCGTATTGTCCAGCAGGTACGGATTCAGGGTCTCCGATAGCGATGTTTCCTTCAACATCTTTTAAATCATCGAATGATGAGATGTTGGAGTTGGAATCAGCAGGCACAATTAAAACTACTTTGTTTTCCAAGAATTGGAGGTTGGTAGAGTTGTCGATAATGCCTTTTTCTACTAAAGCATCCATTTGTTTGTTAGCAGCTGACATGAATACATCTGTTTCCAAACCGTTTTCAATTTGGGTTTGTAAATCTCCACTTGAAGCGTAAGTTGGAGTTACTTTTACACCAGGATATTGTTTTTCAAACATTGGTATTAATTTATCATCAAAAACATTTTTTAAACTAGCAGCAGCAGCTAAGTTAACTTCTTTTCCGTCTAAGCTAGTGTCGGTTGAATTAGTGTCTCCCCCGAGGAAGTCAAATAATCCTGCGGAAACTGAACCTACACTGACAATAACTACAGCTGCTAAAATAGCAACAAGTAATAATTTTTTCATTGATCTCATAGTTATTCTCCCTTTGAATGTTACTAACAGACATTATTCCAAAAATTAGGATTAATGGAAAAAATCAATATGAAAATTATTTTAATTCAATGCAATAAATTTTTTCCATCAATTTTTTAAATAACCTAAATTCTGAATAATAAATCATTATTAGCAATATTAACTATAATAACAATGATATATAAATGTTTTCAATTCGATGTAAACCAATTTACATCGAAAAAAATAAGCCAACAACATGATTTTCAATAATTAACTCGAAAAAATAAACAAAACCTTGTAACATTTATATAAGATATGACAAATAAAATAAAAACAAGGTGAAAAAAATGTCAAATATTGAAAAAGTAAATGATATAATCACAAAAGCAGAAGTATTCTACCTTTCAACAGTAGACGGCGACAAGCCAAAAGTAAGACCATTAGGATTCCACCTCTTGCAGGACGACAAAATCTACTTTGGAGTCGGAACCTATAAGGACGTTTATAAACAAATGGAAGCTAATCCTAATGTTGAAATAGCTGCATGGGATGGTGAACACTTCCTCAGATATTACGGAACTGCTGATTTAAGCAAAAACGAAGAAATAGTTGAAAAATGTTTTGAACTCATGCCTGACATTGCCGAAGCATACAAGGCAAACGGCTGGGAAATGGGCATCTTTTTCCTTGACAACGCCACAGCCGAAATCAGGAACATGATGGAAATTGAAGAATCCTATGAATTTAAGTATTAAGGGTGAAAAACCCTTAATCACAAATTTCATTTATTATTGCCAATGCATTAAGACTTCTTGGAAAACCAATATACGGCAGCATGACTGTTACTGCTGAAACTAATTTTTCCTTATCATTGCCAACACTTAAATTGCCCTGGGTATGGCCCCTTAACTGATTTTCACAACCGCCTAAAGTTGCAATGAATGTAAATGTTATCAGTTCACGTTGTTGATCGTTTAAACCGTCACGAGTATAGAAATCACCGAAACAGTAGCCTTCAAGGAATGTGTTGAAGTGTTTTTGCCCTTCAGGAGCATTGTCGTTCATTGCCTGAATCATTTCAACGCCAAAATATCTGTCCTGGATTTCACGGCCTTTTTGATACCTGTCTTCAGCGTTTGTGTTTGATCTGTTTTCTAAAGGCATTTCAATTCCCTTTTTGTCGAATACCTTAATGACAACACCGAAGAAATTGTGTGCACGGCCAAAGCCGACATATGGAACGGATTGGTAAAGCAATTCCTTAACTTCTTCAGGAGTTATGTATTTGTTGATTGCTGATAATAATATCTTTTTAAACGCTTTAGGAGATTGGCATGCAATTAATGATGCTAATGTCACTAAAACAGAATCTTTTTCATCTAAGGTAGAATGCTTGTAGACTTCATCATATGCGAAGTTTTCAAATATCTCATGAAATTCAGGATCATTTTTCTCTATTCTTCCAAAATTATCGAATAATTGTCTCATTATATCACTTATATCATACATTTGTAATAGGAGATATTTAAATGTTGAGTATTACAACAATTAATGATTTAAAAAAAATAAAATAAAGGAGTTAATCTCCCTTATTCCAGTTTACAATACCATATACAATACATAAAAGTGTGGATAAGATAATTCCAACATAAACTCCCCAAATCAATGGGTCTTCTATTCCTAAAACCATCATTATGCATCACTTCCTTTTGTATCGATGTTTTTAAATGCTTTGTCAATTACCTCATCAGCAGGAGGTTTGGTAAGTAAACTTACTACGATTGTGAATATTGCAGAAACCGGCACTGCTATCAACATTACATCAATGAACGGCCATGGAGCAGCCGGAAGTAATGTTTCCATACCGAATATGAATTTACAAATTCCAATGCCCACTGCAGTTTTCTTGAATACGAAAAACAACCAGAACAGGCTTACGAATGTTCCAGACAATATTCCTGCAATTGCACCAAGTCTTGTAATTCCTTTCCAGTAAAGAGCTCCCAAGAACACTGGCAGGAATGCTGCAGCACAAATTTCAAAGAACAGGCTTGTTCCGAGTGCAACCACACTTCCCGGAAGGGAGAATGCCATTACCAATGCCAATATGATAGCTATCAGGATACCTACTCTTGAAATGCTGACTTGGTCGAGTTTTTGTTTGGATTTGTCTCTTATTGTACCGTAAATGTCCACACCGAATGCAGTACCTTGAGTGTGCAGTTGTGAGGATATTGTTGACATTGCAGCTGCAATCAGGGACAATAGGAAAATGTATACAAACCATTCAGGCAATGCCATTGTGATGAATGTCGGAATAATCTTATCGATGTTTCCTCCAACAACGTCGACTGCAATCTTGCCTAATTTATCAAAGAAGTATACATTGGACAGGGATCCGACAATGTATGCTGTTGTTGGCATGATTGCGATGAATATTCCGCCAATTAAAACTGATCTGTTGAGTTCCTTATCGGATTTCACAGTCATGAACCTTACGATTAATGAAGGTTGTGCGAGCACCCCAATACCTACACCGATTAATGTAGAGGATACAAGTGACCACCAGAATGGTGTTCCGAACTCCGGAAACGAAGTCCAACCCGTTCCGCCCGTTGCCATGGCATCTGCCGGGTACAGATGACCCATGTTGGTAAGTGCAACGTTGGCTGTGTCGACTCCTCCAAGCAACCAATATACAAATACAAGCAGGAACAGCATTGCAACAACCATGATGGTTCCTTGAAGCGCGTCTGTATACATTACACCACGGATACCACCGAAAAGCACATAGAATGTGATGATAATGGATAAGATTAACAATGCGATACTGAAATCAATCAGCAATGAAGATTCCAAGAATCTTGCAGCACCAATCAATACCACTGCCGCATAAAGGGGCATTGCACAGAAAATGATTAATCCTGAAACGTAATGGATGAATTTTGAGTCAAAACGTTTACCTAAAAATTCCGGAAATGTCAAGGATTCCAGAGCGTGTCCCATACGACGAGTCCTTTTTCCTAAAAATACAAATGCTATAAATACACCAATAATAATATTTAAAAATGCTAGCCATAATACACTCATTCCATATTGGCCTGCAACTCCACCAAAACCTACGATTGCTGCCGTTGAGATGAAAGTAGCACCATAACTCATTGCCATGATGAATGGGTGAGTGTCCTTACCCGCAATCATAAAGTCTTCAGAGGAATTGGTTTTTTTGTAAGCGTAGTATCCCACGAATACTAAGGCAAATATGTAAACAATAAATATTATTGCCAAGATCATAACGTTCATAAATAATTACCTCTAAAAAAATATTAAATTACTTTAATATTACAATAATTATTTTAATGAAAAAGTTATATAAAGATTACTATAATACATCGATGTACTTTTTTGTACATTATAATATGAAATACTGAACCCCCGCAATTTCCCCGTCAGTCTTTCCGGTCTCAACAAAGTCAATCAATGCTCCGAGCGCATCATCAATTGATAAGTTTTCCTCATTAACCACCAAAAGGGCCACACTGTGCTCCCTACAGATTTGATTGTAGACAATGCCCTTAAGCATTCCAACATGCTCCTCATCGAACTCATTCAAATCGCTTTTTTCTATCAAGTCCACACAGGCCGCATAATCCTTTGAAAACAGCTTAAGCAGGAATGCAGGCATCAGACTGAACAGGTCACTGTCTGAAAGACCCAAAAACTTCTCTGAAATCTCATCCAAAGCCTTTGAGTCATCATTTCTCATTGCTATAAATGATTTTTCATACAATGCCTCCCTAAACTCCCCATCAATCTCCAAGGCCATGTTGCAGTACCTCAATGCATCATCATAGCAATGCAGTAGTTTGTATAGCTTGGCGAGAAAGACAAGATCATACTTGTCACCCATGTCCACGACACTGATGACATCATCCATAATGTTTAGCGCATTCTGTTCATCATCGGAGAAGATATAGCACAGTACCTTATTAAACCAGGCCAGCTTATTATATGGATTTTGCAAAATCAAAACGTTAACTATTTTAAGGGCATCATCATATCTTTTAAGCTCCATTAGGCAATTTGCGCAGAACAATTGAGCGTACCCATAAAATTCATCATCCTCACCAACATTTTCAAAGTGACCTAACGCTTTCTCATAATTGCCATTATTAAACTCTTGTTTACCTTTGATAATTTCATCATTCACGATTATCACCAAGTAAAACTACTATTGAAAGCCATTTAAATAGTTTTATCAAGCAATAAGTAATTATTGATTACAGTTTGTTATTTTACGTGCTTAACTCAATATTTATGTTAACGTGAAGTGAAAAATTAAACAGTATGACAAAGTTTTAAATAAATTAACTACAAAAGATAAACACGTTAAAAAAATTTTTATATATAGGGATACTATGTTTTGGAATGAGAAAGCAGAATGTATGAACAAAGAAGAGAAAGAAGAACTTCAACTTAAAAGACTACAAGAAACTGTGAAATTAGCATATGAAAATGTTGAATTTTACAAGAAAAGATTCGACGAAGCTGGTTTAAAACCAGAAGACATCAAAACATTAAAAGACATCGAGAAAATTCCATTCACAACAAAAAGTGACCTAAGAGAAGCATATCCATTAGGATTACTTGCAGTTCCTCGTGAAGAAATCGTAGAAGTGCACGCATCCTCTGGAACAACCGGAAAACCAACAGTTACCGCATACACCCAAAACGACTTGGACATTTGGGGAGAATGTATTGCACGTGGACTTAAAATGGCTGATGTTGAAGAAGACTACATCATTCAAAACGCATATGGATACGGATTGTTCACAGGCGGATTCGGTATACACCACGGTGGAAACAAGATGGGTGCAATTACAATCCCTATTTCAGCCGGAAACACCCAAAGGCAACTTGACACAATGGTTGATTTCCAAAGTGAAGTGTTAACATGTACCCCTTCCTATGCAATGTATCTCGGAGAGTCCAGGGAAAAGGCTGGAATTCCACTTGAAGACATTAACCTAAAAGCTGGAATTCACGGAGCTGAAATGTGGACTGATGAAATGAGAAAAAGAATCGAAGCATCATTAGGCATAAAAACCCACAACATTTACGGATTAACCGAAGTAATGGGTCCTGGTGTTGCACAAGAATGTAACGAGCAAAACGGAATGCACATTCAAGACGATCATTTCTACCCAGAAATCATAAACCCTGAAACCGGCGAAACCTTAGATTACGGTGAAAAAGGAGAACTTGTATTAACATCATTAACCAAAACCGGAATGCCTATCTTAAGATTCAGAACCAAAGACCTGACCTCACTAATCGGTGAAAAATGTGAATGTGGAAGAACCACAGTAAGAATGACAAGAATCACAGGTAGAAGCGATGACATGCTTAAAATCAAGGGAGTTATGGTTTTCCCATCCCAAATTGAAAAGGCATTGCTCAAAGTCACAGGCGCAAGCCCTAACTACATGATTCATGTAACCAGACCGGACATTTTAGATGAAGTGGAAGTTAAGGTAGAAGCATCCAAAGAATTGTTCTCAGATGAAATGAAGGAAATGGAAAGAGTTGAAAAACAAATCCAAGCATCAATCAGATCCGAAGTCGGAATCAGAGTTGATGTAACAATCTGTGAACCTGAATCACTCCCAAGAAGTGAAGGTAAAGCTGTTCGTGTAATCGATGAAAGGAACTTATAAAAAGGTGATAAAATGACCGTGAAACAAATTTCAATTTTTGTAGAAAACAAGGAAGGAAGAATTAAAAAGGCAATTGATGCATTAGCAAAAGCAGGCATTAACATCCGTGCTTTATCAATTGCAGACACAACAAAATATGGAATTTTAAGATTAATCGTTTCTGACAATGAAAAAGCAATTGAAGCACTTGAAAAAGATAATTTCATTGTAAAGGAAAATGAAGTAATCGTTTTAGCAGTTCCTGATGAACCTAACGGATTGAATTCCACATTATCAATCTTTGATGAACAAGACATCAACCTTGAATACTTATACGCATTTGTAAGTAGCAACAGCGATGAGGCTATTGTGGCAATGAGATTGGAAAACATGGAAAAAGCTATCGCAGCACTTGAAGGCAGCAATGCTAAAATCTTAAATGAAAACGATATTAAAAACTTATAGAAAAGAGTAACATCTTTTCTAAACTACTTTTTTTTTGAAAAATATTTAAAAAAATAAGAAAAAAGAATTGAAATAGCTAGAATTCTTTTAATAATTTAGCTATATCTTCTCTTGAATAACCTAAACGTACGAAAAGGCTTTTTAGTGGTTCATTTTCCGGAATGACACCTAATTCTCTCCAGCTTTTGAAATCATTTTTAAGGATACCATTAATTAAAAGTTGAAGGGTAATCAAATCGTCACTTTTAACAGCAATAAATGCATCTTCATCCTTGAAAACGTTTTCCGGATCAATTAATGTTACTCTACCATTCCTATCTTTTTTTACAATAGCATTGTCAATTCTGTACGCCATAATACCACAACTCAATTATTAATTATATTTTTAGTTTAAATATTATTTAAATATATTTAACCTCTGATAGATTTGTATCCACTTTCAATTGCCTTTAAATTCATGTCATGGAACTTAGGTTTTAAATTGTTTTTCATCGCTTCAATGACTGATTCCTTTGTGAGAGGGAACTTGTCATCAGCTGTGACCGCACCAAGAAGAACCATGTTCAAAGCAAGAACGCTTCCGGCATCAATGGCCAATTGTGTTCCATCAATCGGAAGAACATGCTTGAAATTCTCCTTCAATGTTTTTGTAATGCTGTCAACACTTGGATAAGCCTTGTTTGTTGATGAAGGAATAATCGGATGTGTATTGTAAACGATTTTGGTTTCAGAGTTTACCTTATCCAATCCTCTTATTGTTTCAATCGGTTCAAAGGAAAGCAGCATGTCTGCACCCTGTTTTGGAATGATTGATGAATTGTATCCTCCAATCTTCAATTCTGTGGAAACTGATCCTCCTCTTTGAGACATTCCGTGAATTTCACTCATCACTACATCCAAGCCCTGATTCATTGCAGCTTCTCCGATGATTGTGGAGGTTTTGATGATTCCTTGGCCTCCAACACCACAAATATAAATACTATAATGATTATCCATTTTTTCACCTACCTGCCTCTAATGCGCCATATTTACATACCTGAATACATACGCTGCATCCGTCACATTGCGCTGTGTCAACTGTGATTTTTCCATTGATTTTTGAAATCGCAGGACATGCCAATTCGCTTACACACTTATCACAGTTATTACAGTTTCCTTCAATAAATTTAACTGGAGGTTTTTTCTCCAATCCTTTGATTAATGTACATGGAGCTTTTGAAATAATTACTGCTGTATCATCCCTCTGCAAAGCTTCCTTATAGGTCTTGACAACCTGATCAAGGTTGAATGGATTAATTACACGCACATAATCACATCCGCAGGCAAGAGCCAATTTACGAATGGACACTTCAGGTGCCTCGTCACCCATTCCATCCACTGGAATTCCAGGGTTAGGCTGACCACCGGTCATTGCGGTAATCCTGTTGTCAAGAACTGTCAGTACGAAGTTGTGCTTGTTGTGAACAGCATTGATCAATGGTGAAACACCACTGTGGAAGAATGTTGAGTCTCCAATGTAGCTTACAACCTTCTGGTCTGTTGAAACTGAAAATCCGCATCCGTCACCTACGCTGGAACCCATTGACAATAGATAATCAGCTGCATTGTAAGGTGGATTGATTCCTAATGTGTAACATCCAATGTCTGATGCGAATACTACATCGGAAGGTTTCAAGCCCAATTCCTCTATTGCAAGGTTTACACCGTAATACATTGCCCTGTGAGGGCATCCTGCACACAGTACTGGTGCACGTGAAGGAATGTCTTCCTGAAGCTTTTCAAGGCTTGCGGAGAACTTAACGTCTTTATCCTGCTTGAAGCCCAATACCTTGTTCAATCCGTCTGCAACAACATCTGAGTTGAACTCATGGTATAATGGGAATGTGCCGTCAAGCTTACCGTGAACGGTAACGTCAAGCTTTTCACTTCCCACAACAGCAAGTGTGTCCCTTTCGATTATTGGGTCGACTTCCTCTACGATGAACACTTCATCCAAGTCCTTGAGGAATTCAGCTACCTTGTCGTTTGGGAAAGGATATGAGAATCCTAGTTTTAAAATGTTAATGTCTAATTCATTGAATTTGCAAACGTCATGAGCATAGTTAAATGCACTGCTTGATGAGATTATACCATATTTCTTTTCACCGGACAATTCAATTTCACGGTTGAATTCTGTTTTGTTGGTTATTTCCTGAATCTTGTGAATCTTATCCCATAATCTTACGTGCATTTCTCCTGCAAATGCAGGTACTGGAACATATTTGGACGGATCCTTGTTGAAGTGGCCTCTCTTCCAGTGGTCATCTCCTTTTGATGAGTTGTCTGCCACGTCTCCAAATTCGACTATTCCTCTCATGTGTGATACACGGGTTGTTGTTCTTACTATTACTGGTATTTTAAACTGTTCTGATAACTCGAATGCATATTTGACCATGTCCTTTACTTCCTGACAGTTGGACGGTTCTAAAATAGGCATGTTTGCCAATTTTGCATAATTACGTGTATCCTGTTCATTTTGAGATGAGAAAAGTGATGGGTCGTCAGCTGACAAGATAACCATTCCGCCATTAACTCCAGAGTAAGCGGTAGTCATGAAGGAATCTGCAGATGCGTTCAATCCCACATGTTTCATGAATGTGAATGACCTTAATCCTGAAGCTGCAGCAGTAGCTGCCACCTCCATGGCCACTTTTTCATTTGTTGAAAATTCAAAATAGATATTGGCGTCTTTAGCCAATACTGATAAAATATTTCCGATTTCTGATGAAGGAGTTCCGGGATATGTAGCTGCAATTGAAACGCCTGCCTCTATCACACCTCTAACAGCCGCCTCATTACCTAGTAAAAATTGCTTTTCACCAGACACTCCTGTGACTAATTCTTTTAAATTCATTATATTTTCCTCAAAATAATCATTAATACAATATATTATATAATACTTCAAACTATAAATATTATATTATAATATTTTACAAGCTTATACTTTTGGAGGGGAAATAATGATTAAAGTTTATGTTTCAAGATTTAATAGTGAAACTGACGCAGAACCTCATTTAGAGTGTTATGAAATTGAAAAGACACCACATATGAAAGTTCTTGACGCACTTCAGGCTATTAATGAAAAATATGATGCTGACATTAGCTTTAGAAGCTCATGCAGGGCAGGGCAATGCGGATCCTGTGGAATTCTTTTTAAGGGAAACGGTGCGCTTGCATGCCAGAAAGAGATAAAGGACGGAGCAATCATTGAACCCCTTAGATTTCCAGTAATCAAAGACTTGATAGTTGACAAGTCAAGCATAGAAGCCAAAGTAAAAGACCTGGAATTGTCCCTCCAATGCGACCATAAATGCGAAGGCATTGATGAAAGCATTACCAAAGCAGATTCAAGCGAAACCAAGAAGGTGAGAAGTTGTATCGAATGTTATTCCTGTCTTTCCACATGTCCGGTTGTAAATATTGCAACCGAAGAGTTCGGAGGACCATACCTGATGAGGTACATCTCCAAATTCGAAAGCGATCCAAGGGATAACTTTGACAGGCTTGTTGAAGCATTGGATGAAGGATTATACAAATGTACCAGTTGCGGAAAGTGTTTGTCAGTTTGTCCTAAAAACATCAACACCTTCGGCGATGCCATTGAGCGCATGAGAGCCATTGCCGTTGCAAACGGTTCAGGACCTCTCCCAGAACATGTCGTATTCAAGGAAAACATCCTGGAAAGCGGAAGGTCCATCAAGACAGACAAGCCATCATTCATTGAAGAGGCTGAAAATGAAACCGGTTCCAAAGTTGCTTTCTTTACCGGGTGTATGGTTGACTATAAATTCCCTGAAGTCGGGCATAAGCTGGTTAAAATATTAAAAGAAAATGGAATAGACATTGATGTTCCTGAGGGTCAAGTCTGCTGCGGTTCACCACTTTTAAGAACCGGTCAGGTTGATATCGTTCAGGACCTTGTTGACAAGAACAAGGAAGTTTTCAAGGATTATGATACTGTAATTACAATTTGTTCCGGTTGCGGATCCACATTAAAGAACAATCACCCTAAATTCGGCTCCAAACTTAATGTGATGGACATTAGCGAGTTTCTGGTTGATAAGCTTGACACATCCAAGCTGAAAGAGGTTAATATGAAGGTGACCTACCATGACCCTTGTCACCTGGGCAGAGGTCAAGGCATTAAGGACCAGCCAAGAGAAATTATTGAAATGATTCCTGGAGTTGAATTTGAGGAAATGCAATATCCTTGCCAATGCTGTGGCGCAGGTGGAGGAATCAAGTCCGGAAAACCTGAAATAGCTCTTGATTTGTCCAAATCAAAGGCTGAAATGATTGAAAAAACAGGTGCAGAGGCTGTGGTTACAATCTGTCCGTTCTGTGAATTGAACCTTCAGGACGGTTTGAATGCAATCGGAAGGGAAGACATTAAATCAATGCATGTTCTTGAATTATTAGATAAAGCTTACGAATAATACTTTGGAGTTGATTAAAATAGGAGATACTGCTGTAAGTGAAGAGAAGATAGTTGAAACCACAACTATGGCTTCACCCGAAGAGAAAGAGGAGAGCAAACCCGAAAAAAAATCAACATCCACCAAAAAGGCCACCTCTACAAAGCAAGCCAGAGGTACCGGAAGAGTCAAGCTTGTTCGTGAAAAGGAAGACGAGGAAGTTAATCTCTTCAAAGATAACATTTATATTGTTTTTGTCGAATGCGAAACTGCTGGAAACGTAGGATTTCTTGCTAGAACAATGGCAAACTTCGGATTAAAAAATCTGGTTCTGATAAATCCCACTAAATTGACAAACGAGGCATATTATCAGGCAACACATGGAAAATACATTGTGGAAAATGCAAAGATTTACCCTACCCTCAATGACTTTTACCAGTCCCAGAGAATTGATTTCAAGGTTGCTTCAACAGGAACTGTTGGGGGAAGTTATAACCTCTCAAGAATTCCTATAAAACCAGAAGAGCTTGGAAAATCAATCAATGTTGAAAACAAGATTGCAATTCTTTTTGGAAGGGAAGGTGATGGACTTTCAAATAAGGAAATAGGAGATTGCGATATCTGCGTGTCAATACCGACCGACCCGACCTATCCGATCATGAACATTTCCCATGCAGCCGCAATAATATTCTATGAGTTATTTAAGAATAAGCATGAATTCGGAGTTGAAGGCCTCAGCGAAAGCAGTACACTTGAAAAGGAATATCTTCAAAAGGATATGGATTCCCTGATAGATTCCCTGGACATTCCTGAGCATAAAAAGAGAAACGGCAAAAAGACATTCAACAATATTATTTCACGTGCATTCATTACCGGGCGTGAAGCCCATACATTTAAAGGAATTTTAAGAAGATTAAATAATAAATTGGTGAACAATGAGAAAGATTAGCTTTGCAGACATTAGTATTTTTGTCCTTAAATACATTTTCAACTGGAGATTTTGGATAGCTGAAATCACCAAGAAATCAAAGGCATATAGAAAAATCATCGACAAGCTGCTTTTTGAGGACGATGAAATCGTTGTTGTTCCAAATACAATTAATATCAATAAAAAAATAGAATCAGAAGGTTCAGAATTCCTACCAACTCAAGTTATAAAGGATGTTGTCAAACGTTGCGATGACATCGTCATCATGAACAGCTGCCTTTGCAGAAGTTCAAACGACTGTCAGGATTATCCAAAAGACATCGGATGTATCTTTTTAGGGCCGACAGCCAGAAAAATCCCTAAAAATATAGGACATCTTGCAACCGTGGAAGAAGCCTTTGAGCAGATTGACCGAGCAGACGCTGCAGGATTGAGCCACATTATCGGAAGAAATAAAATCGATACCGTGTGGATGAATGTAAGGCCTGGAAAAGGATTATTAACCATCTGCCACTGCTGTCCATGCTGCTGTCTGTGGAAAGTGTATCCTAACCTGGATGAAAGCATCAGTGACAAGCTGGAAAAGCTTGACGGAGTGACCGTGACACTTAATGAGGACAAGTGCCGAATGTGTAAAAAATGTCTGGATGAAACCTGCATGTTTGACGCCATCAGCCTTAAGGATAACAGGATATCCATTGATTTTGACATCTGCAAAGGATGCGGATTATGTGTCAATGCATGTAAGTTCGATGCAATCACAATAGACTACAGTGACGAGACAATAGATAATGTGGTCAATAGAATGGACAATTTACTTGAAATCAGAGAATTATAATACTTATTAATTTACTTGTGTGAAAAAATGGCAATTTTAAGCGATAAAGATATAAAGAGATATTTGAAAGAGGACAAGATAGCAATCGAACCTCTCAAAGACGAAAAGCAGATTCAACCGTCTTCCGTGGATATGAGATTAGGGGATGAGTTCAAAGTATTTAAAGTAATCAGAAAACCTTTCATTGACCCTAAAGATCCAGAAGACATTGCATCTTACATGGAATCAACAACCGTTAAGGAGGGTGATGCATTCATTATTCACCCAAATGAATTCGCACTGGCAACCACCTTGGAATATGTCAAGATACCTGACGACCTTGTTGCAAGGGTTGAAGGCCGTTCAAGTATGGGCCGTTTGGGCGTTACAATGCACGTTACCGCAGGTTTCATTGACCCTGGTTTTGAAGGGAAAATCACCTTAGAAATATCCAACATCGGTGCAATGCCTGTTGCACTGTATCCGGGTCAAAGAGTGTGTCAGATTGTATTTGAAACCATGACCTCACCTTCAGAATTGCCTTATGGACACCCTGACAGGAACAG
The DNA here is from genome assembly GCF_015062915.1 of Methanobrevibacter thaueri. GTDB lineage: Archaea > Methanobacteriota > Methanobacteria > Methanobacteriales > Methanobacteriaceae > Methanocatella > Methanocatella thaueri_B. The sequence continues at coordinate 150,287 of NZ_SUTJ01000003.1, read as the reverse complement.
CAAGTACATGGGTCAGACTCGCCCTGAAAGCAGCAGAGTCAAATTAGATTATGAATTGAAAAAATAAGAAGGAGTTAATTTTTATGAATCATGACAAAATGAGCAACATCAGTGCTAAAAGAGGATTTTTATGGCCATCATTCGAAATATATTCCGGAGTGTCAGGTTTTACTGACTACGGCCCTCTTGGAGCAAGCCTTAAGAACAACATTATGCAGAAATGGAGAAAACAATACGTTTCCGGTGAAGGATTCTACGAGATTGAAGGACCTACCGTTATGCCTAAAGAAGTCCTGAAGGCATCTGGACACGTTGACAACTTCACAGACCCAATGTGCAAATGTGAAAAATGTGGTGAAGTGTTCAGAGCAGACCATATCATTGAAGAGGTAATCGGAGAAGATGTGGAAAGCCTTGAAAACGAGGAACTTGACCAAATCGTAATCGACAACAACATTGTATGTCCTGAATGTGGCGGAAAACTTTCAAACATCTGGAACTACAACCTGATGTTTAAAACCGAAATCGGTGCGAAAGGAGATAAAGTAGGGTACATGAGACCTGAAACCGCACAGGGAATATTCATATTGTTCAAAAGATTAGAAAGATTCTTCAGAGGAAAATTACCATTTGGAGCTGTTCAGCTTGGAAAAGCATACAGGAATGAGATTTCCCCAAGACAAGGAGTTATCAGACTTCGTGAATTTACACAAGCAGAAGCTGAAATCTTTTTAAACCCTAAAGACAAGACCCATCCTAAATTCTCACAGATTGAAGATGCGGTATTGCGCCTAAACTCACAGGAAGTTCAGGAAAACAACCTTGAACCTTTGGAAATCACAGCTCGCGAAGCATTGGATAAAGGCATTGTCGCCAATGAAATGCTCATCTACCAATTATACCTTGCACGCAAATTCCTTACTGAAATCGGTATTCCTGAAGACGTGTTAAGATTCAGACAACACTTAGCAGGGGAAATGGCTCACTATGCCCTTGACTGCTGGGACGTTGAAGTGAAAACCGACAAGTACGGTTGGGTTGAAATCATCGGAATTGCCGACAGGGGAGATTATGATCTGTCTTCACACTCCAAGTTCAGTAATGATGAATTGAACGTCTTTGTTGAGTATGATGAACCTAAAAAAGTTCAAAAAACAGTTGTAAAACCTAACTTGTCCAAATTCGGACCGGTCTTTAAAGGAGATTCTCCTAAAGTCAAACAGGCCATTGAAGATGCTGATGTGAATGAGGTTAAAGCTGCACTTGAAGCTGACGGCAAATTCACCGTTGAATTGGATAAGGTTTATGAAGTCACCGAAGACTTGCTTATCTTTGAGGAAGTTGAAGAGGAAATAACCGGTGAAAAGATCACTCCTCACGTTATTGAGCCATCATTCGGTATTGACCGTATCACATATTCAGTATTATTGCATTCCTTTACCGAAACCGAAGGAAAAGACTACTTCAAGTTCAACAAGTCAGTTGCACCAGTGCAAGTCGGTATTTTCCCACTTGTAAACAAGAAAGGATTACCTGAAGTTGCACAGGAATTAACCGAAACCTTAAGAATGGAAGGTTTCACCGTTGAATACGATACCACCGGTACCATCGGTAAAAGATATGCAAGAGCTGATGAAATTGGTATTCCTCTTGCAGTAACCGTTGACTTCGACACTTTAGAAGACAATCAGGTTACAGTTAGGGATAGGGACACCGAAGAACAGGAAAGAATTCCTATTTCCGATTTAAAAGAATACCTTGAAAAGTATTATAAATGAGTTTAACACTCATTTATCCAATTTTTTAAAATATCTAAACAGGTTATTGGCCCATTTCAGGGAGTCCTTACCTGTTGAGATAACCAACCTATTTTTATCAAATATACCATCATTTCTGAAAAAACCCAGTATCATCATCTTGTCGGTGATGATTAAAAGGAAATTGTTCTTGCCACGGAATGTGGAGATGTATTTTACCCTTGATCTATTGTTGTAGATGTTTGAGAGTTTTTTAGAAACCAAGATTTCAACGAACTTGCCGTCATCAGCCAATTCGTTGAGTTTTAAGTTTATTCCTTCTGAGTATACCGGCAGAATGCAGCGGGCACTGTTGGCTTCACCAATGTTGTTTTCAATCAGATTATCGATCATGTCCGCATTCACACCATCTGACTCCACCATAAGAGAACCGTCGAGCATGTGCATTTCAAGAATTGACTCTAACGGTAGCTTATGGACGATGTGACCTTCAATGATGTTGAATATCTCATCCAACAGGTTTATGATGATTGACAGTTGCAATATGTTTTTCATCTGCAGTTTCAATGAGCTTGCAAGGTAGTACCTGTTTGAATTGCGGTATACCATGTCCCTTAGCTCCAGCTTGTGCAATGTGCTTGATATGGAGCTGTAGCTTAAATCTGTTTTATGTGTTAACTCTTTCATATTACTTGGATTTTCATATAATGCTTTCAATACCCTTAATCTAATTAGGGAATTGGATACGAACTTTATATCTTCTGATACCTTATTGTAGTGTCTTACATGATTTTTTGTTCTGTTCAAATTGACCACCTAAATAGTATTACATTTAAACTAATTTTTATTACTGAAATAATATAAAAGATTTTAAAGTGAACATGTGCTATAAGTTGCACTTGCACAAGGTTTAAAAGCAATATGTTTTTTAGGCAAATTTTTTAAAAATGAAAAATATAATAGGATTAGATAAAAGTTCAAACAGTGATAAAATGATTGATACCCATATGCATGCAGATGCCAGAAGCGGAGAGGACTTTGAAAAAATGTTTTTAGCCGGAATCGATACTGCAATAACCTGCAGTTACTATCCATACAAGATTCCTCATGAAATGATTCTTTTAAATCATCTCAATAGAATTCTAGAGCTTGACACCAAAAGGGCGATGGAACATGGCCTTGAGTTGAAGGTTGCACTTGGAATCCATCCGACAAACTCAAATGTCAATCCTGAAATCATATTCGATGAATTATACAAGTGGATAGAAACCGATCAAATTGTGGCAATCGGTGAAATCGGACTTGAGGATTTGACCGACAGTGAGATAAGCGTCTTTGAAAGGCAACTGGACATTGCAAATGAAACCAAATCCAAGGTAATCATCCACACTCCAAGAAGAAACAAGAGGGAAGTTCTCAAAAGAATCCTTGAAATCGTTCCGCAGCACATTGAGGAAAGTCAGGCAGTGATTGATCACATTAATCCAGAGGTTGTTTGTGATGCAATTGACAGTGACTGCATGCTCGGATTGACAGTTCAGCCGCAGAAGATGGATGAGTTTGAGGCAATCTCCATTTTGGATGAATATGGATTTGACCGCTTCCTTTTAAACAGCGACATAAGCAACAAGCCTTCAGACCCTCTTTCCGTTCCCAAAACCGTTCGTGAACTGGTAAGAAAGGGATATGAAAATAAGGAGATTGAAAAGGTCTCATCTCTAAATGCAAAGGAATTCTTTAGATTATAGATTTTTATGAATGTCATTGAAAAGTTGCCCCTGCCCGTTTCAGGTTTGGTTCTTGCATTATTCTCACTAGGGAATCTGGTTCAGGATGTCCATCCCTATTTGAGATATCTATTTGGAAGCATTGGAGGAATATTTTTAGTCCTGATACTTTTGAAATTAATATTATACCCTGAAACCATAAGAAGGGACTTGAAAAATCCTATCATTCTCAGTAGTTTCGGTACATTTCCAATGGCAGTGATGCTTTTATCTACATATCTTAATACATTCATGCCCGCCTTTTCGTATGGTGTGTGGATTATAGGAATTGGCCTTCATATTTTGCTAATGATTTACTTCACCTATCGTTTCGTCATACGTGAATTTGATATAAAGACAGTCTATCCAAGTTGGTGGATTGTGTATATTGGAATCACCATGGGAGCGATAACCGCAAATGTCCATGGACTAAACGATATCGATTTCATATTCTTCATGATCGGATTCATCTCAATGCTTGTGACCACTCCAGTCGTATTCTACAGATACATCAGGTATCCCAATAATCAGGACATGAACAAGCCTTTGATATGTATTTTCACAGCATTATTCAGCATACTTATTGTAGGATATTTGAATTCCGCTGAAAGCGTGTCATATGAATTTGCAATGGGACTCTATCTGATTGCATGCATATTCTACATTTTCGCACTGTACAAGTTCATTGACTATCGCAATATTGGCTTCTACCCAAGTTTTGCAGCATTCACATTCCCATTTGTAATCAGTGCACTTGCAACAAAAGGAATTGTGGGAAATGTGGCCTCCAATATGATATTAGACAACATCCTAATTATGGAAACGGCAATAGCATTGATTCTGGTGATGTATGTACTAGCGAGATATTTGGTGTTTTTAAAAAAATAGTTGAAAAGTAGAAAATCAATTCTACTTATCCTTTATTGACGACTTTTACTTTTTTAGGAGAGATGATAATCAGATTCTTGTCTTCTGTACGGGAAAGCAATAATGCCTGTGCACCGTATCTTGATCTCATCTGCTTAATCTTATCTCCGGCCAACTTGTAGTTTGGAGCACTTTCCTTTTCCAAAAAGGACAAGTCCAAAATGACAGGATTTCTCTCTTCAATGACCTGATCAACTACATAGTTGATGTCATCGATTGTTTTAGGCCTTATTAGGACAATCTCATAATAGGACTGTTCAGGGATGATGACAAAGTCATTAGGATCCTCATATCTTGGAGTTGGTTTTGGTACAGTTCTTGGAGTAGCACTTGGAGTAGGTCTAGGAGCTTGCCTGTATTGTGCTTGAGTATTTGGCCTGTACTGTTGTTGTGGTTGTTGACTTGAACGATTTTCCTGTGGCTTTAAAACATCTTTGATACTGCCGACAATGTTGGATAACTCATTAGATAATTCGCTTTTAGGTTTGTCCTTGCTGCCTTCAGTTTCTTCAAAGCCTAAACTCTTTTTAAGTGTATCTGTGAAACTCATTTAAATTACTCCTCTAAGTATTCGAAAATAGCATCCAGTAATTTGGAAGCGCCGTTGTTGTAGACGTCTTCAGCAGGCAATCCGAAAGTGGATTCGAAGTATTCCGGACATAAATCCAAATCGGCGTTCTTAAGGTTTACTGAGAGTCCAACTACTTTTGTAGGTTCAACTGCTTCAATAGCTTTGATTTCTTCTTCAATACCTCTAGGTTCCCTGTATGGGTGATTTGGCCTGTGTCCAACGATGACTGCGTCAGGAGCTGCACCGATTAAGATTGCAGCTGACAATCCTCTTGGGTGAGGATTTCCTTTTTCGGTCAGGCTGGATTGACCTTCAATGAAAATGATATCTGGTTTTTTGGTTTCTTCAACATATTTTATAGCGGATAATACTGCAGATGGTACATCCATTGCAGATAGGCTTCCTGCTCTAAAGTTAAAATCAGTAGGTTCTTCCAAACCCATTTCATCAGTGGATATTATTGCCGGATTCAATCCTCTCTCAGCACTTGCCAAACCGAGCATCTTTGTGGTTGTCCTTTTTCCACATTCCTGAGAGGTCCCTCCAACGAAAATCACTGGTGCTTTTGGTTTATAAGATATTTTAGGTAAAACTTCACATGATTTTTCAGGGGCTACACCAGCTATTTTCTCTACAACATCCAGTCTTGGACTGATTTCCTTGATAACGACATTTTTTGCATCAGCAAATTTCTTTAAAGACAAATTCTCTTCAATTGACAGTGATCTGAATGATGTGATTACATTCAATCCCTTGTCGATTGCCTGAACAGCGTATTTCAATGCTGCGCCTTCAGCACCAATCGGCAACATAATAACCAATGATTTTGCTTCTGGTGCGTCTTTAAGACATTCGTCAAGACTTCCAGAGATGACACATCCGCAATATGATGTTCCTTGCTTTTTGACATTATCATCTATGAACCCTATGGCCTCAACTCCTTCGAGATTGGAGAATTTCTCTCCTCCACCTCCGCAACCAACTACAATGAATGGATTTAAATCCTGAATATCTTTAACTGATTTAACTGAATACAAAAAATTCACCCCTTTATTCTAATAATTTATAACTTATAACTAATCATGTACCTATAAAATTTACTTTTTAAAAAATAATTTTTAAAAAAATGTTATATTAATAATTATTGTTTTTCATATTTATAAAGTATAATGTTTTATAAGATTGAAATCACATATATAGAAGATAATTGAAAAAACATTTTTGGAGAGATTGGCATGAGCAAACCTTATGTTATACTTATTGGAAGCGCATCAGGGATTGGAAAATCCACCATTGCCGCTGAACTTGCAAGGACATTGAACATTAAGCATTTGATTGAAAGTGATTTCATAAGAGCAGTGGTGAGAGGAATAATCGGCAAGGAATATGCACCTGCACTTCACAGCTCCTCCTATGATGCATACAAGCACATTAGAAACAAGAACCGTTTCAACAGTTATGATGAACTGGTGGCAGCGGGTTTCGATGAGCATGCATCATATGTCATACCTGGCCTTGAAAAGATAATCCAAAGGGCAATCACAGACTATGACGACATAATCATCGAGGGAGTCCACCTGGTTCCGGGACTGATTAATGTCGAGCAGTTCGAGGATGATGCAAACATCTACTTCTTTGTTTTAAGCTCCGAAGAGGAATCACACAAGGAACGCTTCGTCAAAAGAGCCATTGAAATACATCGTGGAGGAAAGCAGCTTGATTTCTTTAGGGAAAACAGGATCATACATGACCACCTGCTGTCCCAAGCGGAAGCCAACAATGTCCATGTCATAAACTCCGAGACAATTGAAAAGACACTTGAAAAGATACTGTCAATCATAAACCAGTCAACAGCAACCGTGAAGCTGGTGAATGATGTTGATGAGTTGGCGGATGTCATAAATATTATCATTAACAAGAACAATGGAAGCCTTGACAAGATCACATACAACATCAAAGGATTCAAGGAGCCTTTGGTTAGAAACATCAATGTCAACGACAGCGAGGATGCACAAAAGTTCATAGACAACATCTCAAAGGATTCTGACAAGAAAGAATACTTGAGTGAACTGTATAAGCTTTCCGAGTATCGTGAAACCACAATATCCGCTTCCAGCCAAGCAAAACTAGATGAAATTATTGAAGAATTGAAAGAAAAAGGATATGTTTTAAATGAATGATGAAACCATTAACGAAATGATTATCAAATGCCCAGCCTGCGGAATTGAAGGCGTGGCAAAATCAATTATGAAAGAGCTTGAGATACCTCACTTCGGCAAGGTAATGGAGACAACCCTCCAATGCCCATCCTGCGGATTCAGGCACTCCGACGTACTTGCCTTAGAGCACAAGGACCCTGCAAAGCATGTTATTGAAATCAGCAAGAATACCCTGTCCGTGAGGGTTGTAAGGTCACAGTCAGCAACCGTTATGATACCAGAAGCAGGTATAAAAGTGGAGCCTGGTCCAAAATCAGAAGGATACGTCACAAATGTCGAAGGTGTCCTGACACGTTTTGAAAGTGCTGTTATAAGAGCATTGAATCTTTTTGATGATGAATTGTCACAGAAAAACGGTAAAGGCACACTTGAATTCATTCAGGAACTTAAAAAAGGAAACGGCACCGCCACATTGATAATGTTGGATCCATTTGGCCAAAGCAGCATCGTCAGTGATAAGGCAGAAGTCTCTGAAATTCCTGAAGATGAACTTAAAGGTTTAAAAACAGGTTTTAGTATTATTGAAGACGAATAATACTTTAACAATTTTTCTTATTTTGAATTTTAATTATATAAAAAAAGTAAAGAGAATTAGAAGAATTATTCTTCTTCCTCTTCTTCATCGTCAATTGCTGAGAAGCTTGTGAATGAGTCTTCTTCAACAACATCTTTTAATTTTAAGGTTTTTTGTACATCCATAGCTAATGCGTTACAGTCCGCTTTGATAGCTTCTAAATGTAATAAGATTCTTTCTTTTTCTTGGTTGATTCTTTCGATGTTTGTGTATGGGTAAGTGGATTCTTTAAGCATTTCATACTCAATGGTTGTGTATGGGTAATCGTTTAATTGCTTACATACGTTTTTCAAAACATCTCCTAAGAATTTGTTCATTTCAACTTTCACTCTTTCCCTGATCATTTTGTCGTCATCAAGGTTTTCTTTCATTAAACGTACAACTTCAGCTTTAGCGAAAGGTAATTTTTCTTCATCTTCTTCAGTGAACTCTTCATCTTGATTAATAATTTCTTCTTCAGACATAATTACACCTCTTTTGTGTCTTTAAAATATTGAGTCTATCTGTAATTTTTCCAAAAAAATTATAATTACATCAATATCTACTTATTACTTTATTGGAGGTTTTATATAAAGGTTTTGTTTATATTGAAGAAATGGAGCATTATATGGCCAGTTTTTACACTAACTTATAAAATAATTAATCATGAAATTAAGTATTCGAATACTTGCGAAATTTTGAAAAATCGTTTTGAAAAAAATAGGAAAAGTAGCATTTCTGCTACTTTAAACTATCTTCTCTTCAATATTCTTCCATCCAAAAATATCAGGGAAATTACAAGAGCAACGATTAAACTCCAAAATGGATTTGAAGTTGGATGCTTTTGAAGAATACTTACGGTATGTTTATCAATCTTGTCTTTAACAACTGATATGTTATCTGATGGAGTATTTACCGGCTTTTCAGTCACATTGACAACGGCATAGTCTTGGTTATTTTCCAAATTATAATCGAATGTGTCTGATGTTACATTGACGGTATTGTTCAGGATTCCGGCTCCTGTTGCAATGGCCTTGATGTACAGCATTGCTGACTTGCCATAGCCAAGCTCATCGATTGTCCATGTCATTAATTTTTTATCAAACTTGCCCATTGTGGCTTTAAATGATTTTAGTTTAAGCAAATCGTCTAAAACCTCACTGACCTTGATATTGATTGCAGTATCCGGACCATTGTTGACTATTTCAATGGCGTATTCCACCACATCACCGACATGGTAATTGTACTTGGATGCAATTTTGGTTATTGAAAGGTCACTGGCCTTTCTAACGTCAATTGTTTCCTCATCGTAGTTGTCATCAGGATTTGGGTCATGCTCATCGCTTGTGACTGTTGCATAGTTGAGGAAGTTTCCGGTTGCATTCACCTTGCATGTGATTTTAAGCACTCTTTTCTCATTGACATTCAGGTTTCCAACGCTCCAGACTCCATTCTTATAGTTTCCGTTTGATTTGGCAAGAACCAATCCTTCAGGCAAGAAGTCTTTGACAATGACATTTGTTGCCATGTTCGGTCCGTTGTTTGAAACTGTCAATATCCATGTCACAGTCTTTCCGTAGCTTGGAGACGGATTGTCGACACGTTTTTCTATTGAGAGGTCTGCCACTGCCTTGACATTAACCATGGAATCGTCATGATTGTTGGACTCATTCCAATCGTGTTCCTCTGATTTGACGTCAACTTTGTTAATAATCTTGCCCAGTGCATTTGAAAGTGTGGAGACGTTTAGATATTGTGTCTCTCCAACGTTGAGTGAACCTATATCCCATTGGCCATTGGAATATGATCCTTTAGTTGAATTGTAGTCCACAAATACCAATTCGTCCGGCAATATTTCATTCAAACGCACATTGGTTGCATTGTCCGGCCCGTTATTCACGACAGCGATTGACCATATGACCTCACTTCCAAAGAGTGGATTTGGATTGTCGACATTGATTGTGACTGCAACGTCAACTGCTGGTGGAACATCGATTGTCTCGTTATCCTGATTGTTTGCAGGTTCTGGATCATACTCGTCAGCATGAATAACTGCAATGTTAGTGGTTTTACCAGTTTTATTGATTCTTGTGATAATTTCCAATCTTTGCTCCTCTCCTTTTTCAAGACAGCACATTACCCATAGGCCATTATCGTAAAAGCCTTTGGTTGCAGTGTAGTTGACATATATTAAACCTTCCGGCAATGCATCCTCCACACGTATTTCAGTTGCCTTATCCGGACCATTGTTTGAGATGATTAATGTCCATGTGATAAGTTCATTGTATTTCGGTGAAGGATTACTTACCAGTTTTGTGATTTTGACATCTGCAGATTTTTCCACTTCTATTGTCTCATTGTCCTCATTGTTTGTGAGATTATAGTCATGCTCTGTGCAGTTTACGGTTACGTTGTTTTGAATAGTGCCTGTTAGATTCACCATGCATTCAATGTTCAATTCAAACTCTTCCCCAACCTCTAATGATTCAAGTGTCAGCTCACCGGTTAAAGGATTGTACTTGCCTGAACTGTCATCATCGAGCCATACCAATCCATATGGAAGGATATCCCTGATTTTGACATTGTGTGCAGTGTCGGGTCCGTTGTTTGTTACTGTTATTGTCCATGTGACATTCTCGTGATATTCTGGGTTTTCCTCATCAACGCTTTTGGATACGCTCAAGTCGCTTGCCGGATTTACCTTAATCGGCTCGTCATCCTCATTGTTGGTCAAGTCATAGTCATAGCTGTCGCTTGTAACGTTTGCAACGTTTACAAAGTCCCCTGTAACGTTGACTTTTGAAACAAGCTCGATTGTGATTACCTCGCCTACATCAACCTTCTCGATTTTGAACTCATTGTCATCATACGGAAGTGTTGAACTGACATATGTAAAGCCATTCGGCAATGAGTCACATATTATGACGTTTTCAGCTGCGTCAGGTCCGTTGTTTGTTATTGTCAATGTCCATTTGACGGTATCTTGATAGTTCACGTTGCTTGCATTAACTGTCTTTTCAATGGCTAAATCGCTTGCCGGATTAACGTATATTATCTCCTCATCATGGTTGTTTGTCAGGTCATAATCATAATCGGAGCCGTTTACTGAAACGTTGTTCTGTGCAAGGCCTGTTCTTATGACTTGGCATGTGATTGTTAATGTTATTGACTTGCCGCTTTCAAGTGTGCCAATTTCCCATTTGCCTGTTTCAGCATCATAATCCCCGCCACAGTCAATGTATTTTAGGGATTTTGGAAGCAAATCAACGACGTACACATCATGTGCTGTGTCGGGACCGTTGTTTGTTACTGTTATTGTCCAGTTCATATTGTCAAGGTAGTTAGGATTCCTGTTTGATGCTGTCTTGACGACTGCCAGATCCGCTGCAGGATCCACATTGATGACTGCCTCATCAAAGTTGTTTTCCATATTGACATCGGTTTCCTTGGCTGTGACATTTGCCCTGTTTATGATTTCACCGGTCTTGTTAACGACTGTAACCACAGTATAAGTCAATTTTTCACCGACATTCAAATCGCCAATGTCTAGTTCGCCGGTTTGGGGATTGTACTTGTCGCCGAATGTGTGACCTATCACAATCAAGCCTTCAGGAATGAGATTGTATGCTACAACCTCAGTTGCATTGTTTGGACCGAGATTGGTAATGTTTATGGTCCAAACCACAACATCCTCGTACTTGAATGTTGAGTTTGTGGTTGTTATTGTTATCTTGTTGTCAACTCTTGGGGAGACATTGAATGTTGTAACGTTGGTTATTCCCTTATAATATGTGTCCTCGAAGTGTTTTGCTGAGACATAATACTTTCCAGGCTTCAAGTTGTCCAGTTCAACATTGATTTCACCCAGATAGCTTGTGTTTGCTGATGCATTGTAGATGAGTGTTCCGTCCTCGTGTGTGACGCTCAGCAATACCCGCATGTTGTATTCACGGGCATCCTGATAGAGTCTGCCGTCATCTGTCGCTCCTGAAACAGGGATTTCTGAGTCGACTTCGATTTTGTCATGTGATGCTGCATTATAAATGGCATTTGAAACCGCAAGATTGTTGTATTTTGCAATGTTGTTTCCGCCGTAGAGAATTACCTTGATTTTCTCTGTTTCACCGTACACTATATCATTTGAGTGTATTGGAAGCTGATAAACCCATGCCTGGTTTTCAAAGAGGATGTTGTTCATCAATATGAAGTCCTCTCCCTTTTTGTCATAGTATATTGCGCTTCCGTTTCTTGCTGTGTTGTATTCGAACCTGTTTGAGAATACAGTTGTTGATGTACTGTTGACATATATCGCTCCACCTAAACCGTCATTGAACCTGTCCTCATCGGGAACCGCATGGTTTGAGACGAATGATGAATCAGCCACAATAGTGTTTACGCCGTTTACGTATACCGCTCCACCGTCAACCTCAGCGACATTGCCTGTGAATCTGGAGTTGTCCACATTAACGTTTTCAGCCACTATGTTTACCGCACCACCGCAGTTTGTGGCATGATTGTCTGTGAAGTTTGAATCAATCAGATTGACGTTCAATCCTATTGCCTGAACCGCCCCTCCATCGGGAGCCTCGTTTCCCTTAAAGTCACATTCTATTATTCTTAAGGTCATTGTTTCATACAGGTAACCTGTAGAGATTGCACCTCCAAAGTAATCCGCAGTGTTGTTGATGAAAGTGCAGTTTATAATGTCACCGCTTGCGTGAAAGGTCAATGCTCCTCCCTGGCTTGCAGAGTTGTTTATAAACAGACAGTTAGAGTATGTCACTCCATTCCTGACGCAACCCGCTCCCCCATGGGAGTTATTGTCCGGAGCTATCACCCGATTGTTCCTGAATATGCATCTGTCCACAAGCCCATAGTTGTCAGGCACATCCATTCCAATCTGAAGCGCACCCCCAAAGCTTGTAAGCTCTCCTTTAATCCAGTTTGAATCGAATATACAGTTTATTATTTGAGAACCATTTGAATATGCTCCAACAGCACCTGCCGAGGAATAGTTCGAGAAGTCATCCCGGTTATCATGATTGTTTGTGAAATTGCAGCTTATTATCTTCAGGTTTTCACTTTTGTTTACATGATATGCGCTTGCAATTGCACCTCCCCCTCCTACATATGCTTGATTGTTGTCAAACAAACAGTTTTCAATGGTCGCATCTTTAGCCAGGACACGGATAGCTCCACCTGCCACGTCCTTTCCGTTTATGAATTTCAGATTAGTTATTACCACGCCGGCAGCATTCACCCTGAAAATCCCGGATATTCCCTTTCCGTCAAGGGTTGCTCCTGTTTTGGATGTTATTGTCAGCTTCTTGTTCACATTAACAAATGATGTGTTGTCGCTTGCTGCATATTTACCGGACAGCACTATTGTATCTCCATCTTTTGACTTGTCTATGCATGTTTTTATGTCTTTGAATGTATGTCCATCTGGGGTTCTCTCCTGAGCCTGTAAAACATTGTCCTGAGAGCTCACCTCCATCAGTTCGTTGTCTTGAGAATTTATTAGTTTATCATTAATATCAGATTCAACTCCCAGCTCATCAGCATCACCGTCAATGTCGCCTGCATAGGAATCCTCCATGATCACTCCAAATGAAGTGAACATCAGGCAGATGACGCAAATGATTATTAGGAGATTTTTGCTAATATTTAACTTAAAATTATTTTTTATCATTAAATCACCTTTTTGAGGACGATTTTCACTTATTAATTAACTAAAAGCTATTAACTAGCAATTAACCTTTTTATTCCAGTTTTTGATTTGAAAAGAATAATCAGGACCGATAAATTTAATGACAATCACTAAATTTTCAGGATGATTATTAATTAATTGCCTGCCACAGAATATTTTCAGCAAATAAACTGACCAAATTCATTGATTATCCCAATTTGTCGGTTAAATCAGAATTTTCCAAAGCAAAATTCAACTCAAAATAAAAGATAATCTTTCTAAATCCTCAAAATGACTTTATAATTAGTTAATATTTAAAACTATGTACTCAGATATTTCAAAATTAAAAATAAAGCATAATACTTGATTTTCATATCAATATTGAAAGGAGTGTAAAAAAATATTTTATTCATAAAGATAAAAAATAGAATATAACAAAAGTTTAGGTTAGAGATATGAAAAAACAGATTGCAATATTGATCATGGCCCTACTTGTTATTGCCCCTGTCATTCAGGATGTGAGTGCGGCAAAAACCGTTTTCATCACATCAGACAATATTGTAGACCATGATACAGATTTAAAAGTATTAAACTCACTTAAAAGTTATATAGAAGAAATAAGTGGAGGAGAACTCCAGGTAATTGTTGACAACCAGGCTCCTGCCGCAGGAGAGGGATGGAGAGCCATCGAGGTTACAAGTGACGTGAGCATATGTTTGGCCGCATCAGATGCCGGAAACTACCTGCAGCTGGTCACATCCACACTGAACACCAACAAGCAGATAGTATTCGTCAATGTGGGAGATTATGACTTGGATAACCATACCAATTTCCTTAGAAGAGCATGGGACGACAACTACTCCAACGAAAGCCTTGCAGGAATGCATGACCCAGGAACATTCCTGAAAAATGGAGGAGTCTACTATGTCCAGCCTGCAAAGGAATTCCCTGAAAACACTGACGATGGAATCCTTGACAGGTATGACGAGAACATGAACAAGCAGATTGCACAGGAGATTGTGGACATCGTAAATACCCATGGAAACGACACAAAGATTTACAGTGACTCACTGGTCACCCACAACATCGTAAAGCCTGCAGTCATGGCAAACGCAAGCAAGGCCCTAATCAGCAGCGGCGATAAGGAAATGAGCGGAACCTACGGTAACTATACTGCTCCGCAACTATTATACCAAACCAGTTCATACTTGAATGGAAACGGACTGGACATTCCAAAGGCATATGACGGACCTGAAGATCCAATGGGCGTTTCATTCATGGCAAAGGACACATATTCAGTTTACGATTACTTCAAGATGGCCGGTATCGTCAGAGATTATATGGACCAGAATGGCAGAGCCCCTGATTCAATTGAATATGATGGAGCACACATCGGCTATTACGACTTATTATACAACTTTGCAAAGATTACACAAAATCATACAGATGTTAAGCATATGGGCTTTGAAAGTGAATATCACTTCGATAAAGTTAACGATTCAATATTACTACACATATTCCCATTCGTATTAATATTATTCGTTTTATTCCTTGCATATTTACTTTACAAAAGAATAAGAAGGTTTTAAATAAAAGACAATTAATATTATTTGAGGTAAACTTATGAAAAGATATATATCAGAATTAATAGGAACAATGGTTCTTGTGCTGTTCGGTTGTGGAAGTGCAGCCGTAGCAGGTTCCGTTTTAGGAAATTTCGGAATTGCAATGGCATTCGGATTATCCATAATTGCAATGGCTTACGTCATTGGTGACATCTCAGGATGTCACGTAAACCCTGCAGTCTCAATCGGTATGTGGATTGACGGCAGGCTGGAAGCAAAAGACTTAGTATCATACATAGTATTCCAATGTATCGGTGCAATAATTGGTATTGCCCTTTTAGCAGCAATCATTAACTGCGCTCCAAGCCTTGGAGGATACACTGCAACCGGACTCGGTCAAAACGGTTTCGGATCAGCATCCAGCGTTGGTCTAAATGTAGTGGGAGCAATACTTGTAGAAATTATCCTAACCTTTGTATTTGTATTCACCGTGCTTGGTGTTACTAAAAAAGCGGAAAATGGAGCGGTTGCCGGTATTGTAATCGGTTTAACCCTTGCATTCGTGCACATCTTAGGAATTCCATTAACCGGAACATCCGTCAACCCAGCACGTAGTTTAGCACCTGCACTATTCCTTGGCGGTCAAGCTTTACAGCAAGTTTGGGTATTCATTTTAGCACCAATTGTCGGTGCAGTGATTGCAGGAATATTATTCAAAGGTTTAACAGCAGAGGACGCGTAAAATCCTCTAACCTTTTCTTTTTTTTAAATTTTAATGCTGCCAGTGTAAGTGTAGCCCTTAACGTTTTCAAAATCAGTTTTTTTATAAAATTCAAATGTGTTTTCATTGGCCACGTACATGTGCGCTAAGGCAATTCCAACATCAATTGGGTTCCAGTTCTTAAGAACCTGGTGCTTGAGGATATTCTGTTTTTTCTGATAGACATCAAAGCCACCATCCACATGCTTGAAGTACCATGGCTGTGAGTTGATTGCAGATGGTGCAAGACGGGCAGGAATCAGCCTTTCATCTTCCATGTCAGATATCTTCATTAATGATTTTCTCTTAAATCGACTTAAGTCCCTTGTAATATCATCAGACCTTCCAAAGGATATTGTTATTATGAAATTATCAGACTTGACCTTAGGTGAAGCCATGCCGACCCAACAGCTGCCTATACCAATACTTTGAAGGTAAAGTGAAAGTTGCTGAAATACAAAACCAATGTTTTCCATGTAATTTCCTTTCTTTTCACTGTACAATGCCAGATAGTATGGTGCAGACCATCTGGTGCGTATATTGACTTCATCCGCATTCAGTATGTCATAGCGATAATCGATTGAATCATCCAATGGCTTAACTTTTGCCATGAAATCATGAATGATGTTCATGTCAATTACATCATCTGAATAATTCCTGCAGGATTTTCTAAGATAAATTTGTTCTTCTAAACTCATTGAAGTTAATTATTATTCTTTTCCTTATTAAAACTTATATAATATCTAAAAGATACATTACATATAAGGTGAATATATGAAAATTGTTGTTGCAATTGGAGGATCAATTTTACTCAAGGAATATGATTGTAAAAAATTCCAGGAATACAGTGCAATCCTTAAGGATTTGGCCACTGAACATGAACTGTTCGTTGTTGTGGGTGGAGGAAAACCTGCAAGGGAATACATCAGCGTAGTGCGTGACTTAGGCGCTGGTGAAGCTCAATGTGATGACATAGGTATTGAAGTTACAAGAATCAATGCTAAACTGATGTTATCAGCACTTGGTGATGCAGCATATCAAAGAGTTCCTCATAACTTCCAGGAAGCTTTGGAATTCTCAGCTACCGGAAAAATCATTGTTATGGGAGGAACTGAACCTGCACACAGTACAGATGCAGTGTCTGCAATACTTGCAGAGTACATTCAAGCTGACAAGCTCATCAACCTTACATCAGTTGACGGAATGTATACCAAAGACCCTAACAAGTTTGATGATGCTGAACTTGTCCCTGAAATCACCGCAACAGACTTGTTGGAATTCTTAAGCGGAAAGGACGTTAAAGCAGGAACATATGAGTTCTTCGACACCACCGCTGTTCAGATGATTAAAAGATCCGATTTGGAAACAGTCATTACCAACGGATTTGAACCTGAAAACCTAATCAAGGCGGTCAACGGGGAAAACATCGGAACCAGAATCATTAACGAATAGGTGATTGTCAGTGGATAATTTAATCGATATTGGTTTGAACTTGATGCACAAGTCATTCAGAAAGGATCGTGTTGAGATAATCGAGGAAGCAAACAAGGCTGGCGTGAATCAGTTCATCATCACAGGAACCAATATCCATTCAAGTCAAATGGCTGCAGAATACGCTTCAAATTATCCTGGAGTTCTGTTTTCAACATCTGGAGTTCATCCTCATGATGCAAAGACATGCAATGGACACAGCATGTTTGAACTTGAAAAGATAGCTAAAAATGAAAGCGTTGTTGCCATTGGAGAATGCGGTCTTGACTACAACAGGAACTTCTCACCTCAGGACCTTCAGAGAAAATGGTTTGAGGCTCAAGTGGAACTTGCCGAAAGGCTCGACATGCCATTGTTCCTGCATGAAAGGGAAGCACATAAAGACCTGTATTCCATATTGGAAAGACATGATAACATCATTGAAAAATCAGTCGTTCACTGCTTTACAGGAACAAAGGCTGAAGCTCAAAATTATATTGATTTAGGCTGTTACATTGGAGTTACCGGATGGATTTGTGATATGAAAAGGGGAAGAGACCTGCAGGAAGCAGTTAGTGTCATTCCACCTGAAAAACTAATGATTGAAACGGATGCTCCATTTCTGATACCTAAAAATTTTGACAAGAAACCTAAAAAGAACAGAAACGAACCTAAATATTTACCTCACATCCTCGAAACAATTGCATTATGCATGGGAATTGATGCTGAAGAGTTAGCAATTCAAGTTACTAAGAATACTAAAGAATTTTTTAAAATATAAGGAGATGATAAGATGGCAGTAGAACCACATAAACATTGCCCGATTTGCGGAACACCAATACCATTGAACGAACTTGTATGCTCACCGGATTGTCAAAAGGTCTGGGACGCTAGATTAAACCAAAGAAAAAGATCTCAAATTATCTTATATGTAGTTATTGCAATATTTTTAATTATCTGGGCAGTAATGACATTCTTGAAATAGTGATATAATGATTTTAACCTCATCCAACACTCTTGAGAATAAGGAAATTATAGAATACAAGGGATTAGTTACAGGAGAATCCCTAATCGGTGCCAATATCTATAAGGACTTGTTTTCAGGAGTTCGTGATGTTGTGGGTGGCAGAACATCAAGATATGAAGAGGAAATACAAAAGGCCCGTGACATTGCACTTGACAGTATGATTGAAAAGGCTGAAAGCCTTGGTGCAAACGCCATTATCGGGCTTAAAATCGGATATGACAATCTTGGAGGTACCATGGGAAACACCATACTCGTTACCGCCTATGGTACTGCTATAAAATTCGAATAACCATGAAATTAAAATATAAGGAATACGATATCGAATTCCGTCGAAAGGCCATTCTTTGCATTGCATTAGGTACTGCTGTGGGACTTATTGTATACGGAATTTTCTTATTTTTCCACATTGACATTTACGGATGGAATCTCGGCCTTATATTCGCACCATTGGCTGCAGGATATGCTGAAACCATTATTGCAAACAGAATGCTTAATGAAAACCTGGGGGCAATAAGTGCATTTATCCTTTTCATTGATACAACAATCTACAGTTTTATTTTAAAAAATCCTACATTGGGATTCAATTTAATCACAGCAGGATCAATAATTGTCATACTACAGGCTGCCTTTCCGACATTGGTCAACTATATCCTTCTGGTTGTTCTTGGAGGAATCATATCAGGATTTTTAAAACATTTAAGATATCTTGCAAGGCGCATTAAAAAGGCAATTGACAACAGGCCAATATTTTTCTGGGACAGTTCAAACCGGGAAATCAAAACCATTGTTGTGCCTTATTTTGATGAGAAGGAAAGCAATGAGAAATTGAACAGCCTTGATTTCTTTTTCATTACAAGCACAGACATGAAAAACAGACCTCATGAGATAGTTGGCATTTATCAAAGTGAGGTTATCCTTGAAAAGGACACCAGCCTGGTGCAGCTGGACCCTAAGCTTATAGAAAAAAAGAAGCTTAAAAACATTAAAGAAGGAAAAGATAAATGTCTAATTAAACTGGCCAGACAGATTAAGGATGACGGAGGAAATGGAGTTATAGACTTATCCATCAATTACTCCCTAATCGGACTGGGCGGAGACAATATACAGATTACTGCAATGGGAATGGGAATTAATCTCATTTAATCTGATTAAGTCTTTTCTTGAACTCTTCATTCTTTTTGCAGTTGCTTATAGCTTTTTTTAAAAGGTCTTTTTCGGCTTCAACATCACCCTGCTTTTGATATATGTCCATTAATGCTTCATATGCCTTTGAGGAGTCTGGCAATGTGAAGATTACTTCATTATATAATTTTATGGCTTCATCATATTTGTTGTCCTTTACAAGAAGCTGAGCTTCCTGCATTATATAAGTGATGTTGTCAAACTTGCCGTCCCTTTTTGGCTTTATTTTTCCTTCAACATTTCTCAATTTGTCAAAGATGCTGTCCGCTTCGCCAGCATCGAAGTTTTCACCGACTTTTCTCTCTTCACTCATGTTATCACCTTAAGGTAGTATACCCAACATTTTCAAACCCATATACAATACCAAAATGGAAAAGATTATCTTCAACTTTTTTTGAGGCACCCTATGCGCCATTTTTGCACCGACTGATGCCAACGGCACTGAAAAACAGGTGATCAATGCAAAATTAATCAGACTGACATAACCTATTGAATATGGGAATGTGCTTACGCTCCAACCTGAAACCACATAGGACAGGAATCCTCCAATTGCTGTGAGGCTGATGAAAATGGATGATGTGCCTATTGCCTCAATCATGGAAAATCCAAGAAGGGCTGTGAGAATAGCTATCATGAACACTCCTCCACCAATGCCCAGAAGACCTGATAAGAAACCGACAATCAATCCGATTATGCATGTTGAAGCAATATTTAATGGAATTCTAGCCTCTTCCCTTTCCTTGTTGATATTTGCTATATTGTTGAATGCAACGAAAAGCAACAGGCATCCGAACACTATCTCAAGCACTCTTGACGGCAATCCGGAAGCCACAAATCCTCCTACAACACCTCCGATGATTCCAAAAATCCCCAATCGGATTCCAGGAGTTATGATTCCATCCATTTGACGAGTGTGCCTATATGCCCCGCTGAGGGATGTTGGAATGATAATGGCCAGGCTTGTTCCTAAGGATAACAACATTGCAAGGTTGGATTCCACACCAATGTACTGGAGCAGGAAGTACTGAAGGGGAACTATCAGGAATCCTCCACCGATTCCCAAAAGCCCTGATGCAAATCCTGCGACAATTCCTATCAGGATTAGTCCTATGAAAAATTCTATTGGAAACATAAATATCTATTTAAAGTATTAATGATTATATTATTGTTAATGAAGATTAATAAAACTATACTAATTGGATTGGCATTCATCATTTTTGCAGGTTTAATATTCATAACCGATGCATTTAATCCGATTATCAGACCAATTACCTATCTATTTCTAATGGGATCATCAAAAGGCAAGGACATAATATTCTTTGGTCTTTTAGGCTTGTTTTTAATATTGCCCCAACTCATCAATAGGGAAATCGACACTTCAAAATATCTTAAGATTTCCATTGTGATAGGTGCTGTTTTATTGATTTTGGGAATCATTCTGGAAGTGGTGTTCAGGCTGCAGATGGGCATTGGACTCAACACTGTTTTCTGCTCCATGACTAACGGCATGAGTTCCACAAGCATCCTGCACACTCACCTGTTAAAGTCCATTTTGGGAGAGGTTCTAAGTAAAATAATGGGACCGTTCATTCAAAGCAACATCAACACAGGAGTCGGCCTATATGCATACCTTCCAAGTTTTGCATTTTTAGTGATTTTACTGATTCCCGTATTGTTTGCAACAATTGTGCTTTCCACACAGAAACGCCCATGGCTTACCAATTTCCTGATAGCATTCTTTTCAAGCTGCCTTTTAATCGGCATCATTGACGGAGGAATGTTTGCTACACCCTCCTATGTAGGAATATTCGGCCTTTACCTGGTGTACAGAAATGGATATTACCTAAATTATATCGTAGGGTGCGTCCTTAGAGACGAGGAATTGCTTGAAAAAAACGAATTGATACAGCCAGTTTACAGAAATCGTGGATTCGGCCAATACAGATTCCTATTCAATAGGCTCCTTGTCTACATTGCAGTGATTTTGGTGATATTTTTAAGATTCACAATAGCCTTTGCAGGTGCTGAACCTGACTATTATACTGTTGATGTGGCAAATCCTAGTGAAAATCTTGATTTGGGCAACGTAAGTAGTGAAATCATAAGCCATGAGAACAACAGTGCCCTGAACAAGACTACATTTCATATTGACCCTAGCTATAACGAGATGAAATTGATCAATGACCTGAAATTCCCATTGAAGAATTCGTGCGAGTACTATACAGTTTCCTGGAACATTTACTCTTATATATAGTGATATCATGAAAAAGCTCTATTTGATTTTACCCATACTAGCCGGTTTTATGTTTGGATCCAGTGGCGTTTTTGTGCGTACACTGACACAGAACGGAATAGATTCAACAACATTGCTGTTTTTAAGGTTTTCAATAGCAATCCTCCCATTGATGATAGCCATTCTTTTGACAGACAAGAAACTGCTTAAAATAAATTTAAAGGACATTCCACTGTTTTTAGTGTGTGCAATGTGCATCGTTGGGTTGAACCTGTGCTACAATGAGTCAATGAACACCGTTCCACTGTCACTTGCAGCGGTGTTACTGTCAATAGCTCCGATTTATGTGCTGATTTTTGCATACATCCTCTTTGGAGAAAAAATCACATCCAAAAAGGTGATCTGCATGCTTCTTGCCATTTTCGGATGTGTGCTGATGACTGGAATGTTAGAGGGAGACATGTCAAACGTTCCCCTATTTGGAATTCTTTCAGGAATAGGTGCGGGACTGTTTTGGGCAATATACCTTATGGCCTCAAAAAAATCAATTGAAAACGGAAGCCATACATATACAATACTGATTTACTCAATAATCTTCATTTCACTGGCATTGCTGCCTTTTACAAACTTCAGTCAAATCAACAGTTTCGTAAACATCAATCCGTTGCTTACAATAGTCTTTTTAATAGTGCATTCCACATTTTCATTTGCATTGCCATATGTCTTCTCCACATTGAGCCTGAATTACATGGACTCTGGAGTCTCATCAATCTTCCTTTCAGGGGCCGAGCCATTTGCCGCATTGATTTTCGGATTCCTGATTTATACAGAGATTCCAACCCCATTAATGTTTTGCGGATTCATACTGACAATCATTGCAATGATGATGCTGAGCAGACAGGACCATGTTAAAAATTAATTACATAACAGAGAGATATATTTCAACTGTAAACACTTTATTTTAAAAAATAAGTTAAAATAAGTGATTTTTAGGAAAATGAAGCATTTTAAATCTTAATATATAAAACAATCATTACCACTCATGATAAATGGGAAATGTGTGAAAAATCAGGAGTTACTCGGAAAAAATTTTCATACTGTAACTGAACCAAAACATTTAAAATCAATAATAATCGATTTAGCAAAACATTAAAATTAAAATGAACGATTTAGAAATTAATCATAATGAATAAACAATGTTTAATTGAAACATTAACATAACTCGATTTTTCAGGAATTATTATTTTTAATCATTTTCATACATGTATTGGAAGAAAAACCTGTTCAAGAAATTAATTATAAAGGTTTGAAATTAGAAATAACCCTCAAATTTACAAAAATATATTAATTTTAAAAATATATCTTAACATATGATTTTCAGCATTATCATACCTACCTACAATGAGGAAGAGTACCTTCCAGTACTGCTTGACAGCATCAAAATGCAAAGTTTCGATGATTATGAAGTGATTGTGGCTGATGCCAACTCAACCGATAAAACCAGAGAGATTGCTGAATCATACGGTTGTGTAGTGGTTGATGGAGGTCTTCCGGCAGTGGGCAGGAACAAGGGTGCTGAAGTTGCAAAAGGGGAATACCTACTATTTTTGGATTCAGATTTGGAGTTGACTGAGGACTATTTGAGAAATGTGCTGTATGAATTCAGGATGGAGCATCTTGGAATAGCAATCACAAAGATGAAACCATTATCCGACAAGGTCGAGGACAAGATATTCCATGATTTTGCAAATTACTTCATGATCGGCGTTGAAAAAATCAAGCCGCATGGTGCGGGGTGTTACGGAATAATCGTGAAAAAGTCCCTGCATGATGAAGTTGGCGGATTTGACGAGTCATTGACATTCGGTGAAGACACAGATTATATTGAAAGAATTGCTGAAAAGGAACGTTTCAGAGTGCTTAGAAATGCTGAAATTGGTGTTTCCACAAGAAGGCTTGAAGAAGAGGGAATCGTGACTTTAATCCAACAGTATGGTAAAAGTACCGTCAATGACTTTTTAGGAAAAAGAACCGATGCTGAAGAGCTGGACTATAACTTTGACCATGGCCGTGAAAGATTAACCACCACACAAATGGAGGGCATCTCCAAAAGGACAGAACAGTTAAATAAGATGAAAAAGAACTATGACAAGTCTGTCGAAAGGGTGAAAAGCATTCAGGACAACCTTAAAAAGTCACATGTAAGAGACAGGAAAGTTGTGTTTTATTGTGTCTGCGGTGAGGGAATGGGCCATTCAATCCGTACAGGAGTTATTGTCGAAAGACTCATTGAAAAATATGACGTTTACATTTTCACTTATGGAAATGCATACGATTACCTTAATTCCAAATTCGACAACGTCCATGAGATAGGCGGTTTCAACACAGTCTACATCAACAACAAGGTCGATAATTTCAAGACCCTTGTAAGTGCCCTCAAGAGAAATCCTCATAACCTGAAATCTAACTATGAGGAACTGTATAAGAAGGCAAAGGAACTGTCCCCGGATGTTATTGTAACCGATTTTGAGATATACTCAACATACGTGTCCAAGCTTCTCAACATTCCATTGATAAGCCTTGACAACATGCACATAATCACACAGGCCAATATCTCATATCCTCAAAACCAGAGGCTCGAGATGCTTAAGGCAAAGGCTGTGATAAAGACCTATGTCGTCAAGCCGAAGATACACATCATAACAAGCTTCTTCTATCCGAAGGTCAGGGGAAACCATCATGCAGTGATTTACCCTCCAATCATCAGGGATGCCATTTTGAAGTTGAAGCCGACAGTTGAAGATCACATTATTGTATATCAAACAAGTAAGGAAAGCGGAAAACTTGTTAAACGCCTTAAGGCATTGAAGGATGAGAACTTTATCGTTTACGGATTCAACAAGGAAGAGGTTGACGGCAACCTGACATATAAGATGTTCAATGAGGATGTCTTCTATGATGATTTGGCCAGTGCGAAGGCCGTTGTGTGCAATGGAGGATTCACATTCATTTCAGAGGCAATCACACTTAAAAAACCTATATATTCAGTTCCGGCCAAAGGTAATTTTGAACAGATTCTTAACGGTTATTATGTCCAAAGGCTCGGCTATGGGGAATACCATGAGGTAATGAGTGCAAAAAGACTTGAAAAATTCTTGAAAAAACTTCCTAAATACCAGGAGAAACTGTCAAAAGTTAAAAATTACAATAACGATGGAATCATTAAGGAACTGATTTATAGAATTGAGCAATACTCAAAAAAATAGATTAAATCGTTGCATAAACACTGCACCATCAAATTACAATGTTTTAATTTTTAAAAGAATATTATAAAAAAAGAAAAGGTTAAATGGGTAACTATAAAGTTACACCCATTTCTAGTTGTTCTGTTAATTCCTTGTACCTGTTACGGATTGTTACTTCAGTAACACCAGCAATGTCTGCCACATCCCTTTGTGTTTTTCTCTCACCGAGTAAAACGGATGCAATGTATAATGCAGCTGCTGCCACACCAGTAGGTCCTCTACCGGAAGTTAATCCTTTTTCCATTGCCTTTTCAATGATTTCAATGGCCTTGGATTGTGCTTCACCAGACAGTCCAAGTTCTGATGCGAATCTTGGCACATAGTCAACAGGTGAAGTTGGCGGTAATTTAATGTTCAGTTCACGGGTTAGGAACCTGTAGGTCCTTCCAACCTCTTTTTTGGTTACACGTGAAACATCCGCAATTTCATCTAGAGTACGTGGAACGTTACAACGTCTGCATGCCGCATATAATGATGCTGCCACTACTCCTTCAATACTTCTTCCTCTGATTAACTTGTTGTCCACTGCACTTCTATATACCACACTTGCAGCTTCCCTTACGCTTCTTGGAAGTCCTAATCTTGAGGAGTCACGGTCAAGTTCACTTAAAGCGAATGCAAGGTTTCTTTCTGTAGCTCCGGAAATCCTGATTTTCCTTTGCCATTTTCTTAGTCTGTACCATTGAGCCCTGTTTCTTGCAGGAATGTCACGACCGTAGATATCCTTGTTTCTCCAGTCAATCATGGTACTTAAACCTTTATCGTGAATGGTGTATGTAATTGGTGCTCCCACCCTTGTACGTTTGTCTCTTTGTTCATGGTCGAATGCTCTCCATTCAGGACCCATGTCTACAAGGTTTTCATCAATAACTAATCCACAACGGGAACATACTACTTCTGCTCTTTCATAGTCACCAATTAATTCTGTTGAACCACATTCAGGACATACTGTTTGTTTAGAATCGTCGTAAACATCACTTGATCTTCTATTTTCGACTTCTGATTTGCGCACTCTTTTAGGAGTTTCTTTTACTTTCTGTGGCGTGGTCTCATCCTCCTTTTGTTATGTTTTTTAGATTTTGGTTTTGATACAAATAGTTTTTCACCACTATTCTTTTGAATCTCATCCCTATTCGCTGACTTGAATAGGCGAATGGAGATATATGGTTTTTTTGTAGGTCCGAATACATAGCTGACCTTTCCTATCTTGTTTTTCTTGCTGTCAAAAACAATTCCACCTGGTGAAGGTGTTTTATCAGATCTTGCTATCAATTTACCTGAGTTTGCTACATGCAAACTGTTACCTAAAAATTTCATAAAATCAAACTTAAAATCAAATCTGTATCATTTATATAATTAGAAATAGGTTATATATAAATGTATCGATATATTTATATATAAAAATTGATTTCTATTTAAATGTTTTTCTATTTTTTCGCAAGGCCAACTATCTCTGCCAGAGTCTTGCCGTCAGCGATGTCGCTGATGATATTTGATTCCTTGATCTTTACTGCAAGGCTTGCGGCCATGGTCTTTGCAAACAGTTCCTTAGGTATGATGACAATGCCTGTTTCATCACCGAAGAAGAAGTCTCCAGGATTTACCTTAAAGCCGTCAATGTCAATGGATTCATTAAGACTGCCCAGTCCCAAAGCGGAACCTGCATTCGGACAGAATTCACTTGCAAAAATCGGATAATCCATGTATAACAATGCGTCAAGATCACGGGCTGCACCATATATTACGGTGGCCTTGATTCCATTGTCCCTTGCGCATGTGGATGCAAGCTCTCCCCAAATTGCCTTGTCATCACCGTTGACCTTGAAAAACAGTATGTCTCCAGGGCTTGCAGCATCGATTGCAAGGGCAGATGTTCCCCAGTCGTCGCAGTCGGTTTCGGCAGTGAATATTGTTCCCCAAACCTTTTGGTTATTGATTGGTTTTATTGATTGGATGACGCCTGACCTTCTTGTAAATCCGTTGAATGCATCGGATATCTGGCAGGCGGATAAGTTTTCGAGTAAGGATTGCAGATTAATATATTCGTCGTAATTTTTTCCATTGTACTGCAAATCGTCAATGGTCACATTATCTATGTTAATTTTATCAATGTTGACACGTTTGTTTAAATTTTTATTTCTATTTAAAACATCACTTGGACTTATTGACATAATTCATCACTTCATTAATATATTATCCTCCAATATTAAAATACATTTCACATATTTTATATATTAGTTTATCCAAAATATTATTTGGAGTATTGAAAAATATACTTAAAATCATTATATGCTCATAGAGTTTATTTACATTTATTCAATTATTTATAATTATTATTATTAATTAATCAAAAGACAGGAGAAAAATTTATTATTAAGGCAAAATCAAGTTATAAAAATTATATTATTCAAACCAAAAATAGATAAAAATAGTAATACCTTAATAGTAACAATCTCCAAATGTATTAACTCTTTTTAGTGTATAAAAGGTCAAAAAGACCAAAAAATTATCGTATAATTTATGCAAGTTACTCGCCTAAAAATAATTTATATTTTTAGTTTATTACATAAATTATCCCGATTTTATAAGCTTAGGAGGCTTAAATATGGGAAAAGGTGAAGAATTAACAACAACAAAATATTTAATCCATGCTCAAATTACTGCCAATGGTATTGTTGAAAAACCAGATGTTGTTGGTGCAGTATTTGGGCAAACTGAAGGTTTACTTAGTAACGATTTAGATTTAAGAGAACTCCAAAGAACTGGAAGAATCGGAAGAATCCAAGTCAACATCCACTCCAACAGTGGAAGGGCAAAAGGAGAAATCGTAATTCCTTCCAGTTTAGACAGGGTTGAAACTGCCATACTCGCTGCATCACTTGAAACCATCAACAGGGTGGGTCCATGTGAAGCAGAAATCCACACTTCAAAAGTTGAGGATGTAAGAGCTGTCAAAAGGGAGCAAGTCGTCAACCGTGCAAAAGAAATCTACAAGAACATGGTTGAAAGCGTTGGTCCAACCAGCATGAGAATGATTGAGGAAGTAAGGGAAGCAATGAGAGTTCATGAAATTTCCGAATACGGTGAAGACCGCCTTCCAGCTGGTCCAAGCATACACACTTCTGACGCAATCATTGTTGTGGAAGGACGCAGCGACGTATTGAACCTCCTCAAATACGGCATTAAGAATACCGTTGCAGTGGAAGGAGTAAGCGTTCCTAGATCCATTGGAGAGTTAAGTAAAAAAAGGACCACAACCGCATTTGTAGATGGAGACAGAGGCGGAGAATTGATCCTAAAAGAATTGTTGCAAATTGGTGATGTGGACTATATCACTCGCGCACCTAAAGGAAAAGAAGTTGAAGACCTTGAAAAGGACGAAGTTCTTGTTGCGCTTAGAGACAAAGTCCCTACAGCACAGTTCCTTGCATCAACCAATATCTTGAACGACAACAATAACAACAACAAGAAAAGAGAAAACAATAGGAACAACAGGAAAAACCAAAGGTACAACCGCAATAATAAACAGCACCAGCCTGTAAAAGAACCGGAACCTGTCATAGAGGATGATGAAGTCAGCCTCATGAAAGACATGCTTAAAGAATTTGAAGGAACAGGTTGCGGAGCTATCTTGGATGAAGCATTGAATATGACCAAAGAGGTGGAAGTCGAAAACATCTATGAGGAAATCAAGAATATTGAAGGCACCGCCGATACCGTAATATTCGATGGAGTCATTTCACAAAGATTAGTTGATGTTGCATCTGAAAAAGGAATTAACAAATTGGTTGCTTTCAAATCAATGAACATTGTTAAAAAGCCACAAAACGTTAAATTAATAACTATTCAGTAAACATTGAACTATATGAAATAATAAATATCATTATTAATTAAATGATTAATTGGGATTCAAAATTGGAGGAGAATAAATGAATATAAATATGGAAAATTATTATAGTACTAGGAAAAACGTTTTTGAAAGAATTCAAGATGCTAGTACCGCCACCAAGATTTTAATGTCATTGATGATGGCATGCTTTACTGGTATAATGGCTCAAATCATTATCCCACTCCCATGGACTCCAGTTCCAATTACTGCCCAAACATTTGCAGTATTATGTTCTGGACTATTCTTAGGTAAAAAATATGGATGCCTAAGCCAAATCTTTTATGTTGTTTTAGGTGCTGCATTCATCCCTTGGTTCGGTGGAATGACCGGAGGACTTGAAGTATTATTAGGTTCTACTGGAGGATTCCTTTTAGGATTCGTTATTGCATCTTACTTTGTTGGATTAATTACTGAAAAGTATGCTCATGCACGCAGCTTTAGAAAAATGGTTGTAGTCATTGCAATCGCAAACTTCGCATTGATCTACATTCCTGGTTTAGCAGGTCTTGCATTATTCCTTGCATCACAAGGAACCAGTGTCGGAATCGTTGACCTTTTAATGATGGGATTAATTCCATTCATTGCTGGAGACATTGTAAAGATTGTGGGCGCTGCATCAGTATCCAAAGTATTTTTACCAAAAGACTAAAAAAAAAGTTTTTAAACTTTTTTTCTTTTTTTATTATTTTTACTGATTTTAATGAAACTTGTTTTAAGAGGTCATCACCTGTTGTGCCTTAAGGGCTTTCAGGGTTATGGCTATGATGAAAACTTCACCCGAAACATGACTGAAGTCAATAGGCTTAGAAAACAGCCTGGAACAGTCATCTCATTGACATCCTCACCTGATGACATCTGTGCTGAATGCCCAAACCTTAAGGATGGTCTTTGTGAAGATGAAAAGCAGAACAAAAGAATTGTTCATATGGATGAGGAAGTGCTGAAACATCTGGACATTTCCATGGAATACGACTCAGTTGAACTGTTTGAGAAAATTGATGAGATTTTCACAAGCAAAAAGAGCGTTTCTGAAATATGCACCAACTGTTTATGGCATGAGCAATGCCTATTTTATCAAAAGTTGTAAAATTACCGATAAATTTAAATACTACATAATAAAGATATATTAAATGTTGTACACAGTACAATTACGATAGTCCCGTAGGGTAGTGGTAATCCTTCTAGGCTTTGGACCCGGAGACGGCGGTTCGACTCCGCTCGGGACTACTAAAAACTTTTTTTACTGATATTTTATGGAAAAGCTATTACTTATTGGAATTGATACAAGAAGTATGCTTAACAGTGCATTAAAACTAGATTACGATGTGTATTCCACCAGCTATTTTTCAACTTCAGACACACCAACCATTGAAAACCAAAAGATCATATTGAATGAAAGTGACGGTGAAAGCTGCGGAGTGTTTGAAGATCAGTTCAACCCAGAAACATTACTGGAAGTGTCAAAGGACTACCTTGATGAGGTTGACCATATCATTCCAATTTCAGGCATATCCCCAACAGACTTTCCAAAACGTCACCAAAAAAAGATTCTTGGAAACACTGACATTGGAAATATTGAGGATAAGTATAAATTCTATAATGAAATCAAGGATGAATTTCTAACTCCTATGACTTTTAGTGTGAATGATATAGGTGAAGCCATTGAGATAAATAATTCTCATCCGGAAAGTCAATTTATTTTAAAACCCCTTCAAGGAAGTGGGGGTTATGATGTAAACCTACTGAATAATGATAGTGACTTTGAATTTAATGGTAGAGAATTTATCCTTCAGGAATATGTTGATGGAATTAGCCTAAGCTCATCAGTGCTTGCAAGCAAAAGTGATGCAAAGGCCATAACACACACCAGACTATTGACAATGAATGACTTTGAACACAACAGCAGTTTCGTGTATGTGGGAAACATCCTCCCCTTGACTGAAAAGTCAATCATGGCAAATGTTGGAAACCTTGATGAGATCATAACCCTCATGAAACACACAAGTGAGAAACTGGCTGAAAAATTCAATCTGCTTGGATCAAATGGTGTGGATTATATCCTGAATGAAAATGGATTGTATGTCATTGAGATAAATCCGAGACTTCAGGGAACATTTGAATGTGTTGAAAAATCATATGGAATCAACATGCTCGAGGCACACATCAAGGCATGCCAGGGTGAAATAATAAACATTCCAAAACCACAATATTATTCCTATAAAAAAATAATCTATTCACCAAATAGAAACATGTATGAAAAAATCGACTTGGACAACATCTATGACCTGCCGCACATGGGATCCGTCACCGAAAAATCAGAACCTTTGCTTACAATCATAGATAATGATAAAGATTTTGAAAAATTATGTAAAAAAGTAGAATTATCCAGTAAAATAGTTAATGAAGCATCTATAAAATGCCAACTAGATAAAGAATAAACAATATTACTCCAATTGTTATCATAAAAGTAGTAATAATCATTGCACGAGTCATCCAGATAAATACTTTGGCCTTATTATCCGGGTCCTTCATATATTGGTCAATTGGATTTCTTTTCATTTTAAACACGTTTTCAATAATTTTCTAGTAAAAAAAATTTTTACAGTAACTAAGTTAAAATAATTTTTTTCAAGAATAAATCAATATTTTAAGTTTAATTAAAAAAATAATAAAAAATAAAAGAAAATGAGAAGAATTAAGAAAAATCTAAGCTTCTGCATTTTCAGCTTCTTTAGCTGCTGCAGCCTTTTCATTTTTCTCAATTGTAGACCTAATCATTTTCAATCTTACAAAGTTTTCCCTTTCCATTTCTTGGAGTCTCATATCAATATACTTTTCAGTATTTTGGAATCTTGGAATCATAATGTGCTCTAAAGCGTTTACTCTACGTTTAGTAGCTTCGATTTCCTCAGCAAGTAAGAAAATAGTTTTTTCCACTTCACCAAGTTCAATCAAGTACTTAAGAGATTCCTCGAATTTCTTTGCAGCTTCGTCTAATTGTATGGTGGTGTCAGAAAAGCCGTAACCCCTGTCAATGATGGATCTTTCTTCCATGTGGACATTGGTAACAGGCACTGCAACACCCATAACGCTCCTTGATGTGATTTCCACATCAATGGATTCTTTAACGGATAATGCTGCTTTTCTTACAGCCAAATCACCCATAGCAATTTGAGCTTCAACTAAAGCTTCATTTGCTTCTTTAAGACTTAATTCTGCATTTTCACGAATACCTTTGACACGATCCAAGATATCAAAAAACTCTTTGATTAATGCATCCCTTTTTTCCTTGAGTAAACCATGCCCTTTTACAGCTAGTTTAGTCCTGTTTTTAAGAGATAATAATTCCATACGAGTTGGATTAATTCCATCTATAATATCTTGTGCCATTTAATCACCTACATTACTGTAATGAGATTAGTCATCTTTTGGAAGGTATTGTTCAATAAATTCTTCTTTAACCCTTTTGAGTTCAGCTTTAGGTAAGATTTTAAGTAAACTCCAACCAAGGTCTAATGTTTCGAAGATAGTCCTGTCTTCATCTTTACTTTGAGTAATGAATTGGTCTTCGAATGCTTGAGCAAACTCTAAGAATTTTTGGTCTCTTTCAGTAAGAGCTTCTTCCCCTACAACCGCAACGAGGTCTCTTAATTCACGACCTTCTGCATATGCAGAATAGAGTTGGTCAGATACTCCACTGTGGTCATCACGAGTTTTTTCTCCACCGATACCACCACTCATCAAACGAGAAAGTGAAGGAAGTACGTCTACAGGAGGGTAAATACCTTTCCTTGAGATTTCCCTACTTAATACTATTTGTCCTTCGGTAATATAACCGGTTAAGTCAGGAATTGGGTGAGTAATATCGTCTTGTGGCATAACTAAGATAGGCATTTGAGTAATTGAACCTTCTTTACCGTCAATACGTCCTGCCCTTTCATAAATACCTGCGAGGTCAGTGTACATGTAACCAGGGTAACCTCTTCTTCCAGGTACTTCTTCTCTTGCTGCGGAAATTTCCCTTAATGCTTCACAGTAGTTGGTCATATCTGTTAAGATAACCAATACTTGCATACCTAATGTGAATGCGTAGTATTCAGCAGTGGTTAATGCCATTTTTGGAGTTAAGATCCTTTCAATAGCAGGGTCGTCTGCTAAGTTCATGAATACTGTTAATTTTTCTAAAGCTCCAGTACGTTCAAAGTCTCTCATAAAGAAGTTTGCTTCTTCGTTGGTAATACCCATAGCAGCGAAAATTACTGCGAATTCGTCGTCTGCTCCTAATACTTTAGCTTGTCTTGCAATTTGCACAGCTAAGTCGTTGTGAGGTAAACCAGATCCTGAGAAAATAGGTAATTTTTGACCTCTTACTAATGTGTTCATTCCGTCAATGGTAGAGATACCAGTTTGAATAAATTCTTCTGGGAATTCACGGGATGCAGGGTTCATTGGTGCCCCGTTAATATCTAATTCTTCATCAGGAATAATTTCAGGTCCGCCGTCAATAGGTTTACCGATACCGTTAAAGATACGTCCCATCATGTCTCTGGATACACCGATTTTTGCGGTTTGACCAGTGAATCTGGTTTTTGTATCTTTAGTGTTTAAATCATTAGTTCCTTCGAAAACTTGAATAACAGCAACATCTTTAGTTACTTCTAGAACTTGTCCACTTCTTTTTTCACCAGTAGGTGTTTCAATATCTACAATTTCATTGTAACCAACGCCTTCTACTCCTTCAACAACCATTAAAGGACCTGAGACTTCAGATACAGTAGTATATTCTCTAGTTTTAATATTTGTATTCATTTTTAAGCCTCACTGCATTGTTTAGTAATTGCGGATTGAATTTCTGCGATTTTTGCATCAAATTCATCTTGTGGAATATATTTCATTTTACCGATTTCTTCTTTAACAGGTAATGCTACAATGTTTGCGATTGGAGCTCCTCTGTTAACTGCTGCAAGAGATTCTTTGTAGAATAATAAAATGGTTTTTAACATTTTGTACTGTTTGTCAGGTGCACAGTATGTATCTACATCGTCAAATGCGTTTTGTTGTAAGAAATCTTCTCTTAACATACGGGTAGTTTCTAATGTAGCTTGGTCAGTTTCTGGTAATGCATCAGGACCAACTAATTGTACAATTTCTTGTAACTCTGATTCTTTTTGTAATAAACTCATAGCTTGGTCACGAGTTGCTCTCCAATCTGCTGCTACATTTTCAGCCCACCAGCCTTCAATACTGTCTACATATAATGAGTAACTTTGTAACCAGTCGATTGAAGGGAAGTGACGTTTATCTGCGAGAGATGCATCTAACGCCCAGAACACTTTACAGATACGTAAGGTGTTTTGAGTAACAGGTTCGGATAAGTCCCCACCAGGAGGTGATACTGCTCCAACTACTGAAATAGAAGCAACGTTTGGTTCAGTTCCAATAGTTTTTACTCTTCCTGCTCTTTCGTAGAATTGTGCTAATCTGGATGCTAAGTATGCTGGGTAACCTTCTTCCCCTGGCATTTCTTCTAATCTTCCAGAAATCTCCCTCATAGCTTCAGCCCATCTTGAGGTTGAATCTGCCATGAGCGCTACGTCGTAACCTTGATCACGGTAATATTCTGCAATAGTAATACCAGTGTATACACATGCTTCACGAGCTGCTACCGGCATGTTTGAAGTGTTAGCAATAAGAACGGTTCTGTCCATCAATGGGTTACCAGTCTTAGGGTCGTCGAGGAATGGGAATTCGGTAAGTACTTCAGTCATTTCGTTACCACGTTCTCCACATCCGATGTATACAACGATGTCTGCGTCTGCCCATTTAGCTAATTGTTGTTGGGTAACTGTTTTACCTGATCCGAAAGGACCTGGAATAGCAGCTGCCCCTCCTTTAGCTACGGAGAAGAAAGTGTCTTGTGCCCTTTGTCCAGTTACTAATGGTACGTCTGGATCTAATTTTTCGATGTAAGGACGACTTCTTTTTACAGGCCATTTTTGGAGCATTTGGATTTTTTCTCCATCAACTGCTGCAATGTCTTCGAGTACAGTGTATTCGCCTTCTGCTGCGATTTCTGTAACTTCCCCTTCCATAGTTGGAGGAACCATGATTTTGTGTAAAACTGCGGTAGTTTCTTGTACTTCACCAAGCACATCTCCGCCTTTTACTTTGTCTCCCACTTTAGCTACTGGTTTAAATGCCCATTTTTTCTCTTTGTTGATTGAGTCTACGTCAATACCTCTAGCAATGAAGTCACCAGATTCTTCTCTGATGATTCTTAAAGGTCTTTGAATTCCGTCGAAAATGGAACTCATTACACCTGGACCGAGTTCTACTGACAATGGACCACCAGTACATTCAACTACTTCACCCGGTTGAATACCGGCTGTTTCTTCATATACTTGGATAGTTGCGGTGTCACCTTCTAATTCGATGATTTCTCCGATAAGCTTTTCGTCACCTACCCTAACCATCTCAAGCATCTGAGCCCCTCTCATACCATCTGCGATAATAACAGGCCCAGCAATCTTAATAATATTTCCTTCAATAATCATTTAACCATCTCTACCCCAATAACTCTTTTAATAAGGTCATTTATTTGATCAGATGAACCTTCAGAGGACCCATCTTTATCAGGTATTTCAATTATCATTGGTAAAACACTTGAACCAATTTTTCTATCAATGTGATTTCTTATTTCATTAGCCATTAATTGAGTAATGATAATAATTGAAATTTCTTCATCTAAAAATTTATCAAAAGCTGCGATAGCTTCGTCAGGAGTATTAACTACTTCTGCCTTTTTGACACCGCCTAACCTAAATCCTGAAACAGTGTCAATATCGCCTATAATTGCTACTGAACTCATATTAACATCTCCATGATTTTAGAATTAGGGAAGTCTGCTTCTCTTTTTGCCCTTGCAATAATTTTTAAATTCTTAATTTCATTTTCTTTTTGACTTAAATAACCAATAATTGGACCAATTCCTAATGGTTTTTTAGAAGCTAAAGATTTTGAATAGTCTGAAGTGTATTGATCTAATGCCTTTTCGAATACGGCAACTGAACCGGTTTCGTTGTAGACTGGCATTACGTCAGTCAATGCGTCGGCATATTTTGTACCTTCTAAACCAGAGACTACGTTAGTAACGTCTGGTGATTCCATTAAATCTTTAAGTTTCCATTCACGTAATTGGTACCCTTCTTCTAATATATAAGGAGAGATTGCATCATAATCAAGGCCATCCTCTTTTGCCCTTATAATTAGTTTTAGATTAGCTACATCAACTTGAGTTCCAACATATGAGTATAATATTTGTTTGTTTTCATCTGAAGGAACGTCAGTAGAACGTAATAACTTGCGTAAATAGTATTTATCTAAAGCTGATTCTAATGGAAGAATCATTTTAGTATCTTCATATTGTGGAAGAGCATCTTCTAATGCTGTTGCATATTCAGTACCATCTAAACCTGTTATGATATCGGTTACATTGTCGGAGTCAGCTAATGATTCTAACTCTTCGTATAATGAACCACAAGGAATTAATAATTCTCTTGTTTCTTCAGGGGAAAGACCAACTTCCTTAGCGGTTAAAAGACTTTTGATGTTGTCAATGTCTGTTTTCTTGGACATTGTAGCAAAAGGCTTTTTAATTTCCTTAGGAGCTAATCTTGCAACTAGATCATAAGTATTAGCACGTTCAACGTCTAATGCTTTGTCTAATGGATAGTCATCTAACACATCAGCGTAGTCAGGAGAACCTTTGAGATAGTTTTCAACTTCTTCGACATTGTTGGTTTCAACAAGTTCGGAGATTTGTTTTTCGTCAAATAGCCTTCCTTTTCTAGCTCTTGCTCTTGCACTTGGGTTAAGATAAGGATAAATGTCCAAAATTGGTCTGGATGTAATGATTACAACTACTGCACCTACAACAAGTATTGCGATTAAACAGAATACCAGGAAGGTTTCTTGTGTTAATCCCAATGAACCTATTAAGGTAGCAATTCCATCTGCCATAATTTATCCTCCTAATTATTTAAATAAAATTTCAGCAACTTCACTACGTAAGATACTTTTAAATCTTTCTAATCTAGCTTCAATAGTGTTATTTACTTCAATATCTCCATTAACGGTTTTTAAAACAGCTCCACCCATAGCATCAATAGGTTCACCTATTGTGAAATTGATTCCTTCTAATTGGAAAGAGTCTGCACCATCTGCAGATAATTCTTGTTTAATTTTATTTGTATCAGCTTCATTTAATTGAATAATTAAATCATTACCGCCGATTTCATCAGCAGCTTCTTTAATCATTTTACTTAATGAATCTTCATATTCATCGTCACCAGAAGAAGCTTTTGTTTTTAATTCTCCAATAGCTTGATTGAAAGCAGCTTCAATAACTTCTTCTTTAGCGCCCAATTCTGCTCTACGAGCATTCATCTTAGCTTCAGAGATAATTTGCTGATATCTCATATCAGATTGTTTTTTACCGTTTTCCAAAATTTTTGTTTTTTCAGCTTCGGCAGTTTTTTCAGCTTTTGCTTGAATAGCTGAAACTTCAGCATTTGCATCTTGAATGATTAAATCAGCTTTCTCTTGGGCTTCAGACATAATGCTTTCAACAATTTTACTTGTGCCTGAGCTCATATAAAATGCCTCCTTAACCTAAGATTCCACCGAATACCATAAGTAAAATAGCAATCAAGAAACCGTAAATAGCTTGTGTTTCTGGTAA
This sequence comes from Methanobrevibacter thaueri, assembly GCF_015062915.1. Lineage (GTDB taxonomy): Archaea > Methanobacteriota > Methanobacteria > Methanobacteriales > Methanobacteriaceae > Methanocatella > Methanocatella thaueri_B. The sequence goes on along the minus strand of NZ_SUTJ01000003.1, from coordinate 112,634 downwards.
AGCGGAGAAAATAATACCACGTGCGAACATATCATTATCTTCTACAATAGCACCAACGGAGGATGCTGCTGCCATACCTTGTCCCATACCGGAACCTAAACCTGCAAATCCAATGGATGCACCTACACCGATAGCAACAATACCTGCTTCAGTAGGTAATCCTTGTCCTCCACCGAGTAAACCGGAGAAAACTAATAATAAGATTGCAACCAAGAACCCGTAAATAGCCTGAGTTTCTGGCAATGCAGAGAAAATAATACCTCTTGCAAACATGTCATTGTCTTCTGCAACTGCACCAACAGATCCAGCAGCTGCCATACCTTGCCCTAAACCGGAACCTAATCCAGCAAAACCAATTGCTACTCCAGCACCAATAGCTGCTAAAGCAGTACCTAAAGCAATTTCTACCATATTTAATTCACCTTTGAAATAATATTGATTTTTTTAATTTAATTTAAGATATAAATGAAAAATTTTTAATTTTTAATTTTAGTAAATGTTCTTTTTGCTTTGAAAGCTTCGAATTTACCTTTACCTTCCATGAAGAATTGTGAGAAGAACTCTACATAGTTAAGACGTAAAGCGTTAATAAATGCACCTAATACTTGGAAAGCGAAGTTTGCAATGTGACCACCAATGAATATGATGATTGCTAAGATGAAACCAATGAATGGAATCATGTCGCCGACTAAGTTGGTCAAGATGTTAACGGTCATAGCAATACCACCGGTAGCTAAACATAAAGCTAAAAGACGTGCGTAAGATAAAACGTCTCCCATGTAACCGAAAATATCCATTACACCGTATGCACCGTTAGCCCATACTAACATTCCAATAGTTGCAACTATTAATATTCCACCTAATACCATACCAATCATTCCGATTGCAGGCATTAAGAATCCTAAAGCAAGTAAGATAATACCAGCTTCGAAAACAAACCAACAAATTTGAGAACCAATTGCGTCTTTAACATTACCGTATCTAAGGTTGTTAATAGCACCTAAAATAAATCCGATATTGGTGTAGATAAGACCAACAATGATAGCTATTATCAAAATAGTATCTGGATGTACAAATGCTTCAACCGCAGGAATTACAGTTGGTAAACGGTAACCTAACATTCTTTCCGGGAAGTCTCCCAGGAAACCGTTAGTTATAAGACCCAGCACAACTGACCACAGACCGGACCAGATTAAGATCCAACCAAATGAGTGCATTGATTCTTTAACTTTACCCATTCCTTTTAACAATAGCACACCAATGAGAGCTACAAGCAATCCATAAATTGAATCGGTCAAACAGAAACCGAAGAAGAATGGAAATGTGATTGCAACAAAAATTGTTGGGTCCATTGCATTGTAACGTACAGGGGAGTACATGTCAACAAGGTATTCGAATGGTTTTGCGTACCATCCATTTTGTTGTAGGATTGGAACATTTTCATCATCAGTACCTTCAACCTCTATTGTTTCAAAGGCACAATGTCCATCGGAACTTTTTTCAACAAGTTGTTCAACCTTTTCGGTATCTTTTACAGGTACCCATGCTTCAAGAACGTAAGCATCCTTGGTTTGAACAAATGATGAAAGAATTTCGTTCTTTTCTTTTTCATTTTCTAGTTGTTCTTTGAGCGCTAATATATCGTCATCCCATTGTTCTGCAACGGCTCTGAGTTCTGTTTTAACAGATGCCCTTTCAGATTCAATGGTCAAGAGTCTTGATTCAGCATTTGAAATGATCTGTTGAGGAGTACCTTCAACATCACCTACTTCAATTCTCTCAAAGTCGAATTTACGAAGTGTTGAATAAACATCATCACTAAATTCTTTTAATGTTACTGCAACGATAATTTCTCCTTCTTTATCATCCGCAGGAACAGTAAATATATCTAATTCATCAGTCAAGTTACTTAATTCATTTTTGATTTCTGAAGCAGATCCAGCATTAATCCTTCCAACAGTAGTAGAAGTGTACTTAGAATCTTTTAAATCAGCTAAATCCATGTCAAAATTAGACAAGCGATTAGCCAAAGTTATATTAGACTTGAGTTCACTTGTTTCAGCGTCGAGTGCGGAAAGTTTCCCTTCAATAACATTTGTTTTAGCTTCCACCTGGGATAGAGTGTCTTCAGCTTTTTCAATGAAAGCTTCAGTGTCTAACTTATCTATTTCTTTTGGAACTGGAACATCTGGACTAATAAAAGACATTGCTAAGTCTTTTAACCCATGGCCTTCTGATAAAGAATTTCCTAATAGTTCAGATATACCGTTTGTTTTCATAAGAAGTGAAGATAATTTACCAGTGTATGGAGTGGCTTTAGCAGGAGTTACTAATTCCGCTAATTCAGGATCTTGCTGAATGCTATCAGAAATATCACTGATTTGTATGAGCCCTGATTCGTGGAGAGCGTCCACTGTAGGAGCCACATACTTCTCCAGTGTTACTATTCTAATTTTTCGCATTCTAGCTGTCTTGAACATATAATCTCACACTACAAAATATTTTTGACAATTATAGAAGCAGCTTCATCAACATTTGCCATAGCCTTGTCTTTTAAGGATTTAACCTCCACTTTGGACTGCTCTGCAATAGTTTGTGCTTCTTTTTTAGCTTTATCTTCTGCATCAAAAACAGTATCTTTAGCATCGTCTTCTGCTGCTAGCTTAGCTGTTGAAACAATTTCTTCAGCTTTAACTTTAGATTCAGCGATTAAGTCTTTTGATTGAGACTCTGAATCAATAATGAGTTGTTCAGCATCAGATTCAGCTTTTTTTATCATTGCGATTGCGTCTGATATCTCTGCCATAATTAATCACCATGGTGTACTTATTTTTGTTGTGTAATATATATATCTTTTACTATTCAATTTGATTAGAAGTGGTAAAATTCTAAATAAATTAAAAAAAAGTATTTAAATGATAATAATTACATGAAAAAATTTGATAAAAAAAAGAATAAAAGATAAATAGATTATCTATAGAACCATTTCAATATGCTAGGCGGTAATTTTTGCAAATAAGCAAGGATTGCTATTACAATAATGATTAAACCCACAATTGCAAATTCAATGTTGTACGGATGGGACAATAGCATATACCCGCTGACACCTATGACGATACCTTCAAAGAAGAACACTGCCTTGGTCCAACCTGGGTTGAACAGTATGACAAAGTAGGCAATTGCAATCATAATCAGCACTATTGCGGTAGCCATGACATCATTTGTTACTGGCTGGTGCCTTAGGAATGGAGAGATAGCCCAGACAATCAGCATCAAAGCCAACATTACTCCTAACAATTTAAACATTTTAACGTTTGCCATAATAACACTTAGTCTTTAATCTTGACTTCATAATATTTATATCATTTCATATTAACTACTATACATGGAACGTGCAGTTTGGATTATCTTAAACAAAAACTTTTCACTTACCCTGGACGGTGAAATGGCTGACGGAAAGGTGATTGACAAGAAATTCTCACCTGGCAATGACATATGGACAAATGAGCTTCCTCGCCTTGGATTCAGTGATGAGAAAGTTCAAAAGGATTATGATGAGTTCATTTCAGACATATTCGCATTGTTTTCAGAGCCAAGCGTGGATGAAGTGTTCATCAATGCAAAATTAGGTGAGGAATCAGAGTACCTCAATTGCGAAAATCCGTTATTGATTAGAAAAATAGAAGAGTATAGTGTAGATGAGATTATAGAATAGCTGTTGCCTTATCAAGAATTTCATCCATACTATTGAATTCCAACGGGTTTCCCTCATCATCGACTTTTTCTGTTGTAATCAGCACATTCGGTGAAGCCCATAGAAGGGAATATGCAAGATAAACCACATTAACGAATATTGCCAATGAAAAAAAGAACAGTGCAATCACTAAAATAACTGCATGCACAAGGACATTACCGTATCTTTTTCTTTTCATCAATATGAAATTGTCCTGCTGTTCAATGATTTTAAACTTGTTTTGAGATAACTCCACGGATATATTCTCCATGTCCTTGGAATTATCTGCCGGCAGTACGAATAAAGACATCTTAATCTACATACACTACAAATTCATCCAATTCTTTTCTTGGAGTTTCCCTTGGTTCAGCATTGCCGTAGCCTAAAGGTGTGAACAGTACTGCTTCCTCGTTTTCACCTAGGCCTAGGAATTCATGAGCCTTATATTTTTTGAATGCACCAATGTAGCAGGTTCCAAGGCCAACGTCGGCAGCTGCAAGAATCATATGATCCATTACGATTGTGGCATCGATGTCTGCAATGTTTTTCATGTCCCATGGTCTGGTCCATGCCTCGTTTTTAATTGCAACAACGCATAATACGTAAGGAGCTTCCACAAACCATTTTGCTCCGTAGATTTCAGACAGTTCGTCCTTATGCTTTTTGGTGTCTATGACATATACCTTGAAAGGCTGTGCATTTACGCCTGTAGGTGCTATTGTAGCTGCTTTAAGCACATAATCAAGTTTTTCCTTTTCGACTTCCTTATCCAAGTATCCTCTTACACTGTATCTTTCATTGATTACATCAATAAATTCCATTTTATCTTCCTCCAACGTATTCTATATCATCAAGGTCGCAGAATCTTCTGAATTCTTCCTCATCCATCCTTTCCTCACGAATATGGGCGATTATGCCTGGAACTCTTCCAATGATGAAGACTCCCAATCCTAATTCAGGGTCAAAACCCAAATCAGACAGTATTGCTGCATTTGCACCGTCCACATTCAATCGAATGTTTTTCTTTTCAGCCAGCAAATCCTGAACTGCAAGCGCCAATTTAAGGTGAGGTCCTATAAATCCTTCATTGATGGCAACTTCTATCAATTTATCCGCCCTTGGATCAACCTTGTGATACCTATGGCCAAAACCTGGTATCTTTTTACCCTTAAGGACATATTCCTTGTATATTTCAATGGCCAAACTAGCAATCTGCTTGTTGTCAATGTCCGGATCATCAATCAGATGAGCTGAATTGATTTTGGATTGGTACAGTTCCATGGCCTTTTCAATGGCTCCGGCATGCTTGTGTCCGAATGAGAGCAATGCACCTGCCACAGCGGAATTCATGGGAGAACCTGATGATGCAATCAAACGTGCGGTCTGTGTGCTTGGCGGAGTCACACCATGGTCACAGAATGACACCAGAACATGATTGAATATTCTAGCCTGCTTAACTGTCGGCAATCTTCCTTTTAAAAGCAGAAAAACCATGTCGCTATATCTGATTTTTTCAATCAAATCCCTCTGGTTGTATCCACGGGTTACAATCTTATCCTTCTCAACACGTGAAACAGCAGTTTTTAAAGAACGAGGATTAACCTTAAAATTATTTTCTTGCATTTTCAAAAACCTTTAATCTTGTTAATTAAAAATAATATTAAATTAATATATAAACTTTACAATTCTAAAGTTGCAACGCGAGGCTCAACAAAACAGGACGGCCTGATTGAAACGACCCTGACACCGCTTGCACGCTGATTTCCAATATTGAGATAGCATCCCAACACTGTTGTTTTGCCTCCAAAACCTAACGGACCAATACCTGACTCGTTCAGCCTATTTGTGATTTGCCTTTCATGTGCTGACTGATTGTCAAGGTTTCCGTAGGCAATTGATTTCAATAAGAGTGAAGTGGCCTCGTAATGGGTTCTGCCTATTCCAATTGATGGAATTGACGGTGTGCATCCAAGCATCTTAAGTGAAGATTCAAGCCATTCGCATGCGGTACCTATTACATTTTCAAATGAACGCTTATGATAAACCCTGTAAGTCTTTGACCGTATTTCAGGACCTCCACCTTCAAGTAAAAAATGAATGTTCAAAGTATCCGGGGAAATGTCTCGCTTGTATGTTGACTCGTCATTGACATTATCTATTAGAATTGATGCTGGGCGAAGCATTCCCGGTTTTTCATATAATCCCTTGCTTTGCTCAATCCTTTCAACCTCATCGCCTTTGACGGCCATTGGTCTTGCTGGAAGGTTATTCAAGCCCTGATAAATCCCTTCATGAATCTGGTTTATAAGCTCTCCGGTAATGTGTCTTTCAGACCCAAGTTCTATTATGACATGGGGAATTCCCGTATCGTCACATAATGGGAATTTCTTTTCGCTTGCAACCTGATAATTCTTTAAAATCATCTCCAATGCCCATTTAGCATTTTCATTGCTTTCAGTGGAAATGGCCTGCTTTAAGGCATTATATTTATCGTTAGAAAGAGTTGTTGATGCTTTTATAATTGCATTTGAAACATCATCTAGAATATCCATAAAATCACTCTGGAATTGCCAAATCATCTGATTTTTCAGGTGATGCAACAGCTTCAGGACAGTATTCATCAATCATTCTCTTGACAAGCCTGACCTGCTTGATTCTGGCCACTGCTTCCGCTTCTGTTGTGTCCCAATTGTGATTGGCCGCAACGGATCCTCCGGTTTTCAGATATACAGGACTTGCAACCCGTATGAAATCAGGAACTTCGTAATGTCTAATGAATCCTCCTGTTGATTTTGGGTTTTCAGTATGCAAATCCAGGGACATGTCTGTTGCATTTCTTATTGCTGCTATCATTGGTATTTGCAAGTCACGAACAGGGTTTAATGAATTCAAACCTGTTTTCTCCAGCAGTTTTGCTGAGGCAGGATTTGAATGGCCCGCATGAGCTGATAATTTGAAATATACGTTTTCGGGAATTTCGCCTTCCTCTCTCATTTGGCTTAAGGTCCACAATAGTCCCTCATCATAAAGCAGTATTCCTCGCACTCCCAATCTGCATGCTCTTTTAACATCTTCAATTGCATAAACAAGATTGTCATAGCCCCTTAGGCGATATCCGATTCTGCTTCCCTCTTTTGTATGGACTGTTGCGGAAGTGTCATAGGTTGCCCTTGGACCAACGGACAGGAATAGTTCGCAGCCATAATCCTTGGCCAGACTAACCATTTCGCTTATTTCCTCATCTGTCAACATCATTATTCCCTTTGTCTGTGTTACGCGATGAATGAAAATGTTATTCTGCTTGGAGGCATCCAATAATGCTTTCATTGTTTTTGGAGATTGGATTCCCGGAACCTCAAATCTGTATTGTCCTCCATCGCCAAATCTTTTGGGAGATACATATTCCTTGGAGGTATCCTCAATGCCCAATTTCTTTAGGAATTTCTTTGTGTTTTCCATAATATCTACTCATTTAATTTTCGAACCACATAACTCATAGAATACTCTTCTAAAGAGTCTATTACCGTAAGGTTATTGATATCGTAGTGTGGATTCAATCCCTTGAACTTTTCGATTAAATCCCTCAATTCAAATGGGTTTTCAAAGTCTCCCTGAGGAAGCAGTGTGAGGTTTTGAAATACCCCATTTCTAAATGTCTTATCCAATCTTATAATCACGTTGGAAGGCCTTTTGTCAGGATATAATTCATTTAACTTGTCGTCTGTGACAATTATCATGTTGTTCACAAGGTTCTTGATGCTATTCACCTTATCCACTGTCGAATAGTTCTCAAGAAGACCGAATTCAATCAATTGATTAATCTCATCGACACTGACCTCTCCAACCACCAGAGAGATTGCAACGGCATAAGGCAGGCTTTGCTTCAATTCCTCCAGGTTTTTTGGATGGTAATTGTCATGTTCGGCGGCAACGGAGTATGTCTTGACCGCCACATTTTCAATGTGATTGTATTCATCACCTATGCTTGCCTTCAGCTTCAGTGCAGTGTCTATTGAAGAGTGCAGATGTCTGCAGAACGGATATTTCTTAAAGTAAATGTCCCTTACCCTTACCTTGCCAACGTCTTTCAGGACGTTTTCGACTGAGAAGTCCTCTACCTTGTAGTCTGTATTGTCAAGAACCATTGCTTTTAGAAATCCTTCCTTACCTTCAAAGATGCTTTCACTTCCTGTAAAGCCATTTCTTGCAAGGTATGCTGATAAGATGCCGTTGTATGCAGCCTTTCCTGCATGCAGAGATTTGCCCATAGATCCGCCATGGTCTGATTCCAAAAGACCTGCAGCCTGGGTTCCGCATAATCCCAAAGCGTTTAGAATCTGATTCTCATCAAGTTGCAATAATTTTGATGCCACTGTTCCGGCTATAAAAGTTCCGATTGTTCCGGTTGTGTGGAATCCCTTATTCCTGTGCTCCGGATTGACGATTTTTCCAAGAAGAATTCCCACTTCATAGCCTACAATGACTCCTTCGAGAAATTCCCTACCGCTTAGGTTATATGCTTCTGCTATGGCAAGGGCTGTTGGAAATATTACTGCACCCAAATGAATCTGAGCACCCCTGTGACCGTCATCCAATTCCAATACATGTGCTGCAACACCGTTGACGAATCCTGCACTAAGCACGTCTGTTTTGAACTTGGTTCCGATAACTGATGCCTTCAGGTTCTGGTCGGGGATTTTTGAAAATATTTCATCGATGGTGTATAAGGCTATTTGAGGAGCCGCTTCATTAACTCCACGGTAAGTGACGCCTAAAAAATCAAGTAAGGCTGCCTTTACAGTGGTTATGGACTCTACTGTTGCCTGTTCATAGCGATAGTTTGAAATAAATTTTGAAATATTTTGCAAAAACATAAAACACCTACTAATAGTATATGTCAAAGGTAGTATTAAAATAGTTAAGTTATCAGCCAAAACAATATTGCATGTTTAGCTGAATTACACTGCAGGAACGCCGGTTAAAACCAATACGATGTGCGCTACGATAGCTGCACCATAATAGGTTGCTGCAATGACAAGAACGGTTATTACAACTGCTCTCCAACCTAATGCCTTGAATTCATCCCAACTTTTACCCATTCCAATACCGACATATGCTAAAAATACGGTCACTATGGATAAAAGCTCCACTTGGGATACGTAATGCAATACAAAATTAGAGGTAGGCATGCCTGGGAAAGCCAGTATGATACCGATTACGCTGATATATAGAATTGAGGATATGTTCAAAGGCAGGTATCTTTCCATCCAGACCCCTGCAAGGGTTATGATTGAAAGTATCGCCATTCCCACTAATGAACCTTCCATAGGATGATGATAACCCAAGTAATTTCCGATTACTGTAATGAGTGAAAAGATTATCAACAGTAAAATCCAATTGAAAATACCGTGAACAGTAACGTTTTCGGATCCGTCAATTAATTCTGGCATCTATTCATCCTCCTTTTTATCAGGTATTATGGAATCCCTTCCGATTCTCGGTTCCAGTATGTTGTATATTTTTTCTGTCAATGGAAGTGCAACGAATATTACTATATATATTCCAACACAGAATGATAATAAGTTACTGAATCCTGCAAACGCCTCAATTTGGGTTTCCATTCCAGGAAATGCCGCAAGGGTCGGTCCGATAGCGGCAGCATTCATACTTGCACTTCCCACACCGCTTGCCATCGCAAATGCGTATGGGTGCAGTGGAAGGAATGACAAGGACAATGTCACAAGGAAACTGATGAATATTGTACCGATAACAGTACCGATAATGAATATTGCAAACACTCCTCTTGATTCAGGAGAATTGAAACCATATTTATCAACAACAACAGCAACGTTCGGTTCACGACCAATTGAATTTGTCATACCGATTGCTTCCTTTTTAAATCCTAAAAGCAATGCTATTGGAAGAACAAGAATTGTTGCCAAGTGTCCTAATTCTTGCAATATTAGCGCAGGACCCATTTCAAAAATTAAACTGATTGATTGACCACTTGAAACTGCCAATTTAGCGATTAGAACGCCAATGAAAAGCATCATTGCACCTTCAGCAATACGTGCCTGCTTTCTTTGAATCCATTTGATCGGTTTGGCCAAATAAAAAACAAGACCCAGTATGATAGTGTAAATCAATGGCATGATTGTTATTGCAACATCCTTAGTGATTGGAATGCTGATTGTACCAATCAATTCCGCAATAACAACTAAAATTAGAACAGTGATGTGTAGACGATAGTCTCTCCACGGATTTTTCTTTAAAATACGCTTATCCGTTTTTTCCCTATATAAATGTTCAACATGACCATCAAGCTTTCCATCCGGAATAATAACCACCTAACTAGTTTCAGTAGTATATCAAAATTTATAATACTATATATTATTTTCAAATAACCTATTATATAAATTAATAACATTGAAATCTTAAAAATTCACATAAGATGAACTAAAATAGCAGTTAATATTCCTAAAATATGAAAAAAAGTTATACTGGAACACCAGTCATAACCAAAACGATATGGGCAACAATAGCCGCTCCGAAATAAGTGGACGCAATAACCAGCATAGTGATGATGACCGCCCTTGGACCGAGCGCTTTGAACTCATTCCAACTTTTACCCATCCCAATTCCCACATAAGCCAGAAATACGGTTACAATGGATAGGAGCTCTATTTTGGACACGTAATATGAAACAAATTCAGAAGTCGGCATTCCCGGAAATGCCAGAGCAATACCGATTACACTGATATATAGAATTGAGGATATGTTCAAAGGCAAGTATCTTTCCATCCACACTCCTGCAAGAGTAATCAGGGACAGTATTCCAATCCCGATAAGGGAATCAGTCATGGGATGCTTATATCCTATATAATTGCCTATGACAGTGATGATAGAAAATATTGTCAGAAGCAATATCCAATTGAAAACACCGTGAACAGTTACATTTCCTGAATTGTCGATAATTTCAACCATTATTCATCCCCCTCATCAATGATGGCATCCCTTCCGATCTTAGGCTCCAGCCAATAGTATAATTTTTCAGTCAATGGCAATGCAATGAATATTACAATGTAGATTCCAATTGAAAAGGACAGGAGATTACTGAAACCTGCAAATGCCTCGATTTGAGTCTCCAAATGAGGAAATGCCGCAAGGGTCGGTCCAAGGGATGCAGCATTCATACTTGCACTTCCCACACCGCTTGCCATTGCGAAAGCAAATGGATGGAGAGGTAGGACTGAAACGGAAATGCTTGTTAGGAAACTGATAAACACGGTTCCGATAATGGTTCCCACAATGAACAATGCGAAAATTCCCCTTGATTCTGGAGAGTTGAAACCGTACCTGTCAACAACAACCGCCACTTCGGGTTCACGACCAATGGAATTGGTCATACCAATAGCTTCCCTTTTGAATCCTAAAAGCAAAGCTGTAGGAAGAGCTATTAGAATTGTTGCAAGGTGTCCCAATTCCTGAAGCATCAATGCAGGACCCATTTCCAGCAATAGGTGAATGGACTGTCCACTTGATACGGCCAATTTTGCAATTAAAACACCAATGAAAAGCATCATTGCCCCTTCAGCAATACGTGCCTGCTTTCTTTGAATCCATTTGATCGGTTTGGCCAGGTAAAAGATAAGGCCCAGAACCATTGTGTAAAGCAAAGGCATTATTGATACCTCTACGCCTTTCACCAGTACAATTTCAATAGGTCCAATGGACATTGCAATAATTGATAGAACAAGAACAGTCAAATGCAATCCATAATCCTTCCATGGATTTTTCTTTAAAATACGCTTATCAGTCTTTTCACGATATGGGTGATTTATATCCGTCGTCAAATTATCATCATTAGTAATAATACCCTCTCCATCCACCATATAGAATGAACTTAATTATTTTAATCTATCCAAAAGGTAGTATATAAATTGATATGATTTAATTCTCAAAAGTTCTAATTTCATGAAAAAAAATGAGGTAAATTGAGAATTTATTTCCTAAAAAGTGAACTAATTATTTTTTATTAGAATAGCTTAAATTGAAAAATAAAAAATAAAAAATAAGATTATAATATTAAAACATTCTACAAAGTGGTTTTGAAAGATGTCTCCTTGCAGAAACGGGTGTTTCATAAAATTGAGCATTTTTTAATGAACGTGAAATTATAATAGGAACTTTTTTATCACTTTCAATTCTTCTTCCACACTTCTTGCATTTAAAACCCTTATTCTTTCCGGCAGAAGTCATTCTCTTTCCACATTCGCAAATCGGATTTTGATACTCGACATCATTCAATTCAATGACCTGGAATTTCTCAATATTGAAAGTGTTTTGCTCCCCTATACCACCGTAAACCCTTATGACATCTCCAGGACGCAGATGGGAAACGGTTTTCCTGAAATTCTTTGTAGGTTCATATGCTCCGCATTCAATCTCACCGGACTCGTCAAAGATATAGAAGAACATGTGCCCTCCGTCAATGATTGTAGGCCTGTTTTTTACAGTGCCGACCACTTCATAACATCCGAACTGTTTCATGGAACTGATATTATCTGTCTTTTGGATGTGCATGTCGGTATGCTGGTTTGTCTTGAATATGCACCAGTCATCAATCGCTTCACCCACCTTAACGATACTTTTGGCCTTTTGCAATGCTTCAGGAGCGTTTGATCTGATTCCATACAGTACAGGGCATGGTGTTTTAGGTTCAATGGCAATGTAGTCCTCTGAATAGTCAATGTTTTCAAATGTGTCGGGGAATGTCTCCTTGTCCATTTCATAAACGGAATCGTAATCGATTTTTCTTGGGGTTCCAAAGTTTTCAGGTGCCCTATACGCTAAAAGCTCATAGGTGTAATCGGCCAATGGAAGGCTGATAGCCGCAATTGATCCGATGATGCCCCTTCCCTTCTTGAACTTATGTATTTCACAGCCAACGGATTTGCCGAATTTTTCTGCCTCACCTATTGTTATGAATTCATAGATTGCCCTGAAAGCATAATCCTGCATCTCCCTTGTGATTTCACCTTCATAGAAAATCACTCCAGGATTTGTATTGTCGCAGTCAAACATGGAGAGCTTTTCAACTTCAGACAAGACTATACTTTTAGCTAATCCTGCCTTATCATCATTAGGTATCTTTAATGCAACACCACCATTGCCTCGTGTTTTGAAGCGGGCAAATGGATTCAGCCTTATCAGTCTTGGATAACCAACCAATTCAATGCCGTTATCCTCGAACTTGTTGATAATCTGGCTTGCAAGATATGTAGTGCACATTCCGTCAGGGGAATCAGTGTCATCAATTCCAATATGTAAATACTTAATTATAATCACCTTACTAAAATATATTAATTGTAAGACAATAAATAGTTTAAATGAAGAGGTATTGAAAAATGTTAACTCGAAGCCAAATGCTGCACAATATTGAGAATCTATTGACATCACAGGGCTTTAAAACCTCTGACATTTATGACCAGGGTTCTTTCGATATTGTGGCTAGGAAAAATCTGTTGATTCTACTTTTAAAAACCTTTATAAACATTGACAGCATCAACGAGCATAACGCTCATGAGATGAAACAGTTGGCCAACATATTCCTGGCTTCACCCATCATAATCGGTGAAAAGTCAAGGAACGGCCTTTTAGAGGAAGGCGTGATTTATGAGAGGTATGACATTCCTGCAATAGGCTTTGAAACCCTGAAAAACATGATTTTATACAATGAATATCCTGAAATATTGGCAGACCGTGGTGGATACTTCGTTAAAATCGATGGAAATGTCATTAAGCAATACCGTGAAGAGTATTCAATGTCACTTAAGGATCTGGCCAGTCTCGCCCATGTTTCACGTGCAACAATGTACAAGTACGAAAACGGAATCGTGAGGGCGAACACCGAAACCGCAATGATTCTTGAGGAGATACTCAATACAAAGGTGACATTGGACATTGACCTATTAAAACAGCCACAGCAAAAGGAAGAAATCAAATTCTCCGATGACGTTAACGACTTATCCAAACTTGGATATGGAGTATTGTCAACAAATAAAAGTCCTTTTGATGCAGTGGCTAAAATGAAAAGTTCCGACAAGGATTCCCCATTGATGGCGAATGTTGAAAAGAACAGAAACGAAAAAACCCTGAAAAGAATGGCAATACCCCTTAAGGACTTGTCAATGGTTACAACCTCAGAACCTGTTTTCATCATCAACAATGACAAGATCAAGGAGTCAATCGGCACAGTGCCGGTCATCAAGTCATGGGAATTGAAAGAGTTTGAAAACTCAAAAGAATTACTTAAAATGATTAGAGAGAGAAAGGAAAACTAGTGTGATAACATGGAAAACTTGAATATTACAAATATGGAAAATTATCCATTGAAATGGGTTTGCAATTTCAAAGGCCAAAGGGCTATTGGAATCTGTGGAAAAACCCAAAAAATAGCAATGTTTGCATCAGACGAAAGGGTATCAAAACTTCTTAATGATATTGTAATCGGTACCGATCCAGAACAGGAAGGATACGGCTGTGAAGAAAAGGAAAGATGTTGCAACTTCGAATGCGAATATTGTGAGATTTCACCTAGGCAATACCTTCAGATTACCGGTAAAAAGCCATCAAACAAAAACATTAAGGATTTAATCAACGGACTGGCTGACTTGAACAATTCATTGGAAGAAGACAGCCATGTGCCATTTGAAGAGTATGAAGTGATAAACCTCTAATACTCTTTTAACAGCTCGAAATCCTCACGGGCTTCCTCAACCTTAGCCACACCAATTGCTATTGCATCCACATAATCCACATTTTTAAAGAATGTGAATGCTTCCTTAGGTTTCAATACACCTGCAGCCAAGGCTCTGGTAGCTATCACTTTTTTATCCAATGCAAGCAACCTGTCAACGAATTCCTGTCTTTGGGCCGCATTGAATGCATTGATGTCCATCATATAGGACAAGCTGTTCAACGGTATCATGTAAAAGTCAAAGAGATTCATGTCAATGTTGTCTGCAAGCAAGTCTGTTGTTCTTGACGGGAACGCCGTTACCAATCCTGAAAGGGATCCTGTATCATTGATGCGGTTTAAAATTTTGCTTGTAAGTCTCCAGTCATATGCATCGGTTATGAACTCGTCAACAAGCATTAGCGGACAGTCATAAGTGGAAAACAATTCAATGTCCTCATCCCAGTCCACTTCCTTTGCTACCTCATAGTTAGGATTCAAGTAATCAACATCGCTTTTTCCGATTGTTGCGATTACCTTCATCTCACATCCCGCATCAGCCGCAAGGTCATATGCCTTGAGAATATGGTCATCGTTTACAAGGTTGATTGCCCTGACGCCCTGCTCATATGATTCTATAATGACTTCAGCCATGTTTTGAGGGTCATTATATAAGTCATCCAGGTAGAGCCTTGACCTGTGGCCGTAATACAGTTCCGCCATGAACGGACCATATCCAAGTATTGTTTGAGGTATCTCTTTACATTTATATTTCAAATCCTCAAAAAACATTGTATCTACTCTTTTTCAACTACTACAGCAGTTCCGTAAACCAAAATTTCCTGCATTACATCAGAAATTTCATTTGAATCGAATCTGATGGCAACAATTCCGTTGGCACCCAATTCCTTGGCATGAGCGATTGCCCTGTGCAATGCCTCTTCCCTTGACTCTTCCATCATCTTAACGTATTGGGTGATTTCTCCACCAAAAAGGGACTTGATGCCTGCACCTATTTGGCCCCCTGCACCTCTGCTTCTGACGGTTAAACCGTAAATGAACCCTTTGGTTTCCACAATCCTGAATCCTGGAATGTCATTTGCTGTTGAAATTGGAAATTCCTCTACTGATACCATTTTATCACCAATTTAAATTTATGATTGAATGCCATTAAAATATTTTTTCAAAAAAGAAGAGCGTTCAAAAAATTACTGTAAAATGTAACATCTTTTAAATATAATAAAATACATAATTTTAATTAATATTTATTATTAAATATATTCGAAAAATTATGGTGAAAATATGAAAGTACTTATCGCTGATGCTATTAACGAAAAAGGTATTGAAAATTTAAAGGAAGTAGCTGAAGTCGTTGTAGACACCACTATCACTCCTGAAGAATTGGCAAATACCATCCATGAATACAATGGAATTATTGTAAGAAGCCGGACAAAATTAACCGCAGACATCATTGAAAAAGCTGACAATCTGCAGATTATTGCAAGAGCAGGTGTTGGAGTTGACAACATTGACCTTGACGCTGCAACCGAAAAAGGTATCATGGTTGTAAACTCACCGGAATCCACCTCTGTCACTGTGGCTGAACACACCATGGGTTTAATCTTAAGCATGGCCCGTAAAATATCCATTGCTGATAAATCTGTTAAAGAAGGCAAATGGGAGAAAAAACAATTTATGGGTGTTGAACTCAGAAACAAAACTCTTGGCGTAATCGGTATGGGAAGAATCGGTTCACAAGTGGTTAACAGATGCAAAGCATTTGGAATGGATGCAATGGCATACGACCCTTACCTTCCTGAAGAAGTCGCAAAACAGATGGGCGTTGACTTGACTGATCTTGACACCGTGCTTAAAAACTCCGATTTCATTACAATCCACGTGCCTCTCACACCTGAAACCAAACATTCAATCTCAACTGAACAGTTTGACCTTATGAAAGACACAGCATACATTGTAAACTGTGCCCGTGGTGGAATCATTGATGAGGACGCATTATACGATGCATTAGTGAACAATAAAATCGGTGGTGCCGCATTAGATGTATACGAAGAGGAACCACCAGCACAAGACTCAAAATTATTCGAATTAGACAATATCGTTTTAACCCCTCACATTGCAGCTTCAACAAAAGAAGCTCAAAGGGATGCCGCAATTATCGTAGCTGATGAAATCATCGATCTTGCTAAAGGAAACAATCCTAAAAACGTATTGAACATGCCACGTATCGACAACAATACCTACCAGGAATTAGCTCCATACATGGAATTATGTGAAAAATTAGGTAGTTTCATCTCCCAAGCTGTAAACGGTAAAATCCAAGAAATCGAAATCGTCTACAGTGGGGAATTAGCAGAAATAGACAACCTTGAAATTTTAACCAGAACAGTTATCCAAGGCGCTGTCAACCCATTCTTAAGCTCACCAGTAAATGCAGTTAACGCAGCTCTTGTTGCAAAAGACAGAGGAATCAGCATTACTGAAGGCAGAAAAGACAACGCAAAAGGATACGATTCATTGATTAAAGTTATTGCAAAAAGTGAAAAGGACACCTTCTCAGCTGAAGGTACTCACCTGCACGAAGCAAGAATCCTAAAAGTAAACGGTTACTGGGTGGATGTTATTCCTGAAGGACATATGTTCATTGCAAAATATGAAGATGTCCCTGGAAGCATCGGTAAAATCGGAACAAAATTAGGAGAACATGGCGTCAACATTGGAATCATGCAAGTTGGAAGAGATGAAAAAGGTGGAAGAGCCATCATGGTTCTAACTTTAGATAAAGAAATTCCAAAAGACGTTATTAAAGAAATCCAAGCTTTAGATAATGTTTATGAAGCTATTGGATTAGAATTATAAAAAACAATTTTCACCATAATTGTTTTTTATTTTTTACTTATTTTTTTAACACTGCCATCCGGATTCAACTCAATTCTAATGACCTTCTGCTGAGGCATTTGAGTGTTTGATATGATATTGACCTGATTAGGAATCTGAGTGTTTGAAATTACTCTTGGCTGGTGTTGGCGTTCATATTCACCATAACGGTCAACGCGTTCCTCATCAAGTGTCTGGAAGAATTCATCATCATCCTCATCGAAAAATCCTGGCTTGAACTCATCATCATCGGTTACAACATCATTTTCATCGAAAAAATCATCAGGGTTATTCTCATTAAGATAGGAATAGTCACCGATTGTGTAGGGCATATGATCGCCGTAACGGTCATAGGATTTGAAAGTTTCAAGGGAATACGGAAGACAAACAATCATGTGGAAATACCCGTTTTTTGAAAATGTCTTCAAGTCGGCACTGGATGGGCTTGCACTTGGTCCTGGGTGTGAGTGGACGGAGCCCATGTATTTTGTGTTCATCGGAAGCAGTTCTGTGTGAACGACAGCACCTGTTTCACAGGTTTCTCCCGGAAGAAATATCAAACCTGTAATGTAGAGTATCTTGTCCTTTATCTCACCGTCAAAGAATGCTAGAAACTCGTTAGGATATGATTTTTTTGAATAGTATATTACGGATTCAAGAACTTCACGGTCGACTCGAACCTCGCTGAACTCCTCATCATTTTTATTAAACAATTTTGAAATGAAACTCATTCTATCTCCTCAAAGAATTCATCGCTGAATTTTGGAAGTTCCCAGTCAGTGTAGACATAGCTTCTGTATGATGTCTGGTTTCTGTTTTCTTTCTTATTGAAACCCACTACTTTTTTCTGTTTCCTATATATTCCTATTCCTCTTTTTTTATAGGTCTCAACATCATTCAAGTTAATGCCATCATTGAACAATAATTCGTGCACCTCATTTAGTTTCATGCCTTTTATTATATCATTTGCCTGAGAATTTGAATACTTGGATTTGAGGTGGGAAATTCCATGGGAATTGACGCAGTTCCTCCAGGACTCATCCTGCCTCCATCTGAAATATTTAAGTATATCCTCATCAGAAACTGGAATGATTCTTGAGTCGAATGCAGGGGGCTTTTTAAAATCAGCATCATAGTGCATCACAAAGGAACTGGATGCAAAACTGGCAATTACTGAATTTATCTTTTCAACCCTGCCGTCAAAAGGAATATTTTCTAAAAGTAAGCTTATCTCATCAGAGAAAGTGTAAACAAAACTTGCTGAAAACTCGTTGAACAAGTCATTGCACACATCAGCCATGACCCTGTAGAAATTCTCATCATAGGGCTTTGTCAATTTCAAATCACTTGCCAGCTTATGAAAACTTCTTCCATCTAGGCGAACGATGATTTTTGAGTTTTTCGGAACCTTCAAAGATGAATAAACTTCGTAATCCTTCATTACATACCCACACAAATTGTCTCATTGAAACTTTTAAGCAATCTTATTGCTGAAAGTGCTGCCAACATGCTTGTTTTCGGATTGGCTGCACACGGATAGTTCATGGTGGTTGTTTTAAATTCACCAAAGTCTCCCTTGGCAGTTATCTCATGGACATTCCTGTCAACTTTCGGGTCCACGATAATCTTAACGTCAATATCTCTTTGACATGCAATGCTTATGGTTGCTGCAACATTAATGTTCAATGGGAATTCCTTTACCGCATCTGATGCCTTGCCCTCAAACAACACTTCTTCAGTGTCAATTTCCTTTCCAAGGGATTTCGGTGATTTTCTTGTAACAAGATTCACTTCCTTAAGACCGAATTTTGCCACTGCCTTGATTCCATCCAAACCGACGATGGCTCCTGATGGAAGGTGTATTTTTGCATTGTTCTCCTTTGCAAGTTTTTCCATTTCATAATAGAAGTCCATGTCCATGAATGCACCGATGCTCATCACAATCATGTCGCATCCATTCCCTAAAACCTTTGGAGCATATTCCTTTACGGAAGCGGGAGCAGCACATTCCAGAATCAAGTCCACATTGCCCAACATGTCATCAAAGTCAAGCACCGCCACTCCTCCGGCTAAGCTTGCCAGATTTTCTGCCCTTTCAATATCCTTATCGAAAAAGTATGCTATATCGATTTCATTTTGTTCTTGAACAATACTTGTTGTAATAATATTAGCAATGGCTCCACAGCCTATAATACCTACTTTCATAGTATCACGCGAAAAAAAGTTATTAAAAAAAAGAATTAAAGAAAGATTGCTTATAATCTTTCTGCATCAAACTGACTTTGAGTTTCAACTTGTGGTTGTTGTGGGGTTTCTGGTTTTGGAGTTGTCACTTCAGGGATTTGTGGTTCAGGATTTACTTTTTTAATATCCCTAGGGTTGATTAACATTATGTCTCCAATAGCTTGAACCTTGTCAAAGTCGACGGTCAACAAGTCGCTTTGGAAGGATCTCATTTCATTTTCTTCTGGAGTTTCCCCACGAAGCATGCCCATGAATGATCTTGAAAGGCCTGCTGGTTTTGGTTGTTGCTCAATAGCCCTTACTTGTAATTTTGAAATAGTTCCTAACCTGATGTTAAGAATAACATCTTCTACACGACCAACATAATGTCCTGTGTTGGTATAAATATCTAAACTGCGTAATTTTGAAACTTCTACCATGATTACACCACATAATTATTAAATAAATATGTATAAATTTATTTTATTGTTAATATAAATACTTTATGTTTTTAAACTTTAAAAATGCCTTATTTTGCAAAAAACTTATTAAATTATAAAGTTAAAATATAATTTAGACTTAAAAGAGGACTTTAAATGTGGGATACAACAAAAGATTATAGAATTTTAGTGGCAAGCAAGGCAAGAGAAAATTACCTAAACCTCATTCCAACAGCCTCATTCAGAGGAAGCTGGAACAAAAAGCAGGCAGTTGATATGGGAAAACAGATGAACAGTGATTTCCAATCATTGACCTATTCATACCTTGAGGGAGACGAACTGGTAAACTCTCCGGACGTTGCTGCATTAAAAGAGAAAGCTGAAAAAATTATTGAATATTTGGGTGGAGACGACTGGAACAAGAAGTTCCTTAACAACGCTCCAAAGGAAGACAGGGAAAAGACCCAGGAAAACATTGCAAAAGTGAGATTCTTCCTTGATACAATCATCGGACTTAAAGACCGTTTGGCACTTGGACCGATAAACGATCCTATTATGGGCGTCGACATCAAGGTCGGAGAAGTTATGAGCGTTACCAAACACCCTAAAAATGACAATCTGATGCTTTGTAACGTCAATCTTGGAAAAAGGGCAATAACAGTTGTCACCAATGACTTGAACGTTAAGGACGACAACAGGGTTGGAGTGTCACTGCTTCCTCCACAGGCATTCAGCGACATTGTCAGTGAAGGAATGTTTCTGGGAATGAACGGAAGCATTCTTAAGGACGTTGAAGGCGAGCTTGGAGCAATGCCTAAGGGAATTCCAATGGAATCACTGAATGAAACACGTAATCTTGTTGAAAACTATTTGAAATAGATTTAACCACATTAACCAACCTCACCATTACAAAAAAATTATGCAACCAAAGCAATATTGATTTGAGCGGATACATACTTTTTTAAATGATGCAGTTCATAACATACTTTAATCAGGAAAATACTGAAAAATATATTTCATATGTATCAAAATTCCAATATTCATAGAATAAAATGTGATTGGAACAATATTGCAAGGTGAAAAAATGTATGATTTCAAGGAATTTTATGGAATCGGCGAAGAATTAAGCCAAACAAATGATGAAGCACACATCAGATCTGCAATCAATAGAGATTATTATGCACTGTTCGGGGAATCTCGAAAATATCTGGTGGAAGTTCGTGGAAAGAAATATTTGACAACCAGGAATGGAGTCCACACAAAAGTGTGTAATGCATTGAGATTTTCAAAGGACCCAAGTGAAAAATATGTTGGAGACATTTTATTTAATCTGAAAAAAGTTAGAGGACATGCAGATTATGATTGGAATGAAAAAAATATTGATTATTTCAAAAAATCATTATTTCAAACCCGAAATGATGTTCAAAACGGATTGGAATCATTGGAATACCTGAATAGAAAATATGCCAATACTTAAGGAGATTGAATTATGACACATAATAACAGTTTATTTGAAAAAAATTTTTCCAGATTAACCGAATTCTATGAATTGAAAAACCCTAAAAAAATTCATGATTTTATTAAAATGCATGAAAACCTACTGGAACTTCTTGATGAGGCAAAACCTTATCTATTAGAAACATTTCCACAAGGGGAATTCGAACTAGAAATGTACTGTGATTTAAGTGGTGAAGAAGACCATTCACTGCTGGTAAATATTCATGTTGATGATGAAACATTCAACAATGGATTCATGCACAAAATCCACCACGTTAATATGAAAATCCTCCCTATTCAAAAAAAGCTCAATATCTTCTCTGAATTTGGTTTGATGCCTGGAGTGAGGAATCAATGTTGAAAAGTGAGGATTCCCACTTCCAACAATTTTAATTACCTTAAATTCAATCCTATCAATTTTGTTTTGGTCATTTCTTCAACGGCATATTTAATGCCCTCTTTTCCAACACCACTATTCTTGAATCCTCCAAATGGCATGTTGTCTGTTCTGAAGGTGGATTGCTTATTGATGAACACTGTTCCAGCTTCAACTTCCTGGGCACACCTCATTGCTGAAGCATAATCTGAAGTGAAAACCCCAGCCTGCAAGCCATATTCAGTGTCGTTAGCCACTTTAATTGCATCGTCAATGCCTTTCACCCTGATTATTGGCGCTATCGGACCGAATGTTTCCCTTACAACCAAATCCATTTCAGGATCAACGTTGTCAATTACTGTAGCCTGATAGAATGCTCCTTCACGCTTTCCTCCGGTGAGTATTTCGGCACCGTCCCTAACTGCATTGTTGACTGTCTCTTCAACTTGCCTTGCGGCATTTTCAGAAATGAGTGTTCCTAATGTTGTGGTTTTTTCCAGTGGATTTCCCATGACCAGTTTTTCAGTCTCTGCTACCAGTTTATCTGCAAATTCATCGGCAATCTCATCTTCAATGATTATTCTTTTGACTCCCATGCAGACCTGGCCAGCATTTAAGAATGCTCCGTTGATGACTCCCTTAACCGCCTTGTCAATATCGGCATCCTTTAAAACAATCATCGGGTCGTTTCCTCCAAGTTCCAAAGTGACCTTTTTCATTCCCGCCTTTTGGGATATCATCATTCCGGTTGTTACGCTTCCTGTGAATGATATCTTGTCAACTTCCGGTGAGCACACCAGGTAATCCCCGACTTCAGAGCCGTATCCGGTTACTGTGTTGACCACACCATCTGGAAACTCCTCATTCAAGAGTTCCCCAAACTTCATTACGGTTAAAGGTGCTTCTGTTGGTGGTTTTATGATTACAGTGTTTTTGCAGGCAATTGCAGGTGCAATCTTGTGTATTGTCAGGTTCAATGGATAATTGAATGGTGTTATTGCCGCAACAACTCCCAGCGGCAGGCGTTGTGTGAATGCGAAAAATCCCTTTCCGTTCAATCCGGCATCCAACGGCACGCTTTCCCCATATATTCTTTTTGCTTCTTCAGCAGCCAGCTTGAGTGTTTCGATTGACCTGTCAAGTTCAACCAGTGCCTCGTTAATGGGTTTTCCAACTTCCAGTGCCAACAGTTCAGCGAACTCCTCACGTTTGTCTTTTAATTTCTCACAAACTGAATATAACTTGTTTGAAACCTTAAATGCAGACATTTCAACAAGACTGTCTTTTGCATCATTTGCCGCATCGATTGCAAGCTGTGCTGTCTGCAGGTGTGCTATCGGCACAGTGTCTATTACACTGCCATCATAAGGGTTGACTACATCTTCCAAATCTTCGCCTGAAACGTGTTTTCCGCCTATTAACATATCCATTTTATCACCTTTAATTAATATTTTATATTAAAAATTATAAATATTGTCATATGGAAACCAATAGATTTGAAACATTTTTTGATGCGATTATTGCAATCATAATCACTGTTCTGGTTTTGAAAATTCCCCAACCGGCAACTCCGACATTGGGTGGAGTTTTAGAGCTGCAAAATGTTTATATTGCTTATTTGATTAGTTTTTTGATTTTATATAATATCTGGTATGCCAATCATAACCTGTTCCAGGTTGTGGAGCATATTGAAAACACTACCGTATGGATTTATGGAATTATGACCTTTGTAATATCCTTGCTTCCGTATTTTACAATCTGGCTTGCAAACAACATTTATTCCATACCTGCCGAGATAATGTTTGGTTTGATATTCATAATAACCCATATCCTTACCACATTGGCCAATCACACTATTTACAAAAGCAATCCATATAATAAGGAATTGAAAACATTGAACAATGATTCATACCTGTTAAACACCCCTATAATTGTTTTGATAATTGGTTTCATCCTAACTTATACAGTGTACCGTCCGGGAATTTATTTATGCTGCCTGCTTTCAATTGTCATGTGGATTATTCTTGGAAGAGTTGTGAGGAGGAATGAAAATGGAAACTGAACGATTTGAAGCATTGATTGATGCAATTTTGGCAATCATCATTACAATCATTGTTTTGGAAATTCCCCTTGCATCAGCAGGAACCTGGGAGGCATTGTTTGAGCTTAAATATGAATTTGCAATCTATGCCATCAGTTTCATAGTGTGTTTCAATTTCTGGAATTTCAACAACAACCTTTTCGCAATTGTGAACAAGATTGACCATAAGGTCATATGGACAATGGGAATAACCCTTTTTGTCTTCTCATTGCTGCCTTACCTGACTACATTTGTTGCTGAGAATTTCTATTTGTTCTTCCCGCAATTGCTATATGGACTATGCTTTATTGTGACTGCAATACTTTCCAAATTGATTTCAAAATTCCTGAAAGAATCAGATCCGGCAAACATTGCACTTCAATTGGCTTTGGAAAAAGATTATATATTCGCAATGACCATTGTTTTAGCCGTCATTGGAATTATAATTGGTTATTTCGCATATCCTCCGGCGATCATCATTTGTTGTCTGCTTTCAATAATTGCAATGTGGATTGTTCCAAAATTCATTAACAATTAAACATTAGTTAAATAATTATATATCAAAAAATAATATAATTATTAACTAATTATTTTAGAGGTGCAATTAATGAACAGAAAGCTACTTACAATATTGTTTATTGCAGTTTTTCTAACAGCATGCGTTAGCTTCGTTTCTGCAGCGGATGATATTAAAACTCAAGACATCTCTGTAAAACTTACATGGGATGACATAGTAAACCTTCCAGATAAGGTAACAGTAAATCTTTTAAAGGACAACAAGGTTGTTGACACCAAAGTATTAAGCAAATCCAATTCTTGGTCAGCAGTATTCAAGAATCAGGAAGATGACGGAAAATATTCAATTAAAGTGAATGACAATAAAGATTATTCTTTTCATATTATCGGTGATGCAAAGAAAGGTTTCATCATAAAAGAGAATCCTCTTGATGGAGATATTTTAGGCATTGATAATGAAACAACTGTAGAAGATGTATTGAATACTGAAATCCCTTCTTCAGACAATGAAGATAATTTGACTGAAGATGAATCAGACAATGACAATCAGACAGCCACTGAGGATGAAACAACACCAACTGAAGATGCACAATCTAATTCAACAGATGATGACAACTCCACAGACGATTCAACAGACAATTCAACCGACGATTCTACTGACAATTCCACAGAAAACTCAACATCAACTGATGACAAGGATGATACCAGCAAAGATAAAAATACTAAAACTAAAAAAACAACCAAAACAAAAGAAACAGTGAAAACAAAAATCGTTAAACATTACAATAAAACCAAACCTGAAAACAACACTAAACAGGACATGAAAAAGACAGGAATACCTATAGCATTAGTTTTAGTGGCAATGATTGCCATATTTGTACCAATTATACGTAGAAAATAATCGGAGACATAATTAATGAGTAAAAATAGAGTCGAATGGATTGATCTTGTACGTGCAATAGCTATCCTGACAGTACTGTACATTCATGCAACAGATGGTATTTATATAATATCATCTGATGCAATAATGCACTATACATTATTTTCAAGAGTTTTTCAATTCATTTCACTGTTTATTGGACGTATTGGGGTTCCGTTCTTTTTAATGATTACAGGTTATCTGTTACTTGACAGAAGCTATAATGACGAGCGTGTCCGCAAGTTCTGGAGCAAAAACTGTAAGGGACTGATTATAGTCACTATCCTTTGGACCGTGATTTATGCAGTTAGCCTGCAGTTTGTTGCTGTTGGAAGCCAGTCCGTCAACTTTACCGAAGCTGGAAACCTATTCTTCAGCCACATGTGGTATATGCCGATGATTATTGGAATGTATCTTTCCATGCCGTTTGTTGCAAGCGCATTGGATAATTTCAAACCGGAAACAATCAATCAGGCCACAATCGTATTTTCACTTTTGGCATTTGCGATTCCATTCATCACATTACTGTTTGACATGCAGGGGATTAAAGGCATTTCAATCCAATTCAGTTTAGGATTCAGTGGAGGAGTATATGGAATTTACATTATACTGGGATACTTGGTCAAGAAAGGAGTTTTCAAGAAGTATTCAACCAATAAATTCAGATTGCTTGCACTCGTGTCATTTTTAATTTGTGTAGTCTTCCAGTACTATGCATTCATCAGAGGATACAATTTCTTCCTATGGTATGAGTTCCCATTCATCCTGACAGGATCATTCGCACTGTTCGAACTGTGTTCCAGAAGAGGAAGCGTCAGATTCTATAGTGGAGTCCAAGTATTGTCAAAATACTCATTTGCAGTATTTTTAATACATAACCTATTCAGACTCCCATTATTACCTTTGATTGTTGGATTGCCATTCACAGAACCTGTCAAGGCTCTGATTTTATGGGTTTTACTGATTTTCTTCAGTTATGTGGCGGCCGCAATCATTTATAGAATCCCTAAATTCGGTAAGTTTATTTTATACATGAGATAACTTTAATCAATTATCTCTTTTTCCACTTATTTTTTTGATTCAGAGATAGTGTTCAACACCGAAAGGAATATCTACAGGAAATTTCAACAAAATATTTAAACTTACATAAAAATATATTAAACCAGTGATATTATGAATATTTTAAAAGATTATGATAACAAGGATTTAACATTATCAGTAGAGGGTAGAATTGATACCTTGACTTCACAGGACTTGGAAAAGGAAATTAATGAAGAGCTTGGAAAATTTGACTCATTAGTAATTGATTTTGAGAAAGTGGAATACATTTCCAGTGCCGGTTTGAGAGTGCTGATAGCAACCCAGAAAAAATTAAAATCCACAGACACCCCAATGGTTATCAAAAACGTGAACGAAACCATTAATGAAATTTTCAGGATGTCTGGATTTGATAAAATATTAAAGATAGAATGAATTCATTGGAATTGGCTCCTCAAATTGAGGAATTATACAAATTGAATGATTTCATCAATGAAATTATTGGAAAACAGGATTTTCAGGTTGATCTGATTCTGGAAGAGGTCTTTGTAAACATTGTCAACTATTCAAAGACCGATTCAATCAGGGTCAACTCTAGTTTTGAAAACTCCATATTGACACTTGAGTTTATTGATGATGGAGTTGAATTCAATCCTCTTTTAAATGAAGACCCTAAAATGCCGGAAAGCATTGAAGATGCTGAGGTAGGCGGTTTGGGAATTCATCTGACAAAAGAGCTTTCAGATGATATTGAATATGATAGGATTGCCGACGAAAACCATCTCAAGATCACCAAGAAAGTGGAATAAACAATACCTAATTTTAACATTGAAGATTAAAAAATGATTAAAATAGCTTACTGCAATGTCGACGATTTGGATTTGACAAGGTCATACGAATTGCTCCCGGAACATAGAAAATCAAAAGTGGATTTTTATAGGTTCGAAAAGGACAAGAAACTGAGCGCCGGAGCATATCTTCTTTTGAATACCTTGCTTAGAGAGGAAAACATCACAAACCCCACTTTCGAAACCGGAAAATACGGCAAGGCATACATATCAAGCCATGAAGACATTCATTTCAATTTGAGCCATTCACGTAAAATGGTAGCTTGTGCAATATCCGATATGGAAGTCGGCGTTGATGTTGAATATGTTGATGGGGAAATCGATTTGGACATAGCCAAACACTACTTCTTCAACTCAGAATATGAAAGCATTATGAAATCCCACAATCCTTCAAACGAATTTTTTAGATATTGGGTTTTAAAGGAAAGCTATATGAAATACACTGGTTTGGGATTCAATCTGGAACTGGATCAGTTTGAAATACTGATCGGGGATGAAATCACATTAAAAGGCAATGAAAATAATCTGAAATTCAGCTTATTTGATGTTGAAAACTATAAATTGGCAGCTTGCTCCAAGCATAATGTCAAAAAAGCGGTTGAATATAATATTGAAGACTTGTTTTAAAAAAAGAAAAAATAAAGGTTTATTTATACATTAGAGTATAATAAACCAGTAGCTCTACTTACAAAGAATGAGAAGTAAACCCCTAAAATACCAATTAGTATTCCGCCAATGATATTGTTCCATCTAGCAACGAAAATCATAATTGTTGCTAAAATCACTGCAATAATCATCATGAGAATAATGAATACTAAGAGTTTAACGATACCCACTCTGGAAATATCGCCGATAGCATCACCAATTGCTAATGCATGAGCCATATCTTCACTTTTAGCTAATCTGCATTGACCCATGATTGCTGCTAATCCAAAGATAATAGCAATAATGAAGTTTATGATGCTGGATAGCCAATTTTGGAAGAAAATTGCGAGAATAGCTCCGATAATGATTGGAATAAGATAATAAACAATTTGAACAATAAACAATTTAAATCCATTAACGAATTGTCTGATAATATCAATTCCAGGTGCACCCGGATCCCTATTTATACCAAATTTAACAATATCCAATTGATAACCTGATATGATGAATGAAAGGATAAGAGCGATGATTACTCCTAAAACTCCAGTACCTAGAATAGCCAAAACATTTTCAGCAGCATAACTGGCAGCCAAGGCCACAACGAGTCCCGCAATGGAGATTCCTAAAATTATTCCCAAAATAAGATAAAGTACTAATGCTTTAATATTCTGAAATGGATACAGTAAAGCATCTGACATGATTTCTGTTAATTCCATGTTTTATCACCATCTAAGTTTTAATACTCAAAAATTAAAGAGCATTAATATTTTTGGCATTAATATTATTTAAAATATAACAATGAAAAGTCAAATCAGTTATAATGCCTCTTGAAGATATATGCAAGAATTGACCCTGCAAAATTCTGCCAAACCGAATACAGTGCTCCAGGAACTGTTGCCTGGGCCAGATTTGGAAAATGAGTCTTGGCAAGGCTTGTTGAGAGTCCTGAATTTTGAAATGCCAGTTCAATAGCCACAGTAATGACCTGCTTTCTTTCCATTCCAACCAGATAACCCAAAAGAAAACCAAGCAGCATTCCGATAAAATACTGTAGAACGATGACAACAATCACTATTCCTGATGAGGTCAGTATAGCCTGCTTGTTTGCCCCAATCACTCCTGCAACAATCAAACAAACGACAAGAGATGATATTGCCGGCAGATAATCTTTGAGTTCATCGCAAAAGCTTGGGAACTTATAATTCAAAAGCAAACCCAATGCTATTGGAATGATAACTATCTGAACAATTGAAATGAACATTTGGGTTGGATCGAAATGAATCTGATTGCCTATTAGCAGCAAAGTGATTAGTGGAGTCAGTACTGGTGAAAGCAAAGTGGAGACTGCTGTTAATGAAACGGAAAGCGCTACATCACCATTTGCAAGAAACGTAATGACATCAGAGGCAGTTCCACCGGGAACAGTGCCGACTAGAATGATTCCCACAGTCAATGCAGCATCAAGGGAAAACAGGCTTGCAAGGGCAAATGCCAGAACAGGCATTATGATATACTGGGCGGAAATTCCAACTGCAATCTCGCGAGGATGCCTGAATACATTGACGAAATTGTCCAACTTCAATGTTGTTCCCATTGTGAAAAGAACAACGCTTAAAAGCAGATTCAGTATATTGACACCATTAATTTCACTTAAAACCCAACTGAATGACTTGGGATAGGCCAGTGAAATGCCAACGGCAATCAAAATGATTATAAAAAAATATTTTTCAATAAGATTAAAAACCCTTTTCATCAATTAAATTTTGTTTTTATAACTAAAAAAAGTTAATGTAAAAAAATATATCAGAATGAGAAATTATGAAATTTCCCATCATGAACTTCTAAAAAATCAGTATGTTCTGTATGCGTCAATTGCACAGTAAAGCGCATAGATTGTATAAATTACATTTCCAATAATTCCAGTAAGGTATATAGCTATTATAAATGCTAAAATTACCGCTATTATAAACATTATTATTCCTTTTTTCTTGTCACCATTTATTGCCTGGCCCACACCAGGAATAATGAATGAAAGAATTGCATTGACAACTGCATCCCATTCCATTTTAACCATCCTTTAAAATTTTTTTAGCGCTCAGCATAATTATCTCTAATGTTGAACATATTTAACATTAACTATTTGAAATACTGTCCAAGGTTAGTCAATTCATTGTTGAATTCGCTGACTTCCTTTGATGCAATCTCCTCACTCAAATCATTCATATACTTATTGTATAGATGAATAGCAAGCAGAACAACAACAATTATTCCACCAAACAACAATATGAATTCCGCTGATGCCTGACCCTTATTATCCATTAGAATCCCCCCATAAGCAAGGTTCCGCCAAATGTTGATATGAAATAGAATATTCCAAATGACCCCACAGCCAGAGGCAGGGAATATTTTACGCCCTTCTTAACATCCCCATACATGATTATGCTGATGATAAAGCCCACTAGAATAGAATGGATAATCAAGTACATTTCCCCTGCAATCGGGGCTGTGAAAATGATTTGTGAATCCATCCCATAGCTTTGCATGAATCCCGAATATACGCTTACCATGCCTATAGAAAATGGAGTAGCTATAACCGCTGAAATCAGAAGAAACATGACTGACATCATGACCGATGATCTTCTCTCCCTTTTAAGAGCCATCAGCTCCCTCAAGTCATCCGAAACATCAGACAATACTTTTGAAATGCTTGAACCGCTTTTGCGCCCATCAAGAATTATTCCAAAAATCCTCTCCAGTTCCCTTGATTTCAATCGCTTGCTCATTGCACGCCATGCCTCATCGAAATTTCGCCCCATTCGAATTTCTATGATCGTTCTCCTCATCTCGTCGTATAGCGGGCCTTCGCCGTATTGCGACATGTCCTCCATTGCATTTTCAAAGCTGAGTCCTACCTGCAGCATGCTTGAAAGCTGCCTTAGAAAGTCTGGAGCGGTTCGCTCTATTTCTTGAGCTCTCCTCTCCTGTTGGACAATGACATATGTGAAAAGTCCAGGAATGACAAAAAGTGGCAATATCAGAACAGAGACTGGAAGGTTTAGGGACATTAACATTGCTGCAAATGCGCTTTCTGACAATAATAAGAAAATTATGAGAATGGCTAAAACTTTACTTGCATCTGTAAAAATTGCTCCACTCAACAAAAATTCCTGAAACCTGGACAAATACCTTTCAGGAACAATATTGTCAATGAATACAACTAAATTATCAATTATTTTTAGATTCATAAAATACTATTATCGTTTAGTTAATATAAAGACTTGGTTATCTTTTAAATCAATTTTACAATGTGAAAACAATATTATTTAAAGTATAATATTTCAGAAATAGACCAAACTTCAAAATGCAAAAGATATATGATAAAAAATAAAAATCTATAATCATGACAGAAAAAGAAATAAACGAATTCGTTACATTTCCAAAAACTTTTGAAAAATACAAATGGTACAAACCAATACTGGTATTCATAATAGGATTAATAATAAATGCCATTCTGATCGTATCGATATACTTCATTTTTTCAATTGTATATGGAGAGCATTTAATAGATGGATTCCTAAACGGAGGATATGAAACATTGAATAACGAGTTGGGCACAATCATTTCTAATTTGTCAGTTATCACCATGATTCCCGCAGTGTATATTGCAACAAAGATTGTTAAGGACAGACCATTCTCATCATATGCTTCTTCAAGAGGAGGATGGAACTTTAAACTCTATTTTAAAGCATTTATAATTCCATTTATACTGTTCTTGGTTTTTGAACTTGTTGAAACAGCAATAACCGGTCAAACTGGGACTTATCATTTTTCCATACCGTTTTTGATAATTTGTTTAATTTTAGTGCCCCTTCAATGTATAGCAGAGGAATACGTGTATCGTGGACTCATAATGCAGACATTCGGATCATGGTTCAGCATACCAATTTTAGCAGTGATTCTTCAGTCAGTTATTTTTGCACTGTCTCACGGTTACAACAGCCTAGGAAATGTTGAAATATTCATTTCAGGACTGATTATGGGATTTTTAGCTTGGAAGACAAATGGTATAGAGGTCAGCTCTGCGTTCCATACCGCAAACAACCTATCCCTCAGTTTACTTATTATGTTCGGACTCCAATCAGCCCAAACAAACGTGACACTACCTGATTTCATAGAGGTGACCATTTTCGAGATTATCCTATGTTTAATAATGTATTACGTTGGTAAAAAAACAGATTGGTTTGGCGAAATCCCTGAAAACTCTTAAAATTCATGATTATTCAGTTATGAATAATCATTTAATTATTTCTTTTTTTATTTCTTTAAATGCGCTTTTTGCCTCAGGCATCGGGAACAACGGATAGATATGGAATAGTCCATCGCCTTCTATGAACTTGACATCAACATCATCTCTTTTTAGCTTTTCAACATACATCTTGATGTCCTTGTAGAATATCTCATTTGTTCCGGCAAAAATAAGGGTTCTCGGCAATCCGCTGTTATCTCCATATGTGGCGCTTACGCGATAGTCTTTGCTATCCCAGTCACCTGCCCATGATTTCCCGATTTCCCTCAGGCCGATTTCACCTAAAATCGGGTCGTTTTCATTGTCATACGGCCCGTTGCTCATTGAAATGTCAATCCATGGGGAAAATGTTATGATCTTGTCGGGTTGCGCCAGACCGATTGTATTGAGATACTGACAGAATGAAAAAACAAGTCCTCCTCCTGCGGAATCGCCCATAAGTATCAAATTATCCCTTGAGGTTAGGGTTTCATAAAATTCTCGAAGCAGGTCAAAAGTTTCCTTCGCTTTATGTAAAGGAGCGAGTGGGTAAACTGGCAACAACACTTGGACATCTAATTTTCGTGAAAGCAAAAAGCAATATAATAGATGCTGATAATTTATTTCATTAACGTATGCTCCCCCATGTAGATACAGTATTGTGTTTTTGCAAGTTTCATCACCTATTTTGAAGACTTCCATACCATTGAAATCAAAACTCTTGAAAAGGCCACTTGGAGGCTTAGGATCATTTTGCCTATCGGATAAAAAGTGACTTACCTCATCTGAAAAGTCCATATATTTTGGTTTGGTTGCCTTTAAAATGCTTTCCTCTATTTTCGCAATAAATGATTTTTGACCAGACATGTTAATTAACTCAATGAAAATTATGTTAATGAAAATATAAATAATTAATTTAATCGAAAAAAAAGAATTGGATAATGTGTTAACATCATCCTTAAATATCACTTAATTTTTAATTGTGATTACAGTGCTGTTCAATCCCAAAACTCTGGAATAATCGATTTTATCCGCAATTTTATTTAAGACACTTATGTTGTCAAATTCCAAATTCTCATTTTCAACAACAGGATTGAAATCGATTCCTGTATCCTTGACTGAAATCAGAATATTGTCCTCATTGTTTCTGACGATAACATCAATTGTGCCGACCTCATCATTGGTGTTGATGATATTTACAAGCATTTCCTCAATGGCCATGCTGACCACCGTTGCGGATTTGTTTCCTTCTAGATAATTTTGAACTTCTTGTGATAATTCCACAGCCTCGTCAATATTGCCTCTTATGGTATACTCAAATACCTTTGTGTCGTCATTGTGCTTGTTGATGAAAAATCCGGTGTACTCCCCATCGGTTTTCCTGCTTAAGTGCCTTGAATATGCAAATATGAAAAGTATTGTAAAGAGTTCAGCCAATGCAAATGAAATCCAAATTCCATTTCCTCCAAACACAAAGGACAATACTGTTGCAAATCCAATCGGAAATATTAATCCCTCAAGCAATGAAATGATTGTTGACAATTGATTTTTCTGTATCGCTTGAGAATAGAAAGTGTATAGGAATGTTATTGCAGTTCCAACATAGCTTATTGCAAATATCCTTACTGCGTTTAAGACAACAAGAACATAAGACGGGTCCTTGACACTGTACAGCATCAACAATGATTGAGGATAGACTATGAATAAAACCGCCAATGCAAGACTTGAAGCAAAGACTATTTTCAACGACCTGCGAATAATGTAATTCACTCCGGAATAATCCTCTTCCTTATAGTAAACTGACACGATTGGAGACATTGTCTGAGCTGTCCCGATTAAAAAGATGTACAATATGAACAGACTGTTATAGCAAATACCAAATGCTACAAGACCTGCGTTTCCAACATATATTCCAATCAATGAGTTTATAATCAATAGCTTTAATGTCAAGTATAATTGGGTTGATGAGGATGAGAATCCAGAAGTGACAATCTGCCTAAGATAAGACAGAAATGAAGTCACTTTCAATTTTATAAATTGTAGTGTTCGTTCGGACTTGTAGAAGTAAAATGAAATTAATATTGAACCTGTTAAGTACCCTGTTGAGGTAGACAATGCTGCTCCTCCTATTCCCATATTAAATAATTGGAGATATATGATATCAAAGACTATGTTAATAATATTAGCCAACAATATCGCCCTGAATGGCAGTGTAGGAATTCCATCGGCCCTTATGAAGTATGATAAGCTCATCATATAACATAAAAATGGCATTCCAATAACCAATAAAATGAAATAGCTAGTGACATCCGGAATCAATTCAGGCTGTGAAGCACATAACAACTGGGCAATTGGGCCTGAAAATATAAGACCTACAACTGCTATCACTATGCCTAGGGTTATAAGAGATATAATTGCCACCGAAAAGTAGCTATTGCTCTTTTCATCATCGAATTCGGCCTTTGCAACAGAGCAGAGAACACTGCCCCCCAATCCGATCATCCAGTAAATGAGATTGACAAAGGTGATTAAAGGAGCAACAATCTGAATAGCCGAAAGGTTTGCTGCACCCAGCAAGAAACTCACAATCAATCCATCTACAAAAAGACAGATGTTTCCTGCCATGGAAGTGAACAATGTAGGCAGGAAAAACTCAGTAAACTTACTTCTCAATAACTCATAATTACGTTCATGCATTGTTTT
This sequence comes from Methanobrevibacter thaueri, assembly GCF_015062915.1. Lineage (GTDB taxonomy): Archaea > Methanobacteriota > Methanobacteria > Methanobacteriales > Methanobacteriaceae > Methanocatella > Methanocatella thaueri_B. Next base: position 77,698 of record NZ_SUTJ01000003.1, on the reverse strand, counting down.
ACCCCCTAAACACTAAAGAAATCAAGTTCATCCAAATATTTTACAAAATTATAAACGTATTCCTCTGAAAGGAATGGCCAGGTAATTCCCAAACGATATAATGCCTGGATTGTGTATGAATTGTCTACAGGAAGCCATATCTTTTTAACCTTACCCGAACCAATAGAAGTGATTAAACCGGAAACTCCCTCTTGTTTTGTTTTGTCTGCAAGAGCCTCATCCAATGCTTTTTGATAATCATCATCTTCAGCAGGATCAATTGTCAATCCTAACGGCCTAATTATATCAATTATGTCTCCGAAGCTGATATTGTGATAATCATATGGATGGAAAATGGTGCATTCCTTAGGAGTCTTGGACAATCCCACAATGGCCTTAGCTGTAATGTCAATCGGTGAGAATTCAACAGGATTCATAAGCATGGAATATGGCATTTTACCTATTGTCACGAACGCCTTAAGACGATTGATGAAACCGTTTGTTACGAAGTTGATTTGGAATTCACTGTCTGAACTTCTGGCCATCAGGTTACCTACACGCATGATTTTAACATCCAAATCATCATTAACGGCAGCTTCCAAAACGGCACGTTCCGCAAGGAATTTACTGTTTAGATATTGGTTATCCACTGCCTGACCAATGAATAGATCATTTTCCGTAAATTTAACGTCAACCGGAGGATAATTGTCAATACTTTCACCTGCAATACTGTAGGTTGAAATCTGAACATATTTCGCATTCTTCATTTTAGCAAACTTGAGTCCATTGACTACACCCCCAAGGTTGATATCTTCAATATCTGTTCCTGATGAGAAGTGTTTTACGTTGGCGGCACAGTTGAAGACAGTATCTATTTTTTCATGCACAAGCTTTTCAAAGTCCTCAAAGTTTGTGATGTCTCCCTCGATAATGTGCAGCCTTTCATCAAATGCCTCGTTGTACTCATCTGAGAAATAATAGAAGAGAAGTGATTTCAATCTTTCAGCACCGCTTAGAACCTTATTGGATCTGATGAAACAGTAAATTTCACCATCCTCATTTTCAAGTAATTCACGCAATACATGTATTCCTAAAAATCCTGTGGCACCAGTCAACAGCACATTACCTACACTGTCTTGGATTTCACCATTAATGATTGTTTCAAGATTGTTTTTCTCAAGCAGGCTGTTGATTTGTGAATAGTCATAAGCCATTTCTGATTTCTTCTCCAATGACTCATCAGATAGGATAAAGTCTGACAATGCCCTTGGAGTTGGATTTGAGAATACGTCCCCATAATTCAGGTTATAATTTCTGTTTATAGCTTCCATGGTAATTTTAGTAACTAGAAGTGAAGTTCCACCAATTTCAAAGAAGTTATCGGTGGCGCTTACCTCATCAAGTCCTAAAATTTCTGCAAAGAGATTTGCAAAGAATGCTTCAATTTCATTTTCAGGAGCAACATATTCAGTGATTAGAACCGGTTCAGGCAAGTTCCTCAAGTCTGTTTTGCCATTTACGGTTTGCGGCATTTCATCAAGTTCCATGTAGACTGTTGGAACCATGTAATATACCAATTTTTCAGCAAGTGAAGCCTTTAACTCATCAATATCAATTGAATATCCATTTTCCTCACGGTTTTCATCCTTGTAATCATCATGAACAGTGAAATATGCACATAAGTGATCATTGCCCTTAATCTTTTTAACGACAACCGCAACGGATTTGATTCCAGGGAAGTTTGAAAGACCAACTTCAATCTCACCTATTTCAATCCTTAAGCCTCTAAGCTTGATTTGGTTATCCATTCTTCCGAACACATAATAATTCCCATCTTCAGTGACTTTAACAAAGTCCCCTGAGTGATAGAATCGGATTCCATTAATTATTTCATATGACTCCTCATTTTTCTCAGGACGGTTCAGGTACTCTCTTGAAACACCCTTTCCTGCAATGTACATTTCCCCAATGACATTTGGAGGCAATGGGTTTGAATCGAAATCCATAACCATTTCATGTACGTTGAAAAGCTCTTTTCCAATGTGAATGTCTGAACTTTCAAGCAGCTGACCGTTACAGTAGACTGTAGTCTCTGTTGGCCCGTACATGTTGAATAGTTTTCCATTGGAGTTTTGTGAAAGCAATTCATATAATCTGGCTGAGAATGGTTCTCCAGCGTGAATGTATACCTTGAATCCGTACATTGTCTCCTGCATCGCTTCGATTTCCAGATATTGCAGCAAACGTGATGGGGTTGCAATGTAGACATTAGCGCCTGTCCTGTGAATCAGACTCATCATTTCGATTGGGTCCTTGTATTCAGTGTCATTGGCAAATACCATCGGCACCCCGTTCAATAGGGATCCCATAATCTCCTGCTGGAACACATCGAAAGCAACTGTTGTAGTGGACAATACCTTATAATCCTCTTTTTCAAGATTATGCACCAGTTCATAGGTACATACATTTCTAGGGTCAGGATAAACGAAGTTTGCAATGTTTCCATGTTCAAGAATTACTCCTTTTGGAAGTCCTGTGGAACCTGAAGTGTAGATGAGATAAGCCATGTTATTGGCATGAACGTCAGGGTCGGGGTTTGAAGTGTCTTCCTCTTTTAGAAGTTCATGGACATCCAATAAGTTATCCTCATATTGGGACAGATCTATGGATTTTTTCTCAATTACATCATCCACAATTATGTATTTTGACTCACTGTCTGTCAATACATGCTCAATTCTTTCAGAAGGATATTCTGAGTCCACTGGAATAAATGCAGCACCTGATTTCAGGATACCGAAAATTGATGCTATTGTGTTACTGTCCCTATTAAGAATAAACATTATCCTGTCCTCAGGACCTACACCCCTTTTGATAAGGCCATGTGCAATCCTATTGGCCTTTTCATTCAATTGCTCATATGTGAATTCCCCGTCGGTGGCATATAAGACAACCCTGTCAGGATGCATTTCCACCTGATTTTCAAATATCTTGTTTAATCTTTCCTCTGGAATTTCATCATACTCTAAATCGTCAACTCCCCAGTCATCATTTTCGATTATTGAAATATCCTTCATCAATGTTTTTTCATCGAAACTTTGGAATTTATTCAGGACAATCCTAATACAGTTAAGGAATGTGTCAATTAAAGTTTTAGAGTATAATTGGTCATTGTATTCGCAGAAAATCCTATATTGGTCTCCGACATCGACAACATTAATATTTATCTTGAATTTCAATCCTTCATAATCTATTGACTGCCTTTCGACATTCATTCCTCCGATTTCAATATCCTCAATGATTTTGCCGTGGTATGCGTACAATATCTCAGGAGTGATGTCGAACTCGTTTGAGATTTCTGTTAGAGGATATGATGAGTAACCCAATACGTTTAACCACTCGCCGTTAATGTAGTCAAGGTATTCCTTAATGTTTGAATCTGAATTCAATTTCAATGATAAAGGCAATGTCTTAACCATCATTGCCAATGTCTTTTGCTGGTTTGGATTGAATCTGCCGTTAGTGATTGTTGCAATCAATATTTCACGATTATAAACAAACTTGTTTATGACGAATGAGGTCGCAGCCAGGAACAAGTTGTTTTGGGATATGCCGGATTTTGCGCAGAACTCATCTATGGATTCCTTACCCAAGAAGATATCATCCATTGCGGCACTACCCTCAGACTCATCACCATTGATGTCCTGCGGAATCAATGTGGCATCATCAAATTCCTTGACCTTATTGGAGAAAAATAGTTTAGCCTCTTCATACAAGCTGGATTGTTCTGTTTTCTTTTCATTCAATGAATATTCAAATCCATCAATCTCCTCAATCTCATAATCCTTTCCATCATAGATTTTAGCTATCTCATCAAATAGAATGTTTAATGAAGTTCCATCAACGATAATGTGGTGGAAATCAGCAAGCAACATTGAATTTCCAACTATCTTGAAGCGGAACAATGGCCCCTCATCAAGCTTGAACGGCTTTACAAACTCGTCCACATTAGCATCATCAACCATTTCTATTAAATCATCAACTTTCAGGTTATCCCTTCTTTGTTGGTAAACTTCACCGTTTTCCATTACAATTCTTGTTTTTAAATATGGATGATTTTCAATGGATTCAATAATTGATAATTTGAGTTTATCTGCATCAATGCCTTCACTAAATTCCATTTTCTTTGGAAGGTTATATGCAGTGTTTTCAGGATCTTTAATGCAGTCAAAGTAAACTCCAAGTTGATTTGAGGTTAAAGGATATAATTCCTGCACATCACTTGATGATGCATCATCTATCTTAATTTCAGAAGCGATTCTTTCAATTGTCTTATAATTAAGTATTTCAGTAACGTTTAACTGTGCATTCAAGTTATTGTAAATTGCAGATGTCAGTTTGATTACAGACAATGAAGTCAATCCTATGCTGAATAAATCAGTGTTTACACCAAATTCCTCAATGTTCAAGAGCTCGGATACAATATTGAATAACTCCTGTTCAATCTCATTTCTTGGTTTAATAAAATCATCAACATCAATTTCAGGGTCAGGCAAGTTTTTAAAGTCTGTCTTGCCATTTGGAGTTTTTGGAAACTCGTCAAGTTGTGTGAAATAAGATGGAACCATATACTCAGGAATTGAATCAACTAAATGTTGCTTTAAATCATCAATATCTATATCGGTTACGGCTGTAAAGTAGGCGCATAAATGCTCCACTGAATTGACTTTTTTGACAACGACCTTTGAAAGGGAAATGCCATCATAATTGGCAATTGCCCCTTCAATTTCAGACAATTCGATTCTTAAGCCCCTAAGCTTGATTTGAGTATCATTTCTCCCATGAACATATAGCTCGCCGTTAGCATCTTTTTTACCCAAATCTCCAGTATTGTAATATGGAATGTCATTAAGTGTTAAAAAGACCTTTTGGGTTTGCTCCTCATTATTCAGATATCCTCTTGCAATTCCTGCACCACCAACATAGATTTCGCCCATGACATATGGAGGAAGTTGATTTCCATCGATATCCATTATCTTATCAACCACATTGAGCATCTTCCATCCTGCGGTGACTTGAGATGAGTCAATCAGCTTGTAGTGTGATGCAATGGTGACCTCTGTTGGGCCGTAAGAGTTGTAGATGTCTGCATCAGTGTATTTTGACAGCCTTTCATATAATATAGGAGGGAATCCTTCACCGCCGACAATTATCACAGTGCAATCCTTAACAACATCCTGAATCTCTTCAAGCTGAATGTATTCGAGCAGTCTTGTTGGTGTGGAGCCAAATCCTTGAGCTCCGGTTTTTTTGAACAATTCAACCAATTTCAATGGATCTATTGATTCTTCATCGTTTGCAAACACCACTGGCAATCCATTGAGTATTGTACCAAACACTTCTCTCAAAAATACAATGAAAGAAACTGTTGAAATTGAAATGAACTTGTTACACTTATGGTTCAGCTCATAAATCGGAACATTCTCCTCAACATTTGCAACATAATTTGTGATACCCCTATGAGTAATCATCACTCCCTTAGGTTTTCCGGTTGAACCTGAAGTATAAATCATGAAACACAAGTTATCCGGCGTTAACTCGATTTCAGGATTTGAATCATCAATTTCATCAAGCAAATCATCAATATCTATTCTGTTTTCTCCATCATAACCTATTTCTGAACTTGTTATGACGAATTTGGAATCACTGTCATCCAGAATTTGATTGATTCTGTTTTTAGGATATTTAGGGTCAATTGGAATAAAAGCGGCTCCTGCCTTGACAATACCTAAAACTGCAGCTATCAGGTCACTGTTTCTTCTCATCATGAACATTACCCTATCTTCAATGTTCACTCCTCTTTTGATTAATGCATTAGCTATCCTATTGGCTTTTTTATCCAATTCCCCATATGTTACTTCCCCATCCTCTGCAATGAGTATTGTTTTTTGAGGGTTTTGAGCTACAGCCATGTCAAAGACCTTGTTTACAACACCTTCATTTGCAAGTTCAATCTTGAAGTCCTCATCATATTCAAGTTGTCTTCTTATGGAGATATCTTTCAATAAATTATCGCCTGATTCGAATCTATCCAATAAGACTTCCATTGATTCCAGAAATGTTTCAATTAGTTCTTTTGAATAGAATGACTCATCATAGCTGATGTTGATTTTTCCACTTTCATAATTAAATACGAATTTATAGTCCTTGGCATCGTATTCATCAGTGAAAAACAATATTTCACTTTCAAAATTGAGTTTTTTATTGTTTAACAAAGGATAATTTGAATAATACTTGAAATACTTTTTAAAGTCCTCCAAGTATTCAATAACAGATAAATCTGTGTTGAAATGATATCCACAAGCCTGTTTATTGTAGGCAACAAGAATATCTTTTGAAAATGAGAATTTTGTCAAGTTAAACATGAACACAGACAACAGCATTCTTTCCTTAGACAGATTATATTGTTTTGACAAGTTCTTTAATTTATCATCATCTATAGGTTTGGAAAGTTCAGAGAATATTACATTGTCTCCACTCATATCTGGAGAGATTGCTGTCGGATTGTCAAATGAATTCATCATGTTGTTGTAGTAGTTTTCGGCATTGAAGAAATCAACCACTTCAACAGTGTAATCCTTACATTTTTTGGAGGAATCATCCATTATCTGCCTTAGCAAATCCCTTAAACCATTTGCAATTGATTCAATTTCACGATGGCTGAAACAGGATTTGTCATATTCCACAAATATGGATTGCAGGCCGTTTTTATCTGAATAGTTCTTATTTATCCTGAAGTGCAATGGGAACTTGATGTCCTTTTGCAAAGTCAGGAATTTTGAATCATAGTCTGTGGAATTGGACACTATGGAAAACATTGAAATGCAGTCCGGGTCAATGTTTACGTTTCTCAAATCGGTTGCGTATTCACTGAACTGCAATTTAGCATGTGCCAATCCCTCTTTTAAAACTGATTTTGAATATACCATCAACTCATCAAAGGTTAAATCCTCATCATAGGTCAGCCTTAATGGAATTGTATTTACAAACATTCCAAGAGCGTCGCCTTGTCCGAAGTATCTTCCATGGACGGAAGTGTTCATCACAATGTCCTTAAACAATTTGTTGCTCTTTTTGGATTTTGCAAAATATAAAAACTCAAGTGCAAGTGCAGTGACAAATGGGGAATACTTGAAGTTAGGGATTTGATCCAAAAGCACTTCATAATAACCAAGTTCAGAATTGTCGAATGAATACCAATCCTGAGAATAATCTTTTAAAATGTTCAACCAATATTTTTTATCCTCACTGGCTTCAGGGGACTTTAAATACTCCATTTCATCATTAACATATGTTTCGTAAGAATACTCATCTGAAACATAATCCCCATCACGGAGGTATTTTTCAATCTCCTGAGGAATTAATGAAAATAAGGAAGTACCATCCAATAGGATATGCTGTACAACACCTATAAGAACAGCTGATGATTCTGTTTTCAATACTGCCCACTTATACAATGGAGAATCGAAAACATCATCAAAAGGTTCATCCAAGTAATCGACAATGAATTGGTCCAAATTTTCATCAGCAACTTCAAATGATTCCACATTTACATCAAAATCATCGTAATATTGCTTGAAATCCCCCTTTTCATCATATTTAATTTTTAAGTTTAAATGATTTCTAGAAATACTTTCAATTGCCTGTTTCACCTTATCAAAATTCTTCAAATCATAATCTTTTCTGAATTTGAGATAAAACGAGTCGTTGTTAGGATTGTTTATCTCAGAAAACAACAACATCTTCTGAGATGACGATAAATTAAACTTGTGCATAAATTCCCACCTAAAATGTAATATATATTATTATAAATATTTATCATTAGAATAAATATATTTTATCTTAATAGTGCAAGAATACCATGACCTCTTTTAGGTCGTGGATGAATTGCACAAAAACATGGGATGAATTAGTATTAGTTTCCAAATGCTCTCTCACTGTTTGTTTATATTATGGTTATTTAATAATATATTATTGTGTGTTTTCTTAATTTGGAAAAAATTGTAAAAAAACTCCTGTTTTGGATGTGATTTCATATGTTTTCTGAGTATAATACGGTTAATAAAGGTATTGTGGTTAAATTGTATCCTGATGAAAGTATGAAGGATAAAATTAATCAGAATATTAATAACGCCAGATTAACTTGGAATAAATTATTAGAAGAATATCAGGAAACATTTGAATTGTTTAAACAACAAGGATACACAAAGTTACAATGCAATCAGAAAACATTCAATACAATGTTGAACATGTTGAAAACACAATATCCCTTCTTGTATGAAAGTGAGTCAAGCAGCCTACAACAGGTCTATCGTGACCTAATAACTGCATTTAATAGATTCTTCAACAATACATCCGATTATCCTAGATTCAAATCCAAAAAGAATCCAAAACAAAGTTTCAGAATACAAAACAACAATAATATCAAAATACAAGACAATACAATTGTCTTACCAAAACTAGGAAAAGTACATTACAGAACCAGCACCCATTATAAAAGATTACTAAAAGAATCTAAAATAAACAATGTAACCATTAAAAAGGAGCACGGTCACTTTTATGCAGTTTTCAACATCGAAACCGAAGTAGAGACAATGGATTATACTTATAAGAGCGTGGGAATTGATCTTGGTATGAGAACATTAGCAATCCTCAGCAACGGACTAAAGATAACCAATTTAGACACGACACATGAGGAAAAAATGATTAAAAAATACCAAAAAAGCCTATCACGAAAAAAATACAACAGCAACCGCTACAACAAAACACTAAAAAAACTAGGCAAATGGATACAAAGAAAAAACAACCGCATAAAAGACGCATACCACAAATTAAGCAACTACCTAGTCAAAACATACGACCTAATCTGTATGGAAACACTAGACATACAAAAAATATTCGAAGAAACCGATTATAGCAAAAAACTACAGAATATCAGCTGGTACAAGTTAGTGGAAATGATAAAATACAAATGCGAATGGTACGATAAAATATTCGTCCAAATAAGCCAATGGTACCCATCCAGCAAAAATTGTAACGTATGCGGATACTACAACAAAGACTTAGGCGAAGAAAAAAGATGGACCTGTCCACACTGCCAAACACAACACGACAGAGACATAAACGCCGCCAAAAACATAGAACAAGAAGGATACAGACTTCTTCAAGAAAAAACAAAAATGAACCTCAGGAACTGGGGGGATAGCACGGTAAAACTACTTTCGTGGGAAAGTACCTGCCCGTGAAGTAAGAATCCCCGACCTCATCCAAGGTCGAGGTAGTTCAATGAAAATAGTGCATTTCAGTGAAGAAAATATGTAAAAATTTAAATTAATCTTCGCTTTATTGTTTTTTGTAAAAAATTGAGGAACAGATATTGTGAAATTATAGATACACTGTATGTATTATATCGCCAATATCCTTACATAGTTGGTTTTTTTCGCCTCGCCTAATGGGAATCCTCCTGTGATGACTATCAAATCACCCTCATTCAGATTGAATTCCTTTTGAGCGATTTTTTTTGCATTTTCAATGACCTTCTCAGTGCTTTCATATACCTCAGTCAAAACAGGCTTGACGCCAAAGTTCAATGCGACCTTCTCGGCAATGTGATTTGACGGGCAGCATGCCAGAATTATGGAGTTTGGCCTTAAATTACTGATCTTGCGGGCGGTGAAACCGGTCATGGTAGGAGTGACTATCAGCTTGATGTTAGAGTATTCAACGGCATCAACTACCAGTTTTGCGATTGTGTCGCTGATTCCAATTGATCCCTTGTAAACGGGGTGTTTTGTGTAATCTATTGTTGATTCGACGTATTTGCATATTCTGCTCATTATTTCAACTGCCGCTACCGGGTACTTTCCGATTGTGGTTTCACCTGACAGCATCACGCAGTCTGTTCCGTCCAGCACTGCATTGGCCACGTCTGAGACTTCCGCTCTTGAAGGCCTTGGATTTTCATACATTGACGCCAGCATCTCTGTAGCGACAATTGCGAACTTTCCCTTTTCACGGCATTTCCTGAGGATATCCTTTTGAAGCATCGGCAGCTCCTCCATCGGAACCTCAACTCCCAGGTCTCCTCGAGCCACCATGATTCCATCGGATTCGTCAATTATCTCATCAAGGTTTTCTATTCCCATCCTGCTTTCAATCTTTGAAATGATGAGAGCGTCGCCTCCGGCTTCCTCGATTATTTCACGGGCTGCAATAACATCCTCTCGAGTATTTACAAAGGACAATGCCAAGTAATCGCAGGAGTGTTTTGCGGCAAAGGCGATGTCTTTTTTATCAACATCACTTATGAAGTCCAGTTTCAAATCAACACCCGGAACATTGATTGTCTTGTGGTTCTGTATCTTGCCGTTGCCCAATGCCTTCAACACAACATAACCCTCTTGTTTGTCAATAACTTCAAGTTCTAGAAGAGCATTGTCAACAAGAACCTTGTCTCCGACTTCTATAAAGTCAATGGCTTCACTGTGATTGACTCCAAATTCATTTTCATTGCCCTGGATGCAGTCCTTGCTCATTTTGATGGTATCTCCCTTTTTAAGGCTTACTCCACCATCGTCAAATTCCAATGTTCGAAATTCCGGCCCCTTAGTGTCATACATTATGGCCACTGGTGCATTGCATTTCCTGCGCACTTGCCTGACGACCTCTATTGTGTTCAGTATATCATCCTGTGTGGCATGACTAAGATTTATACGTGCACAATCCATGCCCTTATTGACCATTTCACCCATTACCTCAACAGAATTGCTTGCCGGCCCAACACTACATATGACTTTTGTCTTTTTCACACAATACGCCCCTAAAAAAATCATTCATGAAAAAATATTACACAATTCAATTAGTTAATAGTTTAAGAATGAGAAGTTATATAATTTGTTGAATTATCTTTTGAACACTTCGAAAAATGCCCTCAATGAGATGATTACAGGATATATTTCAAGCCTTCCGGTCCACATGTTGAATATTCCCACAACCTTTAATGGCCATTCCAATGCCTGTGACATTTGCCCGATCTCCAAGCCAACGTTTCCCTGCATGGACATTGAGAAGAATAATGAATCAATAGGATTATGGCCATATAAACATAACAATGACCAGGTAAAGACAATGAACATCAAATAAAGGGCGATGAAGTTTCCGCTTTGTGCTGCAACGCTTTCCTTAAGCTCCTTACCGTCCATCTGCATCTTTAAAACACTGCCTTGAGGGGCCAGGATCTCACGAGTGTTCTTATAAATTCCCTTTGCAAATGTAATGACCCTCATCAGTTTCATGGCTCCCACAGTTGAACCGTTTGACCCTCCAATGAGCATCAGCATCATAATTATGAAGAGCACAAAAGGAGGCCATCCTCCCATGACCGTTGAGCTTTCAATGCTTGCCCCAGTTGTCGTGATGGCCGAAACGACAACAAATAGTGCATCCATTGAAACAATGTTTGATGTGAAATATATCAATAGAGAGGCAATTGCTATTAAAGAAACCAATACCTTGAACTGCAAATCCTGAATCAATGATTTACCCCGTGTTTTAATAATCCTATAATGAACCAGAAAGCTGGTTGCCCCCAGTATCATCAGGACGATAGTGATGAAATAAATCACGTCACTTTGATAAAATCCGATATTGGCATTCTTTATGCTCATCCCTCCGGTTGAAATTGTGGTGAACGTATTGCACACCGAATCGAAAAGAGGCATTCCCGCAAGCAGGTATAAAGTGATTCCAAGAGCCGTGTAAATAAAATAAATCAGGATGGTTTGCTTGATTGTGGCCATGATGGATGGTTTGAGACGATCTTCCCTGGCTTCGGAACGATATAGTTTGGATGACATGCTGCCTGGTTTTGTCAAAATGAATATTATGAAAAAAACAATACCTAAACCGCCAACCCATTGTTGAAATGCTCTGAAAAACAGGATACTGTATGGAAGAACTTCCACATCGGAGTATATTGTTATTCCACTTCCGGTTAAAGCGGATATGCTCTCGAAAACGGCGTCCACAATTCCAATACCTGTTACAGAGTAAAGAACCAAGCCGCAGATTAGACCTGCCCACAGCCATGACAGTGAAGATATGAGCATTGCATGCTTGAAGCGGATTTTATCAGAGGAATATTGATTTAGCGCTCTTGAACAGATTAAACCAATGAGAATTGATACAAGGGCAGGCATAATGTAATATATGGCATTATACTCAAGATACAAAAAATCTACAATGACCGGAACCAGACACATCCCTCCGATTCCAATCATCAAAATGCCCATATTCCTGACAACGATTAACAAGTCATTTCTATTGAGGTACCTCATATTAACCGCCTTCCACAATCAATAAAAATATTGAATGAATGAGCATATAAATATTATGAAAAAAATATTTTACAAAAGATTGGATAAAATATCAAAAAAAGTATACATCTATAAAAAAAAACTACCACTTTACTTATTAAAAAATTATGCTCAAAAGTATCCATATACTTTTGATTCATTCTAATTTTTCAGCCTCGGCAGCTTTCATTTTGGCATATACCGCACCTATACCCATGAATTGGGTTACAAAAATTAAAAACATTAGAAACGTGTCAAAAACATAATCTATCACAGGAATATCAAATTGAATTATGCCAATATAAAATAGGATTGTCACTGTAATGAGAATTAATGTGTATTCCTTCGTATACTTCTTCCATCCCCATGCATGAATGCTTCTGAATATTGATTTGAGATTGAATGCTTCCAATATACTGCCGGTATCAGCCAGCTTGGCAATGGCAATTTCCAGGAAAAATGCTGTGATGTAAAAGAGTATTGTGCCGACCACAAAGAAAATTATAAGGCTTGCCGGGTCATGAGTATATATTTCATGAATGGTATGGGGCAAATCCCATAGCATGTCTTCCAAATCATAAGTCTGGAAATTCAAAGGGGAGCATATGAAATCCAAAATTATCCCTTGAACATAAACATAAACTGAAGAGACAATGACCAGCTTAACTCCCAATGACAGCATGACTTTAGGTAACAGTTTTGGCAATCTCTTGCCTCCATTAATCCTGTCACGGGTTATCTGCATCCCATAACCCCACAATACAATATTGAACATGAATTGAATAATCATGGCCATGGTGTTATCTAATTCCCTGAAGAAGAAATCCGTAATTGTGTTTGAGGCCAATATCAGTATAAATACAAATAAGAGAAATGGTATGTTATACGTACTGTAATCCCAAACTCTTTTAAAAATATTTGCCGGCATGATATCTATTTATAACATATTTAATTTCATCATATAAAATTATACGATGTCAAGCGGCAAGTCACCAATGACATTACCTTTTTTGGAAATTGATATGGTATCTTCTAGACGAACCCCGAATTCGCCTTCCAGGTATATTCCTGGCTCAACCGTTATGACCATTCCCTCTTCAATGACTGTTTCGTCACGAGGTGAAAATCCTGGAGTTTCATGAATGTCCAAACCGAGACTATGGCCTGTGGAATGGATGAACTTATCGCCATATCCATAATCTGAAATGATATCTCTTGCAACCTTATCGACTTCACAGCATTTCATTCCAGGTTTAATCGCCTTTATGGCCTTGTCATGGGATTCAGCCACAATGTCCCATATTTCCTGCTGGTGTTCTGTGTAAACCATTGTACGAGTGTTGTCTGAACAGTACCCTTCGAAAATGGCTCCCCAGTCAATCAAAATTGGGTTGTCGAGTTTTTTATCTTCAGGGATTGCATGAGGAAGACTTGAATTGGAACCGCTTGTCACGATAGTGTCAAATGATTCCTTAGATGCTCCATTTTCAATCATGTAACGGACAAGATCAAATGCAACTTCCTTTTCAGTGTTGTTATTATTCAAAATATCCAACTGTAAAAATGACTTTTGAGCAATCTCGGTCGCTTTTGTAATCTTTTCAATTTCCAGTGGGGTTTTAATCATCCTCTGTTTGTCAATGTATGTCTTTGCATCAATCTTGAAATCATCACGAAAACGTACATAAGTGCTGAATGGAAGAGTTGGCTCGATTGCAAGGTTTTTTATTCCATCCTCCTTCAAATCTTTTATCATGACATCGTAGGACTCGTATTGGCTGACTTCTATTTGAGAGTCCCTGTTGGCCAATTCCATATCCATTCCGGATGCGTAAATAATTGGATTTTCCTTGATTATGCAGAATGCAAAGCTGGTTGGTTTATAATTGGATATGTATTCGACATTAGTGAATTGTGTTAATAAATAAGCGTCAAAATCATCCTTTGTTAAATCTTTTAATATGTTATCTATATGAAAGTCCATAATTAATATTAGAAAAAACTTTATATATAAAATTAGATATTTTAACATTATGTTTAGATTTACAAGCAGTGAAGTAAGAGATTTAATAATCGCATTTTTCGTTATTTCACTCTGTTTTGCAATAGTGCAAGGTGGAAGAGACACCAATGCAGTTCTATCCATACTGCCAATCGTTATGGTTGGCGTAGGGGCAGGTTTTATTTTGCACGAGCTCGGACACAAGTTCGTTTCAATGAAATACGGATACTGGGCCGAGTTCAAATTATGGCCTCAAGGACTGATTTTTGCGCTCGTCACATCATTTTTCGGTTTTGTATTTGCTGCTCCGGGAGCGGTTTACACCTACGCAAACTACATGACCGATGAGATTAACGGAAAGATTTCTATTGCAGGACCGATAGTTAATATTATACTTGCTTTAGTCTTTTTGGGAATTGCAACAGCAGTTTATCCATCAGCATTCTATTCCAGTAACATGTTGCTGGCTTTCATAATCTGTTCAGTCGGTTATTCAGTGAACAGCTTCCTGGCAGTGTTCAACCTATTGCCTATTGGAAACCTTGATGGATCAAAAGTATTGACTTGGAATTTTGGAATTTGGATTATTACAATAGCCATAGCCGGAATCCTGACATTAATGTCAATGACTATGGGTGTTGAAAATATTGTAAGATTGATTTTAGGAATGTAACATGACAGAAGAACTCACATATTTTAAAGGAACTCACAGGGTAATCGCCCCTAAAAAAACAATTGAAATCAATGAGGATAAGCTTAAAAGCGTTGGAATAACTCGTGTGGCTGACATTACAGACTTGGATAGAATTGGAATGCCTGTCTTTACAGCCATTAGGCCAACTGCAGAGGATGGGGCAATCAGCATCTACGGAGGAAAGGGTATCAGCAAGGAACATGCCAAGGCCTCCGCAATGATGGAAGGTTTTGAAAGGTATTCAGCTGAAAAGCAGAAAAGCGACGATACCATTGTCGCAACACCTGATGAAATAGCTGATAAAGGAGATTATATTGAACCTAAATCCCTGAACTTGCCTCAGAAATTTGAAAAGGAAGATTTAAGCGACACCGCATTCGAATGGAGTCTGGCTCATGACATAATTTCCGACAATGACTATTACGTTTTGTCAAATGCGGTTTTCCACCCTTACAATCATGGTAATGATGTTCAAAGCCTTTTCAAATCAAACACAAACGGTCTTGCCTCTGGAAATGTTCTTGAAGAGGCAATATTGCATGGAATATTTGAGGTTATTGAAAGAGATGCGTGGAGCATCTTCGAGCTGACCCATAAGAACTATTCACAAATCAACATTGACAGTATCGAAAGCGAGCTTATCAATGAAATAATCGATAAATTCGAATCACAGGGCATTAAAATCAAGCTGATGGACTTTACAGCAGACATAAATATTCCAACAATCGCCGCATCAGCAGATGATACAGTAACAAGAGATGCCGGACTGCTGACACTCGGTATCGGAACACACCTTGACCCTGAAGTTGCAATCCTAAGGGCACTTACAGAAGTGGCTCAAAGCAGGGCAACACAAATCAATGGTGCTCGTGAAGACACTGTAAGAGCCGATTTTGCTCGTGAAGCCGGATATGAGAGGATGAAAAGAATCAACAAATATTATTTCCAGCAAGAGGAAAATCAAATTGATTTATCAGAAATTGAGAACAAGTCCACCACTTCAATATTGAAGGATATTGAAATCGTTAAGGACGAACTGGTTAGAAATGACATCAAGCATATCCTATACACTGATTTGACAAGACCTGAAGTGGATGTCAGCGTTGTGCGCGTGATAATACCTGAAATGGAAGTTTATGCAATTGATTCGACAAGAGCAGGATACAGATTTTTAAAAGTATGATACTATGGTTAAGATTTTGATTTATGGAGGACTGTCACTCTCATTTGATGAATCCCGTGAAATTCTGGATTCAACAGACAATATTGAAGTAATCTACAAAAGACCCATCAAAAGGGGAGATCTGGGCCATGACATTAAGGAAAATCCCGACATTATTGGAATAATCGATGGAGTTTTCCATCAAAATTCCGCCGTGGGCCATAGGGAAATCCTTGATGTGATGAAAAGGGGAGTCAAGGTATTTGGAGCTTCAAGCATGGGTGCCTTAAGAGCCTCTGAACTTGACAGTCTTGGAATGGTTGGAATAGGCTATTGCTATAACCAGTATGCAAGCGGTGCGATTGATTCAGATGATGACGTTGCCGTGATGCTTGACAGCGAAAGCCTGGAAGCATTGTCCGTTCCTTTAATCAGCATGAATTATGTCTTTACCAATGCCGTATCCGAAGGCATCATAACAGAAAATGAAAAGGATGAGCTTGTCCAAATCTCAAAGGAAACTTTTTATCCAAAAAGAAACTATGCAAAAACACTGTCCGAGTCCGACTTGGATGAGGATAAGAAAAATGAATTAATCAATTTTATCCGTGAAAGCGAAGACATCAAAAAACATGACGCAAAGGAATTGCTTGAATACATTAAAAATTATGTTAATGAATGAGTTGATATAGCTTCACCAAAAACAATTCCTAAATATTAAAAAAGCAATTCATTAAAATAAATCTACATCAAAATAAATGAAAACAATTTCATAAACCATTATTATAATTAATTGATTATTCAATTAAACGATAGGATTAAAATTCCTAAAAAATAGATGAGAATTAATGAGAATTAATTCTTGTTTTCCATTTCCCTATATTTTTTCAAAACAATGTCAGGAGTTTCAATTACTTGATCGAAGGTTGTTGAAAATTCCTTAACTTCAAAGTCATCTTCAACCTTACGGATTCCTTCCAGGGAAAATGAACCGCCATCAATCTTAAATCCAACTTCATCTGCAACTACAGAAATCAATTTGATTTCAATTTCAGAAGCTTTTTCTAAATTTTGATTGGCATTGACCTCATACTTCAGTTCCAAAGTTTTATGAGGCATGATCTCATTAATTGTTCTTTTGATTACAGAATCAAAAAGCTCTAAAAATTTTAAAGCAGGCGGCATGTTATTTGCCCACCAATAAGTGATGACAGAATTCAAAACAATGTTGTGTTCGGAAAAATCATCATATAATCTTGCACGAACGCCTACAACACTGTCGTCTGTTTTAATCACTAATACTGGACTAACCGCCATCTTATCACAATTATTCAACTAATGCTTTGATTAAGTCACTTGCTCTTACAAGTCCCACTAAATCTCCTTCAACACCGATTACAGGAATTTGCTCAATGTTTAAGGATTTCATCTTTTTAGCACAGTCAGAAACTTTAGTTTTGGAGTTTGCTACTTCCACATTTCCAACAGCAACATCACTAACCACTTTGTCTGTGAATTTCAAGTGGTTTTTCTCAATGTACAATACGGAAGTGCTGTCCCAAGACCATTTGTCCCCTTCAGTACCAACAGTAGAACTGTGTTCGCTTCTTTCAGAGATTATTTCAATTTCGGAAATGAAATCGGTTTCAGTTAAAATTCCTGATAATTTAGCATCATCATCCAATGCTAAAACAGATTTTAATCCGAATTGATTCATAGTTTCAAAAGCAACATTCAATGGAGCTTTTTCCCAAGTTGTCGGAACAGTGGTAATCATATAATTTTCAACTGCATCGTTTACTTCAATTTTAGTTAAAGCTTTAGATACCAAGTCAAAAGAGGTGATGATACCAACTAATTCGCCATCATCATTGACAACAGGAACTCTTCTAACATTATTCTCCATCATAAGACGAGCAGCATCCACTACATCGTCACCAGGTTTAACAGTGATTAAATCTCTGGTCATTAACATTGCAATTTGCTCTTCATCAGGATTATTAATTAAATCAGAACGAGTTACTAGTCCTACTAAAATATCAGTATCTTCTTTAACTACAGGAAGCACTGCTTTGTTTTCTTTTCTCATTAAGTCTAAAACTTTTTCTCTGTTACCTGGAACGGAAACACTTACTACATTTTTAGACATTGTTCTTTTAACTAACATAAAAACACCTTTACAATTTACAATAATAAAATGGTAAAACTAATGAACTACAAGCACTGCACATTTGGCTGAATTTACAACCTTGTCTGCTACACTGCCCATAATAAATCTATCAAAACCAGATTTACCAGAACTACCCATTACGATCAAGTCAACGGCCTCTTCTTTTGCAACCTCTAAGATAACCTTAGCAGGTGAACCTTCTCTAACCACATGAGTAATTTTTAAATCGTCTTCATTTAACTTGTCAAATTCCTTGAGATTTTCTTCAGACCTCTCATTGAGAATTTGATTTAACTGGTATACTTCATCATCTAATGGAAGTCCGTTAACAAAATTATTTTCTGTGACGCTCACCGCCACAATTTCAGCTCCGCTTACTTTAGCTAAAAATAAAGCATGCTTTTGAGCTTTTTTTGCGTATTCAGACCCATCTGTAGGGACCAATATTTTATTATACATCATTAACATCTCCCATAATATATAGATTTATATCCATGATATTATATGCTAAATTTTTTGTTAATGATATATAATATATTTTTCGTTTCTTGGCGATTGCATATATTTAAGTAAGGATTTTTAGAAAAAGATTTGAAAACAATAAATTCTGCAAAATCGCCCACTTTTATCATTGATTTTTGAACAATATCGTTAATGTTGAAGCCGCAAATGTTTGTTGTTGCCATTTTCAACAGTTCTTTAGGGTCAATGTAACTCTTATGATAAACGGACATTATCTTTAAGCTGAACTCCAATTCCCTCAACATGTTAGGTGAATTGAGCATTACATTATCAGTACCAAGCAATGGACGGATGCCCATGTCAACCATTCGGTTTAAGGGAGCCACTCCAACGTTTAATGTTGCATTTGCCCTTGGACACACTACCACGTTCTGCATGGATTTTGAAACCCCCTCCAAGTCATTGGATTTGGGATTTGTAAGATGAACAAGTTGACTGAACCCTGCATCCACACCCTTGGCGATTTCAGTCATGTTAAACTCATTTAATGACTCTATCTGATTGGATTCTGATTCTGCAACATGAATTGATGAAATCTTGCCCTGCCTATTGCATTCATCAACAATAAGTCTGGCAACATCGGAGGTTATTTCGCCAAAACCGCTTGGCGCAATACCATCGGCAATCTTTAAAAGCTTACGGATTGCATTTCTGACTTTGCCCAAGTCAGGATCATCACCATAGAAACTGTCGTCACGACCAAGAACAATAGGTTTGATCGGCAAGTCTGCAGATGCCTTTTTCAAAAGCTTGACGCCTTCAATTCCACCTTCCCTGTAGTCTATGAAATGGGTTGTTCCTGATTCAGCCATCTCCTTCATTGACTGTCTCATGGCATCAATCAAATCATCATCGCTTGCATTTGAAAGGGCCACATGCTTCACACCATTCGGTGGCTTTACCATTTCGCTCAGGGAAAGACCATAACCCTCATCCTTAATGATTGAATCGCCAATATGAATATGACCATTAATAAATGATGGGCAAACCACTGCACCATCAACATCTATGATTTTACCTTCTTTTGCCTCTTTTCCAATTTCAATGATTTTACCATCGTCAACAACAATGTTTTCACGAACTGGCTGCAAATCCTGGCCTTTTAAAATAATTCCGTTTGATATAGTAAACATTAAAGTAAAATCTGGTTTTTTTTATTAAAGTATTTTTTTATTCATTAAATTTATTTAATTTGAAAATCAATAGTAAAACTGTAATAAGCATGAATTTGAACACAAGCTTGAAACATGAATTCATGATTATCATTGCTTTTTATAAACCATCAAGGTGATTGCTATTAACTCTCAGGAAATACGATACTTTTACAGGAACATTGTAAAAACAGGTAATGTATACAGAGTTAAATATAACAATAAGGATTATGGAGAGTTCAGTAAGTTATCTGATGCTTTATATGAAAGGGATGCACTGTTTTTTTGTAATTTCGACTATGATTTGCTTGTTGAATGTGACCTTGAAAACAAGTATGAAAATATGGAACTGCCTCCGTTTCCTGAAAAAAGACCAAAAGGCAGGATAAAGGGAAGCAAAATCAACAAGAGCGAACGTGAAGGGGAAATACTGTTCAACCATAAGATGAGAAAGTTCTACATTCAAAAGGGTGACGACATCATCGGGTACTATGACAGCATGACCGAAGCGTTTTACTATAAAAAGATTTTAATGGACAACAACTGGGATATGAGCGCCCTAAGCACCAACATCACCGAAAGGCTTGAAGTCAATATCGTCATTGACCAAACAAAAGAATATAAAGTACAACTCAACTTCTGTCCTAAGTGTAAAAGCAGGTTGAAAATCGGAGAAGAAGATTGTCCTTCATGCGGTATTAACATCAAGGAATACTTGTATAAAAATAATTGAATGATAGAGAATAATTATTCTCCATCAACATAGTCATTTAAAGATTTTACATTGATTTCCTTATTCTGAACAGCTTCAATAGCATTCAAAACAGCTCTTGCACCAGCTAATGTGGTTACATAAGGTATACCGAGTTCAATAGCTAAACGTCTGATGATGTAACCGTCTTTTGCAGACTGTTTACCTTCAGATGTGTTGATAATCAAGTCGATTTCATTGTTGAGTATTGAATCGCGAATGTTAGGTGATCCTTGTGATACTTTTAGGACCTTTTCAATGTTGTCAAGTCCTGTTGCATCACCGGTACCTGCAGTTGCAGCTATCTTAAATCCTAAAGTCTCTGCCTTTTCAGCGATTGGTCTGATTTTTTTCTTATCGGATTCTTTTACGCTGATGAATATCTTACCTTCCTTAGGCAATTCCATACCTGCTGAAAGCTGGGACTTGTAGAATGCCATTCCGAAGCTTTCATCGATACCGATACTTTCACCTGTGGATTTCATTTCAGGTCCAAGCACAGTGTCGGATTCCGGAAGTTTAAGGAATGGGAATACTGATTCTTTAACGGCAACATGGTCGATTTTAACCTCTTTGGTTAATCCGAAGTCTTTAAGTTTTGCGCCGTTCATAATCCAGGTTGCCACTTTTGCCAATGGCACTCCAATAGCTTTACTTACGAATGGAACGGTCCTACTTGCACGAGGGTTTGCCTCAATGATGTATACCATTTCCTCATCAAGTTTGACTGCATATTGAATATTCATTAAACCTTTAACATCCAATTCCAATGCCAGTTTTCTTGAATTATCACGGATGGTGTTCAATATGTGTTCCGGTATTGTCTGTGGAGGTATTACACATGCGGAGTCTCCTGAGTGAACACCTGCTTCTTCAATGTGTTCCATGATTCCTGCAATGAATACGTCCTCACCGTCACATAATATGTCAACATCCAGTTCAATGGCGTCTTCAAGGAACTTGTCGACGAGAATTGGGTGGTCAGGTGAAACCTTTACGGCCTCTTTCATATATTCTTCAAGCTCGTTCATGTCGTAAACGATTTCCATTGCTCTTCCACCAATAACGTATGATGGACGTACGAGCACTGGGAATGTGATTTTCTCAGCGATTGCCTTTGCCTCTTCAAAGGAGTTAGCTGTTCCGTATGGAGCTTGGTGAATGTGTAATTTTTCAAGAAGATCTGCAAACAGTTCACGGTCTTCTACCCTGTCGATGCTTTCATATGGAGTTCCGAGGATTTTTACGCCTGCATTAGCCAGTGGCACTGCAAGGTTGATTGAGGTTTGTCCTCCGAACTGCACGATAACGCCGTCAGGTTTTTCCTGTTCAATGACTCCCATAACATCTTCAAATGTCAATGGCTCGAAGAACAGTTTATCTGAAATGTCATAATCGGTACTTACGGTTTCAGGGTTGTTGTTGATTAATATTGTTTCGATTCCATCCTCTTTCAATGCGAGGGATGAGTGTACACAACAGTAATCGAATTCGATTCCCTGACCGATTCTGATAGGTCCTGCACCTAGAATTACCACTTTCTTCTTGTTGGTTGAGGTTAACTCGTTACCTTTGTCGTAGCTGCTGTAGTAATATGGGGTTTTAGCTTCAAACTCTGCAGCACAGGTGTCTACCATCTTGTATGATTGTTTGATGTTGTACTTGTTGAGCAGGTTTCTGATGTACTCTTCGGTCTGACCAGATAAGTCTGCTAAACGTTTGTTGGAACATCCGATTTGTTTTGCTTTTCTAAGGTAATCTTCATCATCCAATTTGTCAGCGCTCACATCGTTTTCAAAGTTTACGATGTTTCTGATTTTGTATAGGAAGAAATTATCGATTTTTGTGAGTTCACGGATTTTATCAATATCCATTCCGTCCTTAATTGCTGAGTAGATTTGGAAGTAAATCAAATCTGTCGGATGAGCCAAGTCATCTTCTGTGTATTCAATATATTCGAATCCGTCAAAGCCCATGTCAAGTGATCTTAATGCTTTTTGGAAGGCTTCCTCGAAGGTTCTTCCGATTGCCATTACTTCACCGGTAGCTTTCATTTGAACTCCGACTTCACGGCTGATTCCTTTGAACTTGTCGAATGGCCATCTTGGGATTTTAATAACCACATAATCGATTGCCGGTTCGAATGATGCAGGAGTCTCTTTTGTGATGTCGTTTTTGATTTCATCCAAAGTGAGTCCTAATGCCACTTTTGAGGAAATTTTAGCGATAGGATAACCTGTTGCCTTGGATGCGAGTGCACTACTTCTTGATACACGTGGGTTTACTTCAATAACCTTGTACTCATCGGTTTCAGGGTTTAGGGCAAATTGAATGTTACATCCTCCACGGATGCCTAATGCTCTGATGATTTTAATGGATGCGTCACGCATTTTTTGAATGGTTTCGTCGCATAGGTTTTGAATAGGAGCAACTACAACACTGTCTCCTGTGTGGATACCCATAGGGTCGATGTTTTCCATGGTACATACGATGATACAGGTGTCTTCCTTATCCCTCATTACTTCAAACTCTATCTCTTTCCATCCGAGAACTGATTCGTCGATTAATACCTGGTTGATGAAACTCATGTCCAATCCGTGGTTTGCGATTTCAATCAATTCCTCTTCGTTGTGGGCGATTCCTCCACCGGTTCCTCCTAATGTGAATGCTGGCCTTACAATGACCGGGTAACCGATGTCCTCTACAGCCTTAAGTGCATCCTCTACACTTTCAACCGCATGACATTTTGGAATTTCCTCACCGATTTCTTCCATGAGGTTTGCGAATAAGTCACGGTCTTCCACATCCTTGATTGTCTGTACGTCGGAACCGATAACCTTGATTCCTTCGAGCAATCCTAAATCTCCAAGACCTGTTGCAATATTCAATCCGGTTTGTCCACCCATTGTTGGTAAAATAGCGTCAATATCTTCTTCTTCAATGATTTTTGCAACAACTTCAGGAGTCAAAGGTTCAGTGTAAACAGTGTCCGCCATTCCCAAATCGGTTTGGATTGTAGCCGGATTACTGTTGACGAGTACGGTTTCAATTCCTTCTTCTCTTAGTGATTTACATGCTTGTGAACCTGAATAATCGAATTCTGCTGCCTGTCCAATTTGAATAGGTCCAGATCCAATAATTAATACTTTTTTAATATCTTTATCTACTGGCATATGTAATCCCCTTTCCTAATAATCATCCATCATTTGGCTAAACTCATCAAAAGTATTTCTTGTATCGTTTGGACCAGGTCCTGCTTCAGGGTGGTATTGTATACAACGCATAGGTAATTCCTTGTGTGAAATACCTTCAGGAGTTCCGTCATTTAAGTTAATGTGAGTCAATACTAAATCTGTTTCCTTTAAGGATTCCTTATCGATTGTGAATCCGTGGTTCTGTGATGTTATATATACCTTTCCAGTGTTCAGGTCTTTGACTGGCTGGTTTTCACCACGGTGCCCGAATTTCATCTTGTATGATTTTGCACCGAAAGATTTAGCAATCAATTGCTGACCCATACAGATTCCAAAAATAGGCAACCTGTTTGCCAATTTCTTCATGGTTTCAATAGTTTCTGTTACCCTATCAGGGTTTCCAGGGCCAGATGTAATCATCAATCCATTTGGAGAGTAATCCAAGATTGTTTTGTAATCAGTATCGTAAGGGAATAATATTACTCCAATATCCCTTTCTAAAAATGAGTTGATAATGTTCTTTTTAACACCGCAATCGATTAATGCTACCTTTTTGTCAGCATCTTCGTTAAACATCTTGATTTCCTTTGTGGATACCAATGGGACAACGTCAACGTCTTCAATGCTTGGTTGTGACCTTGCCATTTCAATCAGTTTGTCATCGGCAATGTCTTCTGTTGTGATTGCAGCTTTAAGTGAACCTCTTTCACGGATTTTAAGTGTCAAATCACGAGTGTCGACTCCACTGATTCCAGGAGTCTTAAATTCTTTTAAAAATTCGTCCAAGGTCTTTTGAGGTCCGAAATTGGAGACTTCACGACAAACCTCACGACAAACAAATCCTTCAACCTGAATCTTATCAGACTGATACCACTTCTCACTTACACCGTGATTACCTTCTAGCGGGTAAGTGGACATTAAAATTTCTCCTTTAAAAGACGGGTCAGTTAATGATTCGGTGTAACCACCCATACCTGTTGAAAAAACAAGTTCTCCTAATTTAGTGGTTTCGTAACCGAATGCTTCACCTTTTAAGACAGTTCCATCTTCCAAAGCTAATTTAGCTATTTTTACCATTAAATCACCATTTTAAGAAAATATAATTCTCTATCCTTTATATATTTTATTTTACTATATTATTAAAGTTTGTTTTTTTAGGATTTTGATTCAAGTTTTGGAAAATAAAATGAATATAATTGAATAATATTTAATGTTCAGGTCTGAACAAATTGAAAAAGAATAGTTGAACATTTCCGCAATTGCCATCTGCAAAATTTTTAAAAGCAATCAGAGACAAAATTTAAATTAAAAATATATTAAAGGACTTGACCATGAGCAACACTGAAAGATTGGCTAAAAAGCATTTGAAAACCCCTGCGGAGTTCACCAGATTTAAAAAGCTGATTACCGAAACCAAAATCTACAATGCTCCCGAAACATTAACAGGAGAGCTGAGGCCTTATCAAAAGATTGGATATTCCTGGCTGATTCAAAATATCCGCTACAAATTCGGAAGCATCCTGGCTGATGACATGGGGCTGGGTAAAACAATACAGGTCCTGTCCGCAATCTTATTTTACAAGGAAAAAGGGCTTTTGGAAGATAAGTCCTGCCTAATCATTGTTCCGCCGACATTAATATCAAATTGGGAAAACGAGATTAAGAAGTTCACTCCAGACCTGACATATTACATTTATCACGGATCAAACAGGACTTTTCCATTGGAGTCATATGACATCATATTAACATCTTACGGTGTTGTTAGGCTTGATTTGGATATGTTTGTGGATGAAATGTGGTTTTTATGCGTAATTGATGAGGCGCAAAACATCAAAAATCCGAATACAGAACAGACCAAGGCGATAAAGGAGGTTCCGGCAAGGACAAAAATAGCCCTGACTGGTACTCCAATCGAAAACAGGCTGATGGATTACTGGTCAATATTTGATTTTGTTAACAAGGGCTATCTTTCAACAAAGGATGATTTCAAGCGCAATTATGTCATGCCTATTGAAAAACTGGATGATGAGGATGCTTTAAAAAATCTAAGAACAATAGCCAAGCCTTTTGTAATGAGGCGTTTAAAGACTGATGATGACATTAAAAAGGAGTTGCCTGACAAGCTCATCAATGATGTCTACTGCAGCTTAAGCAAAAAGCAGATTAAGTTATATAACGCCATTTTGGATGAGATTTTCTTTGATATTGAAAACTCGAAGGGAATTCAGAGAAAGGGAATAATCCTCAAGATTCTGACTGCCCTAAAGCAGACCTGCAATCATCCTGCACAATTCCTGGACATTAAAAAGCCGAAGATTTCTGAATCCGGAAAAATGGAACTGCTGGTGAATATCCTTGAAAACATCCTTGACAATGATGAGAAAGTCATAATCTTCACCCAATACGTTGAAATGGGAAAACTGATTCAGGAGTTGATTTCGAAGAAATTCAAGCAGGAAGTGCTGTTCTTGCACGGTTCACAAACCCTTAAGGAAAAAACAAGAATCATAGATACCTTCCAAGAGAATGATGATTATAAGATCTTTGTTGCAACACTTAAGACCGGAGGAACCGGTTTGAACCTTACTGCTGCTCAAAATGTTATCCATTACGACTTATGGTGGAATCCTGCCGTTGAAAACCAGGCCACTGACAGGGTTCACAGGATCGGACAGACAAAGGACGTGATGGTTTATAGGTTCATCACCAAAGGAACGCTTGAAGAGACTATCGATGCAATAAGCAAGCATAAGACAGACCTTGCAAGCAAATCCATAAGCAATGACGAAACATTCATTACTGAAATGAGTGATGAAGAGTTAAAAGAAGTGTTATCACTGAGACTGTGATTCCTCTATCTTCAAGCTGAAATTAAGGCTTCTTGATGAATGTGTCAATGCACCGATTGAGATAATGTCAACGCCCAGATTAGCGTAATCAAGAATGGTTTCATCAGTAATTCCGCCAGACACTTCAATCAATGAGTTTTGACGAATGTTTAACTCATTCAATTTATCGATAACCTCTTTAACTTCAGATGGAGTCATGTTGTCAAGCATTACGATATCCGCACCGTTTTGAACACAATCAACCGCATCATCCAATGATTCAACTTCAATTTCTATCTTTTTAGAAAAGCTGGTGTTCTCTTTAGCTTTGAGAAGCGCTTCAAGAGGTGTTCCGCATGCTGCAATGTGATTGTCCTTGATCAGCACCATGTCATCAAGGGCGAAACGATGAGTGTCGGCACCACCAACTTTAAGAGCATATTTATCAAATTTGCCTATTGCAGGAGATGTTTTACGGGTTCCTGCAATTCTTACATCTGAATCCTTGACCAAATCAGCATAATATCTTGCCGCACTTGCCACTCCACTCATTCTCATGAGCAGGTTCAGTGCAGTCCTTTCAAGCAGGAGAATTGTTCTTGCATCGCCCTTAAGTGACAGTAGCATGTCACCGTTTGATATTTCACTTCCCTCTGCCAACCAGAAGTTCACTTTAACTCCGTACTCTTCAAAAAGGTCACGTATGACATTTATTCCAGCCAATATACCTTCATCTTTTGATTTTATATATGCACTTACTGTTTTGTCCTCATCCACAACTGCATTTGAGGTAATGTCTCCAAATCCTTCATCTTCAGCCAGCATATATTCAATAATTTTTTGCAAAAAATCACCTAAAATTTAATATGATTATGAATATATATTAAATTAAGAAATATAAAAGTGATTACATTATGGAAATAATTTTTTTAGGAACTTCATCCGCAGTCCATTCAAAAGAAAGGAATCATCCGTCAATAGCCCTTAAGGCATTTGGGGATGTGATGCTGTTTGATTGTGGTGAAGGGACACAAAGACAGATACTTTACACAAAAGTAAGTCCTATGAAAATATCCAAAATATTCATTACTCATTATCATGGAGATCATATCCTGGGCCTTCCCGGACTCCTGCAGTCAATGAGCCTGCATGGAAGAGAGTCAGAATTGACAATCTATGGTCCTAAAGGATTGAATGACATTAAGGATGCAATCTACTCATTAGGATACTGTGCTATTGACTTTCCGGTTGAATGGATTGAAATCGATACAGAAACCATCGAGGAAACTGAAGAGTACATCATTACAGCACAAAGAGTCAGGCATAATGTTCCATGCCTTGCATATTCAATTGAAGAGAAGAAAAAGCCACGTTTCCTACGTGAAAAGGCCATTGAATTGGGTGTGCCAGTAGGACCTGCCTTTGGAAAGCTTCATAATGGAGAGGAAGTTGAAATTGACGGCAGAATCATAAAGCCCGAACAGGTTCTAGGAAAGCCAAGAAAAGGAATTAAGATAACCTATTCCGGTGACACCAGACCTTGTGAGGAGATGATTGAGCTTGCAAAAGACAGCACATTGCTTATCCATGAATCCACATTCGTTGAAGAGGAGCGCACAAACGCTGAAGATCATGCCCATTCCACTTCAACCGATGCAGCATACATTGCAAAGGAGTCCAACAGCAAGGAATTGGTCCTGACACATATCAGTACAAGATACGGCAAGGAATATGTTGATATCATGCTGAAAGAAGCCCGTGAAATATTTGACAACACTAAAATAGCTAAAGATTTAATGGAAATAGTACTATGAATATCCCAGTAATTAACGACACCACAATGAGTTTAATCAGCATACTGATTATAATAGGCGTTACTTTATTAATGACTAGATTCATTGCATATGTAATGAATAAGGCAGAGAGATTTAAGGATGACATGACCGCAGCATATCTTGTAAGAGACATGATTACTTATGTGATTTATTTCATTGCATTGATGGTGATACTGCAGTATTTTGGAATAAATCTTGCAGGAACCTTGTTGAGTGTAGGTATTGTAGGTATTGCAGTGAGTTTTGCTGCAAAGGATATCATTTCAAATCTTTTTTCAGGAGTGCTCTTGATTTTGGGAAGAAGCGTAAAAGTAGGGGATACCCTTGAGATAAATGGAGAGAAGGGCTATGTTGAAAAGGTCTCTCTCAGGTCAACCGTAATCACAGATGATTATGGAGTCAGGAACCATGTTCCGAACTCAATATTGACAAACAATGAATATCTCGAATATAAAGACCCCGAAATGTTTAGAGTCGATATTCTTGCAGGATTTCCGCTTGACATTGACATTGTTGATTTCAGAAAATACCTGATCGAAAGAATGGAGAGCTATCCTAAAATATCAGACAAACCCAAACCAGATGTTTACAGTAAAGAGATTAGTTTTAAACAAAGCAAGGTTAAGGTATCATTTTGGGTAAAAGACTTTAATGATAAAGACGAATATAAGATAATAATTACAAATGAAATTAGAAAATATATTAATCAATTAGGTGAGATGAATGAGTAGTGCACTTCAAGACGAGATTTTAAGATTGAAAGAGGAAAAGAATGCCATAATCCTCGCACACAACTACCAGCCAAAAGAAGTTCAAGAAATTGCTGATTTTCTTGGAGATTCACTAGAATTATGTATCAAAGCATCAGAAATTGATGACAAGGACTTGGTAATATTCTGTGGTGTGGATTTCATGGCCGAAACCGCATTCATATTGAATCCAGACAAGAAAATAGTCATTCCAACCCTTGAAGCTGAATGTCCAATGGCACATATGCTTCCTGAAGAGGAACTGTTAAAGGCAAAAGAGGAACATCCTGATGCAGGAGTTATCCTTTATGTGAACAGTATCGCTGAAGCAAAACAGCATGCAGATACATTATGCACTTCCGCAAATGCAGTCAAGGTTGCTGAAAGCCTGCCTCATGATAAAATTCTATTCGGACCGGATAAAAACTTAGGAACTCATGTTGCAGAAAAAATCGATAAGGAAATCATTCCAGTTCCTAGCGACGGTCACTGTTACGTTCACAGACTGTTCCATATTGAAGATGTTGAGCTTAAAAGAAAGGAATATCCTAACGCTGAGATAATCTGTCACCCTGAATGTGACATTAAGGTTCAGCAAGCATGTGATGTGGTAATGTCAACCGGTGGAATGTTAAGACACATTGCCGAAAGCGACAAGGAGGAATTTGTCATTGGAACAGAGGTTGACATGATTACAAGAATCAACTCAGAGGTTCCGGGCAAAAAGCTATATCCTCTGCTTGAAGGGGCAATCTGCAAGACCATGAAATTGCATACCCTTGAAAAAATTAGAGATTCACTTGTCAATGAGGCTCCTGAAGTCACATTGCCTAGTGATGTTGCTGAAAAATCTAGGAAAGCTGTTCAACACATGTTGGACGTTTCAAAATAGCTAGTTTAACTAGCTACTATTTTTATTTTTTACCTTATCCATAAATTCTGCAATCTCTTTTTCAACAATGGCTTCGTCATCATAATTGATATTTGTAATGTCACTTTCAAAAGTCACTATTGTTACGTTTTCAATCAGGTCATTCAGGGGCATTACGTCAAATTCGGGAGTGTAATACATATCATCATTTGAACTGATAACCAATGTCTCGGCTTTAATGTTTTTTAACTTATCCTCAACATCATACTCCAGAACCGCATCATTACGCAATTTGAAATCATAAATGTCCACGAACAATCCTTCATCTACAAAATCATCCATCAATACATCGATTTGGTCATTGGACAGGTTTGAAAATATTTTCTTGGAGAAATAGTTTGAATACAATAGCCTGTTGATTGAAACCATCATTCTTGATAATGAGTCGCTATAAATCTCTGAGTAAAAATCATCAGAGGATTCAATTATACTTTCCATGCATTTGGAAACCACATAACGATACCCGTTTGTTTTAAAACAGCTTCCTGCAACCATTATGAATTTCATTTCATCAGGATATTCGCAAGCCCAGGTATAGGCATCATATCCTCCAACACCCTTACTGATTATACCATAAACCTTTTCAATACCGAATTTTTCCCTTAAAAATTGTCTTTTAAAATTAACCTTATCCTTAATTGTGTATTTTGGAAAATTATGTTTTAAACCAGTGGTTGATGGTGAACAGGATTCTGGAAATCCTAATGAAGTTGTTGAAATGATATAAAATTCATTTAAATCAAACGGTTTGCCTTCGGCAACAAGCTTGTGTATATAATCAACCGAAGAGTAGTTTCCATTGAAAGTGTGACAATAAACTAATGCATTGCATATATTACCATCCTCGTCATATTTGGGAGTTCCTCTAGCGGAGTATTCGATTTCAACGTTTTCAAGAACCCTTCCTGACTCAAATTCAAATTTATCCAATATGAATTTATCATAACCTATGAATGCATCATTATCTCTGTACATATTATCACATCATAAAAGGTTCATATAATAAATAATAGTTAAAACAAAGTATATAAATATACTTAAAAATTATCCAATTGAAAAACTTTTAGTGATAATAATCTACAAGATATGATTTTTTTACATATCTTCTAAAAAACTGGATAAAAAAGCGTTCATCTCAATCTCTTCACGAGCAATGAAATCATCTAACCTGAACTGGGCCACATCACTTGCAAAGGGATAGAGTTTATCTTCAAAATAAGATTTTATTATCAAATCATCACCGACAATGCTTGTTTGTTCCTCTAAATTTTCATCAAGGAAATTCAGCTGTTCTGGTGATAATCCTGAAACCTGGTACTCGACAAAATTAACCTCACCTGATCCGTAATCTGTAATATTAACAATCATCAAACTCCTCCATGAATTCTTTGAGCTCATATGAAATGCTTTCAAGCTCGTTGAAGCATAAATGTCCCAAGTTTGAATCCATCACTATCAACTGGGAATCCTTGATCATGTTGTTCATTGGGATGCCGTCAAGGTCTGTTGGGAAATGAGGGTCTTTAGTGCAGGAAATGATTAGAACCTTAGATTTGACCTTATCCAAGTCATCTTCTACATTGAAGTACATGCAGGACTCGTTGCAATATTTCAAATCGTAAATGTCGACTTCAAGCATTTCATTGCCGAAGTTTTCGAATTCACTGGCCAGTTCATCATTTGACATTTCTCTCAATGCCTCCTTTGAAAGTCCAAAGTTGAATTCAGCCAGATTAGCCAGCCTCAATGTTCTTATCAATGAGTAGGTCAACTCTCCTTTGGCATAATCGGGATCGGATGTTATTATCTCATCAACAAATTTTGAAAGGATGAAATCATGGCCGGCAACCTTATAGCTGCTCACTCCTGTGATTATGAAATCCGCATAGTCGGGATATTTGATTGCTGATGTTAGTGCAACGAAACCTCCCATGGAATTTCCTATCATTCCCAAAACATGGGATATGTTGAATTTTTCGGCTAAAAACTGCTTTTGGAAATTTACAACATCAAGAATTGTGTATTTGGGGAATTTATTTTTCAAACCGGTTGTTGATGGTGAACATGAATTTGGAGAGCCCAATGCGGTTAGACAGATGAAGAAGTACTTGCTTTCATCAAAAGCGTCCCCCTTGCCGACCAGTGGAGCTATCTTTTTCATTGATGAATATCTTCCAAGAGACCCATGGCAATATATGACTGCATTTTTAATGTTATTGTCCTCATCATAAATGGGAGTTCCAAATGTCATATATTCAACCTGAACATCCTCTAAAACATCTCCGTTTTCAAATTGAAATGAATCCATTGTGTGATATTCATTCCTGCTCTCAAAGTATTCATCATCGTAAATTTAAATTCCTCCAATGCAAATTATGTATATTCCTTTGAAAAACAAATTATTTAAATTAAACTAAACAATGTTATTGTGATGAAATATAAAATTTTGGAAAAACCAAGTTGCGAGGATGCATATGACTTCGTTCAGGAAGCCCTAAGAAAAAAGGCAACAATAATACTGTTTGCATGCTGTAAAGTCAGTTATGAAGGCCGTGCATTAAGCGAACTGAATTGGGGAGAGCGAATTATAATGATCAAGCCCGATGGCGCTTTTTTAATCCATCAGGAAAAAAAGGTTGAACCAGTGAATTGGCAACCACCAAAATCAAAAACAAGAGCATACATCCGGGAAGATAACCTATTTTTAGAAAGTCACAGAAGGACTCCCAAGGAACTGCTGACTGTGGAAGTGAAAACAATCCAATTTGCCAATTATGCGAATATGGAAGACTTTGAAGAGCTTGAGCAGGCAGGATATGAAAAGGACATGAGCGACATGATTATGGAAAAGCCTCATATGATTGAAGAGGGATTCACACCTACTGCACGTGAATACAGCGTCGAGCATGGTTTCATTGATATTTTAGGAAAGGACAGTGACAATAACCTGATGATACTTGAACTTAAAGCCAGAAAGGCAGGAGTCACAGCGGTTAAGCAGCTGAGAAGATACATTCAGGATATGGAAAACACCGATAACGATTATCTGAAAGAGGTTAACGCCGAAAAGAAAAAGATAAGGGGTTTGCTTGTTGCACCATCAATCATGGATGATGCCTTGGAGCTGATTGAAGAGGAAGGCATTGAGTTCGTGTCAGTTGAACCTCCTCGTGAGCTTAAAAGAGATAAAAAAGTAACATTAGATTTCTTCTAATCTAATGCATCTTCTATTTTTTTAACTTCATTCTCGAAGTGATTTTTTGTAAAATCATTTGCAGGAATTGAAATTGTCACATGACAATCCTTTTCCAATTTAAAAATAAGATAATCCTCGCCATCCAATGGAAGGGAATCCTCATCATTTAATAAATCTAAATTATCCAATTCTTCAAGAATATTCTTGTACTCTTTTTCCTCAAGTTCAATGACCTCATCCAAATCCATCTCTTGAAGTTTTGAGTTCAATTGCAATGCAATGGCCACAAAACCATTAACAGTCTTATCGGAAATGTCGAATTTTGAGTTTCTGATTTCATCCATTGAGAATTTAACGTGCATTACTGTGTTTTTGGTGGCTGGAACCTCATTTGACAATCCGATCTGGTTGATTTCATAATGATTTTTCCACTCGCCTATTCTGTAAACTGCATAATTTATATCATCAAGATTAATAATTTTTTCATCTGCCATACTATCACGCCTTATGTAAATATATTTTTATATTATAATTAATAAATGTAAATTTTAATGGAGGTTAAAGTGTGAAAAAATGTCCTGAATGTGGAAATCCTAGTTATGATGGTGCTCCTGTTTGTGGAAATTGCGGTTATAAATTTCCAAAACAAAAGGTTGTAGCTCCAAAAAGCGAAGATATATTCCAACAAGAACCAAAAGTTAAAAAAGACGCCAATGATGAGGACACTATTAGTATAATCAAAAACAACAAACTTATTATTGGAGCAATATTACTTATAACTTTGATTGTTATTTGCGGAATCGTTCTCATGGGAACCGGCAATAACAGTAATTCCAGTTCACCATTGCAGGCAACAGCCAACGCAATGGAATATTCTACAGGAGATTTCTCATTTAAATATTCTGGTGATTGGAAAGAAATCAATGAAACCGATTTAGAACATGCTGGAGCAAAGTTTTTCCAAAATGAAGATAATGTTACAATTGAATACTATAACGTGACAAGCAGTGCTGATTCCATTAAAGAAATATCTCAAGGAATCCTAACATCTGCGCAAGGAAAAGGCGCTTATGTCGAACTTGTTGAAACAATAACCCTAGACGGCAGAAATGCATCCAACATTGTTTTAGAAGATGCTGACGGCGATTACACTCGTTATGTTTCAATGTTCACTGAAGGAATTACCCATGTCTTTAAAGTAAACGGAGATTCAATGAATGCCGTTTCATCCGAAGACGTTGATTCTGTGATTAACACTGCTAATATCGCTTAAGTATGATTAACTTCATACTTTTTTCTTATTTTTTAGATAATTATGAAAATTAAACTATCTCTTTGTCAAATGAACGTCGTTGACAATAAGAAAGCCAATATTGAAACCGCCACCTCAATGATAATCGATAGTGCAAACAATGACGCTGATTTTATAGTTCTGCCTGAAATGTTTAACTGCCCATATTCAAACGACAAATTCATCGAGTATGGTGAAAGTGAAAGTGAAAGCGACACATTAAAAAGCATTTCCAAGTTGGCTAGTGAAAATCATGTCTATATTCTGGCAGGGTCAATTCCCGAGTATGAAAATGACTGCCTGTACAATACCAGTTACCTGTTTGACAGGACAGGATCAATAATAGCAAAGCACAGAAAAATGCATCTTTTCGACATTGACGTTAAGGATAAGATTACCTTTAAGGAGTCTGATGTGCTGACCGCCGGTGATGAGTTTACCGTTGCCGAAACAGAGTTTGGTAATATTGGCATTGGAATATGCTATGACGTGCGTTTCCCTGAGCTTGCAAGAATAATGGTTGAAAATGGTGCATTGATACTGTTCTATCCGGGTGCATTCAACATGACCACAGGTCCTGCACACTGGGAATTGCTCTTTAGGTCAAGGGCATTGGACAATCAGTGCTATTGTGTCGGCGTTGCACCTGCATTGAATAAGGATGCAAGCTATCACAGCTATGGCCATTCAATAGTCACAAGTCCTTGGGGAGAGATTTTAACCCAGGCGGATGAAAAAGAGCAGATTATATTCTGTGATATTGACTTGAGTGAAATAAAAAAAATAAGGGAAGAGCTTCCGCTTTTAAAGAATAAAAGGAAAGATCTCTACGAAACTAAACTACTCTAGTTTAGCCAATCTTTTTTCAAAGTATGATAATTTTTTATCGTTGTCTGCAAAGACTTCACATGCTGTTTTTATGACTCTGACTTCATTGTCATAGTCATTAGCTTTTCTGTATAGTACGCATAATCTTTTATATGGTGCGTCTTTTGCTTGTTTTGATTCAACGTAGCTTTCATAACCCTTGATTGCCTTTTGGACATTAGTCTTTTCCATTTCCTTAAGGGTGCTCATTGGAATCAATGACACTACTTCTTCACCGGATGCTTTTGCCTTTTGCCTTTTTTGAGCCTTTTTGATTGCCTTGTTACAGGATTTCTTAAAGTCCTTGTCGCTTTCAGCCTTACGTGCATCCTTGATCAGTTTGATTGAATCATCTGTTGCAATGTCTCCTAATGCCTGAATGGCTGCGAGCCTTACACCCCAGTCCTCATCCTCGAGGCATTTTGATATAGCATCCAATTCGCTTTCAGCCTGAAGTTCACCTAATGAGCGCACTGCAACTTTTCTAACACCAAAGTCTTCATCATTAGTTGCGCCAACAAAGTATGGGATGACCTTTTCATCACCGGTTTCTTTAAGTGCAAATGCAAGGAAGCGTTTGTCTTTACCTTCTGCATTTTCAAATTCTTCAATTAATTTGTCAACAGCCACTTCGCCCATGTTTCCTAAAATTTCAGCGGCCTTAAACCTTACTTGAGCGCTTTCATCAGTGGTGGCTTTAATCAATGGTTCAATAGCATTCTCATCAGTTATTCCAACCAATGACTCTATTGCTTCTTTTCTAACCTTAACATCATCATCAGATAAATTGTTAATGGCCTGTTCAAAACTTAAATTTGGCATGATATTAGTTAGATTTTAAGCATATATAAAAATATTTGAATTTAAAAAAAAGTTTACAAAAAAAGTAAAATAAATAAGAGAATGAATCTCTTATTTGAATAGCATTAAATACTATTTTAAATTTAGATACAGGTGTATCCACCGTCTACAGCAATAGCTTGTCCAGTTACGTAACTGGATTTAGGGGATGCTAAGTAAACAACGGTTGAGTCTAATTCTCCGTCCACACCGGATCTTCCAACAGGCACAACGGTTTTGGTGTATGCTTTGTATTCGTCGTTGTCAATAGTTGAACGGGTGAGTTCAGTTGGGAAAGTACCAGGACAGATTGCGTTTACAGTAATGTTGTATTTTGCCCATTCTGCTGCTAATTGTCTGGTAAGGTTTACAACTCCTCCTTTTGCTGCTGCGTATGGGGAAGTTGGTGTTGCCATGGTTCCTACTAAACCGAACATGGATGCAGTGTTGATGATTCTTCCGTATTTTTGTGGAATCATTGCTTCACGTGCAACTGCTCTTGACATTTTGAAGGTACCGGTTAAGTCAACGTCTACGGTCATGTTCCATTCTTCGTCAGTTAATAATTCTGCTTCTTTAGTTGCACCGTATCCTGCGTTGTTGTGGAGAATGTCTATTCTTCCAAAGTGGTCCATGATTTCTTTTACACAGTTTTCTACACTTTCAGTGTCGGTTACGTCACAAACTACACCAATGCAGTCTACACCAATTTCTTTGATTTCTTCTGCTACTTGGTCTAATCTTTCTTTCCTTCTTCCGGTAATTACAATGTCAGCACCATATCTTGCGTATGCTTTTGCCATGTCTACTCCGATACCGGAGGAAGCTCCACTTACTACTGCTACTTGTCCTTGTAAGTTAAATAAATCATTCATTTTATTACCACCTTAGGCATATAGCCTATGTATAAATATTTAAACATTAAAGTATTTAATAATTTTTATCTAGAAAAATCATGAAATAATAAAAAAATATTCAATATTTTGTAAAATTTATTAGACGATTTTATTTAACTGACCATAATATGTTCGATAAAAAGTTTAGGTGTATCAAAAAATTCATCAAAAATATGTGACTGAACAAAAAAAGTTAATATAATTGAATAATTAAATTTACATAAACCAATTGAAAAGAATGAGGAAAATAAATGATTGAAGAGCAAACAAAAAGTTATTCAAAAAAACAAATCTACAAAATTCTCCATCCGTGGGTTGAACAGTGGTTTGAATCAAACTTTGAAGACTTTACACCTGCACAGAAAAAATCAATCATAGACATTCACAAGAAAAACAACGTACTAATCTCATCACCTACAGGTTCCGGTAAGACCTTAACAGCATTTCTATCAGTAATCAGCGAACTGACAACCCTTGCAGAAAAGGAACAGCTGGAGGATAAGGTCTACTGCATTTACATCTCCCCATTAAAGGCACTGGACAACGATATTGAAAAGAACCTTGACGAGCCGTTGGACGGAATTGAAAAGATAGCCGGCAAAAAATTAGGAATCAGAAAGGCAGTGAGGACCGGTGACACAACACAATATCAAAGGCAGAAGATGCTTAAAAAGCCGCCGCATATACTTATCACAACTCCGGAAACATTGTCAATACTTCTTGTGGCTCCGAAATTCAGGGAAAAGCTAAGCCATGTCAAATATGTAATCATTGACGAGATCCACTCACTGGCTGAAAACAAGAGGGGAGTTCACTTA
The DNA here is from genome assembly GCF_015062915.1 of Methanobrevibacter thaueri. Taxonomy (GTDB): domain Archaea; phylum Methanobacteriota; class Methanobacteria; order Methanobacteriales; family Methanobacteriaceae; genus Methanocatella; species Methanocatella thaueri_B. The sequence goes on along the minus strand of NZ_SUTJ01000003.1, from coordinate 39,412 downwards.
AGCCTATCCCTGGAAAGACTGCAACACTTAATAGGCCAATACACAAGAATCGGATTGTCTGCAACAGTAAGTCCGATTGAGGAAGTTGCCAAGTTCCTTGTGGGATACGAGTATGGAGTCGAGCGAAACTGCAAGATTGTCAACATAAACTATTTAAAGGAGCTTGACATGGAAGTGATGTGTCCAGTAAGCGATATCGTGCTTGCCGATGAGGAGGACACACGTTTAGGAATGTATGACCTGTTAGATGACCTGATTCAGGAAAACAAGACCACATTAATATTCACAAATACCCGTAGCGGAACAGAAAGGTTCGTTTACAATCTAAAGAAAATGTATCCAATGAACTACAATGATTCCAATATAATGGCTCACCACTCCTCCCTGTCAAAGGAAGTTCGTCTGGAAACGGAAAACAAGCTGAAGGAAGGGAAATTGAAGGCAGTGGTTTCATCAACATCCCTCGAGCTTGGAATAGACATCGGTTACATTGACCTTGTAGTTCTTATAAACTCACCGAAATCAGTTGCAAGAGCCCTTCAAAGGATTGGAAGAAGCGGACACAGACTGCATGAGAAATCAAAGGGAAGAATCATAGTGACTGACCGTGACGATTTGGTGGAGTGTTCAGTTTTACTTAAAAATGCAAAGGAAGGCAAGATTGACAGAATCAACATTCCTAGAAATTGCCTTGACGTTCTGGCACAGCACATTTACGGAATGAGTATAGAAAATCCATGGGACATCGATTACGCCTATGACGTGATACGCAAAAGCTACTGCTACAAGGATCTCACAAGAGACGATTATGAGGACGTCCTGAGTTATATGGCCGGAGAATACCCTGAGCTTGAAGAGCGTTACGTTTATGCAAAGATATGGATTGACTATAAGGAGAACACTTTCGGAAAGCGTGGAAAATTGGCAAGAATGCTTTATTCAACAAATATTGGAACAATACCTGATTCATCAGGAGTTCTAGTCAAATATGATGGGGAAACCGTTGGAAAGATTGAAGAGTCATTCATGGAAAGGCTTAAGAAGGGAGACACTTTCGTTTTGGGAGGAAGAACCTTCAGGTTCAATTATGCAAAGGGAATGACAATCAACGTGACACCCGCCAATGGGCCGCCAACAATACCCTCATGGTTTTCACAGCAACTCCCATTGTCATTTGACCTTGCAATGGAAATTCAAAGGTTCAGATCATATATGGAATCCAAATTCGAATACAGAAGAAGCAAGGAAGAGATTATGGAATTCATTTATGATTACCTGTATGTTGATGACTTTGCAGCCAATTCCATCTATGAATACTTTGTAGAACAGTACAAGTATGCGAAAATCCCATCCAATCGATGCCTATTGATAGAATACTATAGAGGATTCGGAGACAGGCGTTTTGTAATATTCCATTCACTGTTTGGAAGAAAGGTCAACGACGCACTTTCAAGGGCTGTCGCTTATGTTGTGGCTCAAAGGTACAACACCAACATTACCATTTCAATTTCCGATAATGGATTCTATTTGAGTTCAGACGGCACAATCGGAGGTTTGGAATCCTTTAAAGAGTTGAATCCTGAGAATTTTGAAAGGATACTCACCAATTCATTGAATAAAACAGAAACACTGGCTTCAAGGTTCCGCCATTGTGCGGGAAGGTCGCTCATGACCCTTAGAAGATACAAGGGAGAGTCTAAATCCGTTGGACGCCAGCAGGTGAGGGGAAAGATCCTGCTTAAGTTCGTGCAGGAAATGGATAACGATTTCCCTATCCTAAAAGAGTCAAGAAGGGAAGCCACAGAGGATTATATGGATATCAAAAATGCATTGAAGGTCATCAATATGGTAGACAGTGGAGAAATGGAAATCAAAACCATAAACACTGTAATTCCAAGCCCATTTGCATTCAATCTGGTTTCACAGGGATATCTTGATGTTTTAAATCAAAATGACAAGGGAGAGTTTACAAAAAGAATGCATCAGGCAATCCTTGATCAAATCAAAGATAAGCTGAAGGACATCTATTAATCAAAATTAAAAATAAATACTTTTATAACTGAAATTAGATAGTTATATTAAAAGGTGATATTATGACTAAATGGAGCGCAGTAATAACAGGTTTCATATTAGCAGTGTTCGTAAAATCATTTTTTGCACAGTATGAATTTATTGGATTGTTGATTGTCGGATTCATCACAGGCTACATCGCACATAGCGGTGCGTTAGGTGGTTTGTGGAATGCTGCCGTTGCAGGCGCATTGGGCACAATCGTTGCAGCAATATTATTCATCTTTGCCGCAACTTTCGGAGGAAGTGTACTTGGAATCTTTGGAGGATTGACAGGATTTACCGTTTCCGGAATTGCAAGCATAGTCACAATTATTGGATATTTGATTTATTATGCAATAGTTATGGGAATTACTGGAGCTGTTGGAGGGGCAATAGCTTCTAAAAAATAAGTTTTGGAGATAAAGCATGAGATATGACATGGACATTGATATTAAGGCTTTAGTATTTGGTGCTGCAATAGCTGCCGCATTCATCATATTCGGATGGCAATTCAAGAACGAATGGCTTTACCCATTCTCAGCAATAGGACTGTTATACATTGGATATGGACAAAATAGCATTAAAAAAGGAGCAATATTAGGTGCACTTGGAGCAACCCCAATTGTAGTATTGACATTACAAGGATACATGGGAACCGCTTCAGGATTTTTCGTAACAGAAAATGGAATATTGGCTGTAACAGCAATTATCCTTCTAGTTGGTGCTTTGGTCGGACTTGTTGGTGCTTGGGCAAAAAGAGACCGCATGAAAGCAATGGCTGAATACGAAAAACAACAAAAAATAGGCAAAAATAAAAACAAAAACAAAAATAAAAATAAAAAGAATAAATAATAACTCTATGTTATTATTTTTTCTAATTCATCTCTTTCTATACCACGTTTGATTTCAAGAGCAATTCTTCTACCCATACTCATTGGTTTACCATAGGTTAAGTAGGAGTAAGGAGAACCATCCATGAAAGTGTTAGTTCCACCATCAGTTCTGGCACTGATTTCGAAACAGATTACTTCTAAATTATCATTTACTAATGTTTGCATACAGAATGGACCGTTTAATCCTGGTGCAACTAGTTTTTTAGCGCTTTCAGTTAATTTGTCTGCAATGTCGAACACTTGTGGAAGTAATGATTCACGAATTACAGCAGGGTGGTTACCGGTTACAACATAGGATGGGCTTAAATCAATGTCAAGTTGGTCTTTAGCAGGCATTCTTACAAATCCGTCAATACTGGATTCGTATCTTGTGTCCATACCCATCAGTTCAACTGTATCGTCAAGTGCTGAGTAGAAATAGTGGATACAGTAGTTACAACCTGAAACGTATTCTTCAATGTGTGCTGCTTCAACATCACTGTCTTCTAACCATCCACGTGCTTTCATTGCTTCGATTTTTGCGTCAAATTCTTCGGTGGATGATGCTACAAAGTAACCTCTTCCTCCTCTTGCACCTGGGAACTTGACCATTACAGGACGGTCGATTTGGTCAGGACTGTCGTATTTGAATGGTATTCTTACATCACCTTCAACGAGCAGTGCTCTTTCCTTGTCTCTTTCAGCTTCCCATCTGAGCACGTCTCTGTTTCCGAACATTGGGACGTTGAACTTGTCTTCAACATTATCAAGACCAGCATATGCGACAAAAGATCCATGAGGAACAACGATTGCATTCATGTCTCTGAGTTTTTGCTGTACATCCTCATTGACGATGTCCTTGAATTCATCGACGATGATGTATTCATCAGCTACTCCAAAACGTTGATATGGAATTTCTCTTCCCTTTTGACATACAATAGCTGTTCTAAATCCTTCTTCCTTTGCACCTTGAAGAATGTGTAAGGAGGTGTGGCTTCCGAGAGTGGCTATTGTGATTTCACTTTTGTCATATTTAGCCAAAATATCTAAAATATCTTCCTTTTTAACTTCTCCCATTTTATCTTCTCCTAAAAGAATGATGATAATATTTATATTTATAACAATTAATAAAGTTTTTTTAATTAATTTTAATAGAGATAATTAACAAAATATAACATGAATAATTAAGGATTGAAAAAAATGTTAATTGGTTTAATTTCAGACACCCATATACCTGACAGGGCAAGAGAATTGCCTGAAAAAGTAATTGAAGCATTTGAAAATGTTGAATTGATAATCCATGCAGGAGATTTGACTTCACCGAAAGTCATTGAAGAGCTTGAAAACATAGCACCAGTCATGGCCGTTCAGGGAAATATGGATAGGGTTAATGGAATAGACCTTCCAAAAGCCAAGGTTATAGAAGCGGAAGGACTGAGAATTGGCGTTGTTCATGGAGAAGTCTATCCAAGGGCAGACACAGACCAATTGCTATACCTGGCAAAACAGTTGGATGTTGACATTCTTGTTTCCGGACACTCCCACCAGCCAAAAATCGAACAGAAAGGCGGTGTCCTATTGGTGAATCCTGGAAGCCCTATTGTTCCAAGGCTTGCAGACAGAACAGTAATGTTGCTTGAAGTCAACAACAAGGAAGTGGATGTTGAAATAGTAAAAATCGGCGCACCAGTATGCAGCGCACTTGATTTTGACCAATACAAGAGGGATTGAAATGGGAAGTAAATGGCAAATGGAAAAGCATAATGACCCGTATTATAAAAAAGCTAAAAAGGAAGATTACCGCTCACGCGCATCATATAAACTCAAACAGTTGGATAAAAAGTACAAGCTCATCAAGGAAGGAAATACCGTGGTAGATCTTGGGGCAGCACCTGGAGGATGGTCCCAAGTGGCACTTGAAAAGGTAGGTGAAGAAGGAATCGTTGTCGGCGTTGACTTGAACAGATTCAAGAAATTCCATGAGGAGAACTATTTCGGAATCAGAGGGGATTTCACAACCCCTGAGGTTCAGGCAAAAATCATGAAGCTTATCGGCGGAAAGGCAAAAGTTGTAATGTCTGATGCGTCACCGTCACTGTGCGGAATAAAAAACATCGACCAGTTAAGATCAATCGATTTGACCTACACTGTCATTGGAATAGCTGAGAACATCCTTGAACCGAAAGGAAATCTTGTCATGAAAGTTTTCCAGGGCCCTGAATACAAGGAGATGTTGGATTCACTTAAAGGCAAGTTCAGACATGTGAGAACCACAAAACCTGCATCATCACGTAAGAAAAGTTCTGAAATGTATGTTGTAGGCCTGGAATATATGCCAAACAAACGCCAGAAAAAGAAGAAAAACTAAATATTCCACATAATATTAAAAATCATCACCATAAAGAAAAAAAGATACTTGTTTTAAAAAAATAGAGAAAAAAAGAAGTAAAATTTAAAGTGAATTGTATGCATCACTAGCGGTTTTTAATTCTTCTTTTGCAAATTCAATCCTGCTGTCAACCTCATTAGATGGCTTACCTGCATCCAAAGCACTCTTGACATTTTGAATAGCCGAATCCGCCCGTGCCAACTCTAATTTCGCATCATTGTAAACTTGAACATCATCAGCGCCACCGGCATAATATGTGGCCTTGACACTATCAAACTTCACAGACAGATTGTCATATGATGCCTGTAGCTCTGCAAGCTCATCATATTGGGTTCCAGATGAGATTTCATTTGTAATTCCTGAAGAGACAATACTATAACTCACATAAGCAACAACAAGGATTGTTGCGATAATCATAATAATTCCAACGACAGAAATCATCATAGAAGTAGATTTGAATATGCTTAATCTAGATTTTCTCATATTAACCTCAATTAATTAAATTTTCTAATACTATTTTATTAACCTTAGTATATATAATTGTTACTTTCCAAATGCTCTTTCACAATATATTTTAAGTATGAAAAATTAATATTATGACAATGAACTCTACTAATAAAACACAAACATCAACCGCAAAATTCGAAGAATTTTTTGCAACATCATATAAGGATGATGTATTCAAAATCCTTGAAAAATACCCTGATGAACGGTCACTTAATGTAAATTACCAATCATTGGAAATGTTTGATCCAGACCTTGCGGACTTGCTTATTGAGAAACCTGAAGAGGTTATTGAAGCCGCTCAAATTGCGATTAAAAACATTGACCCATTGGTTAAGGATGCTGACATCAACATTCGTTTTGAGAACATGAGCAACATAGTTGCCCTGAAGGACCTGTTAAGTAAATATATCGGAACATTTGTTGCAGCTGACGGTATTGTGAGAAAGACTGATGAGATTCGACCACGTATTGAAACCGGTGTTTTTGAATGTAGAGGATGTATGAGATTACACGAGGTCGAGCAAACTTCAGGAAATCACATAGTAGAGCCGTCATTATGTAGTGAATGTGGTGGAAGGTCATTCAGACTGCTCCAGGAGGAATCAAAATACATTGATACACAAACCGCCAGGATGCAGGAGCCTTTGGAAAACCTATCCGGAGGAACCGAGCCTAAGCAGATGCTCATGATTCTGGAAGATGATTTGGTGGACAAGTTAAATCCGGGAGACAAGGTGAGAATTACAGGTACTTTGAAAACCTTCCGTGAGGAAAGAAGCGGTAAATTCAAGAATTACATTTACGTTAATCATATTGAACCTTTGGAACAGGAATTTGAGGAATTGCATCTTTCAGAAGAGGATGAGGAAAAAATCATTGAACTGTCACAGGACCCTCATATCTATGACAAGATCATTGCATCAACCGCTCCATCAATCAAAGGATACCGTGACGTTAAGGAAGCTATTGCACTCCAGCTGTTCGGAGGGGCTGCAAAGCAGCTTGAAGATGAAACCAAACTGAGAGGAGACATTCACATTCTCATTGTCGGGGACCCTGGTATCGGTAAGTCCCAGATATTGAAATACGTATCAAGGCTCGCTCCAAGAAGTATCTATACAAGTGGTAAAGGTACAAGTGGTGCCGGTTTGACTGCAGCAGCAGTTAGGGATGAGCTTGGTGGATGGTCTCTGGAAGCAGGTGCATTGGTTCTTGGGGACCAGGGAAACGTGTGTGTCGACGAGCTGGACAAGATGAGGTCAGAAGACCGTTCCGCGCTTCACGAAGCATTGGAACAACAGACTGTAAGTATTGCGAAAGCAGGAATCATGGCAACATTGAACTCAAGATGTTCCGTTCTTGCAGCTGCAAACCCTAAATTCGGTAGGTTCGACCGTTACAAAGTTCTTGCAGAGCAGATTGACTTGCCTGCACCGATCATTTCTCGTTTCGATTTGATTTTCGTTATTGAGGATATTCCAAGCACTGAAAGAGATTCAGAACTGGCTGACCATATTCTGAAAACTCACCAGTACAATACCATCGAATATGAAATCGAGCCTGATTTGCTGAGAAAATACATTGCATATGCACGTAAGAACGTCAATCCTCAATTGACCGATGAGGCAAATGAAGTCCTTAAAGAGTTTTATGTAAGCACAAGGAACAGTGATCCTGAAGATCAAGGTGCCGTTCCAATCACTGCAAGGCAATTGGAAGCTATCATTCGTCTTTCAGAAGCAAGTGCTAAGATTAAGCTTAAGGACTATGTTGAAAAAGAGGACGCTGAGAAGGCTGTCAGACTGCAAAGGGCTTGTCTTGAAGATGTTGGAATTGACCCTGAAACCGGTAAAATCGATGTTGGTGCTCTCGGTGAGGGAACCGTTAAAACCGACAGGGACAAGATCCAAAGAGTTACCGAAGAGATTAAACTCCTTGAAGAGGAATATGCAGGTAACGCTCCAATGAACGTATTGCTTTCAAACATGAGCGAAAAGTACAACCTAAGCGAAGACAAAACCGAGGAAATTGTCAGAAAGCTTGTTCAGAAAGGAGCTATCTACGAGCCTCAAACAGGATATTACAGAAGTTTAATGTAACTTCATTCGGGGAAATAACCACCCCCACTAATTTTTCTTTTTTTAATTTCTAAACAAAAAACATCACACATTAACAATACATTAATAAATGATTAAAACTAAATTTAATATATTATACTTATACTGATTTTATGGAGAGATAATTATGGATAAATATGAAGATTTATTAGAAAGAGCAATAGACCAATTACCTCCTGAAGTATTTGAACACAAAAGATTCAAAATTCCTAAAGCTTATTCAGACATCCAAGGTAATAGAACATTCATTAAAAACTTTAAAGATGTTGCAGAAGGTTTAAACAGAGACCCTCAACATTTATTAAAATTCTTAATGAGAGAGTTAGGTACTGCAGGAAACATTGAAGGTCAAAGAGCAATCTTGCAAGGTAAATTTACACACTACTTAATCAATGAAAGAATTGAAGATTATGTAGACAAATACGTTATTTGTCACGAATGTAACAGACCAGATACTAGAATTATCAGAGAAGGTAGAATATTCTTACTTAAATGTGCTGCATGCGGTGCTACAGCACCTTTAAAATCATTATAATTTTACCTTTTTACTTATTTTTTTACTGATACCATGTTTTGTCCAGAGTGCGGAAGTACAGATAAAGAGATGGTAGGAGACATCTGCATAGACTGTTTTTTAAAAGAATTCCAGATGATTGAACTGCCGAAAAGAATTGAAGTCAAAATCTGTAGCCACTGCAATAGCAGGCTTGAGGAAGGGAAATGGACTGAAGAATTCATTCCCGAAGAAGAGATTATCTACCGTGCACTGGAAAGAAACGTTAAAGTGGCTGATGAAGTTTCAAATGAACATATCACTCTTGGAATTGAACAAATCAAAGGCACAATAGCAGAATGTTCCGTTGAAGCTGTTGGAGAGGTTCATGGAGCTGAAATTGATGAGGCACATGAATGTGAAGTTAAAATACTTAAAACAGTTTGTCCAACATGCAGTAAAATCCAATCCGGATATTACGAGTCAGTCATCCAGTTCAGGGCTGACAATCGTGAAATAAAATCAGAGGAATATGAAAAGGCAGATGAGATTGTTGAGAGAACTTTGATAAAGCAATCCAAAAAAGACAAGCTCGCATATTGTCCTCAAATAGCAAGGCTCAAAGAAGGTCGTGACTACTATATCGGTTCATTTAAATCCGGAAAGAAAGTTGCTGAAGCTTTAACCGAAGACTTTGGAGGAGTCGTTAAGGAATCTCCAAGGCTTATAAGTGAAGATAAGTCCACTGGAAAGGGATTGTACCGTATCTGGATTTCAGTCAGAATCCCTGAGTTTGAAGTTAATGATTTCATAAGGTATGAAGATAAAATCATGAGAGTGAAAAGCATCGGCAAAAGCAGTGTTGTTGGCCAGGAGATAACCAATGATAAAAAGCACAATATCCCAATGAAGAATATGGAGGATATTGAACTTATTAAAAAGGAATCCGAAATTGAAACAACAACAATAATCTCAAAATCACCGAGCATCATACAGATTTTGGATCCTGCCGATTATTCCGCAGTTGACCTGGAGATGAAAGAGGAATTCGCTGATTATAATATCGGTGATGAAATAAAGCTTATTAAAATTGACAATTACATTTATTTATTAGACTAAGTGATAGAATGAACATTGAAGAGAAAATTCAATTAATCGAACAAGGAACCCTGGAAGTTATAGACACAGAAGAATTGAAAGACATTCTTGAAAAAGACCAGCCTATAGCTTACACCGGTTATGAACCATCTGGTAAAATCCATTTGGGACATGCTGTAACCGTACAGAAACTAAAACAATTGCAAAAACTTGGTTTTAAAATCAAAATCCTTTTAGCGGATTACCATGCATTCTTAAATGGAAAAGGAACCGTTGAGGAAATTGCAGAAACTGCAGAATACAACAAGAAATGTTTCCAGGCATTGGGCCTTGATGAAACAACCGAATATGTTTTAGGTTCCTCATTCCAATTAGATCCAGATTACACTGACAAGGTTTATAAATTGGCTACAATGACCACCTTGAAAAGGGCAAGGAGAAGTATGGATCAGGTAAGCCGTGCAGATGACAACCCTAAAGTGGCTAGCGTAATCTACCCAATCATGCAGACCGTCGACATGGCTGCTCTTGAAGTGGACATTGCACTTGGAGGAATGGAACAGAGGAAAATCCAGATGCTTGCACGTGAAAACCTTGAAAAAATCGGTGAAAACGTTCCTGTATGTATTCACACTCCTTTATTGCATGGTCTTGACGGTGATGCAAAGATGTCATCAAGCAAAGGAAACTACATTGCAGTGGATGACAGCGTTGAGGAAATCAGCAAAAAAATCAACAAGAGTTACTGTCCTCAAGGGGAAGTTGAAGGCAATCCAATGATTGAAATTGCAGAAACCTTCGTTTATCCAAATCAAGATACTTTACTTATTAAAAGGCCTGAAAAATTCGGTGGAGACATTGAATTGACTCATGATGAGTTAATCAAGGACTTCAGTGAAGGCAACTTACACCCAATGGATTTGAAAAATGGAATTAAAGACTTCTTGATTGAATTCTTTGAGCCTGTAAGAAAATACATGGAGGAGAATTAAATGGTTGAGGAAAAAGAAGAGTTCGAAATGGGCATACCTAACGGTGTTGGCGAACAGATGCTTGCCCATGCCTTTGAAAAATTCGACATCAAATTGGAACACGGAGAGTTTGGCCCTAAAATTATTGGGGAATACGATGAGCTTGTCAAAGCTAGGGAATTTTTAGAAAACGCAATCCGTGACAGATTAAAAGAATTACAAGGAAATGAATAATTTCCTTTCACTTATTTTTTTAGAAAAAAAAGATTATAAAATGCAATCAGGACATATTCCTAGATATGGCGCAACTGCTTTTTTAATATCTGATGAAACCTTATTGACACCCCTGTTTGCGTCAATGATTTCATGAGTGTAATTATCAACTAATTTTAAATAATTGTCTTTAACACGAGTTAAAAACTCCACATTTTCAAAAGTGTCATCACCAGACGCTCTGGCCACTGATGTTTTAACATCCAAATCCATCAATATTAACAGATCCGGTTTTTTAGCGTACCTGTTAAGCTGCTCCACCCAGTCGACAGGTTCCTGATAGGCTAAAGATGAAATGAATGACCTGTCGGAAATGAATATTTTAGAGTCATCCTTAAGTTTATCCATTATGAACATCCTGTCGGCTGCAAAAAGAAGAGCCAAAATCTTTTGAACCTCATCAGTTTCTGCATCAGGCCTTTGTAAAATCTCACGAATCAATTTGCCAACCACTGAATCGGTCGGCTCGACCAAAGTCTCCACCCTAAATCCATTGGCTTCGAGCCATTCCTTCAACATTTGGATTTGAGTTGATTTTCCAGCTCCATCAATTCCTTCAAACACTATGTACATAAGATAGAATATGTTTTAATTTAATATATAATTAATTACAAAAACTTAAATGAATAAATCAAAACAAGGTGTAGTTATAAAATGGTTTTAGAAGAATTATTAGCCCCTGCAGGCTCTTATGATGTGTTGGTGGTTGCAGTCAACGCAGGTGCCGATGCGGTTTATATTGCAGGCCAGCAATACGGTGCCCGAGCATATGCCAAGAACTTCACAATGGAGGAGATTGAAAAGGCAGTCAACTACGCTCACATGAACGGCAGCAAGGTTCATGTAACCGTGAACACACTGGTAAACAATTTTGAAATTGTCGATGTCTTGAAGTACCTTTTCAAATTGTACCAGATTGGAGTGGATGCAGTAATCGTACAGGATTTCGGACTGATCTGGCTTTTGAAGACATTCATACCAGATTTGGAGGTTCATGCATCAACACAGATGGGTTTGAACAATTACTCATCATTCAAATGGGCAAGCAGGAACAATATCAAAAGGGTTGTTCTTCCAAGAGAAGTCAATATCCATCAAATCAAGCAGACACATGACCAGCTTGAAAAGGACAATATCGACATGGACATTGAAGTGTTCGGCCACGGAGCATTGTGTTACTGCGTAAGCGGAAAATGCTACATGTCATCATACAACAGTGGAAGAAGCGGAAACCGTGGAGCCTGCGCACAGCCATGCAGAAGAGAATATCGTTTAAAGTACAGAGGATACAATATCGGAAACGGATATCTCCTATCCACTCATGACCTTGCGACTTATAACCATCTGACTGAGATTTCAGATGCAGGAGTCAAATCCCTAAAGCTTGAGGGAAGGATGAAATCCAAGGATTATATCGGAACCATCGTGAACAGCTACAGAAACATCATTGACGGCAATCCTGGCGACTATAAGAAAGACTTGCACCTTGTTTTCAACCGCCAGTTCACCGACGGATACATGATGGGAGACAAACCTGGTGAAGTGATGGGAAGAGGCCATTCCGGACACGAAGGTTTATATATAGGAGATATTGTTGACATTGACGGCACCAAAGTCACAATTGAGGTTAAAAACCATGAGATTCCAGTCATCCTTGAGCCTGGTGACGGAATAGCGTTCAAATATAACGGAAAAATCAAGGGAATATACCTTGAAAATATCATAAAGCAGGATGAAAACGAAATCATTATAGACACCACACGTCTTGTTAAGGTCGGAACTGAAGTGTTCATCAGCTATTCCAAGTCAACACATGAATACCTGAAGCAATTTGAAAAGGAAACAATCAAAAGCAATGTTCCAGTTAACCTGTCATTGACTTGGGATGAGAATCTGAACCTCTTTACAAAAGTGGAGTTCCATGTTGATGATGAGCTGATCAACTTCCGCCACAAGACCTTGGATAAATTCGAAAAGGCTAAAAACAAGCCATTGACCGAGGAGACTCTGGAAAAGCAGCTGAGCAAGACTGGTGGAACACCATTCTACATGGACAATATCCGCTTCAACAACATGCCGAAAGACATTTTCATACCTATTCGTGAAATAAACCAGATCAGGCGCGAGATACTTGACACTGCTACCGAAATGTTGATGAATCATTACACTCCAACCAAAAAGGCAGTAAAACAGGTCAGGAAGGACTTGACCAAATTCTTTGAGGATTATGAAGGAAATGCAGGTAAGATTAAAAAGAAAACTCCTAAACTGTCAATATTCATTGACGACCTTGCGCAAATCAGGGCCGCATCAGGATTTGATTTGAAACGTATTTATTTTGACGGAAACTGTCATTACAACAACTCTGAGGATTACTATGCTAACATAAAGGAGACCTTGAAGCAGGGAAGCCTTATGGCATCTCCAACCGAGTTTGTTTGGGTATTGTCCTCATTCATATCAGAAGAGGATGCTGTAAGATGCAATGAGATTGTCAAGGAGCTTGAAAATGAGGGAATAATCATTTCAGTCATGGGCGACTTCCCTGGAATGAGTGAAATCTTCGACTGTCCGATTTACGGAAACCATAACCTGAACGTTTGGAACAGCTTCTGTGTGCGTGACATGAACGAGGCAGGATTCAAGTCATTGATCTTATCCTCCGAGCTTTCAGGAGCTGAAATCAAGGAACTTGTCAGCAAGAACCATGACCGCAACATCGACCTTGAGATGATTGTGAACGGAAACCTTGAGGTTATTGTCAGCAAGGACGATTTCACCAATCTCAATGACGGAAATGACTTCATTATTTCAAATGATGCTGATTATGCGATTCTGGAAGACAAGAAAAGGAAGAAGTTCAAGTATAAGGTGTTCTTTGACTACAACAGGCAAAGCCACATCATCAACAAGGATTGCCTGTGCCTGATTGAGGAGATGAATGAAATCAAGGAGTTCGGATTGGATAATCTTATCGTGGACTGCAGATACTCAAATGAGCAGTACACATCACAAATCCTATCCATATACAATGAAAGTCTTCAAAACAAGGACGATGAAGAACTGACAAAGTACAAGTACCAGATTATGGATTTCTCACAATCCTACATCAACAAGGGCAATTTCATTGAGGGCAGATTGCATGAGAATTCCTGAATTGCTGGCTCCAGTCGGGTCAATGGACCATTTGAAGGTTGCAATCAATGCCGGCGCCAGTGCGGTTTACCTGTCCGGAAAGAATTATGGGGCAAGGAAGTTCGCTGAAAACTTCACCTTAGATGAGATTCGCGAGGCAGTAAACATTGCACACATGCATAACGTGAAGGTTTACGTTACCGTGAACACCATAATCAAGGAAAGGGAACTTGAAAGCGTCATAAACTATCTGGCAAATCTACATGCAATAGGCGTTGATGCCGTTTTGATTCAGGATTTGGGACTGGTTGAACTGATTAACGAATACCTTCCTGATTTAAAGATCCATGCCTCAACACAAATGACCCTTGAAAACCAGTTGAAACTTGACTATATTGAAAGCAAGGGTGTGAAAAGGGTTGTTCTTCCACGTGAAATGAGAAAAGAGGAAATTGAAAATCTGAACACTAATATGGAGCTTGAAGTGTTTGCCCATGGAGCATTATGCTATTCATATTCCGGACAGTGTCTTATGAGCAGTTTCAAGGGCGGAAGAAGCGGCAACAGAGGAACCTGTGCACAGCCATGCCGTCAGAAATATAAAATAAAAGGAATCAAGAAGCATGATTACTACTTATCCCCTTGCGATTTGAGCCTGTTCAATCGATTGAAGGAAATAGCTGAGCTTAATGTTCACTGCATTAAGATTGAAGGAAGAATGAGAAGCAAGGAATACCTGGCAATTGTCGTGAGCAATTATAGGAAGGCATTGAACAAGCTTAAAAGCGGAAAAACCTCGAAAAGTGAGGAAATCAGCCTTGCATTCAACAGGGGATTCAGTGAAGGGCAGTTCATGAACACATCCAAAAGAAGCCTGAGGTCCGGGCATATCGGTTTGAAGATAGGAAGAGTCATCAAAAGCAGCAGAAACCAGATTGCAATAAGACTGAACGATTCTATAACCACAATACCTGAAAAGGGTGACGGATTGCTTATAGTCAAGAACAATAACGATTACGGATTGGAAATATCACAGCCACCAGTCATAACCACACTGAACCATTTCAATAAGGGCAAGAACAAGGTCGTGAAGGATTTCACAAGACCGAACAAGGTCATGATTGTCAAGAAGGTTTGGCAGAACAAGAAAAGCGATTTCAATCTGAATGAATCTGATGTGTATCTCACCAAAAGGAACAGCCACACCCGAAAGGTAAAGGAAATCGAGAATAGTGGCGAAAGTTATGTCAAGTCCAAATTGATACTGACATTCTCTCTTAAAAACAAGTATCCTAAGCTTAAGGGAAGATTGACACTTGCAAACAGGAAAGTCATTGAATGTGAGGTTACAGGAGACACACAGTTTGAAAAGCCTCTCAAAAGAAGCGTTGATGTCGATACCGTCAAAAAGCAGCTTGGTAAAATCGACAATTACCCTTATGACATCACTCAGATTAATGTCAATTATGACGGAACACTCTTCATTCCTATAAGCAAGCTCAATGAGCTTAGAAGAAGCCTGTTTGAAAAGCTTGAAAACGAGGTTATCAATTCATATTCACATAAACTCAAAAAAGTAACATTGACACCTGCTGAAAACGACAACAGTGAGGAAAATGTCAATTTCTCATTCTATACAAATAACCTGAAACATCTCAAGAATCTTGAAGGCGTCAAGAGGGTTTATCTGGAGATTCCACCAAAGGACGATTCCCTGATTCTTGAGGATGAGAAGTACAACATCAACTACATGGTCAATTTCCTTAAGGAAGCGGTTGAACTTTCTATCGGCAAGGATTACGAGTTAATCTGGAAATGGCCGGACATCACCCATGACAAATTGATTAGGGCATTGAACAAGGTTCGTGGAATACTTAACAGAATGCACTGCTCACTTCCGATAATGAGCGCAAGTTTCAATGGGGAATACGGACCATATTCAATGAATATTGCAAACAACTATTCAATCAATAGCCTTGAAGGATATAAGATTGTCACATTGTCCGTGGAGCTTAATGAAAACGATTATGAGGACATCATCTCTCATTGCAGCAATCCCCAAAAGGTAGAAATGCTGGTTCAGGGATCTGTTGAACTGATGAAGACAAGATACAGCCTGTTATATGGCAATGAGACCAGAAGGTATGAGAATTACCTGATTGACAGGAACAACAATCATTATCCTATTCATAAAAGCATTTCAAATGAAGAGCTGATTATTTTTAATGACAGTGAACTTTCACTACTTGATAAAATAAACCATCTAAGAGACGCTGGTTTTATGAATTTCTCAATAGACGGCCGATACAAGGACGATGATTACTATAGAATAATAGATGTGTATAAAGAAGCATTGAACGGAAACATCAGCAAAAAGGAACTTGAAAAGTACAGTCCTAAAAATACCATTGCCAATTACTGATATTACTTTCCAAATGCTCTCGGCAAAATTAGAATATATAAATAAAAGATATATTATTTCTACAAAAAGGGTTTGGTAAAATGAAAGGGGAAAGAATAACATTGCAAAACATTAAAGGAATAGGGAATAAAATCTCTGAAAAAATACTCAATAGCGTTGGAGGCGAAGAAGAACTCCAAAAGATAGTTGACAATGTCGATGTTGAAAAGATATCAGCAGTTGACGGCATCAGCCAAAGGAAGGCTATTGAAATAATGAACCAGTTATTGAACAATCCTGATTATGAGTTTATTAAAAGCGACCGTGCAATGGAACTCTATGAGGACATCATTAACAAGATTTTATCATATTCCAACACCTCATACTCAAAGAATAGAATTTTGCTGCTTTCTCCATCCAAAGACATTGACAAGATCAATGAAAAACTAGATTTTGTAATGAATGCCAAGGAGCATGTCTCACAACTTCCAATCATCAAATTGAGAGGTTTGATGAAAAACCTGAAGGAAGTTGAAGAAGCCAAACCCGAATATGACCCAAGCAAAGTCATTCTTGTTGAAAGTGCCGAAGACAATTCATACCTGACCGATTTGGGACTGAACCAATACTACCCAATCATTACTGCAAGCGATTCCCCTCTTCTTCAGGAGGAGATGAGGAATTATGATTTGGTGTTCTACGTCTATTCCCAGGGAGTTCTTGATTTTGAGGGAATGCCGAATGTCATCATAATCAGCATTGATGAGAGAGATTATGAAATTGTTCCGGAAAAGATAATCAATTTCTTTATCCAGAATAAGGACCTCTTCTCAAGAGTCCATGAAATTCAAAAGATCAGGAATAGGGAAAGTGTATTGGGCGAGATAATTCCAATCATTGATGAGTTGAATATCATTGATAAAAGGGAGGTCGATATTGAAGACCTTGTCCTTTCACTTAAAGATGAGATGGATGATGAGTTGGAAAAATCAATCAAACAGGTTGACCTTGAAGGAGATGAAATTCTCAACCTGTTAAACAATAACTTCCCTCCAAAAATCAGTAAAATATTTGACGACATTATCAATAAAAGGAAGGAAATCATCAGGGAAAAAACCGGCATGAGTTTTGACCCATACCTCAGGACATATCCTATCCAGATTGATGAAACAGAAATCGAAAGGGTGACCCTTCAGCAATCCTCCAAAAAGGAGAATGACATATTCGACATAAAGAGGAATGCTGCAATAGAATTGAACTCCATAAAGGAAAGGGCAATCGAAGAGGTCAAAGATGCCATCAGATTCGACTATGAGTTCAGCTTAGGCAGTTTTGCATATGAGTATGGCTTGTGCAGACCACAATTCGGCGAGGAGATAAAGTTGACAGGAGCTCTGCACCTCGAATTGGCACTTAAAAAGGACAAGGATTATGTTCAAAAGGTGGATTACCAATTGACAAAAGACGAGAACATAGCTCTCCTTACAGGTGCAAACAGCGGGGGTAAAACCACACTTCTGGAAACCTTGACTCAGATATCACTCATGGCACAGATGGGACTTCCTGTAAGTGCAGACAAGGCCGAAATAAAAATATTTGATGAAGTGTATCACTTCTCAAAGAAAAGATCCCTTGATGCAGGTGCATTCGAATCATTCTTAAACGTGTTCATACCAATCGTCACCACAGATAGTGAAAAGTTAGTATTACTAGATGAACTCGAAGGAATCACCGAACTCGATGCAGCAGTTAAAATCATATCAACATTTATTGACATGATTAAAGAAACCAATTCTTATGGTGTTATTGTCACTCATATGGCAAGGGAACTTATGAATTACACCGATATTCGTGTGGACGGTATTGAAGCGAAAGGATTGGATGAAAACTACAATCTTATCGTTGACAGAACCCCTAAAATGAATTTCCTTGCAAAAAGTACACCCGAATTAATTTTAAAAAGAATATATGAAAAATCAGATGATGATTTGAAAGCTGTATATGCTAGGATTTTAGAAAAATTCTAAAAAAACATATACTACTTTTTACTATTTTTATATAATGAAAGTTATTCCTAACGCCGGCAATGAAAACATAAAACGTATCAATGAAATATACCAGGTTTTAAAAAAGAACGATTTTGGATATTTGATTGAAGAAAACACCTTTTTTAAAAGATTTCCATTCCTCAGAAACCGTAAAGCCAAGGAAGAAGGCATATTTCCAGATGAATCAATACCTTTAAGATTCAGAAGAGTATTGGAGGAGTTGGGTCCAGCCTATATCAAGTTAGGGCAAATGTTGAGTACAAGGCCCGACCTTGTGGGCGTTGAAATTGCCGAAGAGCTTCAGAAATTAAGGGATAACACTCCAACCACTCCATTTGATGAAATAAAAAAGGTTATTGAAAGCGAACTTCAATTGCCAATAGATGAAGTGTACAGTGAAATTGACGAGGAGCCTATCGGTTCGGCTTCAATCGGCCAGGTTTATAAAGCTAAACTGAAAAGCACAGGCGAAGATGTTGCAATCAAGGTTCAAAAGCCTAATTCACGTGAAGTTATTGAGTCCGATGTTAGGATAATGAAGTTTTTGGCCATAAGAATTGACAGATACCTTTCAATAACACAGACATACAATCTGCCTGCAATGGTGAGTGAATTTGAAAGATCAATTTTTAAAGAGATAAATTACCTTGAAGAGGTAATGAACATGCAGAATCTTTCAAAGAACTTCAAAAACGTTTCATATATTAAAATACCTAAAGCTTATACTGATTATTGTACTGAAAAGCTAATCACAATGGAACTGATTGATGGAATTGTGGTTTCCGATTTGATGGAGGGAGACTATCCTGAAATCAACAAGAAAAAGATTGCAAGTTATGGGGTCAAATCATACTTCAAACAAATCATGACCGATGGATTTTTCCATGCAGACCCTCATCCTGGAAATTTGATTGTTACAGAAGACCAGAAGCTTTGCTATATCGATGAGGGAATGATGGGAATTCTGAATGATGATTTCAAGGAAAATCTAGCAGAATTGATTCTTCTTTTAATCAGCGGAAACACCAACAATATCATCAAGCAACTTATCTACATGGACATCATAACCCCTGCACAGAATACTGACGAGCTGAAGGCCGATGTTGATGACTTGCTGACCAGGTATTACGGTGCAGAGCTGAAGAACATGGACGGTGCAATGGAAGATTTGCTTAATGTAATGGTGAAAAACAAAGTGGTTCTTCCAAGAGAATTTGTGATGATTGGTCGTGGAATTACACTTATCGAGGACACCGGTAAAAAGTTAGACCCTAAATTCAATGCAGCAACCGAATTGAAGAAACTGTCCCGTAAGATAGTAATCAATAAGTACAAGCCTGAAAGACTTGCAAAGGTCAGCATGAATTACCTTTTGCAACTGGAGCACCTGGCAAAGGACTTGCCTGAGACAATCAACAGTACCATCTCCAAAATAGAGGAAGGAAACCTTGAAGTCAACTTAAACCACTTGGGAATAAGTGAGCTGATTAACCAGTTATCCGTTGCATTAATCGTATCCGCATTGATTGTCGGATCATCACTTGCAATACTTTCAGAAAAAGGTCCACAATTATGGGGAATGCCTGCACTTGGATTAATCGGTTTTGTATTCAGTGCAATTCTTGGAGCATATCTTGTTATTGAATACATGATTGAAAGGGATTAATTTAAAAGTGATAATTTCAACGTATGTTTTGTACCCTAAGATACGTAAACTATTTTTTATATTTGACAAAATAAGAAAAAATTTTGAAAATTAATAAATGGGAGGAAAAAAGCGGAAGCATATTTTCCGCTTTAAAAAAAGAAGTAATGAGTTTATTCTTTTCTTCTTAATACTGCATATCCGCCTGCCACTGCACATACTCCTACTAATAACAAGATCGGATTACCAGTAGCCAACATATGTTGGGAAGAGGTTGCGTTTGCAGTTATGTTAGTAGTTGCATTGGTTGGCTCTCCTGCAGCAGCCACATGAGTAGTGTTTGTTGCATTTGCGTTTTCTAGAGTTTCGTTGTATTGACTACCAGCCCAACCACCGTTTTCTTCACTTGCGTTGTATTGGCTACCAGCCCAACCACCATCATCTTGATATTGACTGCCAGCATAACCGCCATCTTCGTATTGGCTACCAGCCCAACCACCATCATGATATTGACTGCCAGCATAACCGCCATCTTCGTATTGGCTACCAGCATATCCGCTCATGTCATCAGCATATACAGTTCCTAAGTTATCGCCGTTATCTGCTGCACAAACAACTCCAGCAGATGCAATTACACAAAATATTGCAAGTAATGTTAATAATTTTTTTGAAAGATCCATTGTAATCACCTTATTAATTTGATAAGTGACGTGTTAATCTAAAACAACACGTCTTTGCACAAGTAATTATATGAAAAAGACCATATATAAAGTTTTTCGAATGCAAGTGCTTACTTGCATCTTATTTTTAAAAAATAAGAACTAATAAGAAGTAAAATAAAAAAATATTGAATTTAATAAAGATATTTAAAAAAATAAAAGAATAGATGAAAGTTAATTCATCTACTTGACTTTAACTGTTGTTTTGATGGTGTCTTTAAGGTAAGTTACCTTTACTGAGTATTTCTTGCCTTTTTTGAGCTTTTTGATGACTTTTTTCTTAATGGTCACTTTGGCAATGCCCTTCTTGTTTGTTTTAGCCTTATAAGTCTTGCCTTTGAACTTGAATTTAATCACTTTCTTTTTAGCAGCCTTGCCGTTGATTTTAAGACTCGCCTTAAGGTAAAACTTTTTGGAAGACTTTTTGACAGTAGCCTTATAGGCTTTAAGAACCTGTTTTACAGTAACAGTACCTTTGACTGTGTCTTTAAGGTAAGTGGCCTTGACGGCATAGGATTTCTTGGTGAGCTTTTTAACCACAGCCTGCTTAATAGTGACACTAGCTACTCCTTTGGCATTGGTTTTAGCCTTGTAGGTTTTGCCCTTGAATGTGAACTTGACTGTTTTGCCCTTAACTGCTTTGCCGTTGATTTTAAGGGTTGCCTTGAGGATTAGCTTCTTATCAGTGTTTTTAACACTCACTTTTGTCACTGTTAAAACGTGTTTGACAGTAACGGTGTTCTTGTAGTTCACTCCACGGTAACTGGTTGTTATGCTGTATTTTCCAGGCTTTTCGGAAATCTTTATTTTTGCGATTCCATCATTATCGGTTACTGCTGTTAGTGTTTTGCCGTTGATTGTGAATTTGACGACTTCACCTGCTCCAACAGCCCTGCCGTCAGCAGTCACAACTTTCACGCTGAAGTATGATCCTCCATTATAGTCAACATTAATGTTCTTATTGTTGACAATTTTGGTATCATCAGCTACTGTGTAGACTTTAAGACAAACAGTCTTGTTTAAAGGTGCAAAATCAACCCAACTGTTGCCATCAATGCTTACAAGGGATGTTCCGTTCAGGTAATGAACTCTTGACCAACCTTGATAAGGAACAGAATTGCTTTTAAATACAACCTTGAACTGGTCGCCGGTTTTTATTGGAATGTACTTGTTTAAAACGATTGTCCTGAATCCTGCAAACTCGCTGACACCGGTTTGTGTGTGAACCTTCTTGCCATTTACAAACACGTCAAAGGAGTAATCAATACCTGATTCGTTGAAATATGTTCCCACAGCACCAATAAGCTCATCATACTTGGATGTGAACTCATTAGAATACATTGTATAATTGGCGTCAAATCCTGCCAATGCTGTCAAGTCAGTCTGGTAGTTGACATGATAATTGATATTGTTCTCGAAGATGTAAGCAATAGCCATCCTTTGCGGATTGATTGCATAATAGTCTATTTGTGGGAAATTAGTGTATGATTTATCACCAAAGCCTAAAACTGAATCCTTGGTAATCCAAAATCCTCCAGTGGAGTCATTGCGATCTTGCCATCCTATAAGTGAAATGAAATGAGTATCATGTTCCATGATTGCAATGTCATCGCCTTCAGTTGGTATTTTCTCTTCAGGAGGCTCAACATATGCCTGGACTGTAACTGCACCGTATTTCATTATTGCTCTTTTAATATTGTCTATGGTGTCGTTCATTCCGGTATATATGAACAGTGCATCCTGAACATGAATCCTTTCAATATCTGCATCAGCATCGAGAATCATTCCCCTGTCATCATATGCGCTGTCCATAGGCAATACTCCATACCAGCTTAATGCATAACCCAAACCACTATAAGCAAAACCTGTTAGGCTGATTCTGATGTCCCCTGTTGGATAGTATTTGAGCTGCATTTTCTGAACATAGTTCTGTGAAAGATTATATGCAACACCGGTTCTTTTAAGGAGTGCTGTTTCAATGGATGCCACGGTGGCGAATGCCCAGCAGTCATCATTGTCCCCCTGGATTTTACCCGGTGTTGTCCATCCCCAGTCACGTGCATCAAACCTGGATGGAAGAGCGTCCACAATTATCTCATTATTTTTGAAATTGAGTTTGATTCCAGGTGTTTCAACGCTGAGGACATAGTCATGGTTATCCATGAGGAAAACATCATCGTTTTTCTCAACATTCACGAGCTTTGAATTGTCTGCGAAATCCATATAGACTCCCACTCCACCATTGTCAAAGGCGGAATCGCTGATGTATGCTAACACGTCATGGGCATAAATCGCATTTGCGTAATTTGAGGAATTGCCTAATGCCTCATTTTCTGTGAAATTGGATTTTGTAATGTTAAGTTTTCCCTTGTCGAAGTACAATGCCCCGGCATTTCTGTTTGCTCTATTGTTTGTGAAATTGGACCCGGTAATGTTGACATTAGTCCATGAGGAGTAGATTGCACCACCTGCAAAGTCCGCAGCATTGTTTATGAAATTTGAACCGGTAATGTTGAGGTTTCCTCCAAGAGTGGAGATTGCTCCTCCGAATCTTGCACTGCAGTCAGTGAAGTTTGAATTTATGATATTCACGGTTTGTTTGACACCATGTGATGCTGAATCAAGGTCTATGTGAATTACTCCTCCATCACTTCCTGCTGTAATATTGTTGAACAGACAATCCTTGATAAGGATTGGAGCTGATGGAATAACCTCTGACCCTGCCCCCTTCAGTGGGAAGTATTTTGCAAGAATCAGTCCTCCGCTTAAACCGGTAAGGGAATTGGAGAATGTTGAATTCACAAGCTCGAAGCGATCCCCCTTGAAGTCAATCGGAGTCTTGTTCTGGCATGTGAAGTTCTCAAATATTGAATTGTGGATTGCAAATTGTCCCCTGTTTACTTCAATAGCCAATTGAACTAAATCATTTCCAATTATTCTGGAATTGTTTACGACTAAATTGGAAAATGATGAGTATATAAGTTGACGAGCCTGATTGGAATGGAAATTACAGTTATTCAAAGTCACATTGGCAAAGGATGTTGAAATCAATGTATCCTTTGGAGCTATGCAGTCTGTGAAGTTTACATTGTTCAATGTGATTTTGGCGTCACTTAACAATACGCTTTTGTTAAAATTCTTAAATGTCACATTATTAATAACAATTTCGCCTTCGGAATTGGAGAATGAAATCATTGCACCTTTGCCAGCACCGTCAATAACATGATTGTTACCGTTTATCACAAGCTTGTCCTTGTCCACTTTGATTACGGTCAAGGTAATATTATTGTCTATTTTTTGACTTAAAATATATTGGTCAGTGCTTTCGTTGAACAAGTAATCATGAGTAATGTTAAATACCTCACCTGATTTGCTGATATCCTCAGCAAGAGCTGCAAATGAGTTTTCATCCACTTTTAAAGTGTATGCCTTAAGACAAACTGTCTTGCTTATGCCTGCAAAGTCAGTCCATGTTTCACCGTCTGCACTTGCAAGAGACCTTCCAGGCATGTAATGCATCCTTGACCAAGCCTGATAAGGAACAGAATTGCTTGTGAACACTACCTTGAACTGGTCGCCCTCTTTTACCGGAACGTACTTGTCCAATACGATTGTCCTGAATCCTGCAAACTCGCTGACGCCTTTTTGTGTGTGTACCTTTGCTCCGTTTACATAAATGTCAAAGGAATACTCGATTCCTGACTCGTTGAAGTAGGTTCCAACAGCACCAATCACCTCAGTATACTTGGAGGTGAACTCATTGGAATACATTGTATAGTTAGTATTAAATCCTGCCAATGCTGTCAAGTCAGTCTGGTAGTTGACATGATAATCGATATTGTTCTCAAAGATGAATGCAACAGCCATCCTTTGCGGATCAATTGCGAAATAATCAATGTATGAGAAATTATCATATGGATATTTAGCAAATCCAGACAGAGAATCCTTTACAATCCACATGCCCCCATCGCTTTCATTGGTGTCCTTCCATCCTATAATTGTACCGAAATGAGTATGATGAACCATGAGTGCAATGTCCTCACCCTCAGTTTCAATTACCTCTGTTTCGTTCTCTACAATTAACTGGACCATGACTGCACCGTATTTCAGTACTGCTCTTTTAATATTGTCTATGGTATCGTTCATTCCGGTATATATGAACACTGCATCCTGAACATGAATCCTTTCAGTGTCCATGTCTGCATCGATAATCATTCCACGGTCATCATATGGGCTGTCTTTTGGCAATATTCCATACCAGCTTAATGCATGACCCAAACCACTATAAACGAAACCTGTTAGGCTGATTCTGATATCACCTATTGGATAGTATTTGAGTTGCATTTCCTGAACATAGTTCTGTGAGAGGTCATATGCAACGCCTGTTTTTTTAAGGAGTGCTGTTTCAATGGCTGCCACTGTGGCGAATGCCCAGCAGTCATCATTGTCCCCCTGGGTTTTAGCAGGTGTTGTCCATCCCCAGTCACGTGCATCAAACTGGGATGGAAGTTTGTCAACGATTGTCTCATTATTTGTGAAATTAAGCTTGATTCCAGGTGTTTCAACACTGAGAATGTAATTATGATTGTCCATGAGGAAAATGTCATCGTTTTTCTCAACATTCACAAGCTTTGAATTGTCTGCAAAGTCCATATAGACTCCAACTCCACCATTGTCAAAGGTTGAATCGCTGATGTATGCCAGAACATCATGGGCATAAACCGCATTGGCATATGTGGAGGAATTGCCCAATGCCTCATTTTCTGTGAAATTGGACTTGGTAACATTAAGTTTTCCCTTGTCGAAGTATAATGCCCCAGCATTCCTGTTTGCTCTATTATTTGTGAAATTGGATCCGGTAATGTTTACATTGGTCCATGATGTGTAGACTGCACCGCCTGCAAAGCTTGCAGCATTGTTTATGAAATTTGAACCGGTAATGTTTAAATCTCCACCAAGAACGGAGATTGCCCCTCCGAATCTCGCACTGCAGTCAGTGAAGTTTGTATTAATGATGTTCATTGTTTTCCTGACGTGGCGTGATGCGGAATCAAGGTCTATGTGAATTGCTCCCCCATCATTTCCGGCTGTAAGATTGCTGAACAGACAATCCTTGATAAGAATTGCATCTGTTGGAATGTACACTCCTTCATCCTTTTCGATTGGGAAGTATTTTGCAAGAATAGCCCCTCCACTTAAATCGGTAATGGAATTTGCGAAGGTTGAATTCACAAGCTCGAAGCGGTCCCCCTTGTAGTCAATCATGGTCTTGTTCTTGCATGTGAAGTTTTCAATCAGGGAATTGTGGATTGTGAGGTGTCCCCTGTTGATATCAATGGCCTTTAGAATAAGATCATTTCCAATCAGTCTGGAATTGTTTATGGTCACATCAGAATACTCGCCAGATATGAGTTTAGAAACCTGATTTGAATGGAAAGTACAGTTATTCAATGTTGCAACGGAATGTGAACTTGAAAATATTGGATAAATTGAAACTTTGAATCCGGTGAAGTTTACATTGTTCAGGGTGATTTTCGCATCACTTTGAAATGCAGTCTTGTTGAAATTCTTAAATGTCAAATCATTAATGACAATTTCCTTTGCGGTTTTGGGGATTATGAAACTTGCACCGATGCCTGCTCCGTCAATTACGTGATTGTTACCGTTAATCACAAGCTTGTCCTTGTTCACTTTGATTTGTATCTGTGTATCCCACTCAGATTTTTTACCTAATATATGTGTGTCAGTGCTTTCGTTGAACAGGTAATCGTGGGTGATGTTTAATACTTCACCGGATTTGTTAATTTCCTCAGCAAGTGCTGCAAATGAGTTTTCATCCACTTTTAAAGTGTATGCCTTAAGACAAACTGTCTTGTTTAGGCCTGCAAAGTCAGTCCATGTTTCACCGTCTGCACTTGCAAGAGACCTGCCTGGCATGTAATGCATCCTTGACCAAGCCTGATAAGGAACACTATTACTTGCGAACACTACCTTGAACTGGTCGCCCTCTTTTACCGGAACGTATTTGTCCAATACAATTGTCCTGAATCCTGCAAACTCGCTGACGCCGGTCTGATTGTGTACTGACTCATTGTTCACATAAATTTCAAGGGAATACTTTATTCCTGAATCGTTGAAGTAGGTTCCAACAGCACCAATCACCTCGCTATACTTGGAGGTGAACTCGTTTGAATAGATGTTATACTTGCCGTCAAAGCCTGCCAAACCGGTAAAGTCAGTCTGGTAGTTCACATGATAGTCATTAGTGTTTTCAAAGATATATGCCACTGCGGCCCTTTGCGGTGCAATTGCATAATAGTCAATGTCGGAGAAAGTGGAATATCCTACATTTAAAAATTCAGTTAGTGAATCCTTTGTAAACCACATGAAATAGGATTCCTCATCACCCTCATCCATGTATTTATCATTCCAACCTATAAGTGAAATGAAATGGGTGCCGTGTTCCATAAGTGCAATGTCCTCGCCTTCTGTTGGTATTTCAACTCCAGTACTGTTTACAAAGAATTGAACTGTAACTGCACCGTATTTCATTATTGCACGTTTTAAATTGTCAACAGTATCGTCTTGTCCTGTGTAAATTATCATTGCATCCTGAACATGAATGCGCTCAACATCCAAGTCAGTGTCTGATATCATTCCACGATCATCATAAACACCATCAACAGGTAACGCTCCATACCAGCTTAGGGCATAGCCCAATCCACTATAAGTAAAACCGGTTAGGCTATTTCTTAAATCCCCTGCATTAAAGTACTTCAACTGAAGTTTCTGCACATAGTTTTGTGAGAGGTTGTATTGAATTCCTGTTGCTTTGAGAAGGGCTGTTTCAAGAGATGCCACTGTGGCGAATGCCCAGCAGTCATCATTGTCTCCCTGGGTTTTGCCGGGAGTTACCCATCCCCAGTCACGTGCATCAAACCTGGATGGTAAAGTGTCGACAACTATTTCATTGCCTTTTAAATTGAGCTTGATTCCAGGAGTTTCAACACTGACAAGGTAATCATGATTGTCCATGAGGAATATGTCATTGTTTTTCTCAACATTGACAACAACGGAATCATCCGCAAAGTCCGCATATACTCCAACACCTCCATTGTCGAATGTTGAATGTGAAAGGGTTGCCTTGACATCATGGGCGTAAATTGCATTTGCAGTCTTGTTTGACTCCATAGATACTTTATTGTTCATGAATGTAGAGCCGTTAATGAGGAGATTGCCCTTATCAAAGTATATTGCCCCTGCATTTTTACTTGCCTTGTTGGAGAAGAAATTGGATTCTGTGATATTGACATTGGTCCAGGAGGAGTAAATTGCCCCACCTTCAAAACCTGCAGCATTGTTGGTGAAACTGGAGGATGAAATGTTTAGGATTCCTCCAATGATTGAAATAGCTCCACCAAATTTGGAGCGGCAGTCTGTGAAATTGGAATCAGATACAATGAGTGTTGGTCGAACACGCTCTGTTCCTGAATCAAGGTCAAGGTGAATAGCTCCCCCATTGCTGGTGGATGACAAATTTGAGAATAAACAATTTTCAATAAGAGAGTCTGATGTGTAATAAGGTATTTTTCCATCGCCAATTTTTTTATGAAGCGGGAAAAATTTGGCAATAATTGCTCCTCCAGTGGCATTGGCATTGGAATTGAGGAATTTGGAGTTTCTAATTGAAAAGTAATCTCCCTTAAAGTTTATTATGCCCCCATGTTGAGCATTGAAATCCTCAAAAGTGGAATTTTCAACAATCATCTGCACCCTATCCAACATTAATGCACTGCCCAATATGTTTTTTCCTGAAAAATAGGAATTATTAATTGTTATTTGAGTATATGAAAAAGAAAAAAATCCCTTTAGTGAATTTGAATAGAAATTACAGTTGTTAACAGTTAAAGCAAAATAGTTCATAGAACCAAACAACAGAGATGAATCATCAATGCAATCTGTGAAATTAACATTGTTTAAAGTGAGACTGTTCACATCAAAGTCTAATGGAGGAGCCCTGAAATTTTTAATTGTCAAGTCATTGATTACAAGGTTAACATTATCCACAGATTCATCATCACCAGGATGGAAATCGAAACAAAAAATGGATGCTGATCCGTCCAAAACATGATTGTTTCCATTTATTGTCAAATTTTCTATATTAAATGAACATGATTCTGGATCGTCATCATCAGCACATGCATAATCATGAGTCATGTTGAATTCGCTTCCGCTACTGTTCAAATCAGCGCCGAACTGATTGAAACTCAATGGTTCTTCACCCTGACTTAAAACATTTTCATCATCAGATTCTAGATTTTCTTCAACGTAATTATTCTTTGAAATGGAATCAAAGCCATTTTCCTGATTTAATTTGATATTAGATTGATAATCATCTATTGCACCCATTGCATCATCCTGGATTTCACTGGCTGAAACCATCGACATGCCTGAAATGATACAGATTATGATTAAAAATACAATAATCGCAGATTTAATTTTCATATATTTTCTCCCTTCATTAAAAATTAAACATTATACATAAATTTTTATAATTTTTATATAATAATAATTTTCTTATTTGATTAAAAAGTGGGAAAAAATATTGCATTGAGTTAAATTAAAAAAAATGGTATTTGAAAAAAATAGGGAGGAAAAAGCAGAATGGTTATTCTGCTTTAAAAGAAGTTTAGGAATATAAGCCTACTGTTTTCTTCTTAACACTACATATCCGCCAGCCACAGCTGTCACTCCTAACAATAATAAGATAGGATTACCAGTAGCTAACATGTTTTGAGGAGCAGTAGCGTTGGTAGCATTTGTAGCTGTTGTGTTTGCAGCTACAGGAGCAGTAGCATTTCCGGTTGCATTACCAGTAGCGTTTGCATTTTCTAGAGTTTCGTTGTATTGACTACCGGCCCAACCGTGGTCTTCAGCACTTTCGTTGTATTGGCTACCAGCCCAACCGCCGTCATCTTGATATTGACTGCCAGCATAACCACCATCTTCGTATTGGCTACCAGCCCATCCACCGTCATCTTGATATTGACTGCCAGCATAACCACCATCTTCGTATTGGCTTCCAGCATATCCTCTCATGTCATCAGCATAGTTACTTCCTAAATAATCGCCGTTATCTGCTGCACAAACAACTCCAGCAGATGCAATTACACAAAATATTGCAAGTAATGTTAATAATTTTTTTGAAAGATCCATAGTAATCACCTTGTTAATGAATTTGATATGAGCCCGGTTAAACCAAACCACACATCTTTGCACAATTAGTTATCTGAAAAAGGCAATATATAAAGTTTTTCGAATGCAAGTGCTCACTTACATCTTATTTTAAAAAAATAATAAATTTAACAAGTTTAAATAAAAAAATAAATTATTTAAAAAAGTTATTTTAAAAATAAAGAAAAATTTATCCACTGGAATTCGATGATTGTTTTGATCGTTGGCATCCCCAATTTCATAATCATTCAGAATATTCCCGATAGATTAGATTAATAATAAATATTTATTGACACAATAAGCGGAAGGTAAGCACTTACACTCGAAAATATTTAAATACATTTAATATTATAAAATCATTTAACGACATATCAGGACGTGAACAAATGACAAAAATAGAAATTGAATTAACCGACGAGCAAATCGAAAAAGTAAAACAACTAGAATCAAACGGAGTCAGTGTTGGTGAAGCCATTGACCAATTATTCGAAATAAGAAACGAAATGATTGCGCAAATGGATGAAGTTGAAAAAAGCATTAATTTTATCGATGAACTTAAACACACCGCAATAGATGCGGATAAGAAAATCGAAATGATTGAAAAAAGATATGAGGAAACAGGTACAAGCCCTGAAATGAAAATTCAAGAAATCAAACACAAAATCAGTTGGGGAAGAGATTTCTTCAAATTCTAATTTTTTAGTGCAAATCATCAGCACTCAGGTTGATGATTCTGCAACAAACCATTATTTAAAAAAAAAATTATTTAATAGCTATTTTAACTTTTTTTGCTGCAGGCTTGTAGCATTTATTGCCTTTGAAATTAATTTTGGTTGTGAATTTACCTTTTTTATATAATTTCTTGATTTTAAAGACGGCTTTTCCTTTGAAATTAGTTTTTGCCTTATATGTTTTGCCCTTGATTTTCAAGGTGACCTTCACTTTTTTCACTGCTTTTGCCTTGCTGTTTTTCAATTTAATTGTGTATTTTTTAGTTTTTGAAAATCTCTTGAATTTCTTTGCCTTAGCGGTGATTTTTGTTTTTTCCTTATTGATTGTTATTTTGACTGTTTTGCCCATAGCATAGTTTGGACTGGTGGTTTTAATAACAAGATTCCTTTTACCTGCTTTTGCAGTTTTAAGCATTTTGGATGTTAATTTGAATGTTGCAACACCCTTGGAATTTGCAGTTGCACTTCCAATGTACCTGCCGTTTAATGTGAATGCTACTTTAACGCCATAAGCAGGATTATTATTAGCATCATTAATGGTAACAGAGTATTTGCCACCATAATTAATTATATATGCCTTATTGCTTGCAGAAACTTTCAGATTTTGCTTTAAAATATTGAAAGTGACATTTTTAGTGGCGTTAGTGTAATTTTGACCTCCATCAAACATGACTCTTGCTGAATATGACCCTGCATTAAGATTTGGAATTTCAATTGTTGCGGTTCCATTAACTACATTGGATGAGTATCTTTTATTGTTAATTACAACTGAAACGCTTCCCGAATTAACCACCGCATCTTCACATGAAACATTTGCTGAAATTCTAACAGTATTTCCATAGATGACATCTTTTGCACTTAAAATTGTTAAATGAGCCAAATAAAGAAGTTTAGCATTATCTCTTAATTTTATATCATTGGTACCTAAAGTAGCTACATTATCCTTAAATGAACATTTACTTATTACCAACTCTTCACCAACCAGTATGGCCCCACCATCATTAGCTTTATTGAATTTAAATGATGTCTTATTAATGTTTCCATTTTTATCTAAATAGATTGCTCCTCCGCTTGAAGCAGAGTTATTGGTGAAGTTGCACTCAATTATATCTGCAGTGTCGTAAGCATATAGTGTGCCTCCTGCATGCTCTTCGGCACAATTACCTGTGAAATTGCAATTGTTTAATTTTACACAATTATTACTGTAAATTGCACCACCGCTAAAACTTGCAAGATTATCAGTGAAAATGGAATGATTTATTGTCCCATTTCCCCATAATTGAATTGCACCACCGGCTCTTGCAGAATTAGCTGTGAAATTGCAATTGTCTACAGTGCTCACACCATAAACATATAATGATCCACCATTTTGTGCATAATTACCTTTAAAATTAGAATTTTCGATTTTTCCATCCTTCCAGAAGTAGACTGCACCACCATAATAGCTTGCAGTGTTATTTGTGAAGTTACAATTAGTCACATTTCCATTTTCATTGAAATAGACTGCACCAGCATAATCTCCAACAGTGTTGTTTGTGAATATGGAATTTGATACTGTTCCTCCACCGTTTAAGTAAACTGCACCACCATCACCATTAGCATCAGGACAGGAATTATTCTCAAATCTGGAGTTGGTCACTACTCCGAATTCATCAAAATATATTGCTCCACCGGTTTTAGCAGTGTTGTTTGTAAAAAAAGAGTCCTTGATTATTCCATTCTTGGCGACTATTGCACCGCCATACTCATTCGAATATCCGTTGATGAAGTGAATGTTTTTCAAGGTAACATTATTTGAGGTTATGTTGAATATACGGGCTTGTCCTGCACCGTCAATAGTGTGTCCATCCCCATCAATTACAATATTGTCCCGAACAATCTTTATTCCTTCTTTAAACCCAGAATCATTGGAATTATATTTATAATCCTTTTTCAGTGTCAGGCTTCCATTGTCTGAAATCTTTCCGATTTCACCATTTAACTCAGTGAAATTTCCGATTTCAGGACTATCCTGCAATGCAGTTTGATTGGAATCTGCTGCACTTACACAAGCCAAAGTTATTATGAGAAATGCTGAAAGTAATATTGTAAAAATGGTTTTGGACTTGATTGTATCACCAAAGATATAAAAAAAGAACATTTAAGGGTTTATTCCCTCAAACATTATGTTTATCAAGTCATCAGCATAATAGTTATCTTCAAATTCCAAATCATGATTATATATCTTCCACAATATAACTGACTGGAACAGCATTCCGAAACACATTATAGCCAATGATTTAGGATTGACTTTTCTTATTACACCTGTTTCTATTTTTACTGTGAAGAATTCTTCAAGCTGGTCCAATATCACATCAGTGATGTCGGATATGAGGATTGTTTTCTCAGGATCTTGACGAACTTCTTCCATAGCCACTCTCAATATGCTTAAATCTTCCTCTGTAAGATTCAAGATTCCAAAGAATGAAATTTTGAGATACTCTTCAATTCCGTCATCATCATCAAATTCAAAAATCTCTTTTAATTTGTTGATTAACAATTGAAGATGATACTCTTTTGTAACTTCAACGAGATTGTTCTTGTTTTTGAAGTTTCTAAAAATTGTTACTTCATTCACACCAGCCTTTGCGGCTATTTTTTTGGTGGTTGCCTTAGCAAAACCTTCCTCCTGAAGGATTTCAAATGTTGCCTTTATGATTTTCTCATCAGTACTGCTGAAAGTTTTCATAATTATAGTTATGTTTTTTATAATAAATATCTTAACTATTTAGTTCATGATTGATTAATGATACTTGTAAAATCAATGAATGATTTAAGGAATGCAATTTAATTTTAAAGTGATATAACTCTTATTTTTAGTATTTAAGATGCAAGTAAGCACTTGCTTTCAAAAATCTTTATATATTAACGTTTTAAAAGATTTATACATAGTCTTCAAGAGGATTGGGGACAAAGCAAAAACCAAAAGGAGGCACCAAACATGAACAATAAAAAAATCATGCATGGATTAATATTAATATTAATTGTTTCATT
Organism: Methanobrevibacter thaueri; assembly: GCF_015062915.1. Classification (GTDB taxonomy): domain Archaea; phylum Methanobacteriota; class Methanobacteria; order Methanobacteriales; family Methanobacteriaceae; genus Methanocatella; species Methanocatella thaueri_B. Next base: position 5,694 of record NZ_SUTJ01000003.1, on the reverse strand, counting down.
ATCATTCGCCACAGTTTATTCCGCCGAAATCGGAGAGGTTTCTCACAACGATTCCTCAAACAGTCATGACAACATTCACATTAGCGGATCAAACAACATTACCGATGTGATGGGTTCAGTTAGCCCTATTCATCAATTCAATTACGAAAATACAACAATAATTACATTTAATTAAGAGTAATGACCTATTACTCCACTCTTTTTTTATCATTTATTTTATTCAGAAAATTTTTTTAGGGCAATTATCAAATGCTTCATGAAGTCATTTCTTGTTTTTTCATCCAGATCCAAGATAGACAGGTAAGGATTCAAATCTTCAAGTTCAACCAAAAGCAGTCTTCCATCTTTTGTTCTACAGGCGTCGACCCTTTGGATTCCGTTTTCAATGTCATTCCACTTGATGAACTTTTCTGCAAATTCCTTATCCTTCTGGCTGAATTCATATGTTTTTAGGTCCCATCTTCTATCATTATCAGGAGCGTATAATGCATATTCCAGATTGTCATTGATGAAATAGAAGGACACTTCGTATTCAAAGTCGATTGCAGGCTGTATCAGCATGTTTTCAAGGTTCCTTTCAAGCAATTCCTTTTTAGATAGAAACTCTAGGCCAATGGAATCCGCACCATCCTTTGGCTTAATGACATATCTTTCACAATCGGGAAGCATATTCAGCTTTTCAATATCATCGATTGTTGGAATTACAGGGTAATTGTCCAATGTCAAGTCCAATAGGTATTGCTTGCCTCTCATGTCGGCTTTTCCTGCAAACTCATTGAAAGTTTTAAGATTGTTTGAAGTTACTCTTTTGACGAAGGATTTGTATTCCTCCTTAAAGCCACTTACAGGCCCAGTATTTCTAAAAACGATTAAATCCGCATCCTTTTCAAACTCTTTTGAATTTTTCGGATGGCACAATGCAACATCAAAATGTTCCTTCAATATGCCAGTAATATATAAATCCTCTTCAAAATACTTTCTGCCCTTGGCTTCGTAGTACAAATCAGTCAAATACAATATTTTCATCATTAGCCTCCATTAAAAATAAAAAAAACAGAAAAAAAGAATATAAAAAGAAAAAAGGGTTTATTATTCTGCATCAGCATACAATAAACCGATTGCTCTGTATACGTACAGTATTATGAAAGGCACTCCTACAAAAATGCCTATGAATACTCCAATATATGGAATCAATCCTATAAGTCCAATGACAAGGAACATGGCAAATGCGATAATGTAGATTACAATCAAGGTAACGATAATCTTTATAATGCCTATTTTTAACATGTCCTTTAATATTTCCTTGAATCTCAGACCTTCAATTCCGCTTCCGGATTTTGCAAACCTCACCATTGCGGTAAATGACATCAATGAGAATATGATGAACAATATGATTCCAACGATTAAAGTGATTGTTAACGCATTGGAGAATGTGGCCACCGCTGAATTTGGAACTTTCGCCATAATCATGGTCAAATTGTTTGCTCCATTAGCTATAGCGTCAGAACTTGCATATACAATCTTTGTTAATGATTTGAAAAGGCCGCTTGCGGAAGCGACAACTATTACAATGATTAAAGGTATGATGAAATAGATTAAATCCAAAATAAATGCTTTAATTCCAATGACAAAATTCTTCACATAATCAAAGTCAGGAAGTGTCTTTTCACCCTCAGTTCCTCCTTTAATAACATCAACAGAGTACCCTAAAACTATACATGCAACGACTAAAGTCACAAGGGTTAAAATGATGGATAATGTACCGTTTTTCACTCCATATGATGGAAGAACTGTTGATAAGCTCATTAGAATAATTAAAACACAGAATATTAAAAATTTTCTAGTATCACTAATAGGATATTTAATTGCATCCATTATAATTTCACGTAAGTCCATATTTATCACATACCTAAATCTTGACGATAATATATTTTTAGATAATACTATTTAAAATTTAAAGTGGTCAACTGCCATCACTGGTTAACAGAACAACTATTCGGCCATTATTTAACAAAATCCAACAGAAAATGCAATAATCTTAATATATATGAATAATAAAAATTACAACATAGAGGCAAAATATGAACAAAAAAACAGTTACAATACTTTTGGTTATATTACTTTCCTTTTGTTTTTTAGGCATTGTGGTTGCAGAGAATGCCACAAGTGACGATGGCAACGCAACAGATTCCGACAAACCAATCGATGGTGGGGATGATGATGACAATGCAACCGATGATGACAAAGATAAGGATAAAGATGATGGTAATTCATCGGATGAAAACAAATCGGACGATAAAGCTAAAAAGGCCTACATTATAGCGAAGGGAACTGGAAATAACATTAAATTTAGTGATGGTTATAAAGGATTCATTCTTGATTATTCAAAATCCCCTGCAAGCAAAGGAGATGAATTCAAACATGCCTCCGCATCAAAGGCAAGAAATTCAAATAAGCTGAAACTTGCAATAATAGAATGTTACAAGCAGGATTGCAAAGGTCAAATTGAAAAGATAATGACTGATTTTGTAAAAACCGGATCCTCCCATTCCAAGGTCGGCAAGGCTGTTGCCAGTTCACACGAAAAAATAAACGACCATGAAGTCGTTAAAATAGATGACGACACTGAAGCTATTTTTGATTTTGAAGTTTTAAAATCAGTATCAGGAAATGAATCAGATTATTTTGCATATAAAGTTTCATTTAGAAGCATCGATGCTGAGGATAGTGAAGATGACACAGACGACACCAGCAACAAAACTGGCTCAAAAAGTGTGGTCAACATAACCAATCAGACAAATGCAACCAATGACAATGTAACTGGCGCAACCGATAATGTAACTAATGCAACAAACGCAACCAACATGACCAATATGACCCCACAGGATAACGGGACAAATTCAACATTCCTTGATGATTTATATGGTTATTGGGCTTTGCTTTTAAATTCACTCTATGATGCATGGAAACCTATCATAGACACATTAACTAACTTCTTCATGACCATTTACAATGCTGCATCAGAAATAATGAGAATGGTTAATGAATTCCTGGCACAAATCCAGGCCCTGATGGATGGTCTTGACAGGTTAGTGGATTTGCTTGGATCAATATGGGAGCAGCTGAGCGGAATCTTAAAACTAGTTGCTATCCTATTGAGTGGTCTTGAACAGCTCCTAAACATGATTTTATCATTCTTGAATTTTCTTGCTGGACTTTTATCCTCAATCATTTCACTCCTACAGCAAATCATAGGACTTGTGCAGCAAATTCTGGGATGGATTATGGGATTAATTAATTCAATTATAGGATTCTTTACTGATTTAATCAACCAACTCCTGGCATTCATTCAATCAATCCTAGACTTCTTGAAAGTCACAGGAAACTCCCTGCTTCAAGCCGTTGAAAATATATCAACCATAATAATCGCATTCTTGATTATTACAATTGGTGCAATGTATTACAATAAAAAATAAGATAATTTCATCTTATTTCTTTTTTTATTATTTTTCACTTTAGAAATTTAGGCGATAAAATTAATTTTCAAATCCTACCATTTACTGAAAAGGAGATGCAAGGATATTGAATCAAAACTATTAACTTTACATATTCTAAGCCATTATCAATGAAATACCAACTCATTGAAATTAATTCGATAACTAGTGAAATATGATATGCATCTGGCGATGAAAAAATAGAAAAATAAAAAAAATAAATTTGATTGAATGGGTTACTTAGCCATCTCTATCAATCTTTTTAAACGCCAAAGGATATACTGCAAGCATTATGAATGTGAACAAGGAATACTTGATGCAATCAACCAATGCAGTTTTTCCTGCAAGCTTTGGAATCAATACAAAAAGCAATATGAACAGCACTATTGCCCCTGCAAACCGGACTATTGCATCACGTCTGCTTTTAGGATTTTCGAAGTTAACATATTTTTCCTCAACAAGAAAACCTAATGAAATTCCAGAAACCAAAGCCACGTATTTGATGTATCCTATATCCGGACAGAATACAATTCCCAGCAATGACAGTGCGACAACAGCCAAGTAAAGATAGTTCCTATATTCAGTCTTGTCGTAAATACGGGATAACCCTAAGATTATCACCAAAGCAATCAGAAAACCTGCAATGGTGTCTGTTGGAAAGTGAACACCTAATCCGACCCTTGAAAGCGCAACAATCAGAACACCAATCAATCCAATGGCAACATAAGGAATTTTCTTAAGGCAAATAGGAATTGCCAAAAACAGGTTGGTTGCCATCATCGAATGCCCACTTGGAAGGGAATATCCCTGGGCCTTAAAGTCAAAGGGATTGTGATCAGGAGCATTTGCATAAATACACTTGATTTTATCCGCAACTGCATATGGCCTTAAACGTGCAACGGTAATCTTGATAAATTCGCAGCACACACCTGCCACACCCAACGAGAGCAATGTGAATTTACCCCAATCCTTGTTGTATGCAAGATAAACTGAAATGAATATAAAAGCAAGGACATTTTTAGAAACGACCTCAGAAATAATCTTAAAAAATCCAAATACAAAATCCGGAAGGGAGCTTTGCAGAAATAGTATCAGAGAAACTTCCCACGGAAAATAAAAAACTGTTTCTAACATAATGTTAAATATCTTTTATAATTAATAAAAAGATTACTAAAAAAAGAGTGATTAAATGTTAAACTGTGATTTCATTTTTTTCAATCCAACAGTTAATTGAGTTTAATGGATTAGAAAATAATTCATTTTCTTTTCCTTGGTACTGGAAGCTCTTCATACATGGCTTCAACCAGTTCCCTTAAAAACTCACGGTTTTCCATTTCCTCAACAAGCAGCATTTCCTTTGCACCTTCATACGGCAATTCCATATCAGCATTTGGCATCAATGATTTTGCTGTTTTTACGGGTTTGACCAGGAAACGGTCATCATAAATGCCTCCAATAATCTTACCCCGATAATAAATGATATATTCACCCATCATTGCCCGATAGGATATTTCTTCCAAATCAGACAATTGTTCTAATACATATTCCAAAAATTCTTTACTTGATGCCATAATACCCCTAATTCATCAATTATGTTAAAAATATATTCTTATTATTTTATTAAATAAATATTTACGCCAGCATACTATAAATGTACTTTTAGCTCTTATAGTATTTTTATATTGGTATTTGATAAATCTTCAATAATGGTTTCATTACAAGATTTCATTGTAACTCCATCCGCACAGTCATTATGCATAATAAGAAGAACACGGATGCCTGCAGATGACACATACTCAAGTTTAGAACAATCGATGAACACGCTTTTTAAATCATTATCCTGTCTGATTTTCTCAAAATTAGCAAGAAGCTCAGGAGCACTTAATGTATCCAAATGCCCTGACAAGGCTAGGTTAAGCCTGTCACCGTCAATTGACGCTTCAGCATTAAAGGACTCAGTTTCGGCATCGCAAATGTCAACATCAACAGATTCGTCAACGCTAATCTTCCATATGCAAACATTCTTAAATCCTTCCTTGATATGGGCTGTAATCTTAGGGTCAACATTCTCCAAACTTAAAGATCATAAATCATTGTAAAATCTTGTTGCCCGTATACTATACAAAATATTTATTACTTTTTTAATATTTGAATTGAAGATAACTTTAATGATAAAGAATTTTTTCTAAATATTCTTTAA
>NZ_SUTJ01000013.1 GCF_015062915.1 Methanobrevibacter thaueri | reverse complement strand
ATTCTCGCACAAGGAATCGTATAGATTTCCTTGTTTATTTCTTCTTTTTTTAAGTTATTAAACTCTTATTTATTATTTAAACTATTTTTAGTTATTTTCATTTAATTCAAACTTATTTGTTAAGTTAATTTGGGGCGTGTTTTTGTGCAAAGTCGCACTTCCGAAATTTTTAATATTTTTTAGTATATATGATTTATTTGAATGTTGTATTCAATAGTGATTTTTATACAAAGCATTCTTAATTAATTTTCACTATAATGATTTATATAGAAATCATTCTTTATTTAAAAATTAACAATGCTTTCTATAGAAAGCATTATATACTACAGTAGTATAATATTCATATAGAAAAATCATTCAAGGTGGAATAAAATGATTAAAAGGGAAATGTATCTTGACCAGATCCGCAAAATTATGGGTACGGATTTTATAAAAGTGATTGTTGGATTGCGCAGGTGTGGAAAAACATCTTTACTGAAAAGCATCATGGATGAGCTCCAAAATCAAGGGATCAATAAGCAAAACATAATCTATATTTCCTTTGAATTGGTTGAATACAAAAATATTTTCACATCCGAACAGTTGGATGAAACCGTATTGAATCTAACCAAAAATCTTGAAGGCAAGATATATCTTCTTTTTGATGAAATCCAACAGGTTGAATCATGGGAAAAATCCATCAATTCCTATAGGGCTTCATTTGATTGTGACATTTACATTACAGGATCCAATTCAAAGCTATTGTCAAACGAGCTTGCAACTTTACTTGCCGGAAGATACATTAAAATCAATCTGTATCCATTTTCATTTAAAGAGGTATTGCAATACCGCCGGGAAATAGACAATGAGGAATTAAACAATGAATCAATAAAAGAACATTTCAATCAGTATCTCCTATTCGGAGGGATGCCTGGTTTGCTTCCAATAAGAGATGACGATACAAAAGTCAATGCTCTTCAAGACATTTACGACTCAATAATTGTTCATGATATTCTTTCAAGATACACAATAAATGAAATTGACTTGTTTAAGCGATTTTCACATTACCTTATGAATTCCACCGGACAAACATTCTCCAAAACAAGCATTACAAACTATCTGAAAAGTGAAAACAAAAGAACAACACGTAATACCATATCAAATTTCACGGATTATCTTAAAGACTCCCTATTCTGCAAAAGGGCAAGGCGCCAGGATATTTTAGGCAAGAAAATACTGAAAACCGAAGAGAAATATTACTTGACAGATCAAGGTTTCCACCATGCATTGGTTGACAACAACAAGAACTGGTTGGGAAGGATTTTGGAAAATGTTGTTTTCAACGAATTGGTGAGAAGGGGCTATTCTGTAAAAATCGGAAAGATACGCAATAAGGAAATCGATTTTGTCTGTGAAATGCATGACAGGAGATTATACGTTCAGGTAGCATACCTCCTGTCGTCACCTGAAACAATAGAAAGAGAATTTTCACCATTAATGGATGTTCCGGATAAGTATGACGCTTATGTTTTAAGCATGGATGAGTTTGACATGTCTCAGGATGGAATCAAACATAAAAACATTATTGACTTCTTATTGGATGATGAAATTTAGAAAGTAGGGCGGTTTCACTCGTTTCCCTCACAAGGAATCGTATAGATTTCCTTGTTTCTCTTTTCTTTTTTTTATCCAAAACTATTTTTTTAATAAATAATAAATTATCTCCTGTGTAAGGAGATTATAATATGTCTTATTTAACTACAACCGACAACATCAACTTATTTTATGAGAAGCATGGCGAAGGCGAGACATTAATCTTTTGTCATGGATTAAATTCATCCCATAATGTGAATTTTGATTTTTATAATGAATTTCGTGATGATTATCAAGTCATATTGTATGACCAGCGTGGTCATGGTGATTCTGATAGGGCCACCGGCCATATGAATGTGAAACGATTGGGACAGGACCTGAATGACATCATTGAATCTTTGGATTTGGATGACGTTACTTTGATTGGCCATTCAATGGGTGCTGCCACAATCTACAGTTATGTTGATCAATTCGGTTGCGACAAGCTTAAAAGAATTGTCGCTTCAGACATGTCACCATATATGCGCAATGACGGTTGGAAAGGAGGCATTGCACAAGGCAAATGGAGTGATGAGGATTTCATGGAGGATTTTGACCGCATATTTGATGATGTTGGATATGCTGCATATTACATTACTAAAAACATCATGGATCCAAGACTTTCTAGCATTACAAAAGAAGAGGAATATGAATTGATTAAACAGTATGGTAAAGCAACAGATGCTTTTACAATGGCAAGTTTCTGGTATTCCCTTTTCAGGTCAGACCAACGCCCGGCAATTGACAAAATCACTGTTCCCTTCATGTATATCATGCCTGATTATCCATTATACTCCATGGATGCAGTTGATTATCTTAGAAATCATGTAAAAAGCGATTTTGTTCTAGAAAATGATTTTTCAAACACTACTCATGCAATATGGAGACAAATGCCTCATGAAGTGGCCTGTGCAATAAAGGATTTCATAAATAATTTTTAGTGACATGGAAAAAATTTAAGTACTCCTAAAAATATAATATTAAACATAAATTTAAAAAGGTGGTACTTATGAGTAATATGGCTGAAGCTAGAAGAAACATGCATGAAAGGGAAGAGAAACGTAAAAAAGATGCTAATTCCAAAAAAATGAAGGTTAAGAACTTCTTTTTCGGATGTTGCAAAAACAAATAATTTCTCTTTTTTTATTTTTCACAATAATTTTATGAATGTTCCGCTATTTTTTTAGAATAATTTATTATCAATGAATTACAATTATTTAATTAGGTTGATATAATGGCTAATTTTGAATCATTGGAAAGTGCAAGAGAATTTTTTTACAAGGACAAATTTGCAGTAATGACTGGAGTAACATTGGATGAGATAACAGAAGACGAAGCAATATGCTCTTTGGAATTGACTGATAATCATAAAAACGCTTACGGTGGAGTGATGGGCGGTGTAATTTTCACATTGGCTGATTTTGCATTTGCAGTATTGTCCAATCAAATTCATCAATTGACTGTTGCTCAACAGGTCGATATTCATTACCTGTCTGCTCCAAAAGGTGATAAATTGATTGCTAAGGCAACATGCCGTAAAAGTGGCAGGACTTCCAGCATCGTTAATGTTGACATTTCAGATGACACTGGACGTGACGTTGCTCAATTTATCGGAACAGGTTTTAAATTATGAAAAGAGTCTAATCACTCTTTTTTTCATAACCTAAAAACTTATTTATTTTTAACATTCTATTTAACAATTTATAAAACTCTTTTTTCTTGGAAATTCCTCCGCTCAGGGGATTTAGTTCAAACGCCTTGTCGAATGAGTTTATTGCATCAGCAATTTTTCCCATTCTAATGAATAGTTCTCCCTGTGCAAACCAGATTTCATCGTAACCTGAATCCATTTCCAATGCCTTTTTAAAATTGCTTTCAGCAGTTTTAAAATCATTGTCGTCCCATGATTCTATTGCTTCAAGCATTAGGTCATGGGGAGTTGTGGTGACATTCATTTGTCTTTTAATCAATGCTGACTTTAAATTGATTGCAGCCTTGTTTTTAGTCTCGATCTTAAAGACGAAGTTATAGCAGTTTTCAGCTCTTTTAAAGTCATTCATCCTGCAAAAAACTCTCCCTTTTGAAAGCAGTGCGGGAATGTTGGTGCAGTCTTCCTTCAAGACACGGTTGATGTATTCTAATGATTTCCCGTACTCCTCTTTCAGTTCGAAATACTGTGCCTTATGGAACAGTCCCAGTGGATGGTCGGGGGATATTTCAAGAAGATCATCAATCACTCTTATCGCATCATCGTTTCTTTTCAAGGAAACAAGTGCATTTGATTTTAAAATCAAGAGCTGCTCTGTCTTTTCATATTTTAATTGTTCGTCACATTCCTTAAGCACTATCTCATTATATCCCCTTGCCTTGTCTGTGTCTCCAAGCATATCGGATAATTGTGCAAGGTTGTTGAGGATTCTTATGTCATTGGGTTTTATTGCAAGGCACTCGAGGTAGGTGTTTCTTGCCTTTGCGTATTGCTGGTTTTTCACTTCTTTTCCCGCTTTTTCCAGTAGCTTTTCCATTTTGTCTTTAAAAAACATTTCATTCCTCCTTTATATGCCTTGCAATGTTTACCAATGCATTGAGGTTATATGGGTTCAGATTAAGCAAACGGTTTGTAGTCTCAAGGGACTTGTAGGTTTTGTTTAAGTAATTGAGGGATTGGATTTTAAAAGTCAGCATCTCCTCGTTTTTTGGGTGTTTGTCGCAAATTCGAATGATGATTTTGTGGTATCTTTTAGATTTGTGTGTCTGATTTGTTATGTTGTATATTTCGGCTATCTCCCTCATTCGAATAATATTTTCAATGTCAATATTGATTGTAGATTGCATATTTTTCACCTGCTCTTTGGTGATTACTCAATATTTAATTATTGGCTTTTAAATCTATGTACCTAGTAAATGCAATATTGATGTTCTTGCATTATTAATTTCAAGGTGAAATAAACATTGTTTTCACAATGTAAATGTGATTTTCAATCACAGTTCTTTTAATCTAAAATGGATTGATGTAATTTATTTAAAACATGCATTGGAATTGCAATTGTTTCAAATGAATGTTTCATTTTTAAATTATCATTAAATACTTGTTTAACTATATTTCATCTTAATTATAATCTGTTAATCTATTCATTTGTTTTATTTGCTAAAATGGGGTTTGATTTGATTGTTTTTTGTTTGGTGTAATCAAATTGAAACCATTTACTTTATAAGTGATGAATTCAATACTTATTAAGTGACTAATTAACAAGTCGTGAAAAAACCTTGTTCGAAGTTGCACTGCCGTAACTTCGAATTTTTTTATACAACATTAATTGTTGCGAGTGTAAACATTTATTTTTTTGAGGTATGAAAATGTCAGATTTTGATGAGAAAAATATTTTTGGAAAAGGAGCTCCAAACGATGCATTTGCAGAATTTTTCATTGGAAACTCCTATTTGAATCCATTAGTTGATTTTGAAGATAATCTATTGTTCATTGCCAATGTGACCTTTGAACCGGGTTGCAGAAACAATTGGCACATCCATCATGCAGAATCCGGTGGAGGACAGGTTCTATTATGTGTTGCAGGCAAGGGATGGTATCAGGAAGAGGGAAAGGATGCCGTTGAGCTAAAGCCTGGAATGATTGTGGAAATCAAGCCTAATGTAAAACACTGGCACGGAGCCCAAAAGGATTCCTGGTTCAGCCATATTGCAGTTGAGGTTGAAGGTGAAAACACTTCAAACGAATGGCTGGAAGAGGTCAGTGACGAGCACTACAATAACTTATGATTTCGAAAGGATTTTTCCTTTCAAATTTTTAAATATTCGATTGATTAAACTGATATGTATAAGCAAACCATACCATTTATTTGAATAATTCTTTTCAATTCTTCAAGTGTAATCATTTTTCATGCAATGTCGATTGTGAAATCTACATTACTATACTATTTTTTAAATATCTCTTGCAACAAACTATTATTAGTGATCATAATGGAACTTTTAGACGTGATGCTTAAAAGAAGAAGTACTAGAAAATTCAATGGAAATCCTGTTACTAAGGAGGAACTGGACAAGATACTTGCAGCAGCTCTTCTTGCGCCTACAAGCATGAACAGGAAGCCATGCAACTTTTTGGTCGTTGAAAGAAAGGAGACACTTGAGGAATTGTCAAAAGCAAAAGATCATGGTGCCGATTTGATAAGTGGTGCCGACAAGGCCATTGTCGTTGTTGCAGATACCTTAATTGCCGATACCTGGATTGAGGACTCATCAATCGCATTGACATACATGCATCTGATGGCAACAGAGCTGGGCTTGGGCAGCTGCTGGGTTCAGATACACTTGAGAAGCAAGGACGGCAAGGATTCAGAGGAACTTGTAAGGGACATCGTAAAGATTGACGACCATTACAGGGTTGTTGGAATTATGGCATTGGGCCATTCCGATGACATACCTGGGGCACATGAGCTGGAAGACATTGACAAGAACAAGATTCATTTCCTTGTTTAGTCACTTTGCACCCTTAACTAGTGACAAAATATTTAAATACATTCCTTGTCTATTTTTATATAGAAAAACAAGAGGGTATGAAAATGCATGTTAAAGATTTATTGGACGATTTGGGAATAAGAGTAAAATTGCCACAGCACTGGTATTCAACAGACATAAGCGATGACTTTGAAAACCCTGAACTGTTGGAAAATGATGAAATCATTAGGATTCAAGCTGAAGGCGAAAAAAATACAAAAATCATCGTCATTGATGTAAATGACGGAATGAGCGTAGTCACAAGATTTCCTGATGAAAAGGTCATCGGCGTAAAATACCTTGACAACAAGGATGACTTCGAATACATCGGAAAACCTTCTGAACTTTACTACTGAACAAAATATTTAAATAACTTTCAAATATAAACTTAATTATAAATTAGGAGGAATCAAGTATGGCTGATAAAAAAGCTCCTGCAGACGGTTGGCCTGTAATCAGTGGCGACTATATTGTGGGAGATCCGGAAAGTCCGGTTGCAGTAACTACTCTTGCATCCCACATTGAAGCGGAATTGTCTGGAGCAGCTATTGCAGGACCATGTAAAACAGAGAACTTAGGTATTGAGAAAGTGGTTGCAAATATCATATCTAATCCGAACATTAGATTCTTGATTTTGGCTGGTGCGGAAGTGCAAGGTCACATTACCGGTCAAAGCTTCAAGGCATTGCATGAAAACGGGGCAGACCCTGACAAGAAGAAGATTATCGGCGCAACAGGAGCGATTCCATTTGTAGAAAACGTTCCTCTTGAGGGTGTTGAAAGATTCCAGCAACAATTGGAAATCGTGGACCTCATTGATACTGAGGACATTGGTGCAATCCAGTCAAAAATCAATGAATGTGTTGAAAAGGATCCTGGTGCTGTTGAAGGCGAACCGATTGTTATGGAAGTTGACGAGGAAAATCAAAAGATGGTAATCGTCGACAAGAAGGATAAAAAAGAAAAGAAAGTCAAATCTGAGGCATAGTGCTGCCTCTCCTTATTTATTTTTTTTTAATAGCTATTTTTTTTAAACCCCTTTTCCATAGGGGTTCATTTTTTTGTTTGTCATTTTCACTTTTTAGTGTGTACTCTGCTTGTCACACTTCTGCTTTTTTGCATTTTTTTAAAAAATACAAAACATTTATATACTACCTAAAATATATAGTAATTTGCAGTCGAAAAAATGTAATTTTTTAAAAAAGATAGATAAAACAGTTAAGTTTATATACTATTAAATCCAAAATAAGATTGCAAAAGTGCATCATCTTTAAAAAAATGCACCACTAAAAATCCACGCCATTGTATTTTAAGGTGACAATAAAATAATAGAGAGGTAATAATATGAACGAAAATATTAATTGGAGCGAAAAAGTAAAAGATTTAGATAAAACAATCAGACAAGAAATTGGTATTGACGATGATAATGAAGCTAAACACATCTTAATCAAGGTCCAGACCAAAGCCGCTGAACCTATCGAACCAGCATTCATTGTTGGTGAAGATGAAAGGTTTCTGGACTTATTTGTCCTTTCACCACAAGGACCTGGAATCACTTCAACTGCCGTCCTCAAAGACAACATCCAAAGCGTTGGAGTAATCGGAGGGGTTTCCGCAGAAAAAATCGACCCATCAGAAGTTCCAGAAGAACCTGCACTCCTTGATGATGTTGCAGGACTATACCAATAGTTAGTTTTTGGCTCACCACCAAAAACTAATGCTCATTCCACCCACCATACATAACAATAGAACATTTAGCTTTCTTTGAAAGCTAAAACTCATTTTAAAAAGTGATTAAAATGAAAAAAGTAAAACTAGAAGATATGGCCGAAATATTCTCAGGATTGTCATACAGACGTTATCTCGACGAGACTGGGGATAAATTTAAGGTCATAGTTCAAAGATCCATCAAAAAGGATGGGGAACTTTCAGACTTTGATGAATTAAGCCTTAAAAGCAACATAAAGGAAAGGTACTTCACAAGAGAAAATGACGTGCTGATGAAAATGCCCTATCCGTATGATGTTGTATGTGTCAAAGAAGAGGGTCTGGTTGTAAGCGACAGGATAGCCATCATCAGATTAAGAAAAGACTATGATCCTGACTTTATAGCACATCTGCTGACTAACGCTCACATAAAAAAGCAACTCCATGAACTTGGAAGCAGTGAAAAGATACCACACACCTCACTAAAAGAGATAAAGCAACTGGAGCTTATCGTACCTGATTTTGAAACACAAGTTAAATATGGAGAATTACTTAACACCATCAACGACAAAATCCATGAGGACCTTCGCCAGGTAGAATATGACCGCAATCTCAAGGAAGCGATACTCAATGACCTGTGGGGTGATGATTGATGAGACCAACTTCACTAAACTATAAAATCCTGAAAAACCTCATGTCCAAATCAAGAAGGTTCAATCTGCCATTTGAAATAGACTATATCATAATTTACACCTTCCTATACAAGTACTGTTCAGACAATCTGAAGGACCATTTTATGATGGTCGTCAAGGACAAGGAAATGACACTGGATGAGGCATACAGAGACGAGTACACTCATGAGCTGCTCAGGGAGGATGCAATGCATCTGTTCGGATACCACATTGAAAACCCGGATGCATTCATTGATGAGGTCATAAACAAGACCTACTCCGACAGATTCTTTTTGACAGATTTTTTCAGGGTATTTCCACAAAACATTCAGTTTGCCGAAAACAGCAAGGACAAGAAATACTTTGATTTGTTGTTCAGGACAATGAAAGAGGAGCTCAACATTAAGGAGTATGAATTCAACAATGAAATGAATTTCGCAATAAAGGAAATCATCTTTTCAATATCCAAACTCGACCTGTTTGACAATCAATTCGAATTCAGAAGAGTCTTTGATGTGATTTCAAATTCAAGGATGATGCATATACACTCAAACCCTGATTACATCTCACAGATTCTTTCAACATTGATAGCATGTGAAAAGAAATCAATCAAAAGTGCATACGATCCATTCATGAAGAACGGATCATCCCTAATTAATCTTTCCGACCTTTGCGAGACAGGAGTGACATATTATGGTAAGGAAGGGGACAAGTTAACCTATCTCTACACCATTGCAAGGTTTTTCATAAACATATTCTACTTGAATCATGTCGTATTCAAAAATGAGGATGCCACCCAGTCAATAGATATTGGAGGGGCTTCATTTGATGTGATATTGTCAAAAATTCCCGTATCCATCAAGAACTATCATTCATCCAATAAGAAGCAGAGCTTTGAGATTGCCAAAAGAAGCAAGCGTGGAGAGCTTGAGGATATGCTGCTTGAGAAATTCGGAATGGACAGCAACTCCTTCGAACAGGATTCTGCCCTTAACCTGGCATTGGAAAACCTGCTTGAAAAGATGGATGTTGAAAAGGATTCAGAGGAAAAGTTCACAGGAGAATACGAGTCCCTCAAGGATAGTGAGTTCCTGTTTTTGATTAACTTGATCGATTCCCTAAAGGACGATGGAATCATGGCCATTTCCATTTCACAGAACTTCCTATATAAGAATTCTCTCCAGACACTTAGAAAGTATTTGACCATTGAGAAAAACTACATCGACACCATAATCAGCATTCCAGAAGAGCTTGGCAGGACAAGGCCTGAAGTGGTAATTGTTTTCAAAAAGAATAGAACAAACAGGGATATTCTCTTCATCGACATGTCCAAGGACTATCAGACACAGAAAAGTCCAATGATGTTTCCGGGACTATTCAGGAGAAATCTCATCCTGTCCAATGATACAATCAACAAGATGAGGGATGTGTTTGTCAACAGATTGACAATCACCAAATTCTCCAATGTTGTGAAATTAGGTGAAATCGTGAAAAACGACTTCAACCTGGCGGTTTCACGTTATGTGGATACTTTCGAGGGGGAATTTGTAAAACTGGAAGAGTTGACTTATGAAAAAAGAGAAATTGATGAAAATGTTAAAAGGTTAAACTTAAAAATAGAAAAAATGATGGATGAGTTAAACATCCGTTTTAAGTAGCTCATCCTCTAAAATGTCATCATTGTTTTCAATTTCGGATTTTTTAAAGTAGGACCAGTGGATGATTTCATTTTTGAACAAGTATAATGTACCAAGACCATCATCATTCTCAAAGGTGAATGAATCCTCAAGTCCATTGCCCTCCTTTTTTTCAAATGATGAATGGATTGCATTGTCAATCACAAGTTTGGCGGCATCAACATTAACTGCAAAGGTGTTGTTTTTCATTTTTGAATCGATTATGTAGCTTTTCAGTATTTTTTCATGGAATTCCTTGTAGATTTCACTATTCAAGAACAGCTCAAATCCTTTGATTTCACCATCGACAATGATTAAAACACCTGTTTGACCGTCAACAACCTTGAAATTCTCAAGTATCTTGCCATGATCAATTCTCAGGTTTTCATAGCTTTCCTCCATTGCCTTTGTAGGTGATGAAAATGAATTTTCATGTTCCAGGTCATTAATTGATGACCAGATCACGTTTTGATATGAGTTTGAATCTCTTGAAGCAACTTCCTTTGCCCTTCTGGTTTCATAATTGGCAATGTATGCGGATTGTTTGAATTCACTTTTATACGCCCACCTGTTCTGCTCGGTGCAGCTTACAGGAATTTTCATTTTGCTTTTGCCGTCAATGATTATTGTTGCATTGACAATCCTGTTTTGATCGCCCCCAACAACTTCGTCACCATCAATCAGGATTAATGGGGTCACTGCATTGTTTGTGACAATGAGAGTGTTGACCTGTGAATTTTCACATTCCTTTACTTGAACAAGTCCTAATTCCAATCCTTTTTTAAGGGTTAAAATGTCAATGTATGTTCTTTTAGTTTTTAATGGAATTATTGCAACATTTTCATGTACTTGTGGGGTTAAAAGTTCAATATCCGGGTTTATGCTGATGTCATTTCCTAAGGTTATCATTTTATCACTAATAATCCTCATGCAATTCTAACTGGCTTGGATTATCGCTTAGGTAATGAACATCACTTTCAGGATTTTCAATTTCAGCCACAAACTCGTCGGAATCCAAAACTTTAGCTATTGCATAATTGTCCTTGATGAATTTGATTTTTGCAAAGTATTCATCATTTATCTTGTCATATAATCTGCCCGCACTCATGCTGCCCTTGATTACTGTGCGGCTGCTGTTTGCAATGTATCCTATTTTTCCGAAATGCCTCATTTCACAGGCTATTGACTCTGCATCATGTCTGTTTTCCGGTTCTTTCACTAGCTTGACAATTCCATTCAGTACCAATGGCTTTGCCCCGTACATGCTATCAAATCCAATCACTGTAACATACAAATTTATCACCTTGTGTATATTTTGTGTGTTAATGTATATAATGCTATTGATGATTGTTGGTGTTTAAATGTTGGTAAAAATAAGAAATTGTAGTAGATTTACAATCTACTAACTTTAATTAAAGATTCTACAGGCACGCCTTCGATTTCGGAAAGACCTGCTTTGTCAATTAATACGGTAACGCAAGTTGGTTCGCCGCCGTTGTCTTTTACAGTGTGGATAACTTCTTTTACGGTTTTTCCACTGGTGATTACATCATCAACGATAACCACTTTCTTGCCTTCCACGCTTCCGAAGTTGGTACTTATTGTACCTTCGTCATCTGTTGATTCCGCATCTTTTCTGTGTTTGTGTGGGTGGAAAATTGCTAGGGAAGTAGCTTCTCCGGTCATGTCTTCCATCAAATCAGACATTACGGTTGCAAATGGAATTCCACTAACTGCAATTCCAACGATTGTGTCTGCGTCTCCGTGTGATAATGCCATGTCACTTAAAGCGCCGGAAACATAATTTAAACGGGTTGAGTTTCCACCAATGCTTTTCCAGTTAATAGCAAAATCAACTGGTGCTTCAATCTTTTCTTCAGTTGCTTTCTGGAGTGTTAACCATCTTGCGGTGTCCATACTGACGTTCAATTCGTCAGCGATTTCACCGGTGGTGAATCCATGTTCTCTGAGTTCTTGAGCTTTTGCAATTAATTTTTGTTTCACATTATCACCTTAATCAAGTTCTTCAAAACTAATAGGTTTATGTTTTTGGGAAGATTTGTTAGCAGCAATAACCATTTTAAGAGCTTTAAGTCCATCTTCACCTGTAATTTCAGGTTCTTCTCCGTTCATTACTGCATTTAAGAATGATTTTAATTCGCCTTTAAGTGGCTCTTCATGTTTGATTTGGATGTCTTGGGCAAATTTACCGTATACTTCAATGCTTTGCTTGATGTAATCTACGGAAATGATTCCTGCAGTACCGGTAAGTTCAAGTTCTCTGCGTTTGTATGGGGTTAACCAGTTAACTTCAACGATTCCTGTTGATTCGTTGTCGAAATTAACCATGATTTCCGCATGGTCTTCAAATTCACTGTCATCAAAGCTGCAGTTCATTGAACCGTAAACCTGTGTGACTTCCTCTTCAAATAAGTAATTCATAATGTCTAAATCGTGAATAGCTAAATCAATGGAAACTCCCACGTCTTTTATTCTAGGTGGTAATGGTCCTACTCTTTTTGCAAAAGCAGATACTATGTCTCCAATTACTCCATCGTCAACGAGTTCTTTAGCTTTTTGAACAGCAGGATTGAATCTTTCAACGTGTCCGGTTGCGAGTAGAACTCCTGCCTCTTTAGCGGCTGCAATCATTTCTTCAGCTTCACTGACTGTGAATGCAATAGGTTTTTCAACTAAAACATGTTTTCCATGTTTGATTGCTTCCATTACCACTGCATGGTGGAATGTGGTTGGCACACATACGCTAACAGCTTCAATTTCAGGATTTGAAAGCAATTCACTATAATCAGTAAAACCTTTGGCACCGTATTTTTTCTCAATCTTTTTGAGTGCTCTTTCACTCACATCACTTACAGCAACTAAATTTGCTTCTTCCATTTTGTGGTAGACACGAACGTGGTTTTCACCCATCGCACCTACTCCGACAACTCCTACGTTAATAGTTTTCAATCTAATTCCTCCGTTTAAACATAATCCTCGAAAATTTTTCCAATGCGTCCGCCAAGTTCAACCGCATTTTTAATGGATCCTTTTTCGGTTTGTTCTTTAAGGATTTCTCCTTCCTTTGTCAATAATATAGAATAAATGTTAAATTCATTATCATTCATGCGTGCTATTGCTCCGATTGGCCATTGGCATCCAACTCCGAGTTCCTCTAGCACTTTCTTTTCTGCAAGAACTTCCTGCATTGAGACATAATCATTTAATTTAGATATTTTATCCTTCACATCAGAGTCACGTCTAGTAATGATAGCTAGTGCGCCTTGGCCTGCTGGCGGGGTAATGTAATCCAGTGGAAATACATTCTTAATATATTTAGTAAGATTCAACCTTTTAAGGCCAGCTTGAGCCATAATTGTTGCATCTAAATCAGTTTCCAAGGCTTTTTGAATTCTAGTTTCAATGTTTCCCCTGATAGATTTAAGTTCAAATTCCTTATTGTAATGATTACAGAAAGCTTCTCTTCTAAGACTGCTGGTTCCAAGTTTTGATCCGGGTCCCAGTTCGTTCCAGTCCTTTTTAGAGATTAAAACTTCATTTGGAGACTCACGTTTCGGAACTGCCACAATTTCCAGGTCTTCATCCAGTTCGGTTGGCAAGTCCTTAAAACTGTGCACTGTGAAATCGACTTCCTCTTCTAAAAGGGCGATATCCAGTTCTTTGGTGAAAAGTCCTTTGGAATCCATATTGTACAATTGGGATGTGGTAATCTTATCTCCTTTGGTCTTGATAATTTCCACATCAATAGATTCTTTAGTTATTTTAGATAAACTAGCACAAACTTGCTTTGTTTGAGCTAATGCTAATTGACTTCCACGTGTTCCTACAATCATGTATTATCTCCATGTTTTAAAATTCATATTATAAGTTTTAACTTACAATAATTTGTTACATTTTTAATTTTTGCAATTAATATTTATTAAATGTTTCAATTTTTGCAATAAGTTCATCTTTTTGAAACATTGCGGTAATCTGAGCGGTATATGAAAAGAAGATTTTTATTGTTTTTAACCGCCAAATCGTAAACATCCTCATAATTCTTGTAGTAATCACATTTTTTGTCAAGTTTTTTGGAAATTGAAAGCCCTAAATCTCCTGTCAGTATGATGTTTTTGTCAAGTTTATTCAGGAATTCGGATAATTTTTCCTCATCAATTTCCTCGCAGGTTATTCCGTAATCTCCGCCGATTGATATGTAATAGTCATCCAGTTCACTAATCATGTTTATTGACTCTTTTATGGCTTGTGTGTTGAGTCCTGGATTTATCTCTTCGATTACTGTTGAGTTTTCAATGGTTTTTTTATTTGTTCTGCCAGGAATTCCCTTATAGTTAGCAATGTTTTTGATGATTGTTTCGTTTGGAATTTCCAGACAGATGCAAGTCAGGACAACTCCTAAAACATTGCTCACGTGATGTGGGCCTGGAGCAAATGTCTTCAGGCAGATTTCACCTGAAACAACATTGTCATTAACTGTTTTAACGTTATTGTAGACCAGTTCAACTTTTGTCTTATCTAGGCTGTATTCGACATTTTTCACGGATAATTCTGCACTCTTGTCTGTCAGTGAGAATGTGTTGACCTTATCATGCACAATGTTTGAGTAATGCTCGTCCATAGCCTCCTTTTGGATGCAAACGCAATTGCAGTTAAACACTTGCTTTTTGGCTTGTGAAGCACTGCTTTTTCCTCGTGCAATCGGATAGTCTTCAGCAATGTTTAAAAGAAGCCCCACATCTCCAATTCCGCTGACACCCAATGATGATTCAAAAATTGCTGAGTCATAAATTCTAAAATCAGTGCGCTCTACAGTGCCGTCGGCAATTTTGCAAATTGGGTTTGCAACTTTATATGCCAAATCAATGGCATCCTTAATATTGGCCGGAGTAATGGATATGTTCTTTTTTAAAATGATTTGCCTGTCGTTTTCATACAGTAAGGCTCCCAGGCTTGACAATACCAGGGGGTTCTCGTCTATCAGTATTTCCTTAAGCATGAAAACGGAAGTGGTTTTGCCTTTCACTCCTGTGACTTCGACTTTCTTAATGTCGCTTCCCCAGTCGTTTAGAAGTTCACGGACTATCTCGTGATGTGTTTGAAAAGTATAGTTGAGGTTTGGATTATATTTGGTGATTTCATCAGTGCTTAAAGGCAAGTGAATGGGATAGATGACATTCATGTCTCCTTTGAAGTCTTTCAAATCCTCTAACTGGATTAGGCAAATGTCATAAATCTCAAACAGTTTCTCATCAATGTCATCTAGAGTGTTGTAGATGTCGTATGCTAAAACGTTTTTGTCCTTTTTGGCTAAGCTGATGGCGATTTTCACTCCACCATGTGTTAAATCGATAACAAGATTATTCATCATCACACCGAGGGTTAGTGTTTATTCCGCCTTCTTTTAGTTTGTCTTTTACTTTTTCATAGAAATATTTTGTTGAAGTTCTTATGAAGTAGGCGTCCTTGTCTGCTTTCTTGAATTTGATTTCCTCTTCATAATCTGCTTCCTCGTTTATTTGTCCATCCATTACGAAGACTGCGCTTTTACCTTTCTTAAGCAGTTTGACGGTAATTTCACTGTTGTCAGACACTACAAATGGCCTTACTCCTAGCTTGTATGGACATATTGGTATGATGACAAATCCTGCAACCTTTGGATCAACAATAGGTCCTCCAGCAGACATTGCATAAGCTGTGGAACCGCTAGGTGTGGAGACAATCAGTCCGTCCGCCCTAACCTCTTCTATTGTTTCACCGTCCACTTTTATTTCAAAGTGAAGCATCTTTGCAGGCTTATCGGTCATTATGACTACTTCATTCATTGCTGTGAACATGTTGCTTTCGTGGGAAACCACTAGTCGTGTCCTTTTTTCCTTATAGTAATCTCCTTTCAGAATTTCATCC
This sequence comes from Methanobrevibacter thaueri, assembly GCF_015062915.1. Classification (GTDB taxonomy): domain Archaea; phylum Methanobacteriota; class Methanobacteria; order Methanobacteriales; family Methanobacteriaceae; genus Methanocatella; species Methanocatella thaueri_B. The sequence continues at coordinate 22,961 of NZ_SUTJ01000013.1, read as the reverse complement.
AATGCCTCAAAGGTGTCCTGAACTTCAATTTCAGTCAGGAATCCTACGGTTCCCATATTTATTCCAAATATTGGGATTTCAGGCTTCATTTTTCCCTGTGCCCTTAATAGGGTTCCGTCCCCTCCAAGAACCAATGCCATGTCGCAGTCAAAATCATTGATTGGCACTGCAAGCTGTTCAAAGTCTATGTTGAAATTGATGTCATCAAGGAAATCTGCAATTTCAGGATAGTTATCCTGTATTCTTTCAATAATTGTTTCCAATTTAGGATTTTCCTTCAGTTCAATGATTTTATCTGCAAGTTGTTTTTCAATGATTACCTCTCGTCCATTGGTTAAAAGATAATCAATTACTTTTGCTGAGAATAATATTGGTCGTTTCTGGTCGATTCTTGATATGACTCCAACTTTTCCAATGAAATCTGTTTGATTGTCATTTAATATGTCAATCATTTGCTTGTGCAGGATTTTATTGTTTGCAGCAACTACGATTGTCTTTTCATAGATGCTCAATATGTTTTCAAGCTTTTGGCCGTATTTGTTTGTGATTATGCATCCTGCCTCTTCAAGAATCAGTTTTGAAGCTGCAATATCTATTATTCTACTTCCTCTCAGGTCAAGGAATGCATCATATCTTCCGCTCGCAACATAGGATAACTCTAATACTACACTGCCTAAAACACGCATTCTACGTGCATTGTCAACCAGTTTTGATGCTTCTGATGTTCCGCTTTTGGTGAATCCTCCAAGAGTCATGTTGCTGATGTTTATGACATTGCTTGGTGTGACCTCTTCATTGTTAAGCCAGCATCCCTTGCCCTTTTCAGCTTCAAAGAAGTTTCCGTTTGCAAAGCTGCTGACAAAACCGAGTTCAACATCATTCAATGTGGACAGTCTTCCCTGTTCAACATTTGCAACTGCAATTGAAATTCCGAATGCTGGAATCTCTTTAATTGCATTGTTGGTCCCGTCAACTGGATCAATTAGAAATATGAATTTTGGAGTTTCGTCCTCTTCCAGGTCTGTTCTTCTTAGCTCTTGAGTTAAAACAATGTTCTTTTGTGTTCCCTTTCCGAGTTTAAGTTCTCCAATCTCTTCGCTTATCAGGTATGACAGTACTGGTGCATTTTTAAGTATGTTGATTAGCTTTTCTTCAGCAATGACATCAATCAGGGATGTGGGAGTTCCATCAGCACCCATCTTTATCTTCTCACCGGATTCCGGCTTTCCAACATATGGGCGAATGGCTCTGCTCACGTCACGAATGATTTCATAAGCCAAGTCTGTTGCTATCTGCTTGTCACGAGCATTCATTTTCACTCCTCGATTATATTGTTATTTAGATAAACTACGGATGAGACAACTGAAGCTATGTTTTCAACGGTTGCTGTGCATGGTTCCACGATAAGCTCTTTTATCTCCACGCCACGTTTTTCCATCATGTATTCAACCATTTCATGGGCTTCCTTTATTAAGTCATCCGGATTTTCATTGATTCCGGTTGTTTCAACTACACAACCTAGTTCTTTTCCAATAGCGACTGCAACTACTGCAGTTATTTCGTCACCGGGATTGTCTGAAGTCACTGTTGATAAAACACAATTCACCATGGCTCCAGCTTTAAGTTTAGGCAATGTTTCTATTTCAACGTTGCCTGCAAGCATGCTGGACACTTTTATGAGGTTCACGTCACCGATTCCTGCTTCAGTTAAAGCGTTATCGAATGCATTCAATTTTGTTGGTCCTTCATCTTTTCCTGATACAATAGCTATCTTCATTTTATCACTATGATTAGTTTATTTTTCATATTAAATTAAAGTATTCATGATTGCCATCACATATTTAAATAATGAAATGTTAAATAAATTTAGGTGTACCTAATGATTTTTAACAAATCCATATCTTTAATATTGTCCGCATGCATGTTCATGCTATTGATGCTTATAGTGTCATCCATCATTGCAATGTTCGGTTCTATTCCCTACATTGGATTGATATTCGTCGTCATATTCTATTTCATAGCAAGGCTGTTCTATTCATATCTTAGAAATGACGATTTCTACAAGAACAATAGGAATCATTCCAGTGACAAGAAGGGTGAAAAGTATCTCATCAAAGGAGAACGAGATGGTAAGAAAATATTCATTGTAGTTTGGATGCTAGTTGTTTTGGTTTTAGCTGCAATTTCTTTATGGTTATACTCATACAATACTGGAGCAACATTGTTTTAGATTAAATGCTATTTTAAATCCTTTTTTATTTTTTTGTCACAAACGAATAATTTATATAAAATGGGAAAGATAATTTATACTAATCTAATAATATTCCTTATTATAAGATTAAAAACCGGTTTTTATATAAAATGGAGGAAAATTAATGTCAACAAAAGTTGTAGAAATTAAAACATTAAAAGTTGGAAAATATATCGTTTTAAACGGAGAAGCTTGTAAAATCATCAGTTACACTACTTCATCTCCTGGTAAACACGGAGCTGCTAAAGCAAGAATTGAAGCTGTTGGAATCTTTGATAACCAAAAAAGAAGTTTAGTTAAACCTGTAGATACTAAAGTAGATACTCCTATTATCGACAAAAGATTAGGACAAGTTATCTCAATCCAAGGTGACAATGTACAAATCATGGACCTGGAAAACTATGATACCATTGACTTACAAATGCCTGAAGACTTAAAAGATGAAATCACTGAAGGCAGAGAAGTTGAATACATTGTTGCTATGGGAAACATGAAAATCATGAGAACTAGAGGATCATAAGTTCTCTTTTTCTTATTTTCCTTTTTTTAGAAAATTATGCTTTTAAATACTTATGAACCATGGAAATTTGCATTTTCTGCGGAAAATGATGAAATAATTGAAAATTCATATGGGATAATCGGAGTTCCATTTGACAGCACTACTTCTTATCATTCCGGTTCACGTTTAGGGCCGATTGTTGTTCGTGAGGCATCATTCGGTTTTGAAAAATACAATACTGTTTTTAACAAGGACTTAACCACCAATTTCTATGATTTCGGGGATGTCAATGTTGTTCCTGGAAACTGTGAAAAGACCTGTGCCATCATTGAGGACACTGTAAACGAGATTCTTGACTTGAATCTAAAGCCAATCATAATTGGTGGAGAGCATTCGGCTTCCATCGGTGCCATAAAGGCTTTAAGCGAGAAATATGAAAAGTTAACTGTTGTTCATTTGGACGCACACAGGGATCTTGCATTTGAGTTCATCGGAGAAAAGTACTCCCATGCCACAGTCATGAGAAGGGCTCATGAGATGGGTGTCAATCTGGTTCAGATTGGAATAAGATCATCCTCAAAGGAAGAGGAGGATTATGTCAAGTCCACTTACAATATCCAGACATTCAAGAACAAGGATGTTCACAAGCATATGGATGCTATCGAGTATTACCTGACAAACATTGACGGGCCAATCTATATTTCAATAGATATGGATGTTGTCAATCCTGCCATTGCTCCAAGCGTTGGAAACCCGACACCGGGAGGATTGTTCGTTCACGAGCTTGAAACAATTCTTGAAAACCTGTGCCACAAGAACATTGTGGGATTGGATGTTGTTGAAACCGCAAGCAATAAGCTTGGCGATCATACTGCAGTTGTGGCTGCCAAAATCATTTATGACTTTTTGACCTTGATTGAATAGGGTCAATTCTCAAACATATTTTTAATAATCCTTTTTTGTTTTGTGTTTATCTTTATATTCGTTTTTCAAATTTAATTTTGTTAGATAAGTCACGAACAAGATTTGATTGAACTGTAATCATTTCTCCTTTGAAATTGGCTAAAAAATCCCTTCAAAATACTATTCATTTCTAATTTAGGTTAAACTAAATTTTAGTCCTTTTTTTAGGTCAAACTAACTGATAAATCGTTAATTTTATATATAATATATTTAAAACTATTATTTAGAGGTGAAATCATGTCTGATAAAAAACAAGTTTGGTCTTTAAATCCTATAGAATCAATCGCTTATAAAGGATTGAAACAAGTGTTTATAGGGGCCTATATGGTTAATGACATTTTAGACCTCGACAAGAACGATGATAAAGAATAACTAGATTCTTTACCATTTTGTATTTTATTGCCATTTTTTCGATTTGAAATAATCTTGTCTGGGCTTGGATTATTTCTAATATATCATGTAAAAATTTATAGATAAATTTAATACTACTTTTTTTAAAATATAATAACATCTACGAAATTTTATTTCGTAAGAGGTGTTATATGTTGGACAATTTTTTTAAATTTAAGGAAAATGGAACTGATTTTAAAACTGAAATCATCGCAGGTATTACCACATTCCTTGCTATGGCTTACATTTTAGGTGTAAACCCAGTTATTTTAGGTGATGGTGGAATGCCTGTCACCGGAGTGTTCTTTGCAACAGCAGTTGCATCCGGTGTGGCTAGTATAATTATGGGGCTAGTTGCTAAATATCCAGTCGGATTAGCTCCAGGTATGGGACTGAATGCATTGTTTACATACACAATCATTCTTGGAATGGGAAACACTTGGGAAACTGCACTTGCAGCAGTATTCATTTCAAGCATAATCTTTTTAATCATTACCGTTTCAGGATTAAGGGAAGCTATCTTAAACGCTATTCCTCTTGACTTGAAATTAGGTATAGGTGCCGCTATCGGATTCTTCCTGGCATTCCTTGGTCTTAAGGGTGCAGGCATTATCGTAGCTGACCCTTCAACTTTCGTTTCAATGGGTGCTCTTTCAACCGCTCCTGCACTTCTTGCAATGATCGGTATCATCATTACATTGATACTATATGTTAAAAAAGTGCCAGCAGCAGTATTCATCGGATTAGTAATCACAGCTATCATCGGTGTAATATTCACTGCAGTCGGATACGGTGCTGGAGACATGCTTATGCCTGCCGTTCCTGCACAATTCATAACCACCAATTTTGACTTGTCACTGGTTGCAGGATTTACAAAAGGATTTGGACAGCTGTTCTCAAACATTCCAAACCTGATAATGATGCTGTTCTCACTTGTATTCGTAACATTCTTCGATACAACAGGAACATTGATGGCTTTAGGTAGACAATGTGGATTCATTGACGATGAAGGTCAAGCTGTTGGAATCGAAAACGCATTCCTCGCTGATGCTGTCGGTGGTATTGTCGGTGCAATATTCGGTACCAGTACAGTAACCGCTTATGTAGAAAGTGCAGCAGGTATTGGTAATGGTGGTAAAACCGGTTTGACCGCTGTTGTTACAGGTATCTTATTCTTATTATCAATATTCTTCGCACCATTGGTACTTGGATTATTCACTTCTCCAGTAACCTGTGCTGCATTAGTAATCGTCGGTATATTGATGATTGCTCAATTGAAAGATGTTGAATGGGACAACATAATCGTTGCTGCTTCAGTGTTCATGACCATTATCATGATGATTTTAACCTACTCCATTTCATTAGGTATCGCTTGGGGATTCGTTGTATACGCAATCGCAAGCCTCGCCAGCGGAAAAGCAAAAGAGTTAGGTTGGGGAATCTGGTTGATGGTTATTGTATTTATAATATACCTGTTCTTCGGACTTTAGACTCAAATATTGAGTCTAACTTTTTTTATTTTTTTTAAAATCAGTCGTTATAATCTTTTTCTACCTTGTCAAGATAGTATTTGCCCTTGTCGGTGATGCTGTAAAATCTGTATCTTTTATCGTCCTCATTAAGGCATTCAACCAGCTCTGCATCCTTCAATGTTTTAAGATACTTGGAGACATGATTGCTGTTGTCGTCAATGTCCTTGCTGATTTTTGAAGGTATCTTGTCTTCATTTTCAAGTGATTTCAGCACTTTGATTCTTTTTTTGGAGCGAGCTAGCAGTGATATAATGCTCATATCGTCCTTTTTACTCATATTTAAAAATTTTGATTTTAGCTATTTAATAGATATCTATATGATATTAGCATGCTAATAGCAATGTTTATATTATGTGTGTACTAAAATAATATTACCGAATAAACGAGGTGATACTTATCAAGAAAAGATGGTTGTTATTAATCTTTATTTTGGCATTAATCGCCATAACTGCTGTTAGTTCATTTGCAACTGCAACTCAGGATTTTGACGGCCTATTCACAATGAATGTTCCGATAGGAGAACATTACAGTGATTCTGCTTGGTGTTATGATAATAAGCCATTAGGCTGTGCAAAAGAATATCTAAAAGATAATGATCCTAATAATGTCATTGATGAGGATGAATTTGCTGTTTACTATTATGATAATTCCCAAGTGGGTGGAGGCTACGCAAATGCTGCGGATTATTCAGTTCATGTTCTGACAACTTCATTTGTCTATAATTTCTATCAAAGCGATGGGGATATGCTGGTGTTTTACAATGATATCGGTATGACAAATCTGCCTGAATATGTTGTTGGCGTTAGAAGTGATGATTATAGTAAAGCCGTTTTTGTCGGTGGGTATGACCTTGACATGCTGAAATCTTATGCAAGTTCCGTTAAATTTAAATGAGGTAGATTATGGATTTTTTAGACTTTTTTGAAAATATGGGATTTGGAGTGGGCATTATCATAATGATTTTTGTCATATTAATTGTGGTAATGTTTTTAATCAGACTTATTCCTGCCTTATTGATGGGTTTTGGAAGTTTATTGTTCATATTCATTATAATTGTTGCAGTGGGTGCCGTAATTTATTTCATCGGTAAATTTGCTAAGGATTTTATTAAAAAATGAGGTGTTAAAATGTTAGTGCGTAATCTAGATTTCTTATCAATTCCTAAAGAGTTTTCAAAAGTGGAAATTGATATTTATGAAAAACAATCTATAGCATTGGTTTATATTGAAAACAAAGGATATTCTTTAGTGTTGAAAAATGATAATGATATTCAATCAGTATTTTTACTTAAAACTGATATCCTTCCTCACAATGTTAATGATCACTCTGATAGGGAAGACTTTATCAATATCCTTAAAATGTTATTGGACAGAATCTACAGTGTTGCAGATATTAAGGAATATGAAAAACAACACCAAGAACATGTATTTTTAAGATTAATGGACATGCTGAATGAAGGAACTGATGTTGAGTTGATTTCAGAAGAAACTTCAAAAATCTACACTGATATTGAAAAGGGTTTCATGAAATTAGAAATTGATATTATGGATAATAAGATCAATGCATTGAATAGTTCTGTGGCTGATGTATCCAGTAATTTGGATTCAACTGTTAAAGATATGGAAGAAAATGCATGGGGAAATAGGATTAGAAAAACAATTAATCAACAATAGGTGAATTTATGGTTAAATGTAATAATTGTGGTGCGGAAGTTGTTGGATCTGATTTTTGTTTCAACTGTGGTGAAAAGGTAGAAAAATTTGATAATTCATCTGATGTTTGTCCGAAATGTGGAACAAAAAACTCTAGAAACACTAATTTCTGTGTAGAATGTGGTCATAGATTAGCTAATGGTGCTTCCGTATCTTTTAGGCAACAAGAATGGAATGCACGTCGTGATGAAGTTCTTGAAAGATATGATAAACTTGCAGAAGAGTTTGGGATTAAAGATGAAGATTATTTTTTAACTAGTGTACGTAGATTCAACAAATTAGAGCAAGGTACATCCAAACACAGGACTGTTAATGCTCTTTTTACTGATGTATATGCAGTTACATCTGGTGGAATTCCCTTCATGAATTTATCAAAGGCTTTTGGTAATGAAACCATGATTGATGGTTTCTTCATGATAAAAGAGGATAAATTTGTATTTATGGAAATTGATAATAGGGATTGGAAAAAAGTCAATGCAGGAATAAATAATTTTTACTTTGATAAAATTGTTTCAATGAGAGTGACTTTAGGTTTAGGTGATGAAAGCAGATATGAAGACATCACTAAACGTGCCCCTACTTCTGCCCATGATATTCGTAGATACATTCAAAATGATATTCAATCTCTTAAAGCCACTAGGTTTAAAGACATGATTGCAAATAATGATAGTGCGGACATGTTTGACAGGTTATTAATTAAACTTGTTGATAACACTTTTTATGAAATTAGACTTCCAAGTTATCAGTTTGGTCAAAATCTTGTTAATTTATTCGAATCTTTAAGAAATCAACCTCAAAAAGTCATTGTTGAAAATCAAACTGCAGAACCAACAAAAGCTCAACAATTAAAAGAATTCCAGGAATTGCTAGAAAGTGGAGCTATTACTCAAGATGAATTTGATCAACTTAAAAAAGATTTGCTATTTGGATAAATGGTGATATAAATGGTCAAATGCAGTAGTTGTGGATTGGATGTTTCTGATGAATTGGAAAACTGTCCTAATTGTGGAAATAATCTTGTCAAATCTGAGGAAATAAAAGAAGTTGTAGATACTAAAATAGTTTGCAGCAATTGTGGTGCAGAATTAAATGAAAATAATTCATTCTGCCCAAGTTGTGGTACTGAAGTTAAATTTGAGGAAGAGGATACCTTAAAATGCGAAAGTTGTGGATCAACTTTGCCTGAAAATACATTATTCTGCCCAACATGTGGAACTAAGGTCAATCAAGTTCAAAAAGTCAACAAAAAGAATTGTCCAAATTGTGGTGCTGAAGTTGGGGACAATGATGCATTCTGCGAGGAGTGTGGAGCAAATGTGTTCACAGGTGAAACAAATAAACAGGAATTAGTAACCACAGGTTCTTTTGTAGATAAGATTAATCTGAACACAATAATTAAGCCATCAATTGTCGCTCTCGTTGTAGCATTGATATTGTCATTTATAGGGTTATTGATAGGATTTTCATGGTTGTCCTTTGTTATTGCAATCATTTTGTCTGCAGGATTTTTCGGTGCAGCTATTGATAATGAAGCCAATGCAGTTGTATTCGGTTTGATTGTTGGATTAATTTTAGGCCTTTTAGAAACTCCATTAGTCGAATTCACATATGGGGCTTTTGTTGCAGGAGTTTATGAAGGATTTTTCGGAGGCCATTTAGTATTGATTGTTATTTTAGGAATAATCATGGCATATGTTTCAAATATCTACCTTAAAGAAACTATTCTTGGATTAACAGACAATTTCAAGGGAATGTTATGATTTGTACTTTATAAATTTTCTTTAAATGCAAATCTAAAATAAAAAAAATATTATTTGAGGAAAAATATGGTGAATTGTAATAACTGTGGTTTTGATGTTGGGGATAATGCTTTTTGCCCTAACTGCGGTACAAAAGTTGAACAAAAAATTCTTGCATCCTCTTGTCCGAATTGTGGTTTTGATGTTGGGGATAATGCTTTTTGTCCAAAATGCGGAACAAAAATAGTGAAAGAAGTATCAAAATCATTTTGCCCTAGTTGTGGACAAGAAGTAGGAGATAGTGCTTTTTGTCCTAGTTGTGGGACTAAAATTGAAAAAGAGCCTATGAAACATTTTTGTCCAGGTTGTGGCGCTGAAGTTGGGGACAATGTTTTTTGTCCTAGTTGTGGAACTAAAATAAGTGGAGAAAAACAAAACAATAATGTTTCATCAAATCAAAATTCTTCAGAGGGTAGTGATATCCTTGATGATGTCATTGATTTAGATAATAAAATTTCTGGCAAATTAGGCGGTTTATTCTCTAAAAGCAAATCTATGGATAAGGTTTTAGATAAAACTGCGTCTTATAGGTATAAAAATTTATCAAAAGCAGGAAATAGAGGTATGGATCGAGCATATTTTGAAAAAATAGAGCCTGTTTTTCTAGAGGTATTAGATTCTATTGATGATAATTATGTTAAAGACTTACTTTTATTTGAAAGAAGCATGATGGGTGGTGGAGGTAGTCCAATTGGTGTTGTTGCTGCACAGGTGTACACTCCTACAAAAGACATGTCTCATGATGAAGCTTTAAAATTTTATCATAAAATGGTAAATGATATCGTTAGGGAGATTAACGAGGAAAAACAAAATGGAACATTTGATGAAGAGGAATTTTATAAGAAAAAAATTAAACAATCTACATTTGATAATGTTTCGGTTATAGGAATTCCAAAATCTATAAAATCATTTAAGAAAAATCAAAAATAACATATTTTAAATATTGTTGATTTATTTTTCTTTTTTTTATTTTTATTATTTTAATTAAATTTGCATCGTAACAATACCATTAAATATCACCGAAAATATAGTTATAATATTAACTAAAAATGGAGCATATTGTTATGAATAAAAGAACTATTGAGCTTTCAGGCCATATTATTGATTCATTGACTTTAACTAAGACAATGGGCATTATTATGGACAAAGGCGGAGAATTTGATATATTGGAAATTGATGTTGGACGCAAGAAATCAGATGTAAGTCATGCAAAGATTGAAGTTTCAGCAGATTCTCCCGAACTTTTAGAGTCCATCTTGGATGAACTGTCTGTACTTGGTGCAGCCATCGATGAGATTAAGGAAGTTAATCTTGTTGCATCAACCAAGGATAAGGTTGCTCCTGAAGGATTTTATTCATCATCCAATCACACCACCCATATCTTTTATGATGGTAATTGGATACCTGTTGAAGAGATTGAAATGGACTGTTTAGTTGTAGTGGATGAAGATGCCAAAAGAGCATTCGTAAAACCAATTGCAGATGTTAAGGCAGGCGATAAGATTGTTGTTGGCCTTGACGGTGTAAGGGTCACACCACCTCACAGATCACGTGAAGAACAGCAAGTCTTCGAGTTCATGAACAGTGAAGTCTCCTCTGAAAAGCCTTTGATGAATTTAATCAATGGTATTGCTGAAGAGATGAAGGAAATCAAGGCTAAAGGTGGTAAGATTGGTATTGTTGGAGGGCCTGCAATTGTACACACTGGATCAGGAAAATACTTGGCTGAACTTGTCAAGGAAGGATACATTGACGTAATCATGGCGGGTAACGCTTTGGCAACTCATGATATCGAATCCAATCTTTTCGGAACCTCATTAGGTATTGAAGTGGAAACCGGTAAGATTGTCGCTCACGGCCACACTCACCACATGAGGGCCATAAACAGGATCAACAATTCAGGCTCCATCAAAAAGGCAGTTGAGGACGGTACCTTGACTGGCGGTATCATGTATGAGTGTGTAAAGAATGATGTTCCATATGTTCTTGCAGGTTCCATTCGTGACGATGGACCTTTGCCTGATGTCATAACAGACACCGCCGAGGCACAAAAGCTTATGAGGCATTACGCTCAGGAAGTTGACATGGTTATCATGATTGCCACCATGCTTCATTCAATCGCAACAGGTAACCTTCTCCCTTCAAGAGTTAAAAGTATCTGTGTGGACATCAATCCATCAACAGTGACAAAGCTCTCCGATAGGGGCAGCGCTCAAGTGGTGGGTATTGTTACAGATATCGGTACATTCTTGCCACTTCTTTATAATGCATTGATGGAGGATTAATGATGTCATTCACTGCTTATATTCTTGATGTGGTATCCGATACAGTTTATCCTGCCAGAATCACAATTGAAAATGGGATTTACAAGGAAGTCTCACCGATCACTGTCAATGAGAGAACAACAGTTGACGTTGACGGATTGATGATACCGGGTTTTATCGATTCTCACATTCACATTGAAAGCAGTATGATTACTCCGGCACAGTTTGCCAGAATTGCCGTACGCCACGGAACCACTGGTGTAGTTTGCGATCCCCATGAGATTGCTAACGTTATGGGAATCTATGGTGTGGAGGCAATGATTGAAAATGCAAAACAAGTGCCTTTTAATTTTTATTTCACAGCACCTTCCTGTGTGCCTGCAACAGTCTTCGAGACATCAGGTGCCACTTTGAATGCAGATGATGTAGAATATCTGCTTAAAAAAGATGAGATTGTGGCATTGGCTGAAATGATGAATTTCCCTGGTGTCATCAATGGTGATGAGGAGGTTCACAGGAAACTTAAGTTGGCACATGTCTATGGAAAGCCTATTGACGGTCATGCCCCATTGGTTTCTCGCGAAGATTTGGATAAATACCTTGAGCCAGGTATAAGTACTGACCACGAATGCAGTAATGTTTTGGAAGCTCTTGAGAAAAAGCTTAAAGGTGTCAAGATTATGGTTCGTGACGGGTCATCTGCCATGGATATGGAAGGACTTTTCAATATGGGGGAAGGTAAATCAAACATCGAAAATCCTGAACAATTAGGATTGATATATAGGGACGTGTTTGAAAGTAAAATTTACTCCCCACTATTTGATTTCATAGTCAGTGACGACAAGCATCCCGATGATTTAATCAAGGGTCATTTGAATCTTTCAATCAAAAAAGCTGTTGGCTTTGGAATCGATATCTTAAAAGCAATCAACATGGTGACAATAAATCCTGCATATCACTATAATCTAAACTGTGGAGCCATTGTTGAGGGAGCACAGGCAGATTATGTGATAGTGGACAGCCTTACCGATTTGAACATTCAAAAAACATACATTGGAGGCGAATGCGTATTCGATGGTGAAAATGTACTGTTCGATGCTCCAGAAGTTGAAGCTCACAATACAATCAACGCATCTAAAAAAACTCCTGATGACTTTGATATTCATTATGATGGTAAGGAATGTGAAGTCAATGTGATTGAGTGCATTGACGGTGACCTGCTAACCAAAAAAGCAACTGCAAAGCTAAAAACTAAAAATGGCGTCGTCCAGGCTGATCTCATTCAGGATGTATTGAAGATTGCGGTTGTTGAACGTTATGGTGGAAACACTGTAGCTAATGCGTTTGTTAAAGGATTTGGTCTTAAAAAAGGTGCTATCGCATCATCAGTTGCTCATGATTCACACAACATAATCGTTGTCGGATACACTTCCGAAGAAATGGCTCAAGCTGTCAATCAGGTAATTGACAATATGGGTGGAATTGCAATTTATAGTGAGGATTTCATTGAATCATTACCTCTTCCTATAGCAGGATTGATGAGTAATAAGGATGCATTTGATGTGGCTGAAAAGGTAGCTACACTCCATGACATGGCTGCTGCTTTAGGCTGCCAGCTTAAATCCCCATTCATGACAATGGCATTCATGGCTTTATTGGTCATTCCATCAATCAAGATATCTGATAAGGGATTATTTGATGGTGATGCTTTCGAGTTCATGGATGTAATAATTAATTAAGGTTTGAAGCCTTTTTTAATTAATTCTTTTTTTATTTCATTCATGGCTTTTATATCTTCTTTTGTTCCGACTTTTTTCACAACACGATTTGCTTCTTTGAACTTTTTCAAGTATTCATCTTTTTCTTCACTGCCCACCATGTCAAAGCGTGTAAAATTGGCTAAGCTTTCAATGACATATCCAAAGCCCCTGTTTAATGCATGTGTTTGTTCACTAATTTTCAAGTCAACAACCTTGGATTTGATGACAATCGCTTCATCTTTCCTTTTAATTGGGTCGCTTTGCTTGACAGCTTCAGTCAAGCTGATCACTTCACATTTGAAGTGGGCCTTAACGCCTTTTATGGAACAATCATCATTAAAACAGTCCTGTGGCAGATTTCCAAGGGTTGCAGTGGTGAAAAGCTCAGGATCATGTGTAATGTTGACTGTGAACTGTCTTTCACGGACAATGTTGTCGAGAGTGTGACTTCCCTTAAAAATTCTGTTGATGATTTTGTCACTGCCCGCACAAATCACCCCTATGGGTGCTGCATTCTTGCTTCCATCCTCATTTCTTGTGGAAATAATTGTCTCGTATTGCCTTCCCTTTTCCATTCCAATTAAAGCCAAATCAATCATAATAAAAAACCTTTTTATATCTTGATTAACAATATATTAATGATAATATTTAATTTTAAAGGAGTTTAAGCTTATGAAATATAAAATGTATGATGAGATGATGGAACAACCGGATTCTTTAAGAAAAACTTTTGAAAGCGAAAAGGAAAACATGGATAAAGTTTCTCAAATGGTTTCTGAAGCGGGCAAAATATACTTGATAGGCTGTGGAAGTTCCATTTCAACATGTTATAGCGTTCGTGATGCAATAAGAATGTCAAGCACAAACCTCAACATTGAAGTATATGCGGGCTATGAATTCTACTACAATAAGAAATTAACTCAAAATGAGGATTCTATAGCTATATTCACCTCACAGTCAGGTGAAACAGCAGACACACTTGCAGCACTCAGAAAGGCTAATGAATTCAACATACACACTGTTTCCATTTCAAATGAACCTGAAAGTTCAATGATTAAAGAAGCTAAAACTCCAATTGCAACAAGATGTGAAACAGAAACAGCTATTCTGGGTACTAAAACCTATATCACACAGCTTGCATGCCTTTATCAAATATTATTCTCAGCATCTGATTATGAAGGAAAGGACAACTTGTTAAAGCAATTGTCTGAAATGCCTGATATAATTGAGGAACTGTTGAAAACCACTGAATATGACAACAGGTTGCTGGCACAGGACTTTAAAAACGAGGACATATTCTACTGTCTTGGAAGCGGTCCGAACTTCGGTCTTGCATATAAGTTGGCAATGACAATGCTCATGGAAGGTGCAATCAAGCACGCTTGTCCTGAATATTCAGCCGAATTCAGACATGGTCTCATTGAAAGGGCTGAAAAGGATGTTCCTATAATAATTTTAAAATCAGAGTTTGAGTCTGATGAGATTACAGATAAGGCTATTGAGTTTTGCGAAAATCTCAAGTTGAAATCCATAATCTATGAATTGAAGGATTATGCTGATGTGGATAAACTCTTATCTCCATTCGTTCTTGTTATTCCACTTGAATGGTTTGTATATTACTTGGCACATTATAACGGTGAGGATCCTGGTGCTACAAGACACATCGGTAAAGTACGATATTAATTTTTTTTAAAAAAAAGAGAGAAAAATGTAGAAAATCTATTCTACATTTACTTTATGTTTTGGTATGATTAGTTTTGGAATTGTAACAATTACGATTCCGTTTGCGAATTTTGCAGTGATGTTTTCTAAATCAAGGCTGTTTTCAAATCTTACAGTTTTGACGCATCTGCCTGATTTGAGTGAGGAGGAAATTACTTCAGCGGTTTCATCTTCTGCGAATTCTTCAATGTATGGTTTGAAAGTGGTTTCAATGGTTATGTCATTGTCGCCTGCTTCGATTAATACATCTTCTTTTTCAACGCCAGGTACTGCTGCTTTGATGTAGTAAACATCTTTGGTTTCAATCAAGTCAATGTCTAATGTTTGCACGGTTGATTTTTTGTAATCGGAATATTTTTGATCTGCTGCTTTTTGCATGCTCTTGATGTTTTCCTTGAAATCGTCTATGCTTTTGTATAGGTCGTTGATAACATTGTCAGCAATGTTTTTGCTTTTTTCTTTTTTGTCATCAATTTTTTCTTTTCTTTCTTCAAATTTTTCATCAAATTTTTCTTTTTTATCAGAAATTTTTTCTTCAATGGTTTCGGAATCTACCATATTTTTCACGCTCCTTTATTGATGAATTGTTATAAGTATGTATTAGTTACTTTTTGTTAGTATATATACTTTTCTATTAAATTTACTAAAAGTTATTAAAAAGTAATGCTATTGAACTTTTCTTTTATATATTGGAAGCACTTTATTTTATTCAATAAATAAAATATTCTGTTTATATAAATGATTGAAATGTTATATAAGTTAGAATCAGATAAGATTATATTTGCACATGTTTTTCAGTTGTCAGAAAAACATCACATTTAAAAAAAGAAAATGTGAGGATTAAAAAATCCTCAAAAATTTTGTGTTTTATCTGTATTTTTTAACATAGCATTTAGCTGTGTTTTTAATTGTTTTTCCGTTTGCTTTTGCCTTGTAGGTGAATTTAGCCTTGTATTTTTTACCTTTCTTAAGTTTTTTGATAACTTTTTTAGGTACTTTGAAGGTTGCTTTTCCTTTCTTGTTGGTTTTAGCCTTGTATGTTTTACCCTTAAACTTCATGTAAACTTTTTTCTTTTTAAGGACTTTTTTGCCTTTAAGTTTAACTTTGATTTTAATGTATTTCTTTTTAGATTTTTTGGTCTTTTTAGTTTTAGACTTCTTATTAATTTTTACTAACTTTTTAACAGGTTTCACAACAGATTTAACTTTCACAGTATTTTTAGTGGTGAATCCTTTATATGTCACACTAATAGTGTATGTTTTAGCTTTCAAACGTAATTTAAGGGTAGCATAACCATTCTTATCTGTTTTGACAGAATAGGTTTTGCCTGCAACTTTCATTTTAACAACCTGGCCTGCTCCAACATACTTGCCGTCGTCACCAACAATCCTGACGGTATATTTAGATCCATCAGCGAAGAATATTTTCACATTCTTGTTGCCTGTGATTCTTTTAACTATCTTCAAGTTAGTCAATTTATATTCGCCAGTCACTGGATTGATAATGACAATAGCATGATTTCCTACAGCCAATTTCTTATTGAGTTTCAATACACCATTGGAATCTGTTTTGACAGTGTAGTTGATTGTGTCCACCTTGATTGTCACATTTGTGTTTGCAAGTGGTAATCCATTTTCATCATATAATGATGCATTGTAATCCAAGCCGCTATTGTAACCTCTTGTCATGTCGGATGCAACAATTGAAACTTGGTAATTTACGACAGCAGTCTTGTTGATTGGTTTATAATTGTCATCACCGCTGTATATAACAGTAACAGTATTATTACCAGGTTTTAAATCTGTAGTGTTAACAACTGCACTACCATTGACCAAATTAACGGTTTTTTGCAATATGTTGTTCACATAGACACTTATATTTCCAGTTGCATCTTCAGGTAATTTCACGCTTATTGAAGGTGTGCTTCCAGTAATGTTTTCAAGGTTAATATCAACTTTTGGTTCGCCTTTAATCACAGTTATTGAACTGGAATTGACTCTTGACTTATCGGTGTAGTAGGAGTCACCTTCATAAGTACCTGTGACAATATAGGTTCCAAGTTTCAAGTTAGGCACAACAAGGTCTTCGAGACATGATTGTGTGATAGTGTAAACCACTTCCGCATTCTTGTCATATATTGTGTATATAATGTTTCCAGATGCATTCACTGGAGCGGTTACTCTAACGGTTGCATTTTCACCATAACCGATCATATCGTTTGATAACCTGAAGAAACCATCAGTTTTATTCACTGTTAATGTGGCATTACCATATGCTTCAGTATAATTTTCACTTTCAAATACATAAGCCTTGATTTCATGGGTACCTGGCTTGAAGTCTGTACCGTTGAATGTGAATGTTGCTTTGTCCTCAACATATAATGAAACTGATTTGTCACCTATAAATACGGTGTAATAATCAGGAGCACTGACACTTACATCCACTTTAATCTCATCACCATAGTTACCTTCAGCATCACTGACTGTAATGACAGGTGCAATCTTGTGAACTTTCACATGAACGAATGCTGTAGCCGGAAGGTAGTTTTTATCTCCGCTAGATTTTGCAACAATTAAATAATCACCAGCAGCCAATATGAGATTTTGCAGAGTCTCATTAGTGTAGGTCTTGCCGTTCAATTCAAAGACAACATTGTTAGGTTTATTAGCGACTATGGTAACATTTAATTTCTCACCATAATTAATGTCTTTAATTGTAACGTTTAATAGCTGTTCTACTTGGTTGACAGTGAATATTTTAGTTATTTTATCAATAGTGTAACTGTTTGAATTACTGTCTTCTGCATTCAATACTACAGTATGGTCTCCAGCGCTAGGACGTTTTACATTGTGGGTGAACTTATTGTCAGTTACGTTTACTGAATAAGTTCTGCCGTTAATGTCCAATTTAACAGTGAAGTTTAGGTTTGTACCGATATCGATAGTACCATTAATTGTTTCATTTTCTCCGTAGTCAATGTCATTAACACTTAAATCAACATTTATTGCATCAAACAGGGTATTGGTAATTTTTACATTAGGATTTTCACTATAGATGTTTCTGTAACTGTCTGCATTATTGTCTGTAAATACACAGTTATCGACAGTTGAATTCATTTTTGATGTAATGTATAATGCACCGTCACCTGAAAGTGTGTTGGCTGTAAAGGTGGATTCTAAAACGGATAACTTTTCGTTATAATTATACACAACATTTTGAGCGGTATTTTCTGTGAATGTACAACCGGAAATAATGGCAGTATTATTGTTAAATAAAATTGATCCACCTATTCCTATTATATAACGCTCCATGGTATTGCCGGTGAATATGGAATCTTCAACGAGTAGATTGGAAGTTATATCTGAATAAATAGCATATAAACCTTCAGTGTTATTTACAAATACAGAATTAATTAGAACATCGTTAGCACCTGAAACATGAATGATATCAGATGTTAAAACGTTTTCAACAAATTTGCTTGATATGACTTTCACTGTATCTGCATTCATTATTGATATGATGCTGTGAACAGGAGAGTTGATTGTGTTGTTCTCAAATGTTGACTCGTTAATAAGGACATTATTTGATTTACCTAAATTGTAAATGAGATTTGCTCCTACAGTGTTGTCATAAAATTCAGATTCAACAATGGTTACATTTCCGATACTGTCGATTAATGGGCAATCTGGATTGGATACATTGTTATTGATAAATGTACATCCGTTAACAGTCACATTACCTTGATTGTAAATGATTGAATCATCAGTATTAAAACCTGTGATTACAATATCTTCAAGGGTAACATCGGAATTTGGATAAATAGTAATAAAGTTATAATCTGATGAATTTGCATCAAAAATAACAACTCCAAGTGGGGTAATAGTTAATTTCTTACCTATAATTTGTATTCCGAAATTGCCAGGACCAGTATAATTTCCTTCGTTTACATAAATGATGTCTTCAGCGGCAGCATCGTTGATAGCTTCACGCAATGAATCGAATTTATGGCCGGTACTGTTGACAATGAAATTGCCTTCATATTCGCTGACTTTGAATGTGGTTGTGTTCACCGCATCATTATAGTTTTCATCACCTTCACGGACTGCAAATACAGTGTAGTTTCCTTCTCCAACACTTTCCAAGGTTATTTCACCATAACCATCGGTAATGTTGACAGTTAAAAACTTGTTATTGAATAGAAGATTGATGATTCCGTCTTTGGTTGCATTGACTTTTAAAACAGGTGCAGCCACTAATGCATCCCTAAGGACAATATCCTCAACAGTAAGATTGATGTATACATTTGCCTTATGGACGATGAGCCTGTCAATTACTGCTTCACCATAATAAACGTTGCCGTTGCTGTCATAAATGATTTCATTTAATATGACGTCATAAATGCCTTTTGGCATGACTCCTACATTGTGTTCAAATATGCCTTCTACAATGTCGACTGTTGCATCAGTATTGTTGACAAATCCAGGCAAGACCAGTTGAAGATCCATGTTGAATTGAGGGTCAAGTGTACCGGTAATTACTACAGGGACGCCGTATTCGCCATCAGGTATGTGCAATATCACATCATAGAAATCAAATACGTTTTCGCTGAATTCAATAGATCCCGCATTGTATATGTTTGCAAATTCGTCCGCAGTGTTAATTCCAAAGACGGATTCTGTAAGTTTTAAAGTTTTGTTGTTATATATAGCTCCACCTTTGCCGTTTGCGGTATTGGCAACGAATGTTGAATTATTAACGATAGCAATATTATTATTGTAAATAGCACCACCGTCAGTTTCTGCATAGTTTCCTGTGAATGTTGAATTAAAGATATCTAATTCATTTTCACTGTAAATTGCTCCACCATATCCGTTTGCAGTGTTGTCTTCAAAAGTGGAGTTGATAACTTGCAGGGTTCCTGTACTGTAAACTGCTCCACCGTTTATGCCTTCATTTTCACGGAAAACACTGTCTTTAATGTTTAATGAGTCAGTGCTGTATATTGCACCACTATTTCCATAATTAATGTTTTCTGTGAAATTAGATGATATAACGTCTGCATTTCCATTGTTGAATATTACGGAATTAGCATTAATGATATTGCTTGCAAATACAGTTGAATCAACGGATAATTTTCCTTCATTTAAAACAACAGCATTATTAATTAAATTGTCGGAAAATTCACTGCCGATTATGTTTAAGAAACCAGCATTGTATATGATTGCTTCGGTTTCAAAATCAGTGAATATACAGTTTTTAAATGTTAAATTACCGTTATTTTCAAATGCTGCATGGGTTTTTATGTTTCCATCGGTAAAGTTTATGCCTTCAAACACAACATTACATCCTTCAGCCACTGTAAAGAACCAGTTTGTACTGTTTCCATCGAAAATAACAATACGATCTCTGAAATTCTTAAGAGTGAATGATTTAGTGATATCAATTTCCATATTCTCTTCAATATAGTAATTGTGATTTGCATAAATAATACCATTTTCCGCAACAGCATCAATAGCATCAGTTAAGTTTTCATACACTTCATCCTCGGATATGATGAAATTTGCCTCTACCATTTCAAATTTATATCCAAAGAGATAAGTATTGAAGTTATGATCATTCATTAGACCTACTGTATAGTTACCCCCCAATACTTCTTCAAAAGTGATGTAGAAATTCTGGGACCCGTTATTGTACATTGTGTATACAGGTACTTGGTCGAAGTACATTAAAACCACTGAATCAAATGAATCTAGGGTTGTACCGTTAATTATGACTGTTTGGTTGATTTTATCAATGGTAACATTGTATATTTTACCAGTGCCGTTGAAAACACAATATTTACTGGTAATTTCACTAACTTCAGGGCCTGCAAAGTAATTCATTGTAAGGTTTCCTTCTTCTCCCTGGAAGTTATCTAAAAAGGTACAGAATCCAAATGTTGCTGAGGAGTATTGTTCGAGATCTGCCTCAATATAGATTGCTCCACCTTCTTCACCTGCAATATTGCCTATAAATGTACAGTTTAGTGCAATAAGGGTTGCATCCTGGTCTGAATCCATTGAACCAATGCATATTGCTCCACCATAATCTTCAGCAGTGTTATTGTAGAAATTACAGTTGGTCATTGTCAAGGTACCTGCAACCAGTTCAATAGCTCCACCTTCATAGTTGTATCCATTGATTACTGTAATGTTTTCAAGTGTAATGGTAGGACCTTCTGTATTATATGGAACTGGAATAGGAGGAACTGTCTCAATCCACTCTACTTCAGTATCATATGTTAAATGTAGGAAATAATCTTCACCTTCACAGTCGAAAATAACCTCTTCGCCTCCATAAGCTCTGATTGTTATTTCCAATTCTCCTTCAATATCAATTCCGCAGAATCCATATCCCTTATATGTTCCACCTCTAACTGAAATGATACCTCCAAATAGTGAAGCTTCGTCGATTGCCTCTTCTAGGGTGTCGAAATATTGAGGATCATCATCTTCATCCTCTTGGTAAATGAAGTTGCCAGTTCCTTCATAGTCATCGAAAATGGAATCTTCATCACTAAGTATGTCATTATTTGAGGCAATTAGAATATCATCATGGGAATTCCAATTGAAATTATTAACGTTTTCATCATATACTTCCTCAATTGAGGATTCGCCGAGAACATTATTGGTAGCGCCAAGTGTTGCTCCATTCACTGTCAAGGTGGCCTCAGCAGAACCTGATAAGTAGTTTACACGTTCTTGTGAAGTGACCTTGATTGTGTAAGTTCCAGGCGCAAATGTTTTACCCACTTCAATGGATTTGCTGCCGTTGATTAATGTGATGATCTTGTAGTCACCAATTTCTATTGTGTAAATTGATGGAACATTTGTTTCAATGTTTACAGTAATGTTTTCGTCAGATCCAACTTCCACATCCGCTACAGATATGGTTGGATTGGCCTTTTTCACTTCAAAATCAATAATGGAATATGTGGATTCGAAAGTATCATCATTATAGAAAGCTACAAGAGAGTATTTTCCTGCATCTAATTTCAATGACTCAAGTTCTTCTTTTGTATAATATACTCCATTCAATTGGTAGGTTATTGTACCAATAGCGTTTGCAGGTAATGTTTCAGTGATTTTTATTGTTTCACCATAGGTGATATTGTCGACGGAAACATTCAAATCAAAGCTTGCACTGTTGACTTTGAACATTTTAGTAATGCTGTCCATATGATATGCATTTTCATTGTAATCTACAATACCGTTTAAAACAGCATGATATTTGCCTGGATTCAATATGCCTGTATTATAGGTGAATGCATTGTCTTTGATTTCCACAGTGACGTTTTCACCAGCGACTGTTAAATTAGCTGCAGCATAGATATTAGCACCAATATCTGCTGTACCGCTGATTATTGAGCTTTCACCATATTTAACATTCAATGCATTTAATTCAACACCTTTAACGTCAAAAATGGTATCATGAGCTACGGTAAATCCATTGTTGTAAATATTTCTGTATTCACCGGTGTTATTTGCAAGAACACAACCGTCAATGAATGCTGTAACTTTAGGAGATGTTGCAATTGCTCCAATTGTTGCATTGTTGTTCATAATGAGGCTGTTGTCTATAAATAACCTGAGCTTTTCATTAGAAGGGTTTTTGATTAAAATAACAGAACCCATTTTACCTTTATTGTTATTGAAAGTACAGGTGTCGATGTTTGCGTTTGAAATTCCGTCAAGGCATATGACTCCACCATTAACATCCTTGTTGGAGTTGCTTTCAAAGTTGGATGTGTCAATATTAAATGTTACTTCAGCATCGTTTGCATTAACATATATTACTCCACCTTCAAGTTCTGCATCTTCGCCAGCATCATTTTTAATGTCGTTTTTAATAAACTCGGATAATGTGACACTCATATATATGGAGTTATTGCCGAGGTATATTGCAGATCCTTTAACTGCAGTATTTTGTTCAAAATCACATGAAGCAACTGCTGGTTCAATTTGAATTAAGTTTTTGAAGTGCAATGCTCCACCTTCACGTGCAGTGTTATTAATGAATTTGGAAGATG
>NZ_SUTJ01000012.1 GCF_015062915.1 Methanobrevibacter thaueri | reverse complement strand
ATGAATAAAAATCTATCAATAAATATATTTATACATAACTATACCAGAGACATGAAGGGCAGATAAACTGATATTTATATACCTATTGACTTTACATTACCCAATGGATAATGAAATCATAATTTATAATTCTATCGATGACTTTAAAAAAAGAAGAAATTGTCAAAAAGGAGTAACTACTCCTATTGACATTTATTTAACTTTAATTTTAAATGTAACGGTTTTAAAGGCAGATGCCTTATAGTTAGCATTACCTTTCGCTTTGATTTTAACTTTCACTTTATAAGTTCCTTTCTTAAGGCCTTTTTTAATAGTGACTTTACCAGTCTTTTTGTTGATGGAGATTTTCTTGTTACCTTTAACTTTCTTGTAGGTTAAGGTTCCCTGACCCTTTTTGGTGAACTTGACTACTTTGGTCACCTTAAGTTTCTGTGCTTTCTTTTTAAGTTTTGAAAACTTGACCTTAGCTGTTTTGGCTTTAACTTTCAAAGGATTGGCGGCCTTGTTGATTTTGAAGGTAACTTTTGCTGTTCCTGTGTATGCACCGATTCCAGTAACTGTAACGGTATATGTTCCTGCATTTTTAGGTGAAGCAGTAGACCATTGAAGAGTATAGTCAACACCCTCTTTTAAAACAGCACCATTTGTTAATGTGACTGTTGGTTTTTGGACTTTGGCATTATATGTGAAAGTGTTTTTGGACAATACCACTTTAACATTAGATATGTTTATTGTTTCACTTGCATATTCTGCAATTACAGTTACATTCACTATCCATTTTGTTCCATAGTCTCCTCCAACTTCAAGATAGGACCATTCACCTATGTCTATCCAAGTGTATATTCTATTATCATACCTACTATTAGCTTTAGCAGATACATTTTGAGTTTTAACTGTGATCTGTTTGTCTCCTGCCTGTGCTTGAGCGAGACTTAAAAGTTGATTCATGATTTCAGTTGCATTTGAACTGTAATTGCCGGGATTTGTCATTGATGATTTGATTAAATCACTTGTAATGTTTCTTTTAAATACCTCTCCGGTAGCAATATCAGTCAATATCAGTTCACCATAAATTCTTGTATCACTTGAATCGACTGAAACATCAATAATTTTACCTGATGATGATTGAGTTACCACAACAAGGAACTCTTTTGCATAGAATAAATCATTATACCCTTCGCCATCATATGATACTGAAATAACATGAGTGCCTTTTGTTAAATCTGAAAATGTATGTTCCACAGTACCGTTAACCAATGAATATACAGCCACATGTTCCATATCAACATAAAAGTCAAACCATCCCTCTTTAGGACCAGTTACTGTAACGGTTACTGGAGTGCCCTCAATAATCTTAGTGGAGGATATGCTTGATGTGAAGTTTTGTGAGTTTTCAATGGCTTCAACTCCAAAGAAACCGGCATCGCTTTTACCGTCAATGGTATAAATGTTATAGTCATAAATGGTATAGTTCATATAGAATAAATGAACCCCTGGTGTTAATGCAGGCAATGGAACCTCACTTGCTGAAGAGCTGATTGCATAAGATGATATTAATGAACCTATCTCGGCCCTATCATCCTCCTCATTGTAAACTGCATTATACAGAATGACATTGCCCGTAAAGTTACCCGGTGCATTAAATACAATGTATGACACTTCACCGGCAGGCACATTATAAGGTATGGTGAAATACGGTTCGAATACAAATGTGACTGTTGATTCCTTAGTGAAGTTATTGTATGTTACCTTGACTGTGTGGTTGCCCAGGAAATCCTTATCGAATACATCCAATCCATCCAAATCATAATGACGAATGAACAGATAATCCCGTGTTCCATCGAATTGTTTTTCATAATATTTTTTGCCGTCGATGGAAACTGTGACGGTACCATTCACTGAATTATCATCACTAATGTAAGCTAAAGGCGCAATCTGTTCCTTTATAATCATTGAATATATGCTTATGTAGGGTTCCTGACTGTTAGAAATATCGTAGTATGCATTAAAGTCTGCAAGAGTGAATTCTTCACCTTCAGTGGTGTTGAATATTACTGCAATATGATAAGGGGAATCTTCACCGTCGATTTCAAGATCTTCGCTTGTTATTCCAATATAATCATCATCAAAATCTGTGACATGAACAGTGAGATTATACACTTTCCTGTTGTCAACGAAAATGATTAAATTTCCATCAGCCGGGGAATCATATAAATCGAAAACGTCATATGACAAATCATCAATTGGGTCGTATGCATCACTTTCCAGGTAATCAAAGTCAAAGTCCTCTGTCATGATTGTCTGGCTTACGTTGATTGTTCCGTTCAACAGATTGATTTCATGGTATATCTCGCCATCGTCAGTATAGCTAAAATAGACATATATTGAATATGTTCCGGTTTTCTCAATCCACAAATCATCTAAAGTAATCGGTGAGTCATCCAGATTAAAGACATAACGTTCATCTGTTTTATTAACTCCAACCAATATCTCCCCATAAGCACCATCAGGTGCATCAAAAGTGATGGCGGCTGCATCCTCATACCTTAAATCCATGGATTCGTTTATCTCAACATTAAAGTCGCTTGCCTCATATGACAACACATCATCTGCATCGCCACCGGCAATACTTTCCCCTGAAGGATCTTCCGCCAAATCCTCCTGAGCATCTTCAACTGTTAATGCATCATCCAGACTTTGAGACAACTCCTCCCCATCATCAGACATTGCCATATCTTCAGAAGCACTAACAGCACTTACTGTTAAAATTGCCAGCAACAGAAATGTCACAAGCATTATCTTTTTGTATTTCATTTTAATACCCCTAATTGAAATTACCTCTTTTAATCAAAAGAGATATGTATATACATATAGAAGATATTGTATTTAAATTAAAGACTTTTAAACCACTTATAATTAAAAATAAGTGTAAAAAATAAGTTTCAAATGGCATAAATACTTTACAAAGGGAATATAATTTATACATTAAAAATAATTCAATTAATCGCAAAACAATCATGAAAAATAATTGGGATGCCAATTACTATGAACATAATAATCAATTAATTTTGAAATTATTAAACTTTAAACAAATAAACTGATATTTCTATAACTAATTATTTCAACCAATTATCTAATTTTTTCATTTGGAATAACTTTGGAATAACTTTGGAATAGATTTGGAATAAGTTTGGAAGATTGATTTAAATAGCTCAAAACTATAATATTAGCTATGGACGTTTTAGATATTGCAACTTTAAAAAAGATAATTGAAAAAGTGCCGGAAGATTATGAAATTGAATTTGATGGTCGAGATAGTACTCACAAAATTTCAGACAAAATTGAAATTGATGTGGGTGAGAAAAAATTAATTCTTAAAATCTACTGACTTGTGTATTTTGGTTCTTAATTTCAATTATATATAATATTATATTACATATTATTAATTGGCACAAAAAGGAAAAGGTTCGATCTGTGGAGGGTGCAATTACCTCCACATTTTTTATGATTTTTATTCTTTTTTATGGTTTGTTTGTATTCATGGTTTTTTGAACTGTTATTTTATTTGCATTGTTCTTTTTTGTGCCTTCTTGTTATTTTTTGTACACTAATTTTGTTCGTTTGATTGTATACGAACTAAAAAAAATTTATTAATCAGGATTCTCATATATTATCTTGTATTAGGTTGAAGAGAGTTAAAGTAACTATGTGTTTTATAGTATAATTAATATATATTATCACATGAAATTGAACATCATAGAAAAGGATTATGGGATTTGCATTAACAATCCCCACCATTTTTTGGCATTCAGCGATTTTACAGTAAGCGATGGCATTGACATTGTTGAAAATGTCAATATAGTGATTGCAAAGGATGAATTCAAGCCAACTGCAAAAAAGGCAGAAACATTCAATAAATCAGAAGGATCATACATTGCCCAAGGAACCGATTCGCTGGATTATTTCACAAACACATATGATGATTTGAGCATATTCACATTCATGGCCAATGACATTGTCATTGAAGATTTCACAGACAAACTGCAGGTTGCAAACTCTCTGAAAGGCTTTGGCGATGCAAGAGTCAACATAAGTCATGTAATCTACATTGACAGGACAATCTCACCAAAAGACTTGCTTAAGGTATTTAAACTGGTTTCCAGTGCAAAAGCCAGAACACTGGCCAATATGCAACTGCCAGTTCATATTCAATACATTCTAAACACTAATGACTTTCTAGCAGTCCTGTGCAATATTCCCCAAACCGATGGGGAGTCTCTAGACATCAACAATGCCTCATATGATGGCATTGACTTTGAGGAATTGAAAATCAGAATCAACGATGCCGTTGAGATAAGCATAGAGGATGCCTTCAGCCACATTAAACTGACATCAGGTATTCTTGATTATCTCGTGTCTGAGGGAATACTTATTGGTGATTTGGTTGAAGCCGGTTTGGACCTTTTTGAAGAGGAAACAGCTGAAACCTTAAAGGATAAAATGGAAGCGCAAATCCTTGAGGCACTGGCAGATCCTAATGTCATAGCCTTGATGGACTCTGCAATGAGGGCCGAACAGGACATCTCATCCAACAGGATTCGTGAAGTTGAATTGGGAAATGATTTTAATGCAGGTAATGTTTTAGGATTAGCCATAGCCAACCAGATTGCCGGAACCGAAGGAATCTTTAACTTTAACAGATACATTGAAGCAAAACCAGGAATCATTTGGGGATTGCCCCCAATTCTTGACAGTGCATTTGCAGGTCTGATTGCAGGTTGCATTTCCAAAATAAAAATATAATAATCATAATTTATAGAAAAAATATGTGAGGAATAAACATGGAAGATGATAGCTACTTTGAAGATGAGGAATTCTCACCCGTAAGGTCCCTTTTAGGGCTTCTGACATTTTCAACAATACTGCCGATTAACGTTTTCACATCAATTGAATACATGACCAAACTGACATGGTGCTGGCCATTCCTGCATCTATTCATTGGTATTCTGGCAGCAATCTGTGGCTATGTGTCCTTGGAATTCCTGCACTTGAACTCATTTTTTACAGCAGCAATTGTATATGCATTTTTAATGATAATAACCGGTTACAATCACTTGGATGGTGTAATGGACATGGCCGATGGAGTCATGGTTCATGGAGAGCCTGAACGCAAGATTCGTGTCATGAAGGATTCCAGTGTAGGTGCCGGTGGAGTCGCAACACTGTTTTTGGTTGCAAGCCTTACAATTGCCGGAATTTACAATATATTGGATTATCGTTTCATATTAGGCATTATCATTTGTGAAATGACTGCAAAAACATCATTGATTACAACAGCATTACTATCAAAACCCCTGACACCGGGAATAGGAAGTTATTTCATCAATGAAACCAATCCGGCCAATTATTTCGCATCCACTTTCATTGTGGCATGCATTGCCTATCTGCTTTGCGGTCTTGTCGGACTTTGCGGAGTCATAGGTGCAATGATATCAGGTTTGATTATAGCAACAATTGCAAAACGCAATTTTGTCCTTGCCAATGGTGATGTTTTAGGAATGAGCAATGAGGTTGGACGTCTGTTTTCATTGCTGTTCATGGCAGTGGCGCTTTATTTCATATAATTATCTCAAAATCAATATTGCATTTTGCCGGTACATTCATTTATAAAGTCCAAATCTAAATCTAGTGGTGATGAGAATTGCCACTGCTAAAAATTTTTTTAAGTAACTATTCATATTAACACATATATTTGATGGTCTATGTATGCAATCACCTCCTTAGCTTTTTTTAAGTGGTTTTTCTCATCAGATTTATATATTCTGAGAGTTAATAATTAACTGATAATATGAAAGTTAATGTTTTAAGATTGGACCATAGATTAAAAAGAGATACCAGAATTACCACTCACGTTTGCCTTACTGCCCGTGCATTCGGTGCAAGCAAAATATATCTTGCAGGGGAACGCGACAATGGCCTGATGGAAAATGTAAGAGACACTGCCTCAAGATTTGGAGGCAATTTTGAAATAGAATACACTGACAGTGCCATGGGCGTTATCAACAAATGGAAAGCTGACGGAGGTAAGGTGGTTCACCTGACAATGTATGGATCTCAGGCTCATGAAATTGCTCCTGAAGTCAGGGAGGATGGTTCAGACATTTTAATCGTTGTTGGTGGAGCTAAAGTTCCAGGAAAAATCTACAAGGCTGCCGACTGGAACGTATCAGTAACAACACAGCCTCACTCAGAGGTATCATCACTAGCAGTATTCCAACACCTTCTCATGGATGGAAAGGAATTCGAATTGGAATTTGAAAATCCTGTGCTTGAAGTAATACCTACAGCACACGGAAAAACAGTTAACATTCATGACGAAAACCGTTAAGAGATAAAATCATCGAGTCTTTTAATGGCTTTCAACTTATCATCTTTTTTTATGCGCGCCTGGTCAAGTGCGTCACGTATAGTCTGTATTGAATTGTCATACACTTCCCTGTCAACGGGATATGGAAAACCGTCTTTTCCACCGTGTGTGAAACTGTACTTGACAGGATCCTTCCAGCTTGCAGGCTCACCGTAAACCAAATCCGATATCAATGCCAATGCACGTATTTTTTTAGGACCTATCCCCTGAAGCAGAATCAGCTCCTCATAGTTTTCAGGCTGTATCTCCCAGGCACGGGTCAGCACCTCAAATTCCTTGTCTGAAATGTCCATGTCAAGAACAGGGTGATGCGCAGGCATTGTGAAATCATCCAATAGTAGTTGATTGTCTTTTCTTTTGAAATATTGTCTTAAATGGGTAGGATTGTCATTAATCAAGTCAACGCTTATCTTTTGTGCTTCCTTGCTTTCCTCAGAAGGCATGTTTAAAGTATTCGGAGTCATGGTGTCGCATGAGATTCCGCTGTGGGGGTCATTCAAAAGGTCATCGACCTCACTGCCAAGCCAATGGTAACGTCTGGCATACTTGGTCTCGGTGTTCAGGCCCTGCTGGATGACTGCCCAGTCTCCCTTTTCGGTAACGAAGAAGTTATGCTGGTATAATGTGTATCCGTCCTGTATGCAGGAATTGTCGATTTTAGCAGACAATCTACTTGTCTCAACCAGCTTTTCGGTTGTTTTTGTTTTGAGATTGAACACTTCACCTGCATGTTCAATCCCTTGAGGAGTCTTTCGGGACTTTGCACCCTTTCCGCCTGTCAGATAGATTCCATGCTCTTCAGGAGAAAGTGATGCCTTTAGGGCTCCTAATGTGGTGGTGGTTGTTCCGGAGGAGTGCCAGTCAAAACCTAAAACACAAGAGAATGCCTGAAACCAGTATGGATTTGATATACGGTTTAAAAACTCTTCCAAACTGTATTCCTCTATAATAACGCTGGTCAGTGCTCCTGAGAGTTTTACCATTCTTGAGAATAGCCAGCTTGGCGGATGGCCTCCATGTAACGGTAAATTGACTGCTCCTCTTCTTTGCATGACTAATCTTATATGATTTATAAATATTAGTTATTTGCCAAGAGCATTTGGAAAGTATTATTTTATTTGCATTATCAATTATTTTTTACATCATATTTAACATATACAAAACTTTAATAAGTAATGGTTACTAAAATTATTAATGTTATATTTATTAACAAATTATTTAATCAAAATTATTAAGGAGCGTAATTTTTATGGCTATAGATAACGGAGATTTTGTAAGAGTAAATTTTACTGGTAAAATTAAAGAAACTGATGAAGTATTTGACACCACTTATGATGAAGTTGCACAAGAAGCAGGAATTTTCGAAGAAAACAAAACCTACAAAGCAATCCCAATCGTTGTAGGAGGAAACCACTTATTACCTGCTATTGAAGAAGCAATCATTGGTTTAGAAGAAGGAGAAACCAAACACATTGAAGTTGATTCCGATAACGCATTCGGACCAAGAGATCCTAAAATGATTCAATTAGTCCCTATGAAAGAATTCAAAAAACAAGGAATGACTCCTTACCCAGGTATGAAAATCCAATCTGAAGGCGCAACCGGTAAAATCTTAACCGTAAACGGTGGAAGAGTAAAAGTTGACTTCAACCACGAATTAGCAGGAAAAGACTTAATCTACGATGTTGAAATCACTGAAATCATTGCAGATGAAGAAGAAAAAATCAAAAGTATGATTGAGTTACACTACTCCAATCCTAACGTGGATGTCGACAAAACCGAAATCGACATCGTTGACGGTGTTGCAAACATCAAATTAGATGAAATGTCCAAATTCGACCAACAAACTTACATGGACATTACCTTTGCAAGATTCAGAATCGCTAAAGACATTTGGGACAACATTGACGAAATCACCAAAGTCAACTTCGTAGATTCATTTGAAAAAAATGAAGAAAGCGAAGACGAAGAAGAATCAGAAGAATAGAGTTATCCAATAACTCTTTTTAACTCTTTTTTTTAACGTAACATAATTTTAATATACTATTTTTTACTAACATCTATTCATGTTAGAATTAGATGAACTTTTAAAGATTTTCAATCAGGGCATTGAATTGGAAATGGATGAAGAAGCTGCAATGGCCTGCAATTACTATTCACAGGAAGCGCAAAAAATCACCTGTGAAATAAATTATAAATATCATGATTTTGATGAGATTCACCAACTCTTTTCAGACTTGATTGGCGAAGAGGTCAGCGAGGACTTCAGGGTCTTTCCACCATTTACAACAGACTTTGGAAAAAACATTCACTTGGGAAAAAACGTTTTCATAAACTCAGGCTGCAGGTTCCAGGACCAGGGTGGAATATACATTGGCGATAATGTCCTTATCGGCCATAATGTTGTTCTAGCCACTTTAAATCATAATGAAAATCCTGAAAAGAGAGGCAATCTGATACCTTCACCAATAAAAATAGGTAATGACGTTTGGATCGGCTCCAACGTTACAGTAACACCTGGCGTCACCATAGGTGACAACGCAATTGTAGGTGCCGGTGCGGTTGTCACAAGGGATGTCAAGGAAAACACTATTGTAGCTGGAGTTCCTGCAAAATACGTCAGGGATATCAAACTCTAGATTCTTTTCCCATCCTT
The DNA here is from genome assembly GCF_015062915.1 of Methanobrevibacter thaueri. GTDB lineage: Archaea > Methanobacteriota > Methanobacteria > Methanobacteriales > Methanobacteriaceae > Methanocatella > Methanocatella thaueri_B. Next base: position 36,536 of record NZ_SUTJ01000012.1, on the reverse strand, counting down.
TATTGCAATGATTCCTGGAATTTCGTCAACTTCAAGCTCGAACATCGCTTCCATTCCTTCATTTTCAAACAGGACACATTTCTTTTTAAGCACCTTGCTTGTAAGGAGTGCAGCTACCGGGGGAGTAATTACAAATATGGAATTGTTGTTATTCAAGGCGTTTAAAGTGTCATCGCCAAGCATGCCCTTTCCGATATGAACCTTTACTCCGGATTCGCTTAAAGGAGCGATGGTTGATTCGATTTCCACCTTGCTGCTGGTTGTGGGTGCAATCCCTGCATCGCTGAATGCAGTATGCATTATTGCAGTGCCGTTCAAATCAAAGGGAACCTCGTCCCTTTCGATTAACTCAACCAGTTGTGGCAGTGCGGCATCGCGTCCGGTGTAGATGGTTCCGCTTATTGTGATTTTATCCCCAACGCTCAACCCTGCCAAATCATCATCGCTAATTGGTGTTTGCAAATTTCTCATGTTCATTATTTTGTCCTTAATTTTTAATAAATTTTTTAATTTGTCACGATTTCGCATAAGATATTTAAATGTTTATTAACATAAATAATATACATTCTAGATTTATTTATCATAGAATTATGAGGAGATTTTAAATTGATTATTATTGATGAAGAACTATGTAAAGGATGTCATCTTTGCCTATTCATGTGTTACAAGAATGTATATGCAATATCTCCTGATGTCAACAAGAAAGGAGTTCAATTACCGTACGTCAAGTTTGAAGAACGCTGTACTAAATGCGGTACTTGTGAAGTTGCATGTCCTGACCAGGCAATAACTGTTGATTTGCCTGAAAACTGGTGGATGGAAGATGGCAACGAGATGAATTTTAATCCTTATTTCACAAAGGGGAAAAAGTAGGTGTATAAAATGGCTGAAGAATTTTTTATTCAAGGAAATGAAGCATGCGCTAAAGGAGCATTAACTGCAGGTTGTAGATTCTTTGCAGGATACCCTATTACTCCATCAACTGAAGTTGCAGAAACTTTAGCTCGTGATTTACCTAAAGTTGGAGGTTCATTTGTTCAGATGGAAGATGAAATCGCATCTGCCGGAGCCATCATTGGAGCTTCCTGGGGAGGAGCAAAATCAATGACAGCAACATCCGGTCCTGGAATCTCATTGATGCAGGAAAACATCGGTTATGCGTTCATGAGCGAAACTCCAATCGTCATAGTAAATGTTCAAAGAGGTTCACCGTCAACCGCTCAACCTACAATGGCCGCACAAGGTGATATGATGCAGGCACGTTGGGGATCACACGGAGACTACGAACCGATAGCCTTATCCCCATCAAGCGTTCAGGAATTTTTCGATTTCACAATCAAGGCATTCAACCTGGCTGAAGAGTACAGATGTCCAGTCTTCGTTATGGCCGATGAGGTCATAGGACACATGAGGGAAAAGATTGTTGTTGAAGACGACATTGAAATCGTTCCAAGAAAAAGACCTGAAAAAACTGATGATTACCTTCCGTTTGAAAACATTGAAAACGGAACAACTCCAATGCCGGCATTCGGTGACGGATTCAACATACACGTAACCGGACTTACCCACGATGAAAGAGGATATCCGGATACAAACAATCCTGAAACCCATGATAAGCTCGTTCAAAGAATTTGCGATAAGGTACTTAACAACAGGGATAAGATCTGCTCAATTAGAAGTGAAGAATGTGAAGATGCAGATGTCATAATCGTATCTTATGGAGCTCCTGTAAGGTCAGCCATTGAAGCTGTCAGGAAAGCAAGAGCAAACAATCAAAAAGTGGGCTATGTTAAAATCGACACTCCATGGCCTTTCCCAGACGAGCAATTGAAAGAGGCAACAAAAAACGCAAAGGACGTCATTGTTGTTGAAATGAATTTAGGTCAAATGTACTATGAAGTTGACCGTGTGCTCAAAAGAGACACTAACGTTCACTTGATGGGAGTCATCGGCGGATTGCTGCCAACTCCTGATGAGATACTAGAAGAAATTGAAAGAATTGGAGGTAACTAAAATGTCACAACAAAAGCAAAACAGATTTCTCCCATACTTAAGGGAAGATAGATTACCTCATATTTTCTGTCCTGGATGTGGAAACGGAGCAATCATCAACGCATTCCTTGTTGCAATGGAAAAGGCTGAAATGGATTTCGACAACATTGCAATGGTTTCCGGAATCGGATGCTCATCAAGAATTCCAGGTTATCTCAAATGCGATTCCCTTCACACAACTCACGGAAGAGCATTAAGCTTTGCAACAGGTTTGAAAACCGCAAATAAAGATTTGGATGTTGTTGTTTTCACTGGTGATGGTGACGCTGCATCAATTGGTGGTAACCACTTGATACATGCAGCAAGAAGAAACATCAACTTAACCGTAATCTGTATCAATAATAATATTTATGGTATGACTGGTGGTCAAATCAGTCCAACTTCTCCTAAAGGCAGTTTCGGAACAACTGCACCATACGGTAATCAGGACACTCCATTCAAACTCGCTGAACTTGTTGCAGCAGCAGGTGCAACATACTCCGCAAGATGGACAACCGTACAGATGGAAAACCTCGTGTTAGCCATTAAGGACGGATTGAAAAACCCTGGTTTTTCATTCATCGAAGTTGCAACCCAATGCCCAACATATTATGGCCGTAAAAACAAGCTCAAAACCCCTACAGCAATGGCTGCAGTGATGAAAGCAAACACTGTATTCAAATCCGCTGCAGACAGGATGAGTGCAAAAGACTTGGAAGGCAAGATCGTTGTCGGTGAGTTTGCAAACTACACAAAAGACGAATTTACTGAAAATATTGATAAGATCAGTGTGGAAAAATCAGGCAAGAAGACTGTCATCAATTCCGCATATGAATCAGAGTTTTAGAGGGATAATATGAGAACTGAAATTAGAATTTGTGGATTCGGTGGTCAAGGAATCATTCTTGCAGGTATCATCTTAGGTAAGTCTGCAAGTCTCTTTGATAACAAGGAGGCTGTCCAAACCCAATCCTACGGTCCGGAAGCTCGTGGAGGAGCATCCAAATGTGAAGTTGTAATCAGTGATGGTGAAGTCGATTATCCTAAAGTCCAAAATCCAGATATATTGGTTGCAATGTCAAATGAGGCATTGATTAAGTATATTGTGGACTTGAAGGACAATGGAACTCTAATCGTAGATCCAGGTACAACCGATGTTGAAGATGTTCGTGAATTTATTGAAGAGCACAATATTAAAGTTTATGAGGCTCCAGCAACCCAGACTGCTACCGATGAAATCGGACTCAAGATTGTAGCAAACATTGTAATGGTTGGAGCAATTACAAAAATTACTAAAGTGATATCCAAGGAATCAGCAATGAAAGCTATTGAAGCAAGTGTGCCTGCTGGTACTGAAGAAAAGAATATCAAGGCATTTGAGGCAGGATACGCTTTAGTTGAATAAGGGTGTTATTATGAGATTTTTTGAAAATGTAGCAAAACAAATTTTTAATGATGAAGGAATTCCAATTTTAGAAGGTCACGTTGCATACTCTCCTGAAGAGGCAATGTCAGTGTGTTCTGAAATGGACATTCCAGTAGTTATCAAGGCTCAAGTTTTAACTGGTGGTAGAGGTAAAGCAGGTGGTGTAAAATTCGCAAACAACCCTGGTGAAGCCTTAAAAGTATCAGAAGAAATTTTAGGAATGGAAATTAAGGGTGAAAAGGTAAAACACTTGTTGGTTGAAGAGAAAGCTGAAATTTTAAACGAGTATTTCGTAACAGTTTCAGTAGACAGAGGTGCCAGAAGACCTGTAATCCTTGCAAGTAAGGAAGGTGGAGTGGAAATCGAAAACCTCGCTAAAACCAATCCTGAAAAAATCATCAGATATTATCCAAATCCTTTGCTTGAGTTCCTCCCATACGAGGCACGTGAAATCGCACGTAAAATGGAAGTGCCTTCAGAATTGATTTCCCCAATGGGAGACATCATCTGGAAGCTATACAATGTATTTACAAAATATGACGCAGACACTGCAGAAATCAACCCATTGGTATTGACTCCTGACGGTTTGATAGCTGCGGACGCTAAGATGGTTGTCGAAAACGATTCCCTATACAGGCATCAGGAACTTGTCGAAAGAATGCACTATAAGAAAAAAGCAGTTGACTTTGTCCAATTGGACGGTGACATTGCCGTAATCGGTAACGGTGCAGGTTTGACCCTTACCGCTATGGACATGATCAAGCTCAACGGTGGAGAACCGGCAACATTCCTTGATATCGGTGGTGGAGCATCAGAGCATATCATTAACCAGGCATTAAACATAGTTCTCAACTATGATCCTGTTAAAGTTGTTTTCCTTAACGTTTTAGGTGGTATCACTAAAGCTGATGATGTTGCTCGTGGTGTAATCAAGGCATTGGAACAGGCTGAACGCAAGGTCCACATTGTTATCAGATTGACCGGTACCAATGAGGAAGAAGGTCAAAGACTTCTTGAAGAAGCAGGAATTCCATTTGAAACATCAATGGAAAAGGCTGCTAAAAAAGCTGTTGAACTTTGCGAAGAGTTAAAAGCAGAAGGCAAATAATTTCTTTGCACATTATTTAAAAAAATCTCTTAAAGGAAATTAAGTCCATTCTCGCAATGGATTTAAATAACATTCCTTTAATGTGTTTACTCAAGTAGGACAACACGGCTTACTTGAGATTCGTTTACTATTTCTTTACCGCAATTCTCACCGATTTTTCTGGCGAATTCTTTAACCTCATCAAATGATGGCATATTGTCTAGGGTTAGTCTTTTTCTTGATGATCCGACGAACATGTATGCCTTGATTTCAACGAAATCAGGGTCTGCCTTTCTGATTAGTTTTGCATACTCTTCAGGGTTTTCCATATTTTTTCCACGAACGCAGGTGTTTCGTATGCATGTGCGTGAGTTAAAGCTGGCAAGTGTTTCAAGTGATTCGTTTAAATTCTCCCAAGCATCACTTATTCTTGGTCTGCAAACGTCTTCGAATATTTTCCTTGATGGTGCATCCAAGGAAAGGTATAGTTGGTAAGGGTCGTTTTCAAGGTTGCGCAATCTGTCCACGCACTGGCCGTTGCTGACAACGAAAGTGGTGAAGTCACGCCTGTTGAACTCACCAATCAGCTCATCGATTTTAGGATAGAGTGTCGGTTCGCCTGCAAGTGAGATTGCCGCATTGTTTGGATTTGTCATTTCCTCCAATTTTTTCTTGTTGGCATTGCTGTTTCCATAAAAACCGCATAATAGGTTGTTTTGAGCTTTAATGGCTTCGTCCACTATGGTTTTAGGGTCATCATACTCCTCATCCTCCCAGCTGGTCTGGGTGTATGTCAGGTCTCTCCAGCAGAATTCACATTCCTGTTGGCAGTTCGGAACTGCAGGAGACATTTGAAGACATCTGTGGGATTGGATGCCGTAGAACTTTTCCTTATAGCAGACTCCCTTGTCGGAAATGCTTTGACGAGTCCAATGACATGTCTTGACTGCCGCATGGCCGTGTGTTCCGACAAACCTATATCCACTTTTCTCTAATTTTTCTATTTGGTTTTTATTGAATGACATGAAATCACACTTATTTTTAGCAGTGATAGTATTTAATTTTTACACACTGAAATCAATATTGCTTTTGATTGAACAAATTTATATTATTTCCAATATAATATATTTATATGTTTAAGTTTAATATTAAAACCTATGAGATTATGGAGCAAAACACAGGAAAAGATATTCTTTGAAAAATCAAAAAATTTTGCATCATACAGCCAGCTGTTCTACCGGACGGATGACGAGAGGTATGTGGCATACTGGCCTAAGGGATATGCGGGTGCAAAGTCAACGCTTCAGGCAAGAAACTCGCTGATTGGAAACTACACGGAAAAATGGGTGAGCGACCTTCTCAACCACATGCTTGATGATAAAGATTTATACGTGATCCAGCAGGCACAGGTTCCATCAATTGGAATAACCAGAAAGTCTCCAGCCGATATTGTCATCGCCCGAAAGAACAAGAAGGTGCTGATGCCTGATGAGGTCGAGCTGATATTTGAGGTGAAGATGTCTCTTGTTTGGAACTGGGAATATGATACTGAAACATTAAGAATTCGTGAAATCGGAGATTACAGGACTCATCAGGGAAGGCCAAGCTTCACCCGTTCCGATTCGATTTTAAAAGCAATAGGCAAATGCATAGACATAAGGGTTTCAAGCTTCAACTCATCCAAAATCCCATTGATAGTCCTTGGCAATGCCCCATTGTCAAACGGTTTTTGCAAAAAGGCGGATTATCTCAAGAATGCTGGCATCATCCAGGGCTTCTGGTCGCTAAATCCATTTCCTCTCAATCATGGAAACACCCGAAAAAGAAGCCATAAAAACGGGTTTTTCAGAATGGACAATATCGATGAATTAAATATGAGTTTGAACCAATTATTTAATCAGGACTTGAATTTTTTCTCAGGGATGGAAAGTCCCCAAAGGTTGGGTGAACTTATAGAGATTGCCAACCGGGAAAAAACATATCAAGAAAAAGGATTGAAATTCATTAATCTCATAAAGAGGTAATAATTTGCAAAGAAAAACACAGACAACATCATTCGGTTCGGTTGTAAGGGAATCCCACAGTTCAAAGAAGTTTTACAGTTCAAAGCTATTTGAAGATTTCAAACTCCCCAAGAAAATCGACTACCTGGAAGAGAAAATCGATGAAAATGACTTGGACAGGCTCTACTGCAAGTCAAGCGAGGCAATGGATGAGGTGCCCGACAACAGTATCCACCTAATGGTCACATCACCCCCATACAATGTGGGTAAGGAATACGATGATGACCTGTCCCTTGACGAATACCTGGAGCTCCTGACAAGTGTGTTTTCCCAAACCCATAAAAAACTTGTGACTGGTGGAAGGGCATGCATAAACATTGCAAACATCGGAAGAAAGCCATACATCCCACTTCATGCAATGGTGACAGAGATAATGCTTGATTTGGGATTTCTCATGAGAGGAGAAATCATATGGGACAAATCCGCAAGTGCAGGAGGCTCATGCGCATGGGGAAGCTGGATGTCAGCCTCAAACCCTGTGCTTAGGGACTATCATGAATACATTCTCATATTCTCAAAGGATTCATATTCCAAAAATAAGGCTCAGGAGAAAAGGGACACAATCGGACATGACGAGTTCATCCAATGGACACAAAGTGTCTGGAGATTTCCTGCAGTCAACGCCAAAAGAATAGGTCACCCTGCACCGTTTCCGGTTGAACTGCCACACAGACTGATAAATCTTTATACATATGAGGGAGATGTTGTCCTCGACCCCTTCTGCGGCAGCGGAACAACATGCATAGCTGCAATGAACAACAATCGCCACTACATCGGATATGACATTAAAAAGGAATATATCGAACTGTCTGAAAAAAGAATAAGTAATCAAAAATTTATTTAAAGATGTTCTATAAATATTATTACTAAAAGGATATTAGTGGGATTATTATGGACACTCCAATCGTAATATTAAACTATAAAACTTATTTGGAATCAAGTGGTGCAAACGCTTTAAAGCTTGCACATGACCTGGAAAGTGCTGCCAGCGAGTCTGGAATCAAGATGGTTGCAGCTCCACAAGCAGCAGACATATATAGAATTAGTGAAGAAGCCTCCATACCTATTTTTGCTCAACATATAGATCCGATATCTCCTGGAGGACACACAGGCTCAAGCCTAATCAACACATTGATTGAGGCCGGAGTCAGCGGATCTTTAATAAACCATTCAGAAAACAGGATGAAACTGGCTGACATTGATGAAGTCGTAAAGCTATGCAGGGAAAATGAAATAGAATCCTGCGTATGCACAAACAACATTGACACTTCAAAAGCAGTAGCCACACTCGCACCGGATGCAGTTGCGGTGGAACCACCAGAACTCATCGGTACAGGAATACCAGTATCACAAGCACAGCCTGAAGTTGTTGAGGACACCGTAAAGGAAGTTAAGGCAATCAACAAGAACATTAAGGTATTATGTGGTGCAGGAATCACCACAGGCGATGATATGAAGGCAGCTATGGACCTTGGTGCTGATGGGGTATTGCTTGCATCAGGAATAATCAAGGCGGAAAGTCCAAAGGAAGCCTTGCTTGATTTGGTAAGTAAATTGTAGAGTGAGAAAATGGCTAAGGATTTTAATACAATTGATGATTTTGATGTTGAAAACAAGACAGTGCTTGTAAGAATAGATGTCAACTCCCCAGTTGATCCAGGGTCTGGAATAATCTTGGATGATACAAGACTGAAACTCCATGCACAAACAATCAAGGAGCTGTCAAACAAGGGAGCTAAAGTTGTTCTTTTAGCACATCAAAGCCGTCCCGGCAAAAAGGATTTTTCAACATTGTCACAACATGCGGAAGCATTATCTGAAATTTTAAATTTAAGAGTCAAATACATGGACTCAATATTCTCTAATGCAGCAAAAGAGGCAATAAAAGATTTGAAGCCTCATGAAATACTTTTGCTTGAAAACGTAAGGTTCTTTTCTGAGGAAACCCTTTCAAGAAGTCCACTTGAACAGTCAAAAACACATTTGGTAAGTCAATTGACTCCATTGATTGATTATTATGTCAATGATGCGTTTGCAGCAGCACACAGATCTCAAGCATCCCTTGTCGGTTTTACAGTCAACACTCCTTCCGCTGCCGGAAGAGTAATGGAAAAGGAATTGACAGTTATTCAAGATGCCCTTGACAACGTTGAACATCCATGTGTGTTCCTTCTTGGTGGAATGAAACCTGACGACTCAATTGACGTGATGGAAAATGTGTTAAGCAACGGAACCGCAGATTCAATACTGACCACAGGTATCGTTGGAAACATTGTCCTATGGGCATCAGGTGCAGACATAGGAGAAGTAAACAGAAACTTCATTGCAAGCCGTGGCTATGAGGACATGGTTGAAAAAGCAAAAGAACTCATTGACAGATTCGGAGATAAGGTTAAATATCCTATTGATGTTGCATGTGAAATCGATGGAGAACGTGTAGATATCGATTACACTGAAATTCCAAATGAAGCAATCTTCGACATCGGAGTAAAAACAATCTCATATTATGCAAAGGAAATCAGAGAAGCCAAGGCAATATTTGCAAACGGTCCTGCAGGGGTATTTGAAGACCCTAAATTTGCAATGGGAACAGAAGACCTAATCAATGCAATCGCAAAATCAGAAGGATTCTCACTCATTGGTGGAGGACACATTGCTGCAGCTACTGCAGGCTTAGGTCTTGAAGATCAAATGAGTCACTTGAGCAGTGGTGGTGGAGCTTGCATCAGCATGCTTGCTGGTAAAAAATTGGCCGCTGTTGAAGCTTTAAAAAATAGTAAAGATTAGCTATTAAAAATATTTAATAGCTCTTCTGAAGCTTTTTTAGGATTCTCTGCACTCATTATTGCACTGACAACTGATAATCCTGCAATTCCAGTGTCCTTTAATTCATGTGCATTATCGAGTGTAATTCCTCCAATTGCAACAACTGGAATGTCAATGGAATCCACAACTTCTTTTAAATCTTTTTTTGTAATTTTAGGAGCATCATCTTTTGTAGCTGTTGGGAAAACAGCACCTGTTCCAATATAATCAGCACCATCCATTTCAGCTTTTTGAGCTTCCTCGATAGTTGCTGCGGAAACACCTAAAATCTTGTCATTACCAATCAATTTTCGGGTAACGTCACATGGCATGTCTGATTGGCCAACATGAACTCCATCAGCGTCAATTGCAAGTGCAACATCCACCCTATCATTGATTATCAATGGAACATTATATTTTGTTGTTATTTCTTTAACTTTTAATGCTAAATTATAAAAGTCAAGAGTGTCTGCTGTCTTTTCTCTGATTTGGACAACGCTCACTCCGCCTTTTATGCCCTCTTCAATTGTTTCAAGGAATTTTTCCACATTGTCACTATTGTCTGTGACAAGATATAGGGATAAGTCTAGGCTGTTCATAATATCCTGATGTTTGCTTCGTTAACTAATGTTTCACTGTCTGTTTTGTAGAGATAATCAATTAAGTATGCTCTGAATGAGCCAGTGCCCTCATCTCTTTCATCCACTTTTGCCCTTGCCTTTTCACCAGCAAGATTCATTGCTAAAATTGCAACAAGGCTTCCGTCAAATGGGTTTGATCCTCCGATGCAGCTTCCAACGATTGAGCTTAACATGCATCCGCTTCCTGTGATGAGTGGCATCATGTCGTCACCGTTGTCAATTGCTATTGTGGTTTTTCCGTCACTTAATATGTCTATTGGTCCGCTGGCAAGTATGGTGGTGTCCAATTTTTCTGCAAGTTCACAGATTAAGTCTCCATTTGCCTTTAAGTTATCTTCTGTGATAATGTCATCAATGTTAACGTCAACGCCTTTTGCGGTGTTGCTTTCATCCAACACTCCTGCAAGTTGTGCAATTGCTTTGATTTCTGTGATGTTTCCCCTGATTGCTGCGATATCATAGTTGTTTATTAAATCCATTGTTGTCTTGTTTCTTAGTTCTGTTACTCCAACTCCGACAGGGTCTAAGATGATTGGTGTGTTGGTTTTGTTTGCTGTTTTTGAACTTATGTGCATTGATTCGATTTGGTTTTTGCTTAACTTTCCAATGTTGATAACAAGCACATCAGCTATTGTAACAACTTCTTCAAGTTCTTCTGCATCTTCTGCCATGAATGGTGATCCACCAATTGCAAGAACAGCGTTTGCACAATCATTGATTGTCACTGAATTTGTAATACAGTGGGTTAAAGCGTTTTTCTCTTTTATGTCCTTTAGTGTCTTTTCAATCTTTCCTAACAATGCGGTTTCACTATTTGTCATGATTGTTAATATAAATTTGTTATTATTTATATTTATTTAAAAATTCATTGATTTTATCGTAAAGTATTTAAATGACTTTAGATATAATTTATATTGTTCTATAATATTAACATACTTGCCTCGGTGGCTCAGTCTGGTAGAGCGCGAGACTTGTAATCTCGTGGTCGCGGGTTCAATTCCCGTCCGGGGCTTATAAATTTATATTTAATATAAATTTTTTAGTGATATGGTAAAATTATAGTAACCTTTATATACTTGTAAGTTTATAGTATTATTAGTATGTTATCTACATGCATATTGTATGTGGGTCCGTAGGGTAGCTTGGTCGATCCTTTGGGCTTTGGGAGCCTGAGACTCCGGTTCAAATCCGGGCGGACCCATTTTCCCGCCTTAGCTCAATTTGGCAGAGCGTTGGACTGTAGATCCAAATGTTGCTGGTTCAAGTCCGGCAGGCGGGATTTCAATTTAATTATTTGAAATCATATGTAAATTTTTGTAAAATATCATGATTTGACAAAACCTTTATATATGATAAAATTTATAATTAATTTGTAGTGTATAATTACTATTTAGGTCGTATGCCCTGGTGGTGTAGGGGCTATCATGTGGGCCTGTCGAGCCCGCGACTCGGGTTCAAATCCCGGCCAGGGCGCTCACTACTTAGATAGTATGTATATCGTATAGGCCTGTAGCTCAGTCTGGCAGAGCGCCTGGCTTTTAACCAGGCGGCCGCGGGTTCAATTCCCGTCAGGCCTGTTTCTAATTTTATATTTTAACTTTTCTATCTGGAGGAAAAAATTTGAAAATTGATATTCAAGACCATATGCTCGTACCAAAGCATGAAATCATGACTGAAGAAGAGATTTCTGATGAATTTAGTGATGTGGATTATGATATTAAGGACCTTCCTAAAATAAAATCTAAAGATCCAGTTGCAAAAGCTATAGGTGCAGAACCTGGAAATATCTTAAGAATTACTCGTGAAAGTCAAACTGCAGGAGTATTTGTAACTTACAGGATTGTAGAAGATTAATAGTTTAATATAATTTTAGATTTGTGAAGTTTAATATAGTATAATTTCTGTATTTTTTTGTTTTTTAAGAAATTCATTATAATAAATTGAACTTAGTTTGAGAGGAATTATCTTTAAGAGGATAGTTAGGAGTAAATTAAGAATAATGATTAAATGAATTAGTTAAGTTTAGGGTTAAACCTATTATTTATTTTTATTTAGTTAATTATTTTTATTGCGTTACGTAATGCTGGAGGATATCCATGACAGAGAATAATTGGAAATTAGTTGATGCATTTTTTGACAAATATGATTTAGTGGATCACCATATCAAGTCATACAATGATTTTGTGAATAATAGGATTCAGAATATCATTGATATTACCGAGCCTATTACTTTAGATGATGGTAAATACACTTTAAAAACCGGTAAAGTACGTATTGAAAAACCTTCAAATAAAGAGGCTGACGGTTCCCGTAGTGAAATTGATCCTACTGAAGCAAGACTTAGAAATTTGAATTATTCCGCAGACATGTATCTAGAAATGGCCTTAAATGAAGACGGAGAAGAAAATGAATTGGAAGAAGTATACATTGGTGAATTACCAGTTATGCTCAAATCCGACATTTGCCATCTCAACGGTCTTTCTGCAGAAGAATTAATTGAAAAACATGAAGACCCTCAAGATTTAGGAGGATATTTCATCGTCAACGGTTCTGAAAGAGCTGTTGTTACAATGGAAGAAATTGCTCCAAACAAAATTATTCTTGAACGTATTGATGAACCTGAGGACAGACATGCAAAAGCTGTTGTAACCTCTATCAAAAGTGGTTTCAGAGCTAGAATTACTTTAGAATACAAAAAACCTCGTAAAAATGGTGTGTTCTTAAGAATTTCATTCCCATACCTCCCAGGGGAAATTCCATTAGTTATCTTATTGAGAGCTCTTGGATTATGTACTGATCAAGAAATCATTACTGCAATTTCAGATGACAATAACTTCCAAATGATGGTCGCAGACGATTTACAAGTCTCTTCCGAATCCTTGAAGTTAGACCAAACTGAAATGGATGGAATGACTTTAGATGAAAGAAGAGAATATTTACAGTTAGCTGCTATTAAGTACATCGGTAACAGAGTAGCTAAAAACATGCCTAAAGATTATCGTTTAAGACGTGCTAAAGACGTCATTAACCGTTATTTATTACCTCATATGGGTACTGAAGAAGACAGATGCTATGATAAGGCAATCTACTTGGCTGAAATGACTGAAATGTTGTTAGAAGTAATTGAACAGAAAAGAGAACCTCACGATAAGGACCACTACACCAACAAAAGACTCAGAGTATCTGGAGATTTAATGGAAGACCTTTTCAGAGTTGCTTTCACAAACTTAACCAGAGACATGAGCTACCAACTTGAAAGAAGCCTTTCACGTGGTAAGGAACTTTCCATCAAACAGGCTGTACGTAGTGATGTATTGACTGAAAACATCAAGCACGCAATCGCTACAGGAAACTGGGTAGGTGGAAGAGCTGGTGTAAGCCAATTGTTAGACAGAACCAGTTACATGGGTACACTTTCTCACTTGAGACGTGTTGTTTCTCCATTGACAAGAAGCCAACCTCACTTTGAAGCAAGAGATTTGCACCCAACTCAATTTGGTAAGATCTGTCCAAACGAAACCCCAGAAGGTCCAAACTGTGGTTTGGTAAAGAACTTAGCTTTATTATGTAATATTTCAGAAGGTTCAGATGAACAGGAAATCATTGATGTTATTGAAAACATGGATGTAGACTTAATTCAAAGGAGGTGAGATGTTTGGCTAAAAGGATTAATGCAAAGTTAAAAAGAGCTTATCATTATTTTGGTATTAATGAAGTAGTTCCTTTTGAGGAAATTGAAGAAAGAATTAATCATTTGAAAGGAATCCCTGCTGATGAAGCTGTTGTCATTAAAGTTTCAGAATATGCAGATGAAATCGCTGAATATTTCGAAAATGAGAAAAGAGTGGCAGACACTGAATTCCCTGTGGCTTTCTCCAAGGATGAGCCAAGGAAAAGTTGGGAGAAATATACTGATGATTTCCCAGAAGACATCTTTGACACTGAATTAGAACCAGTTGTTGATGTTGAAGAGGAATCCATTGAAGATGCAGACGAAATTGAATCTGTTGAAGAAGAAGCAATTGAACCTGTTGAAGATGATGTTGAAGAAGAATCCATTGAGGATGCTGGTGAGATTGAAGTGGCTGAAGAGGAAGATGCCATTGAAGCTGTTGAAGATGATGAAGGTGAAATCGAGCCGGACGTCGACGATGAGCCTGCTGAAATTGAAGTTGCTCCAATTTCATTCGAACCTAAATCCAACAAAACCAAGATTTACATCAACGGTGAACTTTTAGGTTATTGTGAAGACCCTGTTAACTTCACTCAGGAAATGAGGCAAAAAAGAAGAAATGGGGAAATCTCTCACGAAATGAACATTACCTACTATGAGGATAATAATGAGATTTACATCTTCAATGACCCTGGAAGAGCAAGAAGACCATTGATTATTGTTGAAAATGGTGAACCTCTCTTAAAACAGGAACACATGAACAAAGTGGCAAACGGAAAACTCAAATGGGATGACTTAATCAACAACGGACTCATCGAGTATTTGGATGCTGAGGAAGAGGAAAACTCCTACATTGCAATGACCTTGGCTGACTTAAGTCCTGAAAACGATGAGCACACTCACTTGGAAATCGACCCTGCTACTATGCTCGGTATCTGTGCAGGTATTATTCCATTCTCAGACCACAATTCCTCTCCAAGGAACACCATGGAAGCAGGTATGACAAAACAGGCTTTAGGATTATATGTATCAAACTATGCATTACGTACCGATACAAGAGCACACTTATTGCATCACCCTCAAACTCCTATTGTTAAAACACGTATTATCGACTCAACCAATTATGACTTAAGGCCATCCGGTCAGAACTTTGTTGTTGCATTGATGTCCTATGAAGGATATAACATGGAAGACGCAATGGTAATCAACAAGGGTTCCCTTGAAAGAGGTTTGGCAAGGTCTTCATTCTTCAGAGCATATGACACCTCCGAGAAAAGGTACGCAGGTGGTCAGGTAGATAAATTTGAAGTGCCTGACAAAAACATCAAGGGATACAGATCTGAAGAAGCTTACAGAAACTTGGATGAGGACGGAGTAGTTAACCCTGAATCCTATGTTGAATCAGGTGACGTATTAATCGGTAAGACTTCACCTCCAAGATTCCTTGAAGAAAACTTCGAATCCAGCGTTTCAGACAGAAGAAGAGAAACTTCCGTAACTGTAAGACACGGTGAAAAAGGTATTGTTGATGCAGTATTGTTATCTGAAACCGTTGAAGGTTCAAGATTAGCTAAAATCAGAGTAAGGGATACAAGGCAACCTGAATTTGGTGACAAGTTCGCATCAAGACACGGTCAGAAAGGGGTTGTCGGTTTAATTTTATCCCCTGAAGACGTACCGTTCACAGAATTTGGTGTTGTGCCTGATTTAATTGTTAACCCTCACGCGATTCCATCCAGGATGTCCATCGGACAGGTATTGGAAATGGTTGCTGGTAAGGCAGGTTGTCTTGAAGGAGAACGTGTTGACGCAACTCCATTCAACCAGACACTTGAGGATGAAATCAAACAGCAACTCATTGACAACGGATTTGAATCCGCAGGATGTGAATCATTATACAGTGGTGTAACCGGTGAAAGAATCGATGCAGAAATCTTCGTCGGTGTAGCATACTACCAAAAATTACATCACATGACAACCGATAAGGTTTACGCACGTTCAAGAGGTCCAGTGCAAGTTCTTACACGTCAACCTACAGAAGGTAGGGCACGTGAAGGTGGTTTAAGGTTTGGAGAAATGGAAAGAGACTGTCTCATTGCACACGGTGCAGCATTAACCTTAAAAGAAAGACTTCTTGACGAATCAGATAAGTATGAAGCTATTGTTTGTGAAAACTGTGGAATGTTAGCAGTATTCGACAAGAACAGGAACAAGAAATACTGTCCAATCTGTGGAGATGTGGAAACATACCCAGTTGAAATTTCATACGCATTCAAATTATTGTTAGACGAACTTAAGAGTTTATGTATTTTCCCTAAATTAAAATTAGGAGACAAAGCATAATTACAGTTATAAAGGAGCCAATACATGACAGGATTTATAAAAAAGATAGAAAAAATCAACTTTGGACTAATGTCTCCTGAAAATATCCGTGACATGTCTGTTGTTACTGTTGAAACTCCAGATACCTATGAGGATGACGGGTTCCCTATTGAAAAAGGTTTGATGGATCCTCGTTTAGGTGTTATCGACCCAAGTTTAGTTTGCAGAACTTGCGGTTTCAGAGGAGGGGATTGTCAAGGACACTTCGGTAGTATTGAACTTGCAAGACCAGTTATCCACATCGGTTTTGGTGATGTAATCCACAAAATATTACGTTCCACCTGTAATGAATGTGGTCGTGTTCTTTTAAGCAATGACCAAATCGAGGAATTCTCCCAGAAAATCCATGAAGCAATGGACAACAGGGAAAGCTTAAACAACATCCTCAAAGAGGTTTACAGGATTGCTAAAATCGAAACCAAAAACTTGCCTGAAGATGATGAGGAAGTTGACCCTAAACATTGCTGCCCTCACTGTGGTGCACCTCAAGAAGCAATCATCTTGGACAAACCGGTTACAATCCGCCAAGGCGATTACAAGTTAACCGCTTCTGAAGTGCGTGAAAGACTTGAAAGAATCAGTGATGAGGATGCATTCATCTTAGGTGTTAACCCTGAAGTAGCAAGACCTGAATGGTTAGTATTGACCGTTTTACCAGTGCCTCCGGTAACTGTAAGACCTTCAATCACATTGGATACAGGGGAAAGATCAGAAGATGACTTAACTCACAAGCTAGTTGATATCCTACGTATCAACCAACGTTTACTTGAAAACATGGAAGCAGGAGCTCCACAATTAATCGTTGAGGACTTATGGGAATTATTACAATATCACGTTACAACTTACTTTGATAATGAAGCAAGCGGTGTTCCACCTGCAAGACACAGGTCAGGAAGACCACTTAAAACCTTAACCCAAAGGTTAAAAGGTAAAGAAGGACGTTTCCGTTCCAACTTATCCGGTAAACGTGTAAACTTCTCTGCACGTACAGTAATCTCACCTGACCCAAACATTTCAATCAACGAGGTCGGTGTACCTGAAATGATTGCAAAAGAAGTTACCGTACCAGTATACGTTAATGAATGGAATATGGACGAAATGATTAAATACATCAAGAACGGTCCTGACGTACACCCTGGTGCAAACTATGTAATCAGAAACGACGGAAGAAAAATCAGGGTACGTAATGAAGAAACCAAGGAATTGATCTTAGAACAATTAGAACCTGGTTTCATCATTGAAAGACACTTGAAAGACGGAGACATGGTTTTATTCAACCGTCAGCCTTCCCTTCACAGAATGAGTATGATGGCACACGAGGTAAGGGTATTGCCTTACAAGACCTTCAGGTTAAACCTCTGTGTATGTCCTCCATACAACGCGGACTTTGACGGAGACGAAATGAACATGCACGTGTTCCAGACCGATGAATCCCGTGCAGAAGCAAAATCATTGATGCGTGTACAGGAACACATCTTATCTCCAAGGTTCGGAGGACCTATTATCGGTGCTATTCACGACCACATTAGTGGAGCATACCTCTTAACCCGTGACGGTGTTGAATTCACAGAAGAACAAGCTTTACAGATTATCAGAAAATCCCACTTGAAACTCCCAACCTTGAAAAGCGGACAATGGGTATTGAAAGATGACCCTGAATTCGGCGAAGAATCATACATATTCAAGGAACAAGGAGAAATGTGGACTGGTAAAGAACTGTTCTCTTTATTATTACCTAATGACTTGAACTTATCCTACAGTGCTGAGATTTCCAAATGTCCTGCGGTATTCCCTATTGAGGACGCTACTGTCGTCATTAAAGACGGTATTCTTGTGCAAGGTGTAATCGATGAATCCGCTTACGGATCATTTTCAGGAAAAATCTTGGATAAAATTGTTAAGGAATATGGTCCTGGAAGAGCAAAAGAATTCTTAGACCGTTCCACTGACCTTGCAATCTGTGGAATCATGAAAACAGGAATTACAACTTCCTTAAATGATGAGGAAATTCCTGAAGAAGCTCAAGACCGTATTAATGAGCACTTGGATAAAAAGATGGATGAAGTAGATAAACTTGTAGAAGCTTACGAGGAAGGATATCTCCAAGCTTTACCAGGTAGAAGTCTTGAAGAGACTTTAGAGATGAAAATCATGCAAGTGCTTGGGGAAGCTAGGGACATGTCCGGTAGTATTGCTGAAAACTACCTCACAATGGGTAAACAGTCAGATGATGACCCATACGACCATGTGATGGCGGTTGAAAACCACTCTGTAGTAATGGCACGTACTGGTGCTAGGGCATCCATGTTGAACCTTACTCAGATTACTGCTTGTGTAGGACAACAAGCGGTTAGGGGTGGACGTATCGAAAGGGGATACTTGAACCGTACCTTGCCTCACTTCAAGAAAGGTGAGTTAGGGGCAAAGGCTAAAGGATTTGTACACTCAAGTTACAAGTCAGGTCTTGACCCAATTGAGTTCTTCTTCCACGCTATGGGAGGAAGAGAAGGTCTTGTAGATACAGCGATTCGTACCGCACAATCCGGTTACATGCAAAGAAGACTCGTAAACGCATTGCAAGATTTACAAGTTAAACCATCCGGACTTGTTACTGATAACCAAGGTAATGTTATCCAAACTATGTTTGGAGAAGATGGGGTAGACCCTGCAAAATCTGACTTCGGTAAACCGGCAGACTTAAACAAACTTATTGATGAGATAAGAATGGAAGGTAAGTAGGTGTAACTATGGAAGATATTGAAATTAAAGTAAAAGAAACTATTGCTCAACTCAATGATGATGAAAATCTCGGTATCGATTTTCCAGATAGTTATATCGATGATTTATCAAAGGCTTATGTCAAAAATGATTTGACCGATGATGAATTGCAAAAGCTTATCAGGAAACTCAAACAGGCCTATGACCGAGCTCACGTTGAAGCTGGCGAGGCTGTTGGAACAGTAGCTGCACAATCTGTAGGTGAACCAGGTACACAGATGACCATGCGTACTTTTCACTATGCAGGGGTAACTGAGTTAAACGTAACATTAGGTCTTCCAAGACTTATTGAGATCGTTGACGCAAGAAAAGACATTGCTACTCCAACCATGGATATTTATTTTGATGAAGAAAGACGTAACGATGAAGAATTTGTTAGAACATTGGCTAACCAAATCGGTAAGAGTACCGTAAACGATATCCTTAAGGAATTCAACTTAAACTACGGTACAATGGAAGTCACTGCCACATTGGATGCTAAAAAAATTGATGAAAAGAGACTTGACAGGGATGAAATCAATGCCGCTATCGAAAAGGCTTTCAAGAAAGCTGACATCAATGGCGATGAGATTACAATCTCCTCTCAAAAATCAGACAAGGATGGATCCAAATTTGAAATTCGTGAACTCCGTCTCTTAGCAGACAAGGTTCGTGACTTGCAAATAAGTGGGATCAAAAACATCGGTAAGGTTATTATCCGTAAGGATGACAAGGAATGGGTTATCCACACTGAAGGATCAAACCTCAAGGAAATCCTTGACATGGATGGTATCGACCATGTAAGAACCACAACTAACAACATTCATGAAATCGGAGAAGTTTTAGGTATTGAAGCAGCTCGTCAGTCAATCATTGACGAGGCTCAAAAGACCCTTTCTGAACAAGGTCTTAGTGTAGACGTAAGACATATCATGTTAGTTGCAGACATCATGACTTCCGAAGGTCATGTTAAATCAATCGGAAGACATGGTATCAGTGGTGAAAAATCAAGTGTATTAGCTCGTGCAGCTTTTGAAGAAACCGGTAAACATTTACTCAACGCAAGTATTCGCGGAGAAGTGGATGATTTAACAGGTATCATCGAAAATATTATTATTGGACAACCAATACCTCTTGGTACCGGATCAGTCGGTGTCAAAATGGATTATAAAAAAGAATAGGAGGCTAGATGATGGACGTAGATAGAGGAATCAGGGTTGCTGTTGACACTGGTGATGTGACATTAGGCTCTGAAAAATCAATTCAATCTTTAAAATTAGGAAAAGGACAACTTGCAGTTGTTGCTGAAAACGCTCCTAAAGAAATTCTTGAAGATGTTGAATATTATGCAAATCTCTCTGAAATTCCATTCATTGTATATGATGGAAGTAGTGTAGATTTGGGTTCTGTTTGTGGTAAACCTTTCACTGTTGCTACATTAATCGTAAACGATCCAGGAGATTCTACAATATTAGACGATTTGAGGTAGATTTAAGTGTCTATTAAATTTAGTGCAAATGAAATAAGATTCATAGCTCTTTTCGAAAACATGACTGGAGCAATGGTAAAGGATTGCATTATCGATGATGAACATGGAAAAGTCACCTTTGTTGTCAAGAACGGTGACATGGGACTCGCTATCGGTAAAGGTGGAAGTTCCGTATCTAAAGTTCAAAGGGCAGTTGATAAAGGTATTGAAATTGTGGAATTGGATGATGATCCTATCCAATTCATCAAGAATTGCTTATCTCCTGCAAAGCTACAATCTGTTAAGATTTCTCAAAAGCAATCAGGCGAGAAAATAGCTATTGTTACAGCAGACAATACCAACAAACGTATTGCTATCGGTAAAAACGGAATCAATATTGAAAGGGCTAAATTATTAGTAGATAGACAGCATAATATTGATAATATTATTTTAAAATAGCTTTCGAGCTATTTTAATTATTATTATTTTTTCATTTGTTTTTTTTAAAAAACTTTTTTTATTTTATTTTCATGCCAAAAATGAATACCTTTATAAAGGGGTAACTATATAAATTACCATAAGATATCTGTACTTTTTTATAACGTGACTATGTGTGCTTTTTGTCACTGTTTTTAATTTCATTTCAAGATATCTTCTTTTAGATAACTCAGTTTATCTAATTATTATTTATACTGATTTATATCTTAGAATTTAGATTGTACTATTAGTTTATAGTATAAATCGCAGCGGTGGATTCTTAGATATGCTTTTAACAAAAAATTCGAGGAATAAAATATGCCAGGACTTTTTGCTGCAAAAAAACTTAAAAAAAATAGACAAAATTTTAAGTGGAAAGATGTAGATTACAAAAGAAGAGCTTTAAG
Organism: Methanobrevibacter thaueri; assembly: GCF_015062915.1. Classification (GTDB taxonomy): domain Archaea; phylum Methanobacteriota; class Methanobacteria; order Methanobacteriales; family Methanobacteriaceae; genus Methanocatella; species Methanocatella thaueri_B. The sequence goes on along the minus strand of NZ_SUTJ01000012.1, from coordinate 15,319 downwards.
ATTAGACGTTAAAGCTGACCCTCTCGAAGGGGCTCCTCAAGCAAGAGGAATTGTAATCGAAAAAGTAGGGATAGAAGCAAAACAACCTAACTCTGCTATTCGTAAATGTGTACGTGTTCAATTGATTAAAAACGGTAAACAATTAACTGCTTTCGCACCAGGTGACGGAGCTATTGGATTTATCGATGAACACGATGAAGTGATGATTGAAGGAATCGGTGGACCATCCGGAAGATCCATGGGGGACATTCCTGGGGTTCGTTGGAAAGTTTCCAAAGTTAATAACGTAGCTTTATCAGAAATGGTAAGTGGAAAAATAGAAAAACCTGTAAGATAAGGAGTTATATTTATGAGTAAATTATTCGGTAAATGGGATCTCGATGAAGTAAAAGTTGAGGACTTAGGTTTAGTCAAATATATCTGCTTAGACGAAACTTTAGTTCCACATACTTCTGGTAGACATGTAAAAAGACAATTCGCAAAATCTAAAGTATCAATTGTTGAAAGATTAATGAACAAAATCATGAGAACCCATCTCAACTCAGGTAAGAAGAACAAAGCTTACAACATCGTGAAAGATGCTTTAGAAATCATTAACAAAAGAACTAAAAAGAATCCAGTTCAAGTTTTAGTTACTGCAGTTGAAAACACTGCACCTCGTGAAGAAACCACCCGTATCAAATACGGTGGTATCGGGTACCAAGTTGCAGTCGACATCTCTCCACAAAGAAGAGTTGACTTATCCTTAGGTTTCTTGACCAGAGGTACTTTACAATCTTCATTCAAAAACAGAAAATCTGTTGCTGAATGTTTAGCTGACGAATTAATCCTTGCTTCTGAAGAAGATTCAAGAAGCTTTGCTTTACAGAAAGCTGAAGAGAAAGAAAGAGTTGCTAAAGCAGCACACTAATCATATAATATTTATTTAGGTGGTTATTTTGAGTAGAAGAGACAAAATGATTGCAAAAATCAAAGAATTGATGTATGAACCTGAACAAATCAGAAACATTGGTATCTGTGCTCACATCGATCACGGTAAAACCACTTTATCTGATAACCTCTTAGCAGGTGCAGGAATGATTTCCGAAGAACTTGCAGGAGACCAAAGATTCTTAGATTTCGACGAACAGGAACAAGCTCGTGGTATTACCATCGATGCAGCTAACGTATCCATGGTTCACGATTACAAAGAAAAAGAATACTTAATCAACTTAATCGATACCCCTGGTCACGTTGACTTCGGTGGGGACGTAACTCGTGCTATGAGAGCTGTAGACGGTGCAGTAGTTGTTGTTTGTGCTGTAGAAGGTATCATGCCTCAAACTGAAACTGTATTCAGACAAGCATTAAAAGAAAACGTAAAACCAGTTTTATTCATTAACAAAGTTGACAGATTAATCAATGAGTTAAAATTAGAACCTGAAGAGTTACAAAACAGATTCTTAAAAATCTTCATGGAAGCTAATAAGTTAATCAGAAACATGGCTCCTGAAGACAAAAAAGAAGAATGGAAATTAGACTTCACTGATGGTAGTGTAGCATTCGGTTCAGCATACCACAACTGGGCTATCAACGTTCCAACCATGCAAGAAACTGGAATCAACTTTAAAGATATTATTGATTACTGTAATGCTGACAATGAAAAAGAATTAGCTCAAAAAGTACCTTTATCCGACGTATTATTAGGTATGGTAGTAGAACACTTACCTTCCCCTAAAGTAGCTCAAGAATACAGGGTACCTAACATCTGGGACGGAGACATCGACTCTCCTGCTGGTGAATGTATGATCAACACCTCCCCTGACGGACCTTTAGCTGTAATGGTTACCAACGTATCTGTAGATAAACACGCTGGTGAAATCGCTACCGGTAGGGTATACGGTGGAGCAATCGAAAAAGGTACAGAAGTATACCTTGTAGGATCCCACGGTAAATCCAGAGTACAACAAGTAGGTGTATACTTCGGTCCTGAAAGAGTTAACACTGACAAAGTTCCTGCTGGAAACATCGTATATGTAGCTGGTGCAAAAGGAGCTATCGCTGGTGAAACCTTATGTTCTCCTGACCATAAAATCAAAGAGTTCGAAGGATTAGAACACATTTCAGAACCTGTAGTTACTGTTGCTGTGGAAGCTAAAAACACCAAAGACTTACCAAAATTAATTGAAGTCTTAAGACAAACCGGTAAAGAAGACCCTACCGTTAAAATCGATATTAACGAAGAAACCGGTGAACACTTAGTATCCGGTATGGGAGAACTTCACTTAGAAGTTATCGGTTACAGAATCAGTGAAAAAGGTGTAGAAATCACTACTTCCGAACCTATTGTTGTATACAGGGAAACTGTAAGACAATTATCTCCACAAGTTGAAGGTAAATCCCCAAACAAACACAACAGATTCTATATCACTGTTGAACCTATTGAACCTCAACTCTACGAAGCAATCCAAGATGGTAAAATCAAAGAAGGTAGAGTTAAAGGTAAAGAATCAGCTAACGACTTCATGGAAGCTGGACTTGATAAAGAAGAAGCTAGAAGAGTTTGGGCTGTTCACAACAGAAGCGTTTTCCTCAACATGACTCGTGGTATTCAATACTTAGATGAAGTTAAAGAATTATTAATCGAAGGATTTGAAAACACCTTGAAAAACGGTCCTTTAGGCGAAGAAATCGCTATGGGATTAAAATTCAAACTCCACGATGCAAAACTTCACGAAGATGCAGTTCACAGAGGACCTGCACAAGTATTACCTGCTATCAGGAACGCTATCTTAGGTTCCATGATGCTTGCAGAACCTGCATTACTTGAACCAATGCAAAAAGTAGTTATTGACACTCCAAACGATTACATGGGTTCCTGTACTCGTGAGATCCAAAACAGAAGAGGTCAAATCGTAAACATGGGTCAAGAAGGAGACATGGCAAGAATCGAATCCAAAGTGCCTGTAGCTGAAATGTTCGGTTTCGCTGGAGATATCAGATCTGCTGCTGAAGGTAGATGTTTATGGTCTACTGAGATTGCAGGATTTGAACCACTCCCACGTGAGATGCAAAATCAAATCGTAAGAGAAATCAGACAAAGAAAAGGCTTATCTGCAGAACCATTCCCTGCAAGCCACTACTTAGGAGACTTATAAAATTAAAATTTAATTTTTTTAATTTTTTATATTTTTTTAAAAAATCATGAAAAAAACATTATCTATTTATATGTTGAGAAATATATAATAAATTTAAGCTATCATTTAAGCTTATAGATTTTGTATTTAATATTACAAAGAGGTTATATAATGGCAAAAGAAAAAGAACATATTAACTTAGCATTTATTGGACACGTTGACCACGGAAAATCCACTTTAGTTGGACACTTATTATTAAAAGCTGGTGCAATCGCTGAACAACAATTAGACGACGGTGAAAACAAATTCAGATTTGTTATGGACAAATTAGGAGAAGAAAGGGAAAGAGGAGTAACTATCGACTTAGCTCACCAAAAATTCTCCACCAACAAATACGACTACACTGTTGTAGACTGCCCAGGACACAGAGACTTCGTTAAAAACATGATCACTGGTGCATCCCAAGCTGACGCAGCAGTATTAGTAGTAGATGCAAAAGATGGTGTAATGCCTCAAACCAAAGAACACATGTTCTTATCCATGACTTTAGGTATTAAACAAATCATCATTGCAATCAACAAAATGGACATGGTTGATTACGCTGAAGACAGATTCAACGAAGTTAAAGAAGAAGTTGGCGTATTACTCAAATCTATTGGTAGAAACCCTGCTGACGTACCATTCATCCCTCTCTCTGCATTCGTTGGAGACAACATTAAAGAAAAAAGTCCTGAAATGGGCTGGTACAAAGGCGGATCTCTCATGGAAGAGTTAGACAAATTAACTCCACCTGAAAAACCTGTAGACTTACCATTAAGAATTCCTATTCAAGACGTTTACTCCATTACTGGTGTAGGAACCGTACCTGTAGGAAGAGTTGAAACCGGTATCATGAAAAAAGGTGACAACGTTATTTTCTTACCATCTTCAAATGTTAACGGAGCTACTGGTGAAGTAAAATCTATCGAAATGCACCACGAACAATTTGATGTTGCTGAACCTGGTGACAACATCGGATTCAACGTAAGAGGTGTTGGTAAAAACGATATCAGAAGAGGAGACGTAGCTGGACACACTACCGATGCTCCTACTGTAGCTAAAGAATTTACTGCACAAGTTGTTGTATTACAACACCCTGGTGTAATTACCATTGGATACACTCCTGTATTCCACTGTCACACTTCCCAAACTGCATGTACTTTCTTAGAATTAACTTCCAAACTTGACCCTGCTACTGGTCAACCTCAAGAAGGAACTCCTGACTTCCTCAAGACTGGTGATGCAGCTATCGTCCAAATCAAACCTACTAAACCAATGGTTATGGAAGAAGCTCAAAAAATACCTCCTATGGGAAGATTCGCTATCAGAGATATGGGTCAAACTGTTGCTGCAGGTTTATGTCTTAAAGTTACCTCAGCAGAATAAGTTTCTAAACAATTAATTGGAAAGTAATTTATTACTTTCTTTTATTTTTGTTTTTTTTGGAGGATAATAAATGAATCAAGCAAGAATTAAACTTACTGGAACCGACCCAGAAAAATTAGCATACGTTTGCGATCAACTTAAAAAAATTGCTGAAAGAACTGGTGTTGACTTATCTGGTCCTATTCCATTACCTACTAAAAAATTAGTAGTACCAACAAGAAAATCTCCAGATGGAGAAGGTAAAGCTTCTTGGGAAAAATGGGAACTCAGGATTCATAAACGTTTAATCGGTATTGGAGCTGATGAACGTGCTATGAGACAAGTAATGAAAGTCAACGTTCCTGATAACGTAAGTATTGAAATTGAACTTAAAGGATAAATATTTAGAATCCTTCTAAATATTCCTTTTCATATGCCGAGATAGTCTAGTCTGGTAAGGCGCAGGACTTGAAATCCTGTGAGGTCATCCTCGCCTGGGTTCAAATCCCAGTCTCGGCGTTAAATCTATTTTTAAAAATCTTTTTAATTCGATATCTAATTCATAATATTAGATACTCATCATTTTCATATAATTTATATTTAGATCTTTGAATCGGTACTGTTTATTTTCATATGCCGAGATAGTCTAGTCTGGTAAGGCGCAGGACTTGAAATCCTGTGAGGTCATCCTCGCCTGGGTTCAAATCCCAGTCTCGGCGTTTTATTTTAATATTTATTAAAAAAAGTTGTTTAATTTGATATCCAATTCATCAAGATTGGACACTATATCGTTTTTATCCAATTCATTTATTTTTGGCCTTTGAATCATTACCACAGCAACATCCTTTTCGTTTGCTGCCTGTATCTTTTCTATGACTCCGCCTATCTCACCGCTTTCCTTGGTTATCATAACGCTTGCATCATACTTTTCAATAAGCTCAAGGTTTTCCTCAAGGCTTGCAGCCCCTTTCATTGGGATGATGTGGTCTGGATCAACTCCAAGTGAATTGCACTTTTCAATTGAGCTTTCCACTTTCAGAATCCTTGGGTAGAACCTGTCAACTGAAACATATTTCAGGATTTCACCCATTGTGTTTGCTCCTGCAAAGTGAAGGACATTTCCTTCATGAAAAGTTCTTTCAATTAACTTTCCCGCTTCTTCAAATGAATCTACATAACGTATGTGAGAAGTGTCAATGTTGCTCAGGTCAGTGGTTGGTCTTTCAAAGCGGATATATGGCAATTCCAATTCATTGGCAATGCTTGCACTGGTTTGTGTAATGTGTTCTGCAAATGGATGGGTTGCATCAATAAGCACATCGAAATTTTCATTAACTATTATTTCTTTTATTTCATCCTTTAAAAGCGGGCGTGCTATTGTATCGTCACTTCCGCTTTCATCAGCCAATCTTGCACCGTATTCGGTGGTGGTGGTTGTCAAGATATATGAATCGTAATTCTCTTTAATGTGAGTTATTATATTTGTGGAATCCTTGGTTCCGCCAAGAAGAAATATCTTCATTTTATCACTTTAGTCATTAGTTTATCTGCAACGATTATTGTCAATGCGACAATTATAATCATCGCCCATTCAATCATATTGATTGAGGTTGTTCTGAATATGAGTTGCAACTGTGGAATATATATGATTAACAGCTGAAGCACGAATGAAAGGACAATTGCAAGGTAAAGGTACTTGCTTGATGATTCTGAATCTGCTTTCCTGTTGTATGCATTGAACAGCTGATACATTACAAACAATGTGAACGCAACAGTCATTGCCTTTTGCTCTGAAGCATTATTTGCCAGTTCATATGCAAACACTGCTATTGTTCCGATTGCCATTACAATTCCTGAAATTAAAATCTCAGTCAATGTTTTTCTTGTTAGTATGTCTCCTGTTTCCGGTGGGCGTTCCATCAAATCCCTTTCAGCTCCCTCAACACCCAGGGTCTGTGCAGGCGGACCGTCCATAACTATGTTCAGCCATAATAGTTGAACTGGATTGAACGGAAGAGGCAGGGACAATAGGGAGGTTCCAACTATTGTCAGTATTGCTCCGACATTTGTTGATACCTGGAACTTGACGAACCTTTTGATATTGTCATAGATCTTACGGCCTTCTTTGATTGCCTTGACGATGGTTGCAAAATCATTGTTCTGCAATACCATGTCTGCTGATTCCTTTGCCACATCGGTACCGTCACCCATGGCCACTCCAATTGAAGCCTTTTTAAGGGCTGGCGTATCATTGACACCATCTCCTGTCATTGCAACGATGTTTCCGGAATTCTTAAGGGCTTCAACGATTCTCATTTTCTGTGTAGGCTTAACCCTTGCATAAACCTGGATGTCATCTGCAATTTCATAATACTCCTCAAGGGTCATGCTTTCCAGTTCGTCACCTGTTATGACCTTTCCGGTTGTAAGGATTCCAAGTTCCCTTGCAATTGCACAGGCGGTTTTTTTATAGTCTCCAGTTATCATTTTGACTTTGATTCTCGCTTTCTTACAATCGCTGACAGCCTGCTTGGCATCCTTTTTAGGGGGATCTATCAATCCGAGCAGTCCTGTGAATGTCAGGTTCTCTTCAGGTGATGTGCCGTCATCAATTTTGTATGCGAATCCGATTACCCTCAAAGCTTTGTCACTCATTTCGTCAATTTTTTTTGTTATGTTTTCCTTGAAGGAATCGTCAATAATTTCGATACTTCCATTGTTATCTATATATTTGCATTTGGTTAGAATTATTTCAGGAGCACCTTTTGTAAAGATGATATTTTCTTCATCGTTTAGGCTATGTATAGTAGTCATCATTTTACGATTGCTGTCAAGTGGAATTTCATCAATTCTTTCAAGCTCGATTTTCACATTTCCACAGTATTTTAGGATTGCACCGTCTGTTTGATTTCCAATAACCTCGTCATTGCGTATGATTGCATTATTGCATAATTTTCCAATCTTTAAAGTTTCCTCTTCATTTGTGAAGAAACTGTCCACAACTGTCATCCTGTTTTCGGTCAGTGTACCTGTCTTGTCACTGCAGATGATTGTGCATGATCCGAGTGTTTCAACGGACAGCAGCTTGCGCACAATCGCATCGGACTTTGCCATCTGTGACATTCCAAGTGCCAGTGTCAGTGTCAAAACGGCAGGCAACCCTTCTGGGATTGCTGCAACGGCAAGTGAAACTGCTGTCATGAATGTTTCAACAAGGGGAATTCCCTTGAACAGTTCCAAAATGAAGATGGCGATACACACGACTATGGCAATGGCGGACAATGTTTTTCCAAGATTTCCCACTTTTGTCTTAAGGGGAGTGTCCTCATCGTCTTCCTGAACGATTTGGGCAATCTTTCCGATATGCGTGTTCATTCCTATTTTATCGACAATTCCAATTCCATTTCCTGAAAGGATATTGGATTCCATAAAGACATCATCATCAACATTCTTATGAATCGCCTCTGATTCTCCTGTCAGGGAGGATTCGTCAAGGCTCAAGTCATTCACTTCAATCAGCTTCAGGTCTGCAGGCACTTTTCCTCCTTCCTCAAGAATGACCACGTCTCCAACGGTCAAATCCTCTGAATTGATTTCCTGAATCTCACCGTCCCTTTTGACAATGGCGGTTTTAACAATCAAATCCTTAAGGCTTTCCATCGCCTTCTGGGAGCGGTATTCCTGGATGAATCCCATTATCACGTTCAGCAAAACCGCAAGAACAATAACTCCTGCATCGATGATGTCTCCAATTGCATAGGCTGCGATTGCGGCTACGAGCAGAAGTCCGATTAGTATGTCAATGAATTGTGATAGGAACAGTACGATTAGGGGTGTTGGCTTTTTCTCATCAAGCTTATTCAAACCGTATTCAGCTTGCCTTTTTTTGGCTTCCTGTGTTGTCAAACCGTGTAATTCTTGCATTGCATCACCTTAAAGTGTAAAAACTAGCTTTCTTGTAATTTTTCAGTTTCATATTGACTCTGCCGGTATTCAAATCCTCATTTGTCAGTGGCTTAATGATCAGCTGTGAGCCTGTCTCCATTGCCAGATTAACCAGATATGGTTGGAGTTCACTTGGAGGCCTGATTGAGTATATTATGTCAACATCCTCATAGAGTTCCATATTGGGATTTGTTATGTCGTCCTTGATTACTGTGGCGTCTTTTGGTATGATATCGGTTTTGATGAGTGTTATGTTGTCCTTGGATGAAAGGATTTCGGCAATCTTGTCATATTTTCCGATAGCGACTTCCGCTATCCTGACATTGTCGTCGCCAACTTCTTTTAAAATATATTCTGCAAAGTCATCCCACATTTTTATCCCTTAATTAATATTCGTAATCCAAAGTATTAAAATATTGTATTCTATTTTTTTACATAATTAGTTAGTATTAAATACTTTGTTCTTTAAATTTTAGTTTAGCATGATTGTCAGAAAATTCACACCAAATGACCTTAGAAGAGTTTTTGAAATAGAGAACATGTCTTTCAACCAATCCTACGGAATCGACATGTTTCAGCAGTTATATGAGATGGGTGTAGGTTTTCTGGTGGCTGAAGAGAATGGCTATGTGATAGGTTATGTCATCTTCTGGATTAAGTATGAAAATCAGGGCCACATAATCTCCATCGCCGTTGATAGGAACTATCGCCGTTTGGGTGCCGGAACACAGCTTTTGGTCAAGGCAATCTCCATACTGTCACTTCTTGACATCAGTGCAATATACCTGGAGGTCAATGAGAACAACGCCGGTGCCATTGAGTTTTACAAGACCTTCAACTTTAAAATAGATAGGGTGGTTCCGGGATACTATGAGGATGGGGATGGTGCAGTGGTAATGTACATTCCTCTAAATAGAGGTAAAGTTTCCCGCTAGCATCTGCTGATACTGTGAAATCGCATCCGCAGGCATGTTTCCGGTTGCAAACATTATTGCTATCAGCACTATGTAGAATGCGAATATTGCCAATTGGATGTGTCCGTGTTTTCTTGCATTAGGGTCCTTACGGGTTGACAGATAGATTGCAATGATCAAACCAAGGATACCTCCAAGGATTGAGAATACGTAACCGAATATAATCAGCCATTTGCTGGTTTTGTTTGCCTTGTACTGTTGGGCATCTCTAATAACTTCCTTTTTAATCACGATTGGATTCATTGCACTGTTTGGGTCTCCTTCAAACTGTTTTTTAAATATTAAAGGAGTTCCACATTTAACACAGTAATCTGCTTCGTCAGGGTTTGGATATTGACATAATGGGCAGATATTTCCTTCAGCTTCAATTTTTGGAAACTCATGTCCGCATTTTATGCAAAATCCGTACATATCATCTGTTGTTGTACCGCATTGAGGACATCTTCTAATCATAGTATCACTTTGTTAATTAATTTAGAATATAATCATTATAAATGTTTGTCTTGCATTCGATAATTATATTATCCAATCTGACAAATGTTAATATAATGATTGAAAAGATAGAGATTACTCAGAGGTTCAATTTCAAAAGGCTCAATCGTCACTACGAATGCTTCACAATAGATTTGGTTAACAAAAACGCTTATTATAAGATTTCCGAGCGTGGAAGTGGTGACAAGTTCGTCAAGGAAAGTCCCCTTTGTGACGATACCTGGGTTGACATACTGGTTGACTTGAGACGCAAGATGACCAGTGAGATTCACCGGATGAGTGATTCTCAAATTGACAGGTTCCTTCATGATTTCACCGAACTGGAATTGTTTAAGGACTTTGAATCTGAGGAATTCTCCTATTTTGAAAAAATCGAGCTTGTATACTCCTGTAATGTGATAATCTACTCAACCGACAACTATGAGGAGTACAGTTTCAAGAACAATTACCCTCCAAACTGGATTCGGTTCGGTGAGCTTTTAAGTGAAATATTCAAGTTCGACGTATTGCACTTGAATTATCAAAAGCATTTGGCTACACCACTATATTATGATGTCCGTGAGGATGGTGTTTATGCAGGAAATAGTTTAAATGTAAAGTCCATTGAATTCGGCCATTACCGGACATACCCATATGAACTGCCAAACCCTCGTTTGATAATAAATTTTGATGAAAACGAGATTAACGGTTATATTGAAAAAGAATTAATCGATTCGGACAGGCAACTGATTTTGAATCTGCTTAAAAAATACCATGTATACATGTGGATTTTCGATGACTATCACAAAAAGTCAAATGCCCGTGATCCTGATGACTTAGAAGGGTATGACTGGTATCTGGAAATGGTTTTTGAAGGTGATGTAATCTGGCACATTTTCGGATATAATGACTATCCCGACACTTATGTTCACCTGGCCCGTGAAGTGATTGAAATTACCGGTATGGATTTGCTTGAGATAAATACAATTGCTGATGGGGATTTGGAGCTATTTGAAAAATTCGGTGCTGAAAAATTACTTGATTAGCTCAACATATTCGTCAAGCAGGTCAAACAATTCCTTTTTTGTGTTCATCTTGAATAGGCGTGGCTTGATTTCTGCGCTTCTGTAACGTCCTTTCAGGTAATACGCTGCATGGGTTCTCATCTTATGCATTGCCACTTTTTCTGGTTTGATTTCGCTTAGAAGCTCTGCATGTTTTTTAATCATTTCAAGACGTTCCTCCATGGTCACTCTTTCAGGCTCGATTCCACAATCCAAATATTCAACGCAATGCTTTATGATCCATGGATTTCCTATAACTCCACGACCAATCATTATCGCATCACAACCTGTTTCATCAAGCATCCTTTTTGCATCATAGCATGTGAAAATGTCACCATTGCCTATGACAGGTATTGAAACCGCATCCTTAACCTCTTTGATAATGGACCATTTCGCCTTAACACCATAACGCTCTTCCCGTGTGCGGGGATGAACTGCAATCGCTGAGGCTCCGCAATCCTCAACAATCTTAGCTATTTCAACTGCATTAACGCATTTATTGCTCCAACCGCTTCTAATTTTAACGGTAACTGGAACGTCAACAGTATCAACAACAGCGCTGGTGATGTCTCGGACCTTATCCGGATGCTTTAGAAGTGCGCTTCCAGCCTTTGCCTTTACTGCAACCTTTGTGACTGGACATCCCATGTTAATGTCAATGATGTCGGGCTTCATGTTCTCTTCAATGTACTTTGCAGCTATCCTGAATGAATCGGCACCGGATCCGAATATCTGCTGGGAAATTGGCCTTTCGGCTTCGGTCATGTAAAGCATTTCCTGGGTCTTCCAGTTATTATACATCAATGCCTTGTCGGACACCATCTCGGTGGACAGGAGTCCGCATCCCATGTCCTTGACGATTCTTCTAAATGCCGAATCGGTGATTCCTGCCATTGGTGCTAAAACCACCTGATTGTCAATCTTGACATTACCAATTTTCCATTTCATAAAACTCACATTAAATTATGCCGATTTTTCCTATTTTTTCATTACTTATTTATATTTGTAATTATATAATTATATCTATTATATTAATTTAATTATTATTGGGATAACATGGCTAGCGTATCATCAAAAGAATTATATGAATTTAAAAAAACTTTAAAAGAATTATCAAATAAAAGAGGCAGAGGTACCGAGCTTGTTTCCGTTTACATTCCACCAACCAAGCAATTGAGTGATGTTGGTAAGCACATGAGAGATGAAATGGGTCAGAGTGCTAACATTAAGAGTAAACAAACAAGGAAAAACGTACAGTCTGCAATCGCAGTTATATTGGAAAGCATAAAACTATACAGGCAACCACCTGAAAACGGTCTTGTATTGTTTGTGGGAATGATTCCTAAAGGCGGTCCAGGTACAGAGAAAATGGAAAAATACATCTTGGAACCACCTGAACCTGTTCAAACCTACTGGTATAAATGTAACAATGAGTTCTTCGTCGAACCTCTCGAGTACATGATTGAAGAGCACGACGTTTACGGCGTAGCGGTCATCGACAGAAACGAGGCTACCTACGGTACATTGAAAGGTAAGAAGGAAACCATTCTAGGACACTTGACCAGTGGAGTTCCAGGAAAGCATAAAGCAGGGGGTCAGTCCCAGAGAAGGTTTGACCGTGTTATTGAAGATCTCGCTCACCAGTTCCTTAAACGTATCGGTGAACACATGAATGAGGCATACCTTCCATTGAAGGATGACTTGAAAGGAATCATCATTGGTGGACCGGGTTTCACCAAGAAGGATTTCTATGATGGGGATTACCTTCAATACGAACTTAAAAACAAGGTCATATCCATTGTCGACACTTCATACACCGGTGAGGAAGGTATTCGTGAAGTAATCACAAGGGCTGCTGATGACTTGGAAAACCTTGATGTGATGCATGAGAAAAAGCTTGTTCAGAAATTCATCCAGGAATTGAGAAAGGATAAGGGTTTATGCTCATATGGTGAAAACCAGGTTAGAAATAATTTGATTATGGGTGCGGTTGATACCTTGCTTTTATCTGAGGATTTAACCAGCATGCGTAAGAAAATGGTTTGTCCAAGCTGCGGTCAGGAAAAAGACATTACCGTAAAGACACAGGCTGAAGCGGACAATCTTCATGAAAAATGCCCTAATTGTGGTGAAACCTTAAAAGAGGAATCTTCCATCGACTTAGCTGATGAATTTGTCGAAAGGGCAGAGGAAATGAATACTGATGTTGAATTTATATCCACAGAAACTGAAGAGGGAATGCAGATTTTCAGGGCATTCGGTGGAATTGCTGCTATCCTCAGGTACTATGTGGAATACTAGTTATAGCACTTCGGAGACTTGTCCAGGTGTGTTATAACATTACTTTTTCTTTTTTCTTTTTTAGTGTAAAACTCGTTCAATCCTTCTTCTTTGCGGATTTGATTGATTAACTTGAAGAATATCTGTTTTGGAATCTCACATTCTCTGTTTATCTCAACATATAATGAGTGCATTGTTCTGTTTTTTGTCAGATAGTTTTCCTTCAGGTTTTCATATTGGCTTTTGCTAATCATAATTTTACCATTTTGTTTATTAAAATTTAATTTATACTCTATTTTTATTATTAATATGTAAATTATGGTATATAAAAAGATATGCTTTTTAAAATAGTATATTAATTTGTTTAATATTTTTTTGGAAATCTATGTTTTGTTCGGTTTAAGTTACTTTTTTTACCTCAATATTGGAACATTTGAACTTTCTCACCTTCGGAAAGTTTTCGGTGGAAGTCATTTTCCGACATTGTTTATGAATTGATAATTTTTATTGTTAATTGTAGAAAAAATATTAAAAAAGGTTTAAAAAATAAATAATATTTTTTAATTATTTTATACTTTGTATAATATTTATCTTAATTTTTATGAATAATATTAATGAATTTTTATTAAAAATTGAATAATATTTAAATATGAGAAGATGCAAATAATTAATTATATTGTTAAGAGTTTAATGATATACTTGAAAATTAATTCAAATTTCGATTTGGAGGAATAATTTTGTCATACGTAGATGAAGTAATTGAAACTATAATAGAACAAAACCCTTCAGAACCTGAATTTCACCAAGCTGTACGTGAAGTTTTAGAATCCTTAAGGGTAGTAATTGAAGAAAACGAAGAAGAATACAGGAAAAACGCTCTTCTTGAAAGATTAGTAAACCCAGAAAGACAATTAAAATTCCGTGTTCCATGGGTAGATGACAACGGTCAAGTACAAGTGAACACCGGTTACAGAGTACAGTTCAACTCAGCAATCGGACCTTACAAAGGCGGATTACGTTTCCACCCTTCAGTAAACGTTGGAATTATCAAATTCTTAGGTTTCGAACAAATCTTCAAAAACTCCTTAACCGGCCTTCCAATCGGTGGAGGTAAAGGTGGATCAGACTTCGACCCTAAAGGAAAATCAGACAGAGAAATCATGGCATTCTGTCAAAGCTTCATGACCGAATTATGCAAATACATTGGTGCAGACACAGATGTTCCAGCAGGAGACATAGGTGTAGGTGGCCGAGAAATCGGTTTCTTATTCGGACAATACAAAAGAATCAGAGGATTATACGAAGGAGTATTAACCGGTAAAGGATTAAGCTTCGGAGGATCTCTTGCAAGAACTGAAGCAACAGGATATGGTTTATTATACTTCACCAACGCAATGTTAAAAGCTAATGATATTGATATTGCAGGAAAAACTATCGCAGTATCCGGTGCAGGTAACGTAGCTATTTACGCTATCGAAAAAGCACAACAATTAGGCGGTAACCCTGTAACCTGTTCCGATTCCACTGGATGGATCTACGACCCAGAAGGAATTGATGTAGCATTACTCAAAGAAGTAAAAGAAGTAAAACGTGAAAGATTAACCGCTTATGCTGAAGCAAGACCATCCGCTGAATACCATGAAGGTAAAGGCGTATGGACCGTAAAATGTGACATCGCATTACCATGTGCAACCCAAAACGAATTGTTATTAGACGATGCTAAAGCATTAGTTGCAAATGGAGTAACCGCTGTTGCAGAAGGAGCAAACATGCCAACTTCCATTGAAGCAACCGAATACTTACAAGAAAACGGAGTATTATTCGCACCAGGTAAAGCATCCAACGCTGGTGGAGTAGCAACTTCCGCACTTGAAATGTCACAAAACTCCGAAAGATTATCCTGGTCTTTCGAAGAAGTTGACGGTAAACTCCAAAACATTATGGAAACCATCTTCGCTAACGTTTCCGCAGCTGCTGCTGAATATGACATGGACAAAAACTATGTTGCAGGAGCTAACATCGCAGGATTCAAGAAAGTAGTTGACGCAATGAACGCACAAGGAAT